>QBZD01000006.1 GCA_003282485.1 Pelagibacteraceae bacterium AG-333-C14
GTTTGAATTGGCGCTTCTTGATTTTGGAGTTGGTTATATAACTTATAATAGGTACTGATGCCCTGTTGCCTCACAAAATAAACTCCGATCAATGCTGTTGTAAAAATTAGTAAGATTGTATTAAATGAGCCAACAAAACTGCCGATTTCAATGAAAAGACTAATCTCAATGACAGGAATTAAGACAAATATAATGAGTAATAATATGAACAAAATAGCTATAAATGTTGAAACTTTAGTTTAAATACCTAAATAAGGATCTTATAATATTAGTACATATGAGTGAAGCATTTCAATACCTAGATATTTTAATACTAGCCATTATAGCTGGCATAGTTTTATTACGTTTAAGAAGTGTCCTTGGAAGACGAACAGGTCATGAGAAAACTGATAAATCTTCCTTCAATTACGAAACTCCTCAACAAGCTCAAACTGAGAAGGTTATAGAAATCAAGCCTAAAGATGATGTGCCAAGCAGAGAAGATGGCTGGTTTGACAAGGATGATTTTCTTAAAGGTGCATCAAATGCTTATGAGACTATTGTTACTAATTTTGAAAACGGCAACAAGGAAGCCTTAAAGCCTCTTTTATCAAGTGATGTCATGGATAGCTTTTCTTCTGTCATCGATGATCGTAATAACAAAAATGAATCAGTAGAATTTAATTTCATTGGAATTGAAAAGTCCGAAATTGTTCATAAAGACTTAAAGAAGAATCCTATGGAAGTTAGTGTGAGATTCATCTCTGAAATGATTACGTGTATAAAGAACAGTAAAGATGAAGTTATTTCAGGAAGTTTGAATCAAGTTCAAAAAATCACTGATGTTTGGACTTTTGAAAAAAATCAAAAATCAAAAGGTTCTAATTGGCTACTAGCAGCAACTACTGACTAATCTAATAAATATTTACTAAACTTATTTTTTAAATCTTCTGGAATAGATGTTGGCTTCATTTCATCTTGATTGGTGTTTACCCATATAATTTCGGCTTCATTAATCAATTCATCAGATCCATCTCTATATATTTCTTGCGTAAACGTAATACTTGAATTTCCAATTTTCTTAATTGCAGTAAAAATATTAACTTCATCATTTAATCTTGCTGGATTTTTAAAATTTAATTGAGCCGCGACTGTATGAAATTCATTATTGGTTTCTTTAATATATTCTTCTTGATCAAATAAACTATCAAGCATCTCACTTAAGGAAATGTCATAATAAGTTAGGTAGTGAGAGTTATAAACAATATTCTGTCTATCAACTTCTGAATATCGTACTTTCAATTTACTGATATATGTTGTTTTTTCTTTTAAAGACATTGTTTAAAGAATGAATTTAGATAAATCAGTGTCTCTAGTTAGTTCGCTAACATTACTTTTCACATACTCTGCATCTATTGTGATATTTTCTCCACCTTTGTCAGCTGCAGAAAAACTAATATCTTCTAAAACCCTTTCAAGAATTGTATGAAGTCTTCGTGCCCCAATATTTTCAATTGTTGAATTTATATCAACAGCAAGAGTTGCAATGGCGTCAATTCCATCCTTACTGAAGTTGATTTTGACATTCTCAGTTCCCAATAAGGCTTCATATTGTTTAATCAAACTATACTTCGGTTCAGTGAGTATACGTTTAAAGTCCTCTTGCGTTAATGCTTTTAAGCTTACTCTTATCGGTAGCCTTCCTTGCAGTTCGGGCAGTAAATCGGATGGTTTTGATAGTTGAAAAGCGCCTGAAGCGATAAACAGTATATGATCTGTTTTTATAGTGCCATGCTTTGTATTCACGGTTGTGCCTTCAATTAGTGGAAGAAGATCTCTCTGAACACCCTCTCGAGATACATCGCCACCTACTCTCTCACTGCGTGCGCAGACTTTATCTATTTCGTCAATGAAAACGATACCATTATCTTCGACTGCTTTTTTTGCCTCATTTACGATTTGGTCTGTGTCAATAAGTTTATCAGACTCTTCATTTACAAGTGTTTCGTATGAGTCTTCTACAGTCATTTTCTTCTTTTTTGTCTTTGGACCCATTGCTTTACCTAGCATATCATTGAGATTAATCATGCCAACACCAGCTCCTTGTCCTCCTTGCAAATCAATTGTAGGAAAAGATCCAGTATCTTGAACTGATACTTCGATTTCTTTTTCTTCAAGCTCTCCGTTCCTTAATTTTTTTCTAAAACTTTCGCGCGTAGTAGGTCCGGCGCCAGGACCAACTAATGAGTCCAGCACTCGTTCCTCAGCTGCTAGTTGTGCTTTAGCTTTAACTTCTTTTCTTTTAATCTCACGCACCATAGTAATGGCAATTTCAATTAAATCACGAACAATAGACTCAACATCTCTTCCAACGTAACCAACTTCGGTGAACTTTGTTGCTTCAACTTTCATAAAAGGGGCTTGAGCTAGTTTTGAAAGCCTCCTTGAGATTTCTGTTTTACCAATGCCAGTCGGCCCAATCATTAAAATATTTTTTGGAAGAACTTCTTCTCTCATATCTTCGGGAAGTTGTTGTCGTCTCCATCTGTTCCTTAGTGCAATAGCAACTGACTTCTTGGCATCATCTTGCCCAATAATATATCTATCCAGTTCGGAGACTATTTCTCGAGGTGAAAATGCTTGCATGATTAATATTCTATTTTTTCTATGGTAATATTATTATTAGTAAAAACACAAATTTCTCCTGCAATCTTAAGTGACTTCAAAGCAATTTCCTCAGCGGTTAAATCACTATCGATAAGCGCTTTTGCTGCAGACAATGCATAGTTGCCGCCACTTCCAATGCCAATAATAGATCCCTCAGGGTCTAATACGTCACCCATTCCAGTAATAAGTAATGAGGTAGATGAGTCAGCAACAGTCAGTAGTGCTTCCAACCTTCTAAGATATTTGTCAGTTCTCCAATCTTTAGCAAGCTCAACACACGCTCTTGTTAATTGTTTTGGGTGCTTCTCTAGTTTTGCTTCTAGTCTTTCAAATAAGGTAAATGCGTCGGCGGTTGCTCCTGCGAAGCCAGCAATGACACTTCCGTCTCCAATTTTCCTTACTTTTTGGGCTGTACCTTTAATTACAGTATTGCCTAAACTTACCTGCCCATCTCCAGCAACGACAACTTGATTGCCCTTTCGAACACTTATGATTGTAGTCCCATGCCATGATGTACTTTGTTGATTTTCCATTATTCATCATATGTGGCTATTTATTCGATAACTTCAAGGCTATTTATTGCTCAAAAATTATATTTTTTATAGATAAATCAGTAATTTATTGATAAAAACCGAGTGGATTTTGATATGAGAACTGCAAATTATAAAAGAGAGACAAAAGAAACTTCCATCAATGTTGAAATCAATATTGATGGCACAGGTTTGTATAATGTGAAAACTGGAATAGGTTTCCTTGACCACATGTTGGAACAATTTTCAAAGCATTCGTTAATCGATATGAACATTAAGGCTTCAGGTGATACACATATTGATTACCACCACACAACAGAAGACACTGGTATTGCAATAGGGGAATGCTTGTCAAAAGCGTTAGGTAATAGACAAGGCATTAATCGTTACGCTCACTCTTACATACCAATGGATGAAACACTTTCAAGAGTTGCTCTTGATCTTTCAAATCGTCCTTACTTAATATGGAATGTAAAATTTAGTGCTCCTAAAATTACTTCTTCACAAGGTGATTTTGATACAGAGCTTTTTAAAGAATGGTTTCAGGCATTTGCGCAGGCAAGTGGAACGACCCTACATGTTGAGAATATTTATGGAGAAAATAATCACCACATCATTGAGTCATGCTTTAAAGCCCTCGCACGAAGCTTAAGATTAGCAGTTCAAGTAAATGAACGTGAGGGCAACATAGTACCTTCTACAAAAGGTCAACTATAATTATGCTTAAAGAAGGTCAAAAACTTCCATCCTTTAAGCTTAATAACCAAAAGGGTGATGCAGTTAAATTACCAGCTAAAGATATGACCCTTATTTATTTTTATCCAAAAGCCGATACTCCAGGCTGCACAAAGGAATCTTGTGAATTTCAAAGTAATTTAAAAAAATTCAACAAGTTTGAGACCACGGTTTTTGGAATTTCAAAAGACTCTGTTCAACGTCAAAGTAAATTCGCTGAAAAATATAAATTAAAATTTAATCTTCTATCTGATGAGAGTGAAAAAATTTGCGAAAAATTTGGAGTTTGGGTTAATAAAAGTATGTATGGACGAACCTATAAGGGAATTGAAAGATCAACTTTTCTTGTGGGCAAAAATGGCAAGATCCTAAAAATATGGCGAAAAGTAAAAGTTAATAATCATGTCGAGGAAGTTTTAGATACCATTAAAGAATTCAGTAAATGAATCTAGCTATAATAAATTTCGGTTCAGGAAATTTACATTCTGTTCATAAAGCTTTTGAAAGCGTAAGCTTAGATTTAAGCAATCCTTACAATATTATTGTGACCAATGATCCTAAAGAGATTCAGTCAGCCGATAAGATTGTGTTGCCTGGAGTAGGTGCTTTTGGTGATTGTAAAAATGCAATTTTAAACATAGAAGGTTTGCATGCATCACTTGAAGCTTCGGTTATAAAAAACAAAGTCCCTTTTATGGGGATATGTGTGGGTATGCAGTTGCTGGCTGATTTATCATATGAGTTTGGTACACACTCAGGCTTTGGTTGGATACCAGGTGAAGTAAGAAGAATTACATCTCCTAAAGAATATAAGATCCCTCACATGGGATGGAATGAGATTACGTTTTCAGACCACAAGTTATTTGATAATTGTGAGCAAGGGTCAGATTTTTATTTTGTTCACAGTTTTTATTTTCAGAATCAAAAAAATGAACATTCTATAGCTACGACTAAATACCCTGATCAAATTACGGCGGCAGTTTGCAAGGAAAATATATGTGGTACACAATTCCATCCTGAAAAAAGCCATAGAAATGGAAAAAAAATAATTCATAACTTTTTAGAGTGGAAGCCATAATGATCTTATTTCCCGCTATTGATTTGAAAGATGGTAAATGTGTACGCCTCATCCAGGGCGATTTTAATAAATCTACTACTTATAATAATTCACCCTTAGATCAGGCTAAGTTATTTGAAGATCTAGGGATAAGTTGGCTTCACTGCGTAGATTTAGATGGAGCTTTGGCGGGTCAATCAGAAAATGTAAAGTCAATTGAAGAGATTGCGTCAAAAACAAATTTGAAATTGCAATTTGGTGGTGGTATTCGAAATATAAAATCAGTTGAAACCTTAATCAATATTGGCATACAAAATGTAATACTTGGAACAGCAGCATTTGAAGATTATGAATTATTTCAAACTGCTATTCAGAAATATCCAAACAAAATGTCTATCGCACTAGACATTAAAAATGAGCAAGTCGCTCTTCGTGGTTGGAGAGAAGTTAAGTCAATTAATCTCGAGAAATTTTTACTATCGATTGAAGGTTCAAAAATAAATTCAATTATATGTACAGACGTGATGAGAGATGGAATGAAAAAAGGAATTAACTTTGATATGCTGGAGAATGTCATGAAAATGACTAGCTTTTTGTGCGTTGCTTCAGGCGGCGTGTCGTCAATTGATGATATAAAAAATATCAAAGGTAAAAACTATTCTCAAATGAAAGGTGTCATTGTTGGTAAAGCAATTTATGACAAAAACATTGATATTAAAGACGCATTAAAAATATTAAGTAAATAATGTTAAAAAAAAGAATTATACCCTGTTTAGATGTTGATAATGGCAGAGTTGTTAAAGGGGTTAATTTTATCGATCTAGTTGATGCAGGGGATCCAGTCGAACAAGCTATAATCTATAATGCTGAAGGAGCTGATGAGCTTTGTTTTTTAGATATTACTGCGTCAAGTGATAACAGAGACACATTGCTAGAGGTGGTGAAAAAAACAGCTGAGAATTGTTTCATACCACTTACTGTAGGTGGAGGTGTCAGGAATTTAGATGACATTTCACGTTTACTTCATTTTGGAGCAGATAAAGTTTCAATAAATACAGCAGCAGTTGATAATATTGATTTAGTAGCTGAGGCTGCAAACAAGTATGGTTCATCAACAATCGTGATAGCTGTAGACGCAAAAGAAACCGTTGAAAATCAATGGAAAGTATTCACTCATGGCGGGAGAAAAGAAACCAACATTGATGTTGTTACTTACTGCAATGAAGTTGCAAAACTAGGTGCAGGAGAAATATTGCTTACATCAATGGATAGAGATGGAACAAAAAGTGGGTTTGATAATAAACTATTAAAAGCTGTTACTTCAAAAGTTAATGTACCAGTTATTGCGTCAGGTGGGGTTGGCAACTTGAGTCATCTTCTCGATGGCATTCTTGAAGGGGAAGCAAGTGCATTACTTGCTGCTTCTATTTTTCACTTTGGTGAATACAGCATAGGTGAAGTTAAAAGATATCTTGCTGATAATAATATTCCGGTTAGGATCTAATCATGAAAGGTTATTGGATTGTAAAGGTAAATGTACTTCATCCCGATAAACAAAAGATGTATGCTGAACTTGCTTCTAAGGCTGTGCAAAAATACGATGGTAAGTTCTTAGTGCGTGGAGGAAGTCAAGTTATTGCCGAGGGAAAAGAGTATGAACGAAATGTCGTAGTAGAATACTCCTCATTTGATAATGCAAAAAAAGCTTATAACAGTAAAGAATATCAAGAGGCAAAAAAATTGCTTGGTGAAGATAAGGATAGACTTTTTGCTATTGTTGAAGGTTATGAATAATGGTTAATAAAGTTGATGTTCTTGTTCGATTATTTGAGACTATTGAAAAACGCTCAAAAGAAGATCCCTCTAAATCATACACAGCCAAGCTCTTATCTGAAGGTAAAGCTAAATGCATTGAAAAATTAAAAGAAGAGTCTCTTGAAACAGTTGAAGCTGCAGAGCAAGGTAACGCAGAACAAATAATATATGAATCTGCTGATCTCATATATCATTTGCTTGTACTCTGGAAAAAATTTGATATTTCAGCTGACCAAATATACACAGAGCTAGAAAGCAGGGAGGGTAAAACAGGGTTACGTAAATAATGAGTTACGACAAAGATAATATATTTGCAAAAATAATAAGAGGTGAGATTCCCTGTGATAAAATTTATGAAGATGACTTTGTACTTTCTTTTAGAGATATAAGGCCCCAAGCACCTTCCCACGCATTAATTATTCCTAAAGGAAACTATCTAGACATTAATGACTTTAGTTTAAACGCCAGTGATAATGAAATTATTGGGTTTAATAGGGCTATTGCGAAGGTTGCGGATATGTTGGGTATTAGTGAAAATTCAGGAGGAAATGGTTATAGAGTTATAGCGAATGCTGGAAATGACGCACATCAAGAAGTACCACATCTTCACTTTCATTTATTAGCTGGAAGACCTTTAGGTCCAATGGTTTTTCCAGAAAAACCAAATTAAGAGAAATATATAATGACAAGTAAGATTTCAGACGAAGAACTGGTAAATTTATTTAATAAAAATAAACTATTTAACCTATTCAACATGACAGTTCTTGAAGTGAATACTGATGCTGGAAGTATTAAAATGGAATTTGAAGTAGAGCAAAAATATTGTAATCCTGCAGGTGATGTTCAAGGAGGTATCGTAAGTGGGATGGTTGATGATGCTACTGCTCTTGCCTTTATATTTCAAAACCATTTTAAGAAAAGACCGCCAACTATAGAACTAAAAACTAATTTTCTATATCCTACAAAACCAGGAAAAGTAATTGGATATGGCCAAGTAGTTAAATCAGGAAAAAATATTGCTTTCCTAGAAGGAAGACTTGAACAAAATAACAGAACTGTTGTTACAGCCACATCTACTTGTGTAATTGTAGATATGCCTCAAGTAAATTTAAAAAAAATGATGGGAGAAAAAAAATGATTAATAAACAATGGATACTAAAAAATTTCCCTGTAGGAGATATTAAAGAAGGTGATTTAGTTATGGAAGAAACTTCTGTTCCGGAATTAAATGAAAATGATGTTTTGATAAGGAATATTTATTTATCACTTGATCCTGCTAACAGAGGATGGATGAGTGGGCGTGCCTCTTATGTTGATGCAATGCAAACTGGAGACGTTATGAGAGGCGGAACAATAGGCATAGTTGAGAAATCAAAAAACCAGAAATTTAAAGAAGGTGAGATTGTTAATTGTATGGGTGGATGGCAAGAATATTTTATCACCAATGGTAAAGGTGTTAGACAAATACCACAAGGTACCGGTTTTACATTAGATAGTTACATGAGTATTTTGGGAATGACAGGGATGACTGCTTATTTTGGTTTACTAGATATTACAAAACCTCAACCAGGTGAAACATTAGTTGTTTCAGCTGCAGCGGGTGCCGTAGGTTCTATAGTTTGCCAAATTGGAAAAATAAAAGGATGCAAAGTTATCGGTATCGCTGGTTCTGATGAGAAGTGTCAGTGGTTAGTAAATGATCTTGGCATAGATGGAGCAATAAATTACAAAACAGAAAATATTAGAAAAAGACTTAAAGATCTTTGTTCTGATGGAGTTGATATATATTTTGAAAATGTTGGAGGAACCATTACGGATGCTGTCCTTACAAGAATGAATATAAATGGAAGAATAAGTTTATGCGGCTTAATATCTGGCTATAACGCTGAATCATTAGTGCCTGGACCAGCATGGGGGAACCTATTGATCAAAAGAATAATGCTTAAAGGTTTCATTGTTTTTGACTATTTTAAAAGATACATTGAGGCTTACCAAGACCTTACAACTTGGATCAAAGAGGGAAAAATTAAATATAAAAACCACATAGTTCCTGGTTTAGAGAATGCAGAAAACTCTATTAAAAAGTTATTTTCAGGAGAAAATGAAGGTAAATTAATAATAAAAGTTTCAGAAGACACGACTCAAAACTAAACCAATGAAAAAAGTTTTAATCTTCAGCAATGGGGAGCAAATTGGAGATGGCATTTTAAAATTGCCAATTGTTTATCAATTAAAAGATAGATTTCCAAACTATGAAATTCATTGGATGACTGACACAATCTATACGGAGTATAATAAAAGACTAAAAAAGTTTACCTCAAACTATATCGACAAAATATGGGAAAAAACACAACTAAATCCCTTCTTTTGGAAAAAAATCTCAAATGTTTATAACTTAAGTAACGAAGAATTTGACATTATTATTGATACGCAAAAAGCTGTGCCCAGAACCATTGCCTTAAAGAGGCTAAAAACAAAAATTTTTATTTCATCTGCGGCTAATTGGTTTTTTTCTAACTTAAAACCTAAAGCTTTTAGTAAAGAAAGAAAATTTTATATAAAAAGTATTATTGAAATGCTTGACCTAGTTTCAAATTATGAAGATAAAAAAGAATTTGAAATAGATATTCCTCAATCAATAACAGAGACCTTAAATAAATTGTTTGACCCCAGTAAAAAGTATATTGGTATTGCGCCTGGTTCAAATACTCCAACAAGGATCTGGTCATTTGATAAATATTTAGAAGTAGCTAAATTTTATCAAAAAAAAGATTTCAATATTGTTTTTTTTCTTGGACCAGAGGAACAAAATCTTCGTAAAGAAATAATTGATGTAATCGATAATCCTCTTTTTCCTGAAGAAGAAGTTGCAAATTATCCAGGAATTGAAGTGGTAATGGCATCAACAAATTATTTAGATATTGCTATAACTAATGATAGCGGAACTGGTCAAATGCTCTCAACTAATATGTGTCCATTGTTAAAAATCTGTGGTCCAACAAGTGCAGTCAAATTTTTAAATGACCAATTCACAAACATTAATTTTATTGCGTCGCAGAGTTTTGGTGGAGATGATATAAATTTAATAACTTCAGATGCAGTAATTAATGAAATTGATAAAATTTTAGATAATTAAATTTTATAATCTAGCCCCGTAGATTTGTATTACCTTTGAAGCAAATCTAACTCCTTCTTTGCCACACTCTTCAAGGGACTGTCCCTGAATATATTTTAACAAAAATCCTGCTGCAAATAGATCACCAGCTCCCGTTGTATCAACAAGATTATCTATTTTTTGGGGTTCAATTTTAATTACTTCTTCATTATTTATAATCATTGCCCCATTTTCACCAAGTGTTATTGCGAATATCTTATTTCTATCTTTGATAATGTTTATGCTCTCATCCAAGCCTGATGTTCCTAATAGAGATTTAATCTCCTCTTCGTTTGCAAAAATAATATCAGCTTCTTCATTAATTAAACTTAAAAAGCTCTCTTTAAAACGTTCAATACAAAATACGTCAGATACACTGAAGGCTACAATTTTATTATTTTCCTTAGCTACCCTTGTCGCTTTTTTGATTGCAACTTGGGCATCATCTAGGTCCCAAAGATACCCCTCTAGATAAGTGATTTTTGATTGTGAAATAACATCTTCATTAACATCATCAGAATTTAGCTTTTGGGAAATTCCTAAATACGTACTCATTGTCCTTTGAGCATCAGGGGTCACCATAACTAAGCATCGTCCTGTTTCACTCTCGTCAGACTGAGGGACATTAGCAAAAAATACATTTTCTTTATTTAATCCATCAACAAATGCGTTCCCTACTTCATCTATTCCAACTTTTCCAATAAAAGCTGTTTTCATATTATTTTGAGCTAGAGCAACTATTGAGTTTGCAACTGATCCACCAGACACAGTTTTCTTAATATCAATTTTCCCTGAGATATTTTTAATACCATCTAAATCCACTAAAGACATGAGGCCTTTTCTCAATTCGTGCTCATTCAAAAATTGATCCTCTACGTCTGTAATCACGTCAACAATAGAATTGCCAATACCTACGATGTCATATTTATTATCTACCATGTTTCCACCCAAGGACGCAGATCTATTTCATAAGTCCACGCGTTTTTTGGTTGATTATGTATCATTAAGTAGTTCTGTGCAATATCATCTGGATTCATTAGTCCATCAACTTTTTTCTTTTCTTTCACATAATCGGGAAACAATTCATTGACCCATGGGGTATCAATTGCTCCATCAATAACAATATGTGCAACATGAATTCCTTTAGGTCCTAATTCTCTCGCCATACTCTGTGATAGAGCCCGCTTTGCATGCTTTGCTCCTGAAAAAGCGGCAAAACCCTCTTTACCTCTGACGCTTGCTGATGCACCAGTAAAAATTATAGTCCCTTTTTTTCTAGGAACCATTTTTTTTGCAACTTCTCTTCCCATAAGAAATGCACCGAAAGCAGCCATTTCCCAAACTTTATAATACTTTCTAGATGTTGTTTCTAATATGCCATACCTGATATTTGCCCCTATGTTGTATACTGCAACCAAGATCTCTCCGATTTCGTTTTCAACTTTATTAATTAAGGTAATAACATCATCCTCTTTTCTCGCATCAAGTGAATAAAAGAAACATTCACCACCATTTTTTTTAATTTCTTCAGCTAACTCAGATAACTTATCACCATTTCTTCTTGCAACCACAACAGTAAACCCATCATTTGCAAAAACTCTTGCTATTGACGAACCTAGACTGTCACCAGCGCCAATTATCAATGCTACTTTATTTGTCATATCGAAAGAACTCTAGCAGTTACCGTCAAACTATCAACTCCCTATTGTAAATATATCTATTAAGGTTTTTTCGTTTGTACTGGCTTTTTTCTGTTAGGAAAACAGGTCTTGCAAATCTTACATTCTAAGCCAAAACATTTTCTTGCTTCACAATACTCTCTTCCATAAAAAATAATCTGTAAATGAAGTTTATTCCAACTATTCATTGGAAAGATTTTTTTTAAATCTTTTTCTGTTTGAGTTACATTTTTTCCATCAGTAAGCCCCCATCTTTGCGCTAATCGATGAATATGTGTGTCAACAGGAAAAGCTGGATGACCAAAACCTTGTGACATTACTACACTGGCTGTTTTATGTCCAACACCAGGAAGCTTTTCAAGTTCGTCAAAACTTTCTGGTACCTTGCCACTGAAATTATTTACTAATATTTTAGATAATCTATGGATTGCGCTAGACTTCTGGGGGGCAAGGCCACACGGTCTTATAATTTTGTATATTTTATTTTTAGATAACGTTTGCATTTTTTTTGCATTATTTGCTTCTTTAAAAAGTATTGGTGTAATTTCATTAACTCTTTTATCAGTACATTGTGCACTTAAAAGAACAGAAATTAAAAGCTCAAATTTGTTTTTGTGATTTAGAGGTATAGGAGTTTTAGGATATATTTTATTTAATATACCCATTATTTTTGTTGCACGTTCAGCTTTTTGCATAAGCTATTTATTGCTTCTCTAAATATTCAAAACGTCGGTCATCGAAAAAAGACCTGGTCCTTTATCCATTCCCCATTTTACAGCTTGAAGTGCTCCATTGGCAAAAATGCCCCTATTTTCAGCTATATGCTGAATTTTAATCGTTTCATCATTTGATGAGAATATTACCTCATGGTCTCCAATGGTTTCGCCTTTTCTAAAGGACGACATTACAATTTTATTTTTTATATTTTTACCAATTGTATTAGTGCGATTAATCTTCATTACATTTTCCAATTTTTTATTTTTACCCCTAGCAGCAGCTTTACCAAGCATTATTGCTGTTCCTGACGGCGCATCAATTTTATGTTTATGATGAGTTTCATTTATTTTTATATCAAAAGAGCTATCTAATTTTGAGGAAGCAATTTTTACGATACTCTCTAATAAGTTTATTCCCAAACTCATATTTCCAGATTTAATAATTGTGGCGTGCTGTGCAGCAAAATCTATTTTACGTAACTGGCTTTTGCTGAACCCAGTTGTACCAATTACGTGAACTATTCTTGCTTGTGCGGAATATTTTGCATGCTCTAATGTTGCTTTTGGAACTGTAAAATCAATAACTGCATCAGCTTTTGCAAATAGTTCAATAATGTTATCTGTAACTAAAATACCAGTTTTTTTTGTTTTTAAAATTTGACCTATATCTTTTCCTATTAAAGGATGACCAACACTCTCGGTCGCCCCAAACAATGTAAAAGATTTATCTTGAACAATTCTTTTTGCTATTTGTGTGCCCATGCGACCTGAAGCACCTGCTACAATTACTTTAATTTTTTTCATTGTTTAAAGATAATTCAAATAAAGAAAAAAGTAATGGTATTTAATTTTTTGTTTTCCAGAAATCTCTGGCTTTTTTAAAAAAAGCTGAGCTAAGAGGATTTTCTTCATTATTACTGACTTCTTGAAAGGACTTTAGAATCTCAATTTGTTTTTTGTTTAAATTCACAGGAGTTTCAACTTTGGTTTGTATATATAAATCACCAAGATATCCACTTCTTACGTTAGGCATTCCTTTCGATTTAAGTCTAAATTGATCTCCTGTTTGTGTTCCCTGAGGTATTTTTAATCTTGCTTTACCTCCATCTATAATTGGCACATCAATAGACCCGCCAACGGCAGCATCAATCATTGAAATAGGTACCTCGGCAAAAAGATTTTCATCTTCTCTGGCGAATATACTGTGTTCGTTGACATTAACAAAAATATACAAATCGCCTTGTTGACCGCCATTTGTGCCAGCTTCACCCTCACCACTTAGTCTTATTCTTGATCCATCATCAACTCCTTTTGGTATTTTCACCATTAGACTTTTTGTTTTTTGAGTTCGGCCGGAACCACGACATGGATTACAAGGATCAGATATTGTTGAACCTGTTCCCTGACAGGTAGGACAAGTTTGTTGTATCGAAAAGAAACCTTGTTGCGATCTAATTTGTCCTCTTCCCCCACATGATTGACACGTGATGGGTTGACTTCCTTTAGATGCCCCTGAACCAGAACATATTTCACATTGAACCTGTGTAGGTATTTTTACTTTGAATTTTTTTCCATTATAGGCTTCTTCAAGCGAGACTGTAATATCATATCTTAAATCAGATCCACGATTGTTTGACTTTCTTCTTCTGTTTCCACCCCCTCCAAAAAAAGATGAGTCACCTCCAAAAAAATCCTCAAAAATATCCTGAAAAGCTGATGAAGAAAAATCAAATCCACCACCACCTTGTCCAGAGCTTCCATCGACAGCTGCATGACCAAACTGATCATAAGCAGACCTTTTTTCTTTATCTTGAAGAACCGCGTATGCCTCACTAGCTTCTTTGAATTTTACTTCAGCTTCTGCATCTCCCTGATTTCGATCAGGGTGATATTTCATTGCAAGTTTTCTATAGGATTTTTTTATCTCGGAATCGTCAGCAGTCTTGGATACACCAAGAACTTCATAATAGTCTCTTTTTGACATAAGCTAATCCGCTTACGATTCTTTATTGTCTTCTTTAACTTCTTCAAATTCTGCATCAACAACTTTTTCATTGTTTTCTTTTGCATCATTAGGTTCACTGCCTGCTGGCCCACCTTCTGGCGAAGGAGCATCTTGTTGTTGAGCTTTATACATAGCTTCACCTAGTTTCATAGAAGATTGAGTTAATGCTTCCAATCCACTTTTAATTTTTTCTATGTCATCAGAGGCAATTGCTTCTTTCAAAGTCTTAATATCATTCTCGATTGCATTTTTTTCTTGATCTGAAACTTTGTCGCCAAATTCTTTAAGATTTTTTTCTGCTGAGTGTACCATCGTATCAGCTTGATTTTTAACATCGACGGTTTCTCTTTTCTTCTTATCAGACTCTGCATTTGCCTCAGCTTCTTTTACCATCTTTTCTATTTCTTCTTCGCTTAGGCCCCCAGATGCTTGAATTTTAATCTGTTGTTCTTTTCCAGTTCCTTTATCCTTGGCGGATACATTTACAATACCATTAGCATCAATATCAAAAGTCACTTCAACCTGAGGTACACCTCTTGGTGCCGGTGGAATTCCAACAAGATCAAAATTGCCCAGAAGCTTATTATCTGATGCCATCTCTCTTTCGCCTTGGCATACACGTATTGTCACTGCTGTTTGGTTATCATCTGCGGTAGAGAAAACCTGACTTTTCTTCGTAGGTATTGTCGTATTCTTATCGATAAGTTTTGTGAATACTCCACCTAAAGTTTCAATACCAAGTGAGAGAGGGGTAACATCTAGCAATAAAACATCTTTAACATCACCTTGAAGTATTCCTGCTTGGATAGCAGCACCTTGAGCTACTACTTCGTCAGGATTAACTCCCTTATTAGGTTCCTTGCCAAAGAAATTTTTAACTGTTTCAATTACTTTGGGCATTCTTGTCATGCCACCAACAAGAACAACTTCGTCAATTTCACCCGCACTTAAACCTGCATCCTTTAACGCGGCATCACATGGTTTGATTGTTTTTTCGATTAAATCATCAACCAATGTTTCAAGTTTAGCTCTTGTAACTTTAATATTTAAGTGCTTTGGGCCAGATTGATCTGCCGTAATAAACGGAAGATTGATTTCTGTTTGAGAAGTAGATGATAATTCTATTTTAGCCTTCTCTGCTGACTCTTTGAGTCTCTGTAAGGCTAATTTATCTTTCGTCAGATCAATATTATTTTCTTTCTTAAATTCATCAGCTAAATAACTGAGAAGTCTTGAGTCAAAATCTTCTCCACCAAGGAATGTATCGCCATTAGTTGATTTAACTTCAAATACTCCATCACCAATCTCTAATATTGAAATATCAAAAGTACCTCCACCCAAATCATAAACAGCAATTGTTTTGCCATCTTTTTTGTCTAGACCATATGCTAGCGCAGCAGCCGTGGGCTCATTAACAATTCTCTCAACTTCTAGTCCAGCTATTTTACCTGCGTCTTTGGTGGCTTGTCTTTGTGCATCATTAAAATAAGCTGGTACGGTAATCACTGCTTTCTCAACAGACTCTCCTAAATATCTTTCTGCATCTTCTTTTAGTTTTTGTAAAACAAACGCAGAAATTTGTGATGGAGAATATTTTTCATTTCCAGATTCTACCCATGCATCACCATTTTCTGATTTTATAATTTTAAATGGCACCATGTCTGAGTCTTTTTGAACCATTGGATCTTCAAAAGAACGACCCATGAGTCTTTTAATTGCAAAAAAGGTATTTTCTGGGTTTGTTACGCCTTGTCTTTTAGCTGGTTGACCAACTAGCTTTTCACTTTCAACACCAAAGCTTATAATGGAAGGTGTAGTGCGTGAACCTTCTGCATTTTCTATTACCTTTGGATCTTTACCATCCATTATTGAGATACAACTATTAGTTGTTCCTAGATCTATACCAATTACTTTTCCCATAAAATTCTCTTTGTTTGATTTGACTTATATATAGGTAGTTGATTTTTGTGTGCAACCCCCCTCAATAGAAAGTATTTTTACTAAATTCGCTGAAATTTTATTGATTTATATTATTGATATTATTAGTTTTTTTTCTTGACGACGCCTACCATAGCAGGTCTTAAAAGCCTATCCCCTATACGGTATCCCTCTTGTACTACCTCAGTAATGATACCAGGCTGCTTATCAGGATTTTCTACTTCGAACATAGCTTGATGCAAGTTTGGATCAAAATTTTGGTCTAAAGAATTAATTTTTTCAATTTTGAACTTTTCAAAAACCGTTATTATTTGTTTTTCTGTTAATTCAATACCTTCAACAAACTGTGAAATATTTTGATCTGATTTTTTTAATTCATCTTGATCTATCGATTTTAATGCTCTCTCTAAATTATCCAATACAGACAAGATTTCTTTTGCGAAACTAGAAATAACATAGTTACTGAGATCCTCTTTTTCTCTGTCAAATCTTTTTCTTAGATTATCGTTATCTGCGAGAGATAGTAAAATTTGATTTTCTGCCTCTTTTAACTTTTCTTCGAGTTCTGAATGGTCAATATTTTTCTTTACCTGAACTTCTTCAGCATTCTCTTCAGTTTTTTTTTCAGAAATATTCTTTTTTTTGTTTTTTGCCATATCTTTTTTTGAATATGTAATGATCTATATTATTTTCGTCAATACATAGTATAATGAATTTATTAATATGAGAAATACAAGAAAAACTAGTGATCTTCGTAAATTTGAAATTATTCCGAATTTCTCCTCATATCCAGAAGGCTCTTGTATGATAAAATTTGGTGAAACTCACGTATTGTGCAACGCGTCTTTAGATCAAAATGTTCCAAGGTGGCTTAAAAATTCTCAGCAAGGCTGGGTAACTGCAGAATATGGAATGCTTCCTAGATCAACATCTGAAAGAATGTCTCGAGAAGCTGTCAGAGGCAAACAATCAGGAAGAACACAAGAAATACAACGTTTGATTGGCAGATCGTTGAGAGCGATAACAGATCTTAGTTTGTTAAAAGATATGCAAATTTTAATTGATTGTGATGTTATTCAAGCTGATGGCGGAACACGAACCGCTTCAATATCAGGTGCGTTTGTAGCACTGCAGTTATGTATCCAGAGCATGATAGGGAAAAAGATTATAAAAACTAACCCAATAAAGGAAAATCTTGCGGCTATAAGCTGTGGCATAGTCGATAATGTTCCGTTGCTTGATCTAGATTTTATTGAGGATCAAAATGCTGAGGTAGATGCTAATTTTGTCATTACAGAAACAAATAAAATAGTTGAGATACAAATGACATCTGAAAAAAAGCTGTGCACAGAAAATGAATTTAATTCCATGTTTGAATTGGCGAAATCAGGTATTAGTCAAATAATTCAATCCCAAAAAATACTTTTAGAAGGTAAATAATCTGTTAAAGGATATTGTAATAGCAAGTCATAATTCTGGAAAAGTATCGGAAATAAAATCTTTATTAAAACCACTAGGTTATAATATTATTTCTGCCAAAAAACTTAAAATCAATGAACCCATTGAAAATGGTCTTACATTTGGAGAAAACTCTCTCATCAAATCAAAAAATGCTGCATTAAAATCTAAATTGCCAGCCATAGCTGATGATAGCGGCCTTTGTATTTCATCATTAAATAATGAACCTGGTATTTATTCTGCAAGATGGGCGGGTAAGGAAAAAGATTTCAATATTGCTATAGAAAAAATAGAAAAGAAAATGGAAAAAAATAATTATTTTAATAAATCTAGCAGAAAAGCTTTTTTTTGTTGTGCTTTATCAATCTATTTTCCGAACAATGTAAGCAGAGTTTTTGAAGGTAAGATTTACGGACATGTTCAATTTCCTCCAAAAGGCAAGAATGGTTTCGGGTATGATCCAATTTTTGTTCCTAAAGGCTATAAAAAAACATTTGGCGAAATGAATTTTAATTACAAAGAAAGAATAAGCCACAGAGCAATTGCATTTAAAAAAATGTCAAATTTTTTATATAAAATAAAAAATTAATTTTTAATTACAAACTTATCACTGTCTACATGAAATATTAGAGGTCTACGTTCTACTCTTCCACTTTCATCAAAACGGAACCACCCATTTATACCCATATACCCTAAGTCAGAGTGAAGAATTTCCTTGGTAATTTTCTTATGCTCTATATTTAAGCTGCTTATTAAACCTACTAAATCGTAAGCTAAAGCAGCTAATGAGTGAGGATTATCTTTGTAAATCGTTTTATATTCTTCTTCAAATTTTTTTCGAGCATTTAAGTCTAAGGACGAAAAATATGAATTTTTCATTGAAGGCTCTTTAAGGATTAATTCCTTTCCCCAAATAGAATTTCCAATAAATTTTACTTTTTTTGGGTCAACATCATAATAGGGCAGTATTGAAACAAAATTTGTTAATTCGCTAAATGAGCGAGCAATGATTATAACAGCTTCAAAATCTAGCTCACCCAAAGTATCTTTGTTTCTTAATAATTTTAATTCTTTTAATGAAGACTCAGATTGCAATTCTTCTAGAAGTTTAACTCGATTATCTAAGTCTAATTTTCTTTCATCATAATTTGAAACCTCCCTAGCTATTTTGTAATAGTCGGGATCTTTAGTCGGATAAAAAATGAATTGTGAAGATGAATTATTATTTATATTATGGAATTTATTAACTTCATTTTTTACTTTATTTCCATATTTATTATCAGGAACTATAACTGCATATTTATTAATTCCTCTGTCAATTGAATATTTATAAATACTGCTTAATTCATCTTCAATAGTTAATCCAAAAACATAAAGATTACGATCACTTACCTCAGAATTATTAGAAAATGTTATAATTGGAATACTTTGATCATTTAAGTACTCTTTTACCTTTAAAACTGTTTTGGTAAATATTGGACCAATAATCAAATCAACATCATTACTAATTAAATATGATAGATTTTTATATAGTTGGTTTTCTTCTCCAGTGTCTACTATGTAAAATTTCAAATTTTTGTTACTGGTTTTTTCTAAGGCCAATTGTGCAGAATCGAGTAGTGATTTACCAATCTGATAAAATTCCCCAGACAATGGTAAAAGTAAGCCTACCCTGAAAATCTTATCATCTTTATCTATTAAATTATTTTTCTGAGTATTTGGATCTTCATCTTTTTCTATAGTTTCTAGCAATTGTGTTTGATTGTATGTTAGTGTTTTTTTGGAAGCTAATTGGGTTGTTTCACAGCCATATAATAATAAACTTAAACAAAGTATTACTAAAACAATAAATTTATCTCTAAAATAAAACATGCAATCAAATTTAAATTTATCATATATTACAAAGTTATTGGAACATGAGAAACCTCAAAGTGGCCTTTATATAGTTCCTACGCCAATAGGCAATTTATCTGATATTACGATAAGGTCATTAAAAATACTTTCTTCAGTTGACTTAATAATAAGTGAAGATACTAGGGTTACAAAAAAACTTACATCGAAATATGGAATAAAATGTAAAATACAGTCATTTCATAAATTTAATTCTAAAAATAAAATTCCTGGAATAATAAAAAAAATAAGTTCCAATTTTTCTATTGCCATAACTACAGATTCTGGAACGCCACTTATTTCAGATCCTGGGGCTGATCTTGTAAAAGAATGTTTTGAAAACAATTTAAGTGTATTTTCTTTACCAGGCCCATCAGCACCAATAGCAAGCTTCGTTCTAGCAGCTTTTCAATCAGAAAATTTTACCTTTAGAGGTTTTTTCCCAAGAGAAAAAAAGAAAATAGAAAGTCAATTAGCTAGATTTAATGTAAGCGACTGTCCAGAAATATATTTTGAATCACCTAAGAGAATCATCAAGACATTAAATGTAATATTAGAACTAAGTGGTGATTGTAAAATAACGTTTGTTAGGGAATTAACAAAAAAACATGAGGAAATTATCAATGCTAATATCTCTGAACTTTTAGATAAAATAAGCATGAAAGAAAAAATATTAGGTGAGATAACATTCATTATTGAGCCAATAATGCGAAGAATTACTAAACTTTCTGAAGAAGAAATCATTAAATCTGGTAATAGCTTGCTAAATAAAGGTATGAATATCTCAGAGGTATCCCGTCTTATGTCAAAAGATCTGAGTATGTCAAAAAGGGATATTTATCAGTTATTAATAAAAAATAGGAAATAATATAAAATTAATATAATTTTGAGTTATGACACTTAATAAATTATCAACAGTTTCAATTTTATCAGTATTTTTATTTATATTAACAAATTGTTCTTTTCCTGTAGCAACAGGAGTCGCTGTAAAGGCGGTGACAGTTTCAAATTCTGATCGAAGTGTAGGAGAGTTTGTTGATGATGTATTAATAAAAACTGTTTTAAAAAATTCTTATTTCGATCAAAGCGAAGAAATATTCTTTAATGTTGATGTGGAAGTTTCTCTAGGAAGAGTATTGTTGACCGGCACTGTTGATAATATAGATTTAAGAATAGAAGCTACCCGAATTGCTTGGGGAGTAAAAGGAGTTCAAACTGTTATTAATGAAATTCAAATAAGTCAAAGCGACAGTATATTAAATTTTGCTGATGATTTAGTTATTAGTACAAAAGTTTTGGCAAAATTAATGCTTGACGAAGAAATAAATTCTTTAAATTATAATATCGAAACTGTTAATAAAATTGTTTATATAATTGGAATCTCAAGCTCAAGTGATGAAAAACAAAAAGCCATAGAACTTTCTAAAGAAGTATTCGGAGTTGAGGAAGTAGTTGACTATATAACTATCAAATCTGAATAGGAGTTAGATTTATGAAGTATGGTTTTCAAATAGATCCTGTATCTACACTAAATCCTGATACTGATAGTACTTTGCCTATGATATTCGAGTCACAAAAGAGAAATAATAGAAATTTTATTTTCTCACCAAGCTCTCTTACATTCAAAAAAAATACCTTATATGCTCTGGCAACAGAAATTGAATTCAAGAATAGTAAATTGAGTAGTTACAGTATAAGTAAAGAAAAAATATTAAATTTGAATTCATTAAATTATATTTTTATACGTCAGGACCCGCCTTATAATATGGAGTACATATCTTCAATGCATTTACTAGAGCAATTGAATCCAAAAACTAAAATAGTTAATAGTCCAACAGGTATACGAAACGCCCCAGAAAAAATACTAATGTTAAAATTTAAAGATATTATTCCTCCAACATTAATTACTAGATCTAGAAATGAAATAGATATTTTTATGAATAACTGCAAGAAAGCTGTTATTAAACCGCTTTACGGTAATGGAGGACAAGGCATTTTCTTATTAGATAAGAAGGATAAGAACTATAATCAAATTATTGAGAAATTTATAGATGAAGAAGATGTCCCTTTTATTGTTCAGAAGTTTCTTCCAGAAATAAAAAAGGGCGATAAAAGAATAATTCTTATTAATGGCGAGCCCGTCGCAGCATTAAAAAGAATCCCTAAAAAAAATGAGTTTAGATCAAATATTCATGTTGGGGGAAATACTGAGGCTGTGAGTCTTTCCAAAAATGACAGAAAAATCTGCAGTATTATTAAAGAAAATTTAATAAGTGAAAAACTGTTCTTTGTTGGTATCGACGTAATAGGAAATTATCTTACAGAAATAAACGTCACTTCACCAACATGTATCCAAGAGATTAAAAAACTTCATAAGATTGATGTTGCAAAAATAATCTTTGATAAATTAGGTGAATAGTTATTATTTGAATATTGTATGAGTATCAGGGCAAGAATATTAAATTATGCATTAAAAAAATATGTAAAGAAAGTTCAACCCCCAGTTGAAGATCGCTCTTATCTAGAAGCAAGAAAAATGATGAATCAAAAAGGCTATGAGGATACAAATAGTTCAATTGTAAATACTAGTTTGCAAAAATTTATATTTAATAAAAAAATTTCTAAAATTCAAACAAATGAGATTTATTTAGAAAATATTAGAACACTTTCTTTTGATCATGAAGAATTGAGTAAAGACAAGTGTATACTTTACTTCCACGGAGGTGGATATATTGCTGGCTCTCCTGAAACCCATCAAAATCTTTTATCAAGTATAGCTGAAAAATCTAATTTGAAAGTTTATGCAATTGATTATTCTCTTGCCCCTGAGAACCCTTTTCCAGCTGCACTTAATGATGCCGTTGAAAGTTATAAAAGTTTATTAAGAATGGGCTATAAGAGTAAAAATATATTCATAGGAGGTGACTCTGCGGGGGGCAATTTATCAATTATAACTACATTAAAACTTCAAGAAATTAATGAACCCTTGCCATCAAAAGTTTTTCTGCTTTCACCTTGGGCCGACTTAACGGGAGAAGGCAGTAGTATTAGAGAGAATTCACTGTCGGATCCTTATTTGTCTTACGATGATTGGCTTAATACTGCTAAATCAATGAAAAAAACTGTTGAAGAGTGGTATGCTCCAAACCAGGACTGTAGGAATCCAATGATATCACCTATATTTGCAAATTTTAAAAATTTTCCTCAAACACTTATCCAGGTAAGTAATATTGAAATATTATTCAGTGACTCAATCACAATCTCAAACAATCTTAAGAATAACAATAATGGAGTGAAGTTGAGTATTTATAAAAATTTACCTCATGTTTGGCAAATCTTTGGATTTTTACCAGAGTCAAAAAAAGCAATTAATGAAATTTCAAATTTCTTAAAAGACTAATTTTTAAAAGCTGCAAGTGCAGCGAGATTAACAATATCAGAAACATTCGCACCTAAAGGAGCTATTTGAATACTCTCTTTAAACCCCACAAGATAGGGACCAACCAGATTTCCTCCACCTAATTCTTGTAACATTTTAGTAGAAATACTAGCGCTGTGAATTGCTGGCATAATCAAAAGATTAGCAGGACCAGAAAGTTTACAAAATGGATACAAGTTCATCAAATTTTCATTCAAAGCAGTATTTGCTCCCATTTCACCGTCATATTCAAAATCAAGTTTTCTTTCATCAAGTATTTTGATGGCATCCCTCATATAAACTGAGCGCTCAGTATACGGTGTACCAAAATTTGAATAAGAAACTAAAGCCGCTCTCGGTTCAATTCCAAATATTTCTTTTACAACTTCCGCACTTTCCTGCGTTATATTTGCAAGCTGTGCAGCGTTGGGCATATCATGAACATTTGAATCTGCAACAAATATTGTTCTTCCGTTGCACAACATAACAGTCATTCCCAAAATTGTTTTATTAGGAATAGGATCTAATACATATTCTATGCTTTCTAGAGAAGCAGCAAAACTTCTTGTTAGACCGCAAACCATCGCATCAGCTTCATTAAGTGATACCATACAGGCAGCAAATACATTTCTTTCTTTGGTAAGAAGATTAAGGCAATCTTTTCTTAAAAAACCCTTTCTTTGAAGCCTATTATAAATATGTTCAGCGTACCTATCGTGCTCTGCTTTATTTCTAGTACTATGAATTTCTATCTTATCAAAGAAATCAAGTCCCATTTCTTTCATTTTATTTTTAATTATTTCATCTCTACCAATTAGTATTGGTGTTCCCATTCCATTATTAAGGAATATTACAGCCGCTCGAATCATGTCCTCTTCCTCGCCTTCAGTGAAGATAACGCGTTTTGGGTTTTCTTTTACTTCTTGAAATATTTTTTGTAACAATCCAGCTGAGGGATTAAGTCTCGCTGATAACTCATTAGAATACCTGTCCATATCCACAATTGCTTTGCGCGCAACTCCAGTATCCATAGCAGCTTTGGCAACTGCAGGTGGAACTTTGCTAATAAGTCGAGGATCAAACGGAGAAGGTATAATATAATCAGGACCATACTGTGGGCGCTTCCCAGGATAAGCGTTTGCAACTTCGTCAGGTACATCCTCTTTTGCTAAGTCAGCTATTGCTTTTGCAGCAGCTATCTTCATTTCTAAATTAATTGTTGTAGCTCTAACATCTAACGCCCCTCTAAATATGTATGGAAATCCTAAAACATTATTTACCTGATTAGGATAGTCGGATCTTCCTGTTGCAATTATTGCATCAGATCTACATTCTTTTACATCTTCGGGAGTAATTTCAGGTTCAGGGTTTGCCATAGCAAAAATAATCGGGTTATCAGCCATTGATAAGGCCATTTTTTGACTGATTATATTCCCAACTGATAAACCAAAAAAAATATCTGCACCAACCAGCGCATCCTCTAATGTCCTACAATCAGTTTTTATTGCATGAGCAGATTTCCACTGGTTCATGTTTTCTTTTCTTTCAGAGTGAATAACGCCCTTTGTATCGCAAAGTATTGCATTATTGTTAGGCATTCCCATTGCTTTGAGAAGCTCTAAACATGCTATGCCAGCTGCACCTGCACCGTTAACAACAATTTTTGCATCACTTATTTTTTTCCCACTAAGATCCAATGCATTTAGAAGGGCAGCTGTAGATATTATAGCAGTTCCA
The DNA here is from genome assembly GCA_003282485.1 of Pelagibacteraceae bacterium AG-333-C14. Classification (GTDB taxonomy): domain Bacteria; phylum Pseudomonadota; class Alphaproteobacteria; order Pelagibacterales; family AG-422-B15; genus CACNXQ01. The sequence continues at coordinate 24,779 of QBZD01000006.1, forward strand.
TGCTGGTCATCATGAAATATTGGGATATCCATTAGTTCTCTTAATGTGTCTTCAATAATGAAACACTCAGGTGCTTTGATATCTTCTAAATTTATTCCTCCAAAAGATGGGCCTAAGTATTTAACAGAATTAATAAACTCGTCAGCATTTTCCGTATCAATTTCAAGATCAATTGAGTCAATGTCAGAAAACCTTTTAAACAAAACAGATTTACCTTCCATCACTGGTTTTGAGGCATGTGCGCCTAAATTACCAAGACCAAGTATAGCGGTTCCATTTGATACTACGGCAACTATATTGCCCTTACTCGTATAGTCATAGACTGTACTGATGTCCTCTGCAATCGCATTAACTGGTGCCGCAACTCCAGGTGAATAAGCTAGAGACAAGTCCCTTTGTGTCTCAAGTGGTTTGGTTGCTTTAATTTCAATCTTTCCTGGCTTTCCCTGAGCATGAAAAACTAAAGCTTCCTTCTCACTAAAATGCTCTGCTCTATCCTTTTTCTTCATAAATCCCTTTTTGGCCATTTATATAGGTTTTTATCTGCGTTTCAAATTCAAAAACTATAAAATGGGAATGTATACTTAATTTTGACGATATTTAGATGAAAATAGATTAATAAACAACAATTATATGAATGTAATAAGATCATCATTTATCTATTCTTTTTTTACATCTGTAAGTCGAGTATTTGGATTTTTAAGAGATATCTTGATTGCAAATTTTTTGGGTACAGGAATATTTGCAGATATTTTTTTTGTAGCCTTTCGTTTTCCAAATACATTTCGCAGAATATTTTCAGAAGGGGCAGTAAATTCTGCATTCGTACCAGTTTACTCAAAGTTGATAAGTGAAAAGTTTTTGGAAGATGCAAAAAAATTTGCTGGAAATATCATTGTTATTTTTACAACCATAACAGTCATTATTGTCATTATTATTGAGGTATTCATGCCGACTTTTATTTTATTCTTGGCGCCAGGTTTTGCCTTGAACGATGAAAAGCTGGACGAACTAATTAATACATCAAGAATTATATTTCCTTTTCTTGTCATAATTAGTATTGGATCAATTTATTCATCTATTCTCAATGCAAATAATAAATTTGCCTTGTCAGCTTCGCTTCCAATAATTTTAAATCTCTTCATGATATTGGGAATACTATATGCTTATGTAACGAGTAATAATTTTTTACTTTTTTTATCGTGGTCTGTAATCATTGGAGGTATAATTCAAATAATTTTTTTAATAGCTTCTCTTAAAAATAATAAAATAGAGATAACTTATTTTTCTCCACTAATTACAACAAACACAAAACGTTTCCTTAGTTTATTTTCTACAAGTTTTTTTTCCTCAGGCCTACTTCAGATAAATATTTTTATAGGAACTATAATTGCTTCATATGAAACTGGTGCAATTTCGTATTTATATTATGCAGATAGAATATATCAATTACCTCTAGCATTGATTGGGATTGCACTTGGAATTGCATTGCTGCCATCAATTTCAAAAAAAATTCAGAAAAATTCAAAAACTGAGGTTTATAATACAATCGAGGAGACTACTAAATTTGCCGTATTATTATCACTTCCTGCAGCTGTTGGTATTTTTATTCTGCCAGAACTGATAGTTCGCATACTGTTTGAGCGAGGTGAATTTAATATTGAATCGACAGCGCTTACAGCTCAGGCACTAAAATTTTACAGTATAGGCTTGGTTGCATTTATATTAATGAAAATTTTTACACCAATTTTTTTCGCATATGAAAATGTTAAGCCAACACTTTATGTAACTTTTTTTAATTTAGTTTTGAATACAGTATTGAGTATAATACTCTTTATTTATATAGGTTTTGTAGGAATTGCGATTGCAACAAGTATTTCAGCGTGGATAAGCGTGTTTGTTCTTTATTATTACCTTCAAAAAAACTGTTATTTTATTTTCAGTTCAAAAATAATAAAACCAACAATCTTAGTCTTGTTAGCTTCTTTTATTATAGGAATATATATTTATTTCTTTAAAGATTATTTTGATGAAATATTTATTAGCATTTATCTTGGAGAGACTTTTTTCCTTTTATTTTTAGTCCTTTCTTCAATACTACTTTACTTATTTATAATATCTTTTTACAAGCCTTTTTCGTATACTGAAATTAAAAAAGTTTTTAACAAATGAAAAATATAAACAAAATAGTACTCTCCGGAGTTCAACCAACTGGAGGCTTACATATCGGTAATTATTTAGGCGCAATAAAAAATTTTGTATCAATGCAGACTGAATATGATTGTTTTTTTTGTGTAGTTGATCTTCATGCAATTACAGTAAAACAAGATCCAAAGCTTCTTAAAAATAACACTTACGAGGTAGTAGCAACTTATTTAGCTTCAGGAATTGATCCTGTCAAAAGTGTAATTTTTAATCAGAGTAATGTTTCGTCTCATTCAGAACTGGCTTGGATATTTAATTGCATCACAAGAATGGGCTGGCTCAATAGAATGACACAATTTAAAGATAAGGCAGGCAAAGATAAAGAGAATGCTAGCTCAGGACTTTTTATTTACCCCAATTTAATGGCTGCCGATATATTACTTTACAAAGCAACACATGTTCCAGTTGGTGATGATCAAAAGCAGCACTTAGAATTAACAAGAGATATAGCCCAAAAATTTAATCGTGATTATGAATGTGATGGTTTTTTTCCAATTCCTGAACCAATAATAGATAAAAATATCTCCAGAATAATGTCTCTCAAAAATGGAGAACAAAAAATGAGTAAGTCTGATCCATCAGATTATTCAAGAATCAGTTTAACTGATAGCGCTGATCAGATTGAAAAAAAAATAAAAAAGGCTAAAACTACTGACACACCTATGCCAGACAATAATGAGGATGTATCAAAATTACTTGAAGTTAATAACTTATTAAATATATTTTCAGGTTTTTCAGAAATAGATAAATCTGAACTAATTGAGAAATATAAAGGACAGAACTTTTCAAATTTTAAAAATAATCTTGCTGAAGTAATAATTGAGCACATTAAACCTATATCAAAAGAAATAGATAAATTAATGAGTGATAAAGCTTATTTGAATCAAATAATTTTGAGTGGAGCTGAAAAAGCTTCAGAGAAAGCGAATGTTACAATTAAAGAAGTATATGATATAGTTGGATTTGTTAGAAATGAGACATAGATCAAAATTTTTAGTTATAGTAGATGACTCCATTGAGTTAAGTGTCGCTATCAGATTTGCTGCACAAAGAGCTAAAAATACAAAGGGAGGTATTATCCTATTAAATATCATCGAACAATTTGATCCCCAACAATGGCAATCTGTTGAAGAGATTATTCGCCAAGAGGCAACTGATAAAGCTCAAGAAAAATTACAAAAGTGGTCTAAAGTTATTCATGATCTCGTAGACATAGTTCCTGAAGTTATAATTAAAGAAGGCATTCCAAGCGAAAAAATTATTGAAACACTTGAATCTGATGATGCAATAAGGTTTCTAGTTTTAGCTGCAGCTGATGCTGATCAACCAGGTCCACTGGTTACATTATTAGCTGGACAAAAATCAGGTAAACTTCCAGTTCCAATTGTTGTAATACCACAAGGTTTAGAAGATGATGTTATTGATGATTTGGCATCGAGAGCGAATTAAAAACTATTTTTAAATTCAGACACTTAAAAAATAATCACAGGAATTCTTTAAAAAAAATAGAATCTAACTATATAAATGGCTACGTAATATGTTTATACAAACTGAATCAACTCCCAACCCAAACTCTTTGAAGTTTATTTTAGATAATCATAAAATATGCTCTGAGCCAGTAGAATTTAATGTTGGAGAAGAAAATCTTAACTCAAAGCTTGCTGAAAAGTTACTTAAAATTGATGGAGTTGATAAAATTCTATTTAATAAAAATACTATTTCAATTAATAAAAGTAAGTTTACTTGGGATCAATTAAAAGCAACAATTTTACATGAGATTTCTGACTTTATTGACTCAGGTATTCCAATAATGGATTCAGAGAGTGAGTTTGATGAAATTGAAGAAATTGAATTCGATAAGGCAGACATAGAAGTTGTTAAGAATATTCACAGTATATTAATATCAAAAATTCGACCTGCTGTTATGCAAGACGGTGGTGATATAAAATTTAAGAAGTATGATGAGGGTATAGTTTCATTAGCTCTTCAAGGAAGCTGTGCTGGTTGTCCTAGCGCAACATTAACTTTAAAAAATGGTGTCGAAAATATGCTCAAACATCATATTCCTGAAGTCAAAAAAGTTGAACAAATTATATAGATGATATGAACTTTAAAAAATTATTTATTATTAAAGATAATTCTATAATTTTCTTATTTAGGATTTATTATTCAATAGCATTTTTATTTGTTTTCACAACTTTAACTTCTTTAGTTTTTAGTCAAAATGTCTACGATAAACAAACGAAAGTGTTATATCCAAATACTAACTCTAAAAACGAAAACTTTGATCAAAGTATAGACAAACTTTTTACTGCTAAGCTTACTGAAGAAAATTATATAAGCAAAGATGTTAATTTAGACTTGATTCTAGAAACAAATTTAGTGCCAAATATCATTATAACTAAACTGCCATCCAGTATAAAAACACTTAAATCATCGGATAAAAGAAAAACTCTATTTATAAAAATAGCTCTGCCTATTATTATTAAAGAAAATGAAAAACTAGAACTCATGCATAATAAAATTAGAAATCTAGGAAATAGAATTGACTTTATTTCTCGTAGTGATGCTGAGTGGCTATCAAGTAAAATGAAAGAATACAAATTAAAAGAATACTCTATTGATAAACTATTACAAAAAGTTGACAAAATTCCAGTTTCGCTTGCCCTTGCTCAAGCAGCAATAGAGAGTGGATGGGGAACTTCTCGTTTTGCTATTGAGGGGAATGCTCTATTTGGACAATATATATGGGATCAAAATAATGATGGAATCGTTCCTGAAAATAGAGATTTAGGTGAAAGTTATAAAATTAAATCATTTGCTACCTTAACTGACTCAGTTTCGTCATACATGAAAAATTTAAATACAAATTATCATTACTCTGAGTTCAGATTAAACAGATATATTATGAGAAACCGTAACCTTCCCTTAGATGGTATTTTACTATCTAATTATTTATATAATTATTCAATTGAAGATGACTATTCAGAGAAAATAAAGAACATAATTAAAACAAACAAATTTGAAGACTTTGAGCATCTAAAAATGGAAAAGCAAAATAAAATTAAATTAACTGAAATTATTTAACCAAGAACTGATATCCAAACCAGTGCCATTTGTCATCAATTTTTGACGTACAATTAAGTTTGCCTCTTCCAGACAAAAAATCTTCTTCTAATTTTATTTGAAATTTCAAGGGACTTATTTTTATTATTTCTTGTGAATTCCAATTTCCACCAGGATTAGAGTAACAATTTAACTCATTATTGTTTAGATCATCAACTAGTGTGAGTTCAATTAATGGACGCTTATTATTTTTTAAGAACATATCTTCAGGACTAAATTGATCTATCTGTAAGGGAAAAGAATTTACAGCAAACTCAAAACGATCTGATGTGCCAAAATTTTCGTTAAGAGAAAATCTAGGTAAATAGTAATGATTTTCATAACTTGAAATCACGCCTGAATGCTGACCAAACGCATGGCTAATATTAAGTTCTTTAAGAAGTTCTATAATAGCTAAGCTCGTTTCACCATACGGATATGCAAAAAGCTTAGGCACAAATCCAATATTCTTTATAAAGCTTTCGTGTGAATTTAGTAAGTCTTCCTTTACATACTTCTTTCTGTTTAATGGCATATGAAGGTGAGTAGAAGTATGTTGACCAATAGAGCCCCCATCCTCGATAAATTGCTTTATTTGCGACCAACTCATATACCCAGCTGTATTACTATCTATAATATCTGTAGAAACAAATAGAGTTACAGGTATTTTGTATTTTTTAAATATGGGCCAAGCATATTCAAAAAAAGATAAGTAAGCATCATCAACTGAAAAAGCTATGCTTTTCTCATTAAACTTTTCGTCATTTTCTAATTTACTAATAATTTCCTCTAAACTGATTATATCAATATTATTTTCAATTATATATTTTATATGCGACTGAAACTGTTCCTTTGTAACACTTGTCGTTGGATATCTATCTTCACCAAATCTATGATACATAAAAGTTGATACTCCCATTTCATTTTCTGCAAAGGAAAAACTAGGAATACCCATAAAGCTAATTATAAGGAATAATTTAATCAGGTATTTAGGAAAAAATAACAGAAACTTATTCATCAAATCCATTTTTTAATCTATATGGTTAAAATATCAACTATATGTTTCTTTTTTTAGACTTCACAACTGATATGTCATTGACTTTAATTGGAAGGCATTTCTTTCTAAGCAAAAAGATTAAGTCTAATAAAAATATTTCAGAAATTCTGGTAATTGAAATAGAGAAATTTTTTAATAAAGCAAAAATAAATATAAAAAAACTTGATACGATTTTTGTTATTACAGGACCTGGTAGTTTTACAGGAATAAGATCTGCTTTAACCTTTGCAAAAACAATTCAGCTTACCAACAATACTGATGTAAGAGGAATCTCAAAATTTGAGTATTTGAATTTAATTGCTAACGATGAGAATTTATTTGATTTAAGGACTATACTAATCTTTCATAGAAAGATGCAATTTTTCTCTCAGAATTTTAAAGGTAATTTATGTATTTCAAAACCTAAAATAATTAATTTTGAAGTAAATAAGAAAATATTTAACAAAAGAACAAGTATAATTTGTGATAATAATATATTAACGAGCTTTGATGACAAAAAATATTTTGAATTATTTAATTCGAATATACACTTTATCGATTATAATACTAAAAAATTAAAGATGTTAATTAACAAAAAAAATAAACTTACAAATGATCCAAGACCAGTTTATATCAGTAGTAACTATTAAGTTTTGTTTCTTATGATAGATGTAAAAAAAATGTGTAGTGAAAAAGGTCTAAGAATGACTGAACAGAGAAATACTATAGCTGATGTCATAACCGAGATGAGCGTAGAAGGACACCCTGATGTAAATGAAATCTTTTTAAGTGCGAATAAAAAGGATAAAAATATCAGTATTGCGACAGTTTATAGGACAGTTAAACTATTTGAAGAATATGGTGCGATTGAAAAACTAGAATTTAAAGATGGCAGATCGCGTTATGAGGCAATTGAAGAAGCCCACCATGACCATCTAATTGATATAGAAACTGGTGAGATACATGAATTCACAAATGACGAAATAGAAACTATACAGGCTAGAGTTGCTAGCGAACTCGGTTTCAAACTTGTTGATCATCGTTTAGAGCTTTACGGAGTTAAGAAAAAAAATAAAAATTAAATGTCAATCATAAGACTTATTTATACGTTACTATTACTGTCATTTTTTATAATTATATCAATTCCGATTCAAATTTTACTAAATATATTCGCTTATAAATTTAAGAATATTTACGCAATATATTTTTATCAAATAATTAAACTTATTACTGGACTAAAAATTACTTATGATAAGAAAAATCATAATCGCAAAAAAAAAGGAACACTCTATGTAGCAAACCATGTCTCATGGTTTGATATTATTTGCTTAGGTACGTTACTTAATGCAAGGTTCATTGCAAAAAAAGAGGTTTCTAAAATGGGAATATTTGGCTTTTTAGCGAAGCTAAGCAATACTTTTTTTATTGATAATTCTGATAAAAATAAAATTATTGAATACAATCACATCATTAATCAAAAACTAAGCCACGGTGAAAATTTTATAATCTTTCCTGAAGGAACAACTTCTGATGGAAATGGAATTAAGCAATTTAAGTCATCAATGTTAGAATGTGCGTTTGATGAAAAAAATCTAATACATATTCAGCCTATTTCTATATGCTATTCAAGAAAAAATAACTTACCAATGGGACTCTTTTTAAGAAGGCACATATCTTGGGTCGGTGATACTTCAATGGTTGAGGCAATGATTAATTTTTTAAGCTCTGGGCCTGTTACAGTTGAGCTAGTATTTCATAACGAGCTTAATGCAAGTAGCTTTAATAATAGAAAAGATTTGACCTATTATTGTGAAGATCAGATACTTCAGGGCATAAATCAAACTCTCAAAATTAGCTAAAATGCAAAATCGTTCATTTTATGTAAAATCGTATGGCTGTCAGATGAATGTCTATGATAGTCAAAAAATAACTTCAATACTTGAGAGCAAAGGACTAAAAAATAAATTAGACCCTAAATCAGCTGATTTAGTAATTTTTAACACATGTAACATTCGTGAAAAGGCAGCACATAAATTATACTCTGATATAGGAAGAGTAAATAAACTGGGATTAAAAAAAACAATAGCCGTCGTTGGATGTGTAGCTCAGGCTGAAAACTCTGAAATGTTTCGAAAAAATAAATCAATCGATATTATCCTTGGGCCACAAAGCTATCATCTCCTTCCAAAGATGCTGGATGATTTAGAAAATAATTTCAAACAAATTAACACTGACTTCATAGTGAATGAAAAGTTCGATTATTTGTCTGAGCAAATGAGACCGCAAGGAGTGTCTTCAATGGTAACAATCCAGGAAGGATGTGATAAATTTTGTTCTTTCTGCGTTGTTCCTTACACAAGAGGTCCTGAATATTCTCGGTCCATTAAATCCATTAGCGATGAAGTAAAATTACTATCCCAAAAAGGAGCAAAAGAGATTGTATTCCTCGGCCAGAACGTCAATGCATATAATGATAAATCAAGTAATAATGATGCCAAACTATCAGATTTGATCAGAGCAATTAGTGAATTTGATAGCGTTAAAAGAATAAGGTACACGACATCTCATCCAATTAATATGGATGAAGAATTAATTCAAGAACACAAAAATAATATGAAGCTAATGCCATTTCTACATTTACCTGTTCAATCTGGTTCAGAATCGATTTTAAAAAAAATGAACAGAAAATATGACCCTGATTTTTATCGAAGAACTATCGATAGGTTAAAGAAAGCAAAACCAGATATAGAAATATCATCAGATTTTATTGTTGGGTACCCAGGTGAGACAGATCAAGATTTTAATGATACATTAAAACTTATTGATGATATCGAGTTTACACAATCATATTCATTTATTTATAGTTCAAGGCCTGGAACTAAGTCGTCGACAGAAGCAGACAGCACTCCTATTTCAGTGAAAAAAGAAAGACTCCTAGTGTTACAAGAAAAATTAAAAAAAATTCAATACTCCTTTAATAATCAGTTTTGTAATAAAACCGTAAAAGTTTTAATTGAGAATCAAAGTTCAAGTAATCCTGAGTATTTCTTTGGAAGAACGCCATTTATGCAATCTGTTTACATCAAGTCCAATGATTTAGTGCCAGGTCATGAAAAAGATATTAATATTACGTCTTGCAACCATAAGAGTTTATATGGTACTTGTTAAAAATTGATTATCCGCTTAATTTGAAAAATAAACAAATAAAACCCATACCCGAAAATCAAAAGGACCTGCCATCAGGATCTTCTATAATAAATATTGATAACTTAGATGTTGTAGAGATATTTGGAGTTAACAATGAAAATTTAAATTATTTTGAAGATCAGCTTCCCATTAAAGTCTTTCAAAAAGGAAATCAACTAAACATTAAAGGTGAAAAAAAATACAGAAATATTTTGCGAAATGCAATTTTAAAAACACAACAGGATTTAAAATCTAACAGAAAAGGAAACAATATTAATTTAATGCAGGAGAATCTAAAAATGCAATCTTTAAATGAAAACGACAAAATAAGAAACTTGACAGTTACCAAGACAGCAAAACTCGATGTCATTGGCAAGAGTAAAATGCAAAATCACTATTTAGATATTCTCCAGAAAAAGAAAATTATCTTTGCGGTTGGTCCAGCTGGAACAGGCAAAACATTTTTAGCAGTTGCTGCAGCAGTTTCTCAATTATTAGATAATAAATTTGACAGAATAATTCTATCTAGACCAGCAGTGGAAGCTGGAGAAAAACTTGGTTTCTTACCCGGCGATTTAAAAGAAAAGGTAGATCCTTACTTGAGACCTTTATATGACAGTCTTTATGATCTTATGCCGTCAGATATAGCCTTAAGGAAAATTGAATCTGCCGAAATTGAAATTGCTCCCTTAGCTTTCATGAGAGGTAGGACATTAAATAATTCCTTTGTAATTTTAGATGAAGCCCAGAACGCAACTCATACGCAAATAAAAATGTTCTTAACCAGGTGCGGTAAAAATTCTAGAATGGTCGTTACAGGCGATCCATCTCAAATAGACCTAAATAGAAAAAGTGACTCGGGGTTATTAAAATCAGTTAAAATCTTAGAAAAAATTGACAATATTGAAGTTGTTGAGCTAGGCTCAAAAGATATTGTTAGAGACGAAATGGTCACAAAAATTATAAATGCGTATGATTCATACGATGACCAAATAAAAGATCTTTTTGATAAATCATCTTAACCTTTATGGTGGAAATTAGTTACAATATAAAAAGTCTAGAGTGGAATAAAAATTTGCCTTCCTATAAAAAATGTATCTCTAATTCTGTTAACCAGATATTTAAAATAATAAAATTTTCTTCTAATAACGAAATCTCTATTAGTTTTCTTCTTACATCAAATAGTGAGATAAAACTTTTAAACCAAAAATATAGAAATAAAAATAAACCTACAAATGTTTTATCATTTCCAATGAATGAGAAGATTGAAAATAAAAATTATTTGGGAGATGTTGTCATCTCTTGTGAAAAAATTATTGATGAATCTTATGAACAAAATATAAAAAAATATAAATATTTATCAAAGATGACCATACATGGCGTGCTTCACTTATTAGGATACAAACATGATACTGACAGCCAATTTAATAAAATGAATTCAATTGAAAAAAATATACTTGAAGAAATTTATAAATAAACATGTTTAAAAACTTAATAAATAGATTATTTCCAAGAAAAGAAATTAATGGCGAATCCCTTAAGGAAAGTATTGAAACAGTTCTAGAGTCTTCGCAAAAAGGCACCGAAAGTATTTCAAAGCAAGAGAGATTGATGCTTTTAAATATTCTAAAAATTGATGAGATAAGAACAATAGACATCATGATCCCAAGAGCTGACATTGGAGCAGTCGAGGTGAATGATAGCTTTGAAAAAGTATTAGAAATATTTATTAAAGAGTCTCATTCCAGAGTTCCAGTATATGAAAATAATTTAGATAATATCATTGGGATGATACATATAAAAGATTTAGTTAAATATCAAAATGAGGGCCGAAAAGAAGAAAAATTTTTGGATATTATTAAAAGAGAAGTTTTGGAAATTCCCCCCTCAATGCCAGTTTTAGATCTTCTATTAAAAATGCAAATCACACAACTACATATGGGAATAGTAATTGACGAGTATGGTTGTACGGACGGTTTAGTTACGATTGAGGATGTAATAGAGGAAGTAATTGGAGAAATTGAAGATGAACATGATGAGAAAAATTTGCCAATGTTAATCAAAACTTCTACCAATACAATTGAAGCAAGTGCAAGAGTTGAAATAGATGAACTTCAAAAAATAACAAACATAAATTTCCTATCCAACGAAAACAGCGATGATATTGATACTTTAGGAGGCTTAATATTTTCTATAGCTGGACGAGTTCCTCAAAGGGGAGAAATTATTAAACATAGTTCAGGCGTGACCTTTGAAATCAATGATGCTGATCCAATGAAAATAAAATCAGTTAAAATAAAAATCATATAATAGCGGATGTACTCAAAAGTTTTTTTTAGTAATAAAAAACTTATGATTTACTTTTCCTCGTTTTTGCTTGGAATACTTTTATCTTTCAGCTTTGAGCCTTTTAATTTGCCTTTCATGTCAGTAATTGCCGTAGGTATGTTTTTTTTAGTAAATGATTACATTTATCAAAATTTACAAAATAAAAAGAAAATATTTTTTCTCACAGGGTTACTTTTTGGGTTTGGGTTTTTCATATCTAGTATTAATTGGATTTCAAATTCAATTCTACAGTTTAATGAAGATTTATATTACCTAATTCCAGTACCACTTTTAATACTCCCACTTGCCTTGTCACTATTTTATGCACTTATGCAAATTATTAATTATCTTTCGTGGTCTCAGTCCACATCACGTATTTTTTATTTCTCAGCTAATTGGGTAATTTTTGAATTATTAAGAAGCTATATGTTTTCAGGATTTCCTTGGAATCTAATTGCCTATAGTTGGTCGTGGTCCATATATTTCATGCAATCTTTATCTTTGTTTGGAGTATTTGGTCTTAGCTTAATTACCGTTTTCTGCGCAACTAGTTTTTTTTCTTTTAGGATCAAAAATAATAATATTATATTCCCACTAATTGCTAGCTTAGTACTACTGACAACATTTCTATTTGGTTACAATCGTGTAAGTAACTACGAGGTAATAAAGTCTGGTATTAGCTTAAGAATTGTTCACACTGATTTTAATCAAAATGAAAAATGGAAAAAGGAGTCACACAAAAAAATTGCTGAGATGGGCTCACAAGACTTGCTTACAATTTTTCCAGAAACTGCGTTTGGAATGGACGGTAAAGGCCCATCAAATTGGTTCATTGGTCATATTCGTAATGAAGGAGGACTTTATTACAATTCATTATCTTTTAATGGTTACCAATACGATAAAATTAAACTAGTACCCTTTGGTGAAAAAATACCATTCTCTAATTTTCTAAAAATATTTTTTCCAAAAAACTCTTTATTATTAAACTCAATGAAAAGCGGTAATGACGATCAATCATTTGACAAAACAATTACTCCACTCATTTGTTATGAGGCTGTATTTCCTAATTTTGTTCGAAATAAAATTAATAATGAAACTGAATTACTAGTAAATATTACTAATGATGCATGGTTTGGTACTTTTAGTGGTCCAAAGCAACATTTTGTACATGTTTTGTATAGATCAGTTGAATTGGGACTACCTCTTGCGAGATCATCTAATATGGGTATATCCGCATTGATAAGTCCTATTGGCCTTGTAGATGGAATGGCCAGTTCAGATAAAATATCCTTTATAGATGCAGAAATACCAAAAAAAATCGATATGACTATTTATCGGCAGTATGGTGAATTGATGGTGTATTTTTTAATAGTTTTATTTTTTATTATTGGCTATGCTATCGATCAATTATTTTTGGGGAAAAAAAATGACTAAAGAATATTTATTTACAAGTGAATCCGTGTCAGAAGGCCATCCTGACAAAGTGTGTGATATTATTTCAGACTCAATAGTTGATGATTTTTTATCACAAGAAAATCCAGAAAATGCAAGGGTTGCAATGGAAACATTGGTTACTACTAATAAAGTAGTTATTGCTGGCGAAGTTCGTGGTCCAGAAGGTTACAATTGTAACTATGAAGAGTTAGCAAGAAATGCAGTAAAAGAAATTGGATATGAACAAGATGGATTTCATTGGAAAAACTTATCTTTTGACTCGTCGGGTGTTCATAGTCAATCTGCAGATATAGCAATGGGTGTTGATGCATCTGGAAATAAAGATCAAGGTGCGGGAGATCAAGGAATAATGTTTGGATATGCATGTAAAGAAACACCATCTTTAATGCCAGCACCAATATATTATTCCCATAAGATACTTGAGTTAATGGCATCAGAGCGAAAATCTGGAAATACTACTGGAATACAACCCGACTCTAAAAGTCAGGTTACATTAAAATATAAAAATGGTGAGCCTGAAATTTGCACTAAAATAGTTGTTTCTACTCAACATGATGCTGAACTTGATCAGCAAGCCGTTAGTGATCTGGTAATTCCATTAATTAAAACTGTAATGCCTCAAGAATGGATGGATAATAATACTGAGATACTAATTAATCCAACTGGAAAATTTGTGATCGGTGGCCCTGATGGTGATACTGGATTAACTGGAAGAAAAATCATTGTTGATACTTATGGTGGTGCCGCTCCTCATGGTGGCGGAGCTTTTTCTGGAAAAGACCCAACAAAAGTTGATAGATCTGCAGCTTACATTTCAAGATATATAGCTAAAAATATAGTTGCAGCTGGATTAGCTGATAGATGCACACTCCAACTTGCATATGCTATTGGTGTTTCCGAGCCATTATCAATTTATGTAGATACCCATGGAACATCTCAAATAAAGGACGATGATTTAATAAAAAAAATAACTGATAATATTGATTTATCTCCTAGAGGTATAAGAGACCATTTAAGTTTGCATAAGCCAATCTATAAAAAAAGTGCTGCATACGGACATTTTGGTAGAGAGCCTATGGCGGATGGTTCTTTCTCTTGGGAAAAATTAGATCTAGCAGAAAAATTATAATTTATTGTTAGACTTACGATCTAAATTTCCTGATTATTATCAGTATCATGGAAGAAATATTTCTAAGAAGCTTTCATTATCAAATGTAAGAATTTTAAATGATTACTATAGTAAGTATTCATTAGATAAAAAAATATTAAATCTTTCATCTAAAACAAGTACGGAGCAGCTGCTACAATCGAACTTATTCAAAAAAGTAATAATTGAAGTTGGTTTTGGTGATGGAGAGCATCTTATTGAAAGTGCTCTTTCTAATCCAAAAGTTTTATTTGTTGGGTCAGAGGTATATGTTAATGGAGTTGCTAAAGTATTGAAACAAATCCTAGAGAAAGATATTAAAAATATTCGTTTATGTGGTATGAATTTTGTGTATTTGCTTAATATACTTAATCAAAATAGCATTGATGAACTAAAAATTATTAATCCTGATCCGTGGCATAAAAAACGTCATTTCAAACGAAGATTAGTTAATTTAGAAAATATTATTAAGATAATTGGAATAGTAAAAAATAAATATGCCTCCTACATAACGACAGATTCCGAAAGTTACTTTAATTATATTAACGAAATTTTTAGTTCAAATTCAAAGATAATTCATGAAAATAAAAATAAGATTCTATCAAAGAATGACAGATTATATGGCGTGTCAAGATACCAAAGAAAAGCAATTAAAAATGGAAAGAAAATATATCAACTAACTTTCTGATATCATTATATATTTAGGCACTTGATTTATGAGAATTAGCAGTGTATAGATCTTTCAAAACATAGCTAAACCAAGCAAAAGTGGGTTAAGCCCACTTTTTTTTTACGCTAAAAGGAACAAAAGATGGTTAGTGCAAATAAGATCGAAATTTTAAGAATAGCTGAGACTGTTGCCCAGGAAAAAATGATTGATAAATCAATTGTAATTTCAGCATTAGAAGAAGCGATTGAAAAAGCAGCAAAAAGTAATTACGGCGAAGAAAATGAAGTCGTTGTTGAAATAAATCAAGAAAACGGTGATATATCTATTTCTAGAAAAATGTCGGTTGTTGAAGAAGTAAAGAATAAATTTCTTGAAATAACTTTGAAATCGGCAAAAAAAATTAATGGAGCTGCTCAGTTAGGTGACGTATTACTTGATCCATTGCCGGCAATTGACTTTGGCAGAATTGGAGCTCAAGCAGCAAAGCAAGTTATTAACTCTAAAGTTCGAGAAGCTGAAAGAGAAAGACAATATAATGAATATAAAGATAGAGTTGGAGAAATAGTAAACGGCATTGTAAAGAGAACTGAGTTTGGAAATATTGTACTTGATTTAGGTAAGGCTGAAGGAGTGGTTAGAAAAGATCAAACCATACCAAGAGAAAATCTTAGAAACGGCGATAGGGTAAGGGCATATATTTATGATGTTAGATCCGAGCTAAAAGGCCCACAGATTTTTATGTCACGATCTCACCCGCAATTTATGGCAAAGCTATTTATGCAGGAAGTACCAGAAATTTATGATGGAATCATTTCTATTAAAAGCGTCGCAAGAGATCCGGGAAGCAGAGCTAAAATAGCTGTATACACTGAAGATGGTTCAATAGATCCGGTAGGAGCCTGCGTTGGAATGCGAGGTAGCAGAGTCCAAGCAGTAGTGAATGAATTACAAGGTGAAAAAATTGATATAATCAACTGGTCCGAAAACGTTGCGAATCTTGCTATTTCTTCTCTTTCTCCAGCTGAAGTTCTTAAAGTAGTTTTAGATGAAGATCAAAATAAAATAGAGGTTGTGGTCTCTGAAGAACACTTAAGTCTTGCAATTGGAAGAAGAGGACAAAATGTAAAACTTGCGACTGAGCTGACAGGTTATGAAATAGATATTTTAACTGAGGATGAGGAATCATCAAAAAGACAAGAGGACTTCTCAATTAAAACAAATATATTTATTGACTCACTAGATGTTGACGAAACTCTCGCTCAACTTTTAGTAAGTGAGGGATTTGGAAGCATTGAAGAGGTGATTGACGCTGAAGAAAGTGAACTTCTAGCAATCGAGGGATTTGATGAAGAAATTGCAGCTGAGTTAGTTGAGAGATCAAAAAAATACATGTCTGAGTTAGATGAAAAAAATAACAAGAAACTTGAGGAGTATAATGTTTCAAAAGATTTAATTGAATTCAGTTTTTTATCTAAAGCGATGTTAGTAAAACTTGCCGAGAATAATATAAAGACATTGGAAGACTTTGCAGGCCTAACCACAGATGATCTAATCGGATACCTTGAAGACAGGAGCGATAAAAATTCTAGAGTTTCTGGTTTATTCGAAGAGTTTAATATTAATAAAGATGAAGGCGATCAATTAATTATGGAGGCAAGAAAAATATGGCTTGATTAGTCATATATATCTAAAGGACTTTCATGACTGAAAATAAAGAGATAAAAAAAGGAAAAAAAACATTAAGTCTTAAGTTGGGTTCGAAACCTATCATCTCTAACAAAAGAGGGATTGAGGCAGGCAAGACAGTAATTGTTGAAAAAAAAAGGTATAAAAGAAATACTAATACAGATCAGAAGCCTGAACAGTCATCAATAAATAAAAAAGAAGTTACCAGCATATCCAACGTAACAGAAAAAACTATTACAGATACGAAGTCAAGATCAGGTGTAATTTTGAAACCACTGACTAAGGATGAACAAAAAAAAATTTTACAAGCAGATAGTAAAGAAGAAAAAAATGATGCTATTGATAAAATAAGAAAAGGTAATTTAGCTGAAGATACCACAAATGAAAAAGATACAAAAGTTGAGGGCAATCCAGAATCTAGTATTGAATTAAAAGAAGATAAAAAAGAAATTGAGAAGAAGAAGGCTATTCAAGACAAAGAAAAAGATTTTCAAGAAAAAAAGAAACCATCTAGCGCCTTTGGAAGAAAAAAAATTAGAGAGAGGAAAGTAACTATTGTCACTGCCTTGAGTGATGTAGATGAAAGAACGAGAAGCTTAGCCGCATACAAAAGAGCTAAGCAGAAGACAAGAAAAAATCAATCAGATCAAGAGCCTGCTAAAAAAATTGTGAGAGATGTTTATATTCCAGAACATTTAACAGTGAAAGAATTAGCCAATCGAATGACAGAAAAATCAGGAGATTTAATTAAATCATTAATGAAAATGGGAATGATGGCTACAATTAATGAGTCTCTTGACGCAGATACAGCTGAACTATTAGTAACTGAATTTGGTCATAACTTTAAAAGAGAAAATATTGAGGAAATAGAGAAAGATTTAATCTCTAAAGACATTGAGGCAATAAAAGAAGACCCAAGATCACCTATTGTTACCATAATGGGTCATGTTGATCATGGAAAAACTTCTTTATTAGACAAAATAAGGAATGCAAATGTTGTTTCGGGAGAAAGTGGCGGTATTACTCAACATATAGGCGCTTACGAAGTAGAGCATAATGGTAGCAAAATTACTTTTATTGATACTCCTGGACACGCAGCATTTACAGATATGCGAGCGAGAGGTGCGAATGTAACTGATATAGTAATTTTAATCGTTGCCGCCGATGATGGAGTGATGCCCCAGACAAAAGAAGCTATAGCCCATGCTAAATCTGCTAATGCCCCAATTATAGTTGCAATTAATAAGTGTGATAAGGAGGAGGCTCAACCTCAAAAAATCAAAGAACAATTATTATCGGAGGAATTAATCGTTGAGGATCTATCTGGAGATGTTCAATGTATTGAAGTGTCAGCAGAAACAGGGCACAACCTTGACAAACTTCTTGATTCAATTGTTGTTCAGTCAGAGGTTTCAGAGCTAAAGACAAATAATCAAACTTTTGCTGAAGCTACTGTAATCGAGGCCAATGTTGATAAAGGTAGAGGTCCAATATGTAATATAATTATTACAAATGGAAAATTATCTGTTGGAGATATTGCTGTTGCAGGAAGTGAATACGGTAAGGTAAGAGCAATACTTAACGATAAGGGAAAAAATTTAAAAGAGGCAACTTCATCTATGCCTGTACAGGTCTTAGGATTAAATAACCCTCCTGAGGCTGGAGATAGTTTTGTCACAGTTGAAAGTGACGAAAAAGCGAGAGAATTGTGTGAGATAAGAAGTGAAATAAAAACTAATAAAGCGTTACCAAAGAAGATCAAAAATTTAGATGGAGACACAACATTTGGCTCATTAAATGGTACAAAGGAAATATTAGAAGTTGTTGTGAAATCTGATACTCGAGGATCTTCAGAAGCTATCGTTCATCAAATTGAAGGCATTGATAGTGATAAAATAAACATAAAAGTAATTCATTCAGGTGTAGGATTTATAAATGAAAGTGATGTTGCTCTTGCGTCAGCATCTAATGCATTGCTCATTTCATTTAATACGACAGCAACAAAAGAGGCAAAATCAAAGGCTAAGCTAAGTAATCTAAATATTCAAAATTTTAATATTATCTATGAACTTCTCGAATATGTTTCTGATTTTGCAAGCGGTAAACTTAAGCCTACTCTTCAAGAAAGCTTTATTGGTAAAGCAGAAGTTCTACAAATTTTCAAAGTTTCAAAAATAGGCTCAATTGCTGGTTGTATTGTTGTTGAAGGTTCTGTTAATAAAAATGCTAAAGTAAGAGTAACAAGAAATTCAGAAACTATATATGATGGTGATATTCTCAGTTTAAAACGAGAAAAAAATGAAGCAAATGAAGTCAAAGCTGGAACAGAATGTGGAATAAGTGTCAAAGAATTTAACGATTTCCAAATAGGAGATAATATAGAAGTATTTAGTGTTGAGGAAATAGCACAGTCACTGTGATCCTAAAAAGGAAATACGAAACCACTGATAGATCTCTAAAAGTTTCTGAAATAATTAGAAAAGCAGTAAGTGAAGTTCTTGTAAGAAATGAATTTCCAATTAATCCATCATTTAATTTTCCATTAAGCGTTGTTAATGTTGAAATGAATAAGGATCTTAAAATTGCATATGTATATGTATTAACTCATGAAAAAATAGATAAGGATGAAATTATAGAAAGACTAAAGAGCTGTAAAAAATATATTTCTAAAGAAGTAAATGAGTTAGTAGATCTTAAGTTTATTCCTAAGTTAGTATTTCGAAATGATGAGACAGTTGACCAATTAAATAATATCAACAATCTATTAAACTCTGATAAATTTATTAAAGATAATAATGTAGATTAAGATGAAAGATGGGTGGATCTTTATAGATAAACCTAAGGAGATAAGTTCATTTGAAGTTATCAGGAAACTAAGAAAAATTCTTAATATTAAAAAAATTGGTCATGCAGGAACGTTAGATCCATTTGCTACTGGGGTGCTGGCAGTAGCACTAGGTGAAGCAACAAAAAGTATATCATATTTTAATGCTAGCAAGTTCTATCAATTTCGAGTTTTATTTGGAATATCAAAGGACACTGACGACTCTACTGGTAAAACTCTGCAGACCTCAGATGCAATTCCATCAAAAAAAGATATTGATGTATGTCTAAAAAATTTCATTGGTTTTCAACAACAGGTCCCTCCAAGATACTCAGCAGTAAAAATAAATGGCAAAAGGGCTTATAAATTGGCAAGAGAAAACAAAACCTTTGAAATTAAATCTAAAGAAGTAAATATCCAGAATCTCACTTGTTCAGCTACGGAAAAAAAAGAAGAATTCATATTTACTATGGAATGCTCCAGTGGAACCTATGTAAGATCGTTTGCAAGAGATCTAGGCAAAATGCTTAATACATTTGCTCATGTTTCTGAGTTAAGAAGGATCAAAATTGGAAAATTTGGTGAAAATAATATTATTTTACTAGATAATTTAGCTGAATTAGTACATATTGGCGATCATTTTGAGATTATACATTCTATTCAAGATGTACTGGACGACATCCCGGCAGTACAACTAAATAGAGATTTAAGTAAGAAATTTCGAAATGGACTAAACTTTGATTACTTTAATGAAGATATATTTGAAGATACTTTATTAATAATATCCGATGGAAAACTTTTAGGCATTGGCAAAGTTATAGAGGGAAAAATAAAACCTGTAAGGGTTTTCAATTTGTAAAAGGATAAGAGATGTCGATAAAAAGTGAAAGTAAAAGTAAACTCATAAATGAGTACTCAAGATCAGAAAAAGATACAGGTTCTCCAGAAGTACAAATAGCGATTCTTACTGAGAGAATTACCAATCTAACTGGACATTTTCAATCTCATAAAAAAGATAACCATTCCAGAACAGGATTAATGAGATTGATAAATCAAAGACGCAGTTTGCTAGCGTATTTAAAGAAAAGCAATAAAGATTCTTATGACAAGTTAATCGATAAATTAGGAATTAGAAAATAATAATGAACTATATTAAATTTAAAGGAATGAATGAATATGAAAGAAGTGATTTCAAGAGAAATGAACTGGGGCGACCAGAAACTAAAAATAGAAACGGGAAAAGTAGCAAAACAGGCAACAGCATCAACAATTGTTAGCTATGGTGATACAGTTGTTATGGCAAACGTCGTAGCAGCTAAAGATCCAAAACCAGATTTAGATTTTTTTCCACTTACAGTAAGTTATCAGGAAAAATTTTATGCTGCTGGTAAAATTCCAGGTGGTTTTTTTAAAAGAGAGGGAAGACCAACAGAGTTTGAAACTCTTACCTCAAGATTAATTGATCGTCCTATCAGGCCTCTCTTTCCAGAAGGCTTTAAAAATGAAACTCAAGTTATATTAACTGTGCTTTCGCATGACGGAGAAACCAATCCTGATATTGTTGCAATGATAGCGGCCTCAAGTGCATTAACATTGTCTGGAGTTCCTTTTATGGGCCCAATTGGTGGATGTAGAGTGGGTTATGATGGATCAAATTATACATTGAATCCAAAAATAAATGATGATGGAGATCTTGATCTTGTCGTTGCGGGCACTAGCGACGCTGTACTAATGGTTGAATCTGAAGCAAAGCAGCTTTCAGAGGAAATAATGTTAGGAGCGGTAAAGTTTGGTCATGAGTCAATGCAAGAAGTTATAAAAATCATAATCAATCTTGCTGAGGAATGCGCAAATGACCCTTGGGAGTTCAGTCATACAATTAATGAGTCATTGTTAGATGAAATTAAAAAAACTTGTGAAGATAAAATTGTGAAGAGTTACTCAATTGTTGATAAGATGGAAAGACAAAGTTCGCTTTCTGAAATTAAATCAAGTTTAGAGGATCAATATAAAGAAAACGAGGAATACAGCATCAACGAGGTGATGGGATATTTTAAAAAAATCGAAAAAAATGTTGTTAGATCTCAAATATTAAATAATCAATCTAGAATTGACGGTCGGAAGTTAGATGAAGTAAGAAATATTTCGTCCGAAGTATCGTGGCTACCAAGAACACATGGATCTGCTTTATTTACAAGAGGAGAGACTCAAGCAATTGTTGTGGCAACTTTAGGATTTGGTGAAGATGAACAAAGAATTGAGGCGTTGCAAGGATCATACAAAGAAAATTTCATGCTTCATTATAATTTTCCACCATATTCAGTTGGTGAAGTAGGAAGACTAGGAGCAACAGGTAGACGTGAAATTGGTCATGGAAAACTTGCATGGAGAGCTCTAAAGGCAGTTTTACCATCAAAAGATGATTTTGATTATACCATTAGATTAGTCTCAGATATTACTGAATCAAATGGGTCATCTTCTATGGCAACAGTGTGTGGTTCATCACTTGCATTAATGGATGCAGGGGTTCCTATCAAAAACTCTGTTTCAGGAATAGCGATGGGCTTAATAAAAGAAGGCGATGAT
Source organism: Pelagibacteraceae bacterium AG-333-C14 (assembly GCA_003282485.1). Lineage (GTDB taxonomy): Bacteria > Pseudomonadota > Alphaproteobacteria > Pelagibacterales > AG-422-B15 > CACNXQ01. The sequence goes on from QBZD01000006.1 coordinate 47,007, forward strand.
TTTGCAGTTCTGTCAGATATTTTGGGAGATGAAGACCACCTTGGCGATATGGACTTTAAGGTGGCTGGAACCAAGGAAGGTGTAACCTCTCTTCAAATGGACATTAAGATCACAGGCATCACCTATGAAATTATGGAGAAAGCCCTTGAACAAGCAAAGGGTGGGAGAGACTATATTCTTAATGAAATGAACAAAGAAATTTCTGAAGCCAGAACAGAACTAGGTCCTTACACCCCTCGTAGTGAGACAATAAAAGTCAAAAGGGACAATATTGGAGAAATAATTGGTAAAGGTGGTTCTACAATTAAGGATATTATAGAAAAATCTGGAGCAAAAATTGACATAAGTGATAATGGAAATGTTAAAATTGCTGGAACTAATAACGAAAGTATTGAGGCGGCTAAAGAACTAATCAATTCTATAATTGAAGAGCCAGAGGTGGGACAGGTTTATGAAGGTAAAGTTGTTAAGATTATGGAATTTGGTGCTTTTGTTAACTTCTTTGGAAAAAGGGACGGCCTTGTTCATATTTCTCAACTCTCAAAAGAAAGAGTTGAAAAAGTTACTGACGTAGTAAATGAGGGTGATATAGTCAAGGTAAAGGTACTTGGTTTTGATAAAGGTAAAGTTAAATTATCAATTAAGGATACTGAAGAATAATTTTTTTAAAAATTTGAAATGATCCAAATAGATACTTCTGAAGATAAACTTCATGAAGAGTGTGGTGTATTTGGTATATTCGGGAGTCCGGACGCATCAACTTTAACAGCTCTAGGGTTGCACGCACTACAACATAGAGGTCAAGAAGGTGCGGGTATTGTCACGTTTGATGGAGAAAAATTTCATGGTGTTAGAAGACCTGGCCTAGTTGGTGACCACTTTAATAAAACAGAAGTTATAGACAGACTCTTAGGTAGTAACGCTATAGGTCATGTAAGATATTCCACAACTGGCAACTCAATACTAAAAAATATCCAGCCACTATATGCAGATCTATCCTCAGGTGGTTTTGCATGTGCGCATAATGGAAATTTAACAAATGCATCTATTTTGAGGGATTCTCTTGTTAAAGATGGTGCAATATTTCAGTCAACATCTGACACAGAAACAATTCTTCAGCTTGTAGCTAAATCAAGTAGGCAGCAAACAGTTGATAAATTAATAGATGCTTTATTCAAAATACAGGGGGCTTATTCATTAGTAATATTAACAAATAAGAAATTAATTGGAGTAAGGGATCCTTATGGTATTCGACCTCTTGTTCTTGGTGATCTTAATGGAGCGCCCGTGCTGACATCAGAAACTTGCGCACTAGATATTATAGGCGCTAAATATGTCAGAGATGTTGAGCATGGTGAAATAATTATTATATCTGAAGATGGAATGGAAAGTATAAAGCCATTCCCTAAAGTTCAAGAGAGGCCGTGTATTTTTGAGAGAATATATTTTTCAAGACCTGATAGTATAGTAGGGGGCAAAACTGTTTACACTTATAGAAAAAATCTAGGTCAAGAGCTTGCAAAAGAAAACCACATTGATGCTGATGTCATTATTCCGGTACCTGATTCTGGAGTACCGGCAGCACTTGGATACTCTCAAGAGTCTAAAATTCCATTTGAATTAGGTATTATAAGAAATCATTATGTAGGCCGTACATTCATAGAACCTTCACAATCTATTAGGCAATTTGGGGTAAAGTTAAAACATAATGCAAACTCTTCTTATATAAAAAATAAGAAAGTTATTCTGATTGATGATTCAATAGTAAGGGGCACAACAGCAAAAAAAATTATAAAGATGGTTTATGATGCTGGAGCTAAAGAAGTACATCTTGGAATTGCATGCCCTCCTATTAAGCATCCAGATTTTTATGGAATTGATACGCCAGATTACAATGAGCTAATAGCAGCAAAATCCTCATTAGAGGAAATCAATAATGTCATTGGTTCAAAATCAATATTCTTTCTTTCTTTAGAGGGAACTTATAAAGCGATGGGTTATGAAAAAAGAGATAATGAAATACCCCAATTTACAGATCATTGTTTCACAGGTGATTACCCAACTAGTCTTTTAGATAGAGAACAGGGAACAGTATCAAAACAATTTTCGCTTTTGTCTGAGAAGAATTAAATTTCTTTTGGAACTCCCACCTTATTATACCCACAATCTACGTAATGAACTTCACCTGTAACGCCTGAAGACATATCGCTCAGTAAATACAGGCCTGATTTACCAACATCTTCGAGGTTAATATTTCTATTCATAAGAGAATTTTTCTCAGACCATTTCATCATATCTTTGCCACCTGATATTCCAGCCATTGCAAGAGTTTTCATAGGACCAGCAGAGAGAGCGTTAACTCTAATGTTTGAGGGTCCTAAATCGGCCGCTAAATATCTCACACTTGACTCCAAAGCGGCTTTTGCAACTCCCATTACATTGTAATTCCTAATATATTTCTGGGAGCCGTCATAGGTTAAGGTAACCATAGATCCTCCATTTTTCATGAGTCTTTCAGCCTCATGAGCAACTTCAGTAAATGAAAAACATGAAATCAACATGGTGTTCGAAAAGTTTTCTCTAGAGGTATTTAGATACTTACCCTTTAATTCATCTTTATTTGAAAAAGCAATCGAATGTAAAATAAAATCTATAGTTCCCCATCTTTCTTCAATGAGTTTGAATGAATCTTTTATAGAACCATCTTTTAAGACATCACACTCAATTAAAAAATCGTTATTGATCGATTCTGCTAACGGCTTTACTCTTCTTTCTAAAGACTCACCTTGGTAAGTAAAACAGAGTTCAGCCCCCTCATTAGCAAGTTGTTGTGATATTCCCCAAGCGATCGAATGATCATTTGCAACTCCCATTATAATACCTTTTTTACCACTCAGTGATTTCATTATTCATATCTCCTAAAAACTAAAGAAGCATTAGTTCCACCGAAACCAAAACTATTACTCATTGCTGTATTAATTTGTTCATCGACGCGAGAAGTCAATATATTCATTCCATTAGCATCTTCATCTAACTCTTCAATATTTGCTGACTCTGATAGAAAATTGTTATTCATCATAAGTAAAGTGTAAATTGACTCGTGTACTCCAGCAGCTCCAAGTGAATGTCCACTTAATGACTTAGTAGAGCTTATGAAGGGAATTTCATTTTTAAAAACTTCTTTAATAGCTTTTAATTCAGCCTTGTCTCCAACAGGAGTTGAGGTTCCATGGGCATTTATATAGTCAACTTTATCTATATCTTTGGTTGCCATAAGCATGCACCTTGCCGCACCTTCTCCTGAAGGTTGAACCATATCATAGCCATCTGAAGTTGCTCCATAACCTACAATTTCTGCATATATTTTCGCATTTCTTTTTATTGCAGTTTCTAGTTCTTCAAGAACAACCACGCCTCCTCCACCAGCAATTACAAAACCATCTCTTTGAGAGTCAAAAGCCCTCGAAGCTTTAGTTGGATCATCATTATATTTTGACGAAAGAGCTGGCATTGCGTCAAATAAAGCTGACAAAGTCCAGTCAAGTTCTTCACCGCCACCTGCAAAAATTCTATCTTGCTTACCTAATTGAATAAGCTCATATGCGTTACCTATGCAGTGGGCGCTTGTTGAACAAGCTGAACTAATAGAATAGTTAACTCCTTTAATTTTAAAATATGTTGATAAAGTTGCAGAGTTCGTACTGCACATAACTTTGGGAACACTGGTGGGTCCAATTTTTTTTGGGCCTTTTTCCCTTGTAATATCAAATGCTCTTAACAGACTTTTAGTTGATGGGCCGCCAGACCCCATTATTAACCCTGTTTGATTATTAGAAATTTCACCTTCACTTAAATTTGAGTCACTTATAGCTTCATTCATTGCTAAATAATTGTAGCTTGCCCCATCACCCATAAACCTCAAGAATTTTCTTTCGATTGACTCTTCCAAATTTAAATTGATTTGCCCACTAACTTGACTTCTAAATCCCATGTCTTTTTGAGACTCGTCAAACGCGATACCAGATTTTGTATTAAAAAGTGAGTCATTTACTTCACTTTTATTATTTCCTAAAGATGAGACTATTCCTATTCCTGTAATTACAACTCTTCTCATTATTTGATTAGGCCAACTTTGAGCCCCTCTGCTGTATATATTTCCTTACCGTCTACTAAAACGGAGCCATCACCAACGCCAACAATAACGCCTCTTTTTATTATTTTCTTCATGTTAATTTTATACTCAACAAGCTTAGACTCCTTTAATATTTCTCCACCAAATTTCACACTCGAAGAGCCTAAAGCTCTTCCTCGTCCAGGGTTACCAATCCAACCTAAATAGAAACCTACTAGTTGCCACATTGCATCTAATCCTAGGCATCCAGGCATCACAGGGTCCATCTCAAAATGACAATCAAAAAACCAAAGATCTGGATTAATATCTAGCTCAGCAAGGATCTCTCCCTTTTCATATTTTCCACTGTCATCTGTGATTTTAGTAATGCGGTCAAACATTAACATTGGGGGCAAGGGAAGCCTTGCATTGCCAATGCCAAACATAGTCCCATGAGCACATTCCAGCAATTCTTCTTTTGTAAAGCTTGATTTTTTTTCCACTAAGGTTATTTATCCCATTGTTTTATATGAAGTTTAATTAGACTAATGTATTATTATTGTAAAATACATTAAATTTTAATAAATAGTAAAATTATGAATGATATTAAGCAGTTTTTAAGATCTAATGCTTTGAGACCGACAAAGCAGAGAATAATTATAGCAGGTTACTTATTCGATGGTACCAATAAGCATGTAACTGCTGAAAGCTTGTCCACGGAGCTTGCTAAAAGAAAGCATACAATATCACTGGCCACAATTTATAATACACTTCACGATTTTTATGAAAATGGACTTTTGAAAAAACTTACTCTTAGCGCTGATAGAGTCTATTTTGATACAAATACAGGTGATCATCATCATTTCTATTCTGAAAAAGAACAATTCCTAATTGATATTAACAAGAAAATAAAAGTTAATGGGTTGCCTAAGACTCCAAAAAATAAAAAAATTAATAAAATTGAAGTTATCGTACACCTCGATAAGTAATTGATAATAGTTATCAATATCAGTTTAGAATGATTCTAAAGTGTTGACAAAATTTGAATCAACCTTATATAAATTTAATTGTTAATTAATTATTGTTGAGGATGAAGACATGACTGAACTAAAAGAAAGTAAAACACTTGATAATTTGAAAGCAGCATTTGCTGGTGAAAGTCAAGCAAACAGAAGATATTTATATTTTGCTCAAAAGGCAGACGTAGAAGGCCACAATGACGTAGCTGCAGTATTTAGATCTACTGCCGAAGGTGAAACTGGCCATGCTCATGGTCATTTAGAATTCATGGAAGAAGTTGGTGATCCAGCGACTGGTGAACCAATTGGATCAACAGAAGATAATTTAAAAGCTGCAATAGCAGGTGAAACGCATGAGTACACAGATATGTATCCTGGTATGGCAAAGACAGCACGTGAAGAAGGTTTTGATGAGATTGCGGACTGGTTTGAAACGTTAGCAAAAGCTGAAAAATCTCACGCGGGTAAATTCCAAAAAACACTAGACTCAATCGATTAAGTTATTTGGGGCTGTAATAAACAGCCCCTAACTTAAATAATGGATTATAAAAAAGAAGGAAGTCTCGCTGCACCTACTAGGGATCTAGTAGATTGGAATTCTGAAAGCTACACCAACGAAGAAGAGTTAAACGCCGAGATGAAAAGGCAGTTTGAGGTTTGTCATAGTTGTAGAAGATGCTTTAATCTCTGTGATAGCTTTCCGACGTTATTTGATTTGATTGATGACTCTCCAAATGAATCAGTTGATGATCTCAATAAAAAAGATTTCGAAGAAATTACAGACAAATGTACACTTTGTGATATGTGCTTCATGACAAAATGTCCATATGTTCCACCACATGAGTTTAACATTGATTTCCCTCACCTTATGTTGCGTTATAGAACTTTTCAGGATAAGCAAAATAAGTTGCCAAAAATTCCTAAAGAGTTGGCTAAAATAGATCGCAACGCTAATCTAGCCAAAATTTCTCCCACTCTTGCAAACTGGAGTTCTGATAAAAAAAATATTCTAACACGGCGTCCACTGGAGATGATAAGCGGCATTGATAAAGACGCTGAGTTACCTAATTTCGAAAAAAAGACATTCCATGAATTATCGGAGAAAATTGATATTAAAGTAAACGCAAGTGCACCTGCTTTCGGAAGAAAAGTTGCAATTTACTCAACGTGCTATGTCAATTTCAATAATTCAAAGGTTGGAATCGCTGCTCAAAAAGTACTAAACCATAATGGTGTTGAAACTATTTCTTCATATCCCGGATGCTGCGGCATGCCACATTTTGAACAAGCTCAGCATGAAAAAGTAATTAAACAGTCAGAAATTATTTCTGAAGAACTCTGTAGCTTGATAGACCGGGGATATCAAATCGTTACTTTAACTGCGAGTTGTGGACTCATGCTTAAATTTGAGTGGCCACTTCTCAATCCTAATAACAAAAATGTAAAGAAACTATCAAAAAATGTTTTTGATATTGATGAGTTTATCGTTGATATAAGTAAAAAAGAGGGATTAGTTGAGGGTCTTAATTCTCTTGATGGAGGAGTGACTGTTCACAATGCGTGTCACGCAAGAGCTCAGAACATGGGTAATAAAGCTATGGAGATGTTAAAGAAATTACCTGATACAAAAGTTGATGTTGTAGAAAAGTGCGCAGGGCATGGAGGAACTTTTGGAGTTATGAAGAAAACTCGAAAGTCCGCAAATAAGTACGGCAAAGCAACAGCTAGACAAATTAAAAATAAGAAAAATAAGTTAATGGTTTCAGATTGCCCACTTGCTTGCAAGCACCTTAATGAGTTTTTAAACGAAGACAAAGACTCTAATTATATTTCAATGCATCCAATAGAAGTAGTAGCTCAAGCGTATAACCTCTCTTGATTTTGTTAAGTTAGAAACTACATATATCTTTATGACTATAGAAAATAGAAAAATTGAGTCCTCTGATCTACTTGAATACAGCGCTTATGCCAAAGAAAGAAAGAGCATAAGAAAAGAGGTAGTTCAGATGAAAAAAAATAGGAGAGTGGAACTCGGACCACATTCTACGTTTTATTTCGAAAACTTCTTTACTATGAAAGCTCAAATTCAAGAGATGCTTTACATAGAAAAAGGTGGCGATGAACAACTCAAAGATGAGTTAGAGGCTTATAATCCTCTAGTACCACAAGGCTCAGAACTTGTAGCAACTTATATGTTTGAAATTGACAATCCAAACACAAGAAAAAAAGTTTTATCGTCCTTAGGAGATGTTGAGAATAAATTATTCATAAGTATAAATGGAACAAAGCTATACGCGACACCTGAGGAAGATGTAGATCGTACAGATAATTCAGGAAAGACTTCTTCTGTTCATTTCATTCATTTTAAATTTAGTGATAAGCAGGTTGAGGAATTTAAAAATCCAAACAGCAGAATTGAGATTGGCACAGATCACGATAACTATCTTCATACCACTGTACTGTCTAAAGAAGTTAAAGAAGCCCTGGTAAAAGATTTTAAGTAATTCTTATTTACCGGTAGATCCAAATCCACCTTGACCTCGATTGGTCTCATCTAAATTATCAACTTCTTTAAATTCTACCTTAGTGACATTTGAGAAAACCATTTGAGCAATTCTTTCTAGAGGACGAACAATAAATTTTTCTTTACTTAAATTTATTAGTATTACTTTTATTTCTCCTCTGTAATCACTATCAATGGTACCTGGTGTATTCAAAACAGTTATTCCGTGTTTAAAAGCAAGTCCAGACCTCGGTCTTACCTGGGCTTCCATGCCTGTCGGCATTGAAACTGAAATTCCACATGCAATTATTTCTTTTTCCCATGGGGGAATTGTAATATCACTTTTTATTGAGGCGCATAAGTCAACTCCTGAAGCCTCTTTTGACTGATACTTAGGCAATTCAAAGTCTTCAATATCAGATATTTTTTTAATGAATATAGAATTTTTTTTAGTGGACAAGCTTCTAACTTTTTAGATGCTGAACTATCTTATGAGATAATTTCTCAGCAACTTCCTCTTTTCGCATCTGTTTCCAGTTTTCGGTTTCAGATTTAGAAATAAAATGAATCTCATTTGTATCTTTACCAATAACTCGTCCATTTGAAACATTATTACCGAGAATCCAATCACAGCCCTTTTTTCCCAATTTAATTTTTGAATTTTCCTCTAGATTCTCAGTTTCAGCTGCAAAGCCAACTACAAGGTCTGGCCTCTTATCATTACGATTACTTAATCTAGATAAAATATCTGGATTCTCTTCTAATATGATGTCTAGCCTTGAACCGTTTTTCTTAATTTTGGTTTCACTTTGTCTCATAACTTTATAATCAGCGACTGCAGCAGCACAGATAGCAATATTTACAGGCAACGCTTTATCGCATTCGAACATCATTTCATCAGCCGATGACACATGAACAACCTTATCAACATTGGGATCAGGTAATTTAGTTGGTCCAGAGATTAAAGTTGTATGAGCACCCAATGATGATAATTTTTCTGCAATTGTGTAGCCCTGCTTCCCAGAAGATTCGTTAGAAATAAATCTTACAGGGTCTATCATTTCTTTTGTTGGCCCAGATGTAACAAGAGCTGAAAAATCTCTAAGTGGTTTGAAATCTAAACTATTAATAAAATCAATTGTATATTTTATAATTTCACTCGGTTCACTCATTCGGCCTTCACCATATTCTCCGCAAGCCATTTCACCATTTTCCGGTCCAACAAATTTTATGCCATCATTCCTAAGAGTTTGAATATTTCTTTGTGTTGCATTATTAAGCCACATTCTTACATTCATTGCTGGTGCAATAATAATGGGTTTATTTGTAGCCACCAAAACAGTTGATGCTAAATCGTCTGTATTCCCATATCCAATTTTGGACATGATGTTTGCTGTTGCAGGCGCGACAAGAATGACGTCAGCTTGTCTGGAAAGCTGTATATGACCCATTTCATGTTCATCAGTTAAGTTGAATAGATCTGTATAAACCTTATTTTCTGATAAGCTTTCAATGGATAGGGGTGTTACAAATTCTGAACCTGATTTTGTTAGAATACAAGTAACATCAATGTTATTGGCTTTAAGACCCCTTATTATTTCAAGCGATTTATAAGCGGCAATACCACCAGTAATGATTAACAGTACCTTTTTTG
>QBZD01000007.1 GCA_003282485.1 Pelagibacteraceae bacterium AG-333-C14
ACCAGAGATGGTCACTGAGGATGAAGCTCCTAATAGCATAATGGATTTAATAAATGCTAATAGAGAAAATAATGAGTTAGATGCACCTGATCTATTTAGTGGTCAAAATATTCATCAATTAGACGACATCAATGATGCTAAAGATGAAGAAATAACTGAAGAAAGTGAAACTGATCAGGATTTATTAGAAATTCCTTCATTCCTTAGAAGACAGAGTAAATGACAAGAAAAGAATTGGCTCACAAGCCAGTTCTTATAAATGAGATAATAAAGTTAACCAGGCCTAAAGATAATGAGACGTACTTCGATGCAACATTTGGAAATGGAGGATACTCGAAAGAATTTCTTGAGTTCACTAACTGCAATATTATTGCAATTGACAGGGATCCATTTGCTAACCAAATTGCTCGAGAATTTAAAAAAAAATATGGTAAGAGGTTCGATTTTTTCCAGTCTAAATTTAGTAAAATTAACGAAATTATGGAAAAAAAAGAGGAAAAAGAAATTGACGGTTTCATATTTGATATAGGAGTTTCATCAATGCAATTAGATTTTCCAGAAAGAGGTTTTTCTTTTATGAAAAAGGGTCCATTAGACATGCGAATGGGTCAAGAAGGAACAAGTGCTTATGATGTAGTAAATTCAAAAAGTCATGAAGAATTAGCTGATATCATTTATTATTATGGTGATGAGCGAAACTCCAGGAGAATTGCTAGAGAAATTGAAACTTATCGTAAATCAAAAAAAATTGAAACAACTCTTGAACTAGCAGAAGTTATCAAAAAGTGTTTCCCAAATAAATTTTATAAAAAACATCCTGCTACTAAAACTTTTCAGGCTTTAAGAATTTATATCAATAACGAAATTGAAGAATTGCATTCTGGTCTTAATCATGCGTTTAGATACTTAAAAAAAAATGGGAATTTATGTGTTGTTACTTTCCATTCACTTGAGGACAGACTTGTAAAAAATTTTTTAAAAATAGTAAGTCAGAATAATAAGATAAGTAAAGTTATCAAACCTAGTAAAGAAGAGATGGAATATAATACACGATCAAGATCAGCCAAGCTAAGGTTCTACGAGAAGAACAATTTAGAATTTGGTTACGTACCTATTGAAGATTTAGGATTTAAACAATCATGATCAGTAGTTTATTTAAAATTCTCTCAGTGATCATCTTATTAATAGGATTACTTGCAATTATGATTATAAAAAATGTTTCAGCAGAAAAACAAAACTATATCAATGAACTAGAAATTGCCCTGAGAGAAGAGCAAAATAAGAATGAGCTTTTTAAAATAGAATGGAATCATATGATCTCGCCTATAAATTTAAAAAAGATATCTGAAATGGTTATATCCAATGATTATACTAAATACTTCGTAGTTTTAGACAAAGATGATCTGGGTCAAGAAAATCAGATATTCCAGGATATCATTGCAGTTGAAATGCCTTCAAAGAAAATTATAAGCCCTGCACGTTAGAATTTTGTGAAAAAGAGAAAAAATTCTGGCAAAAAGAAAATAGACATTTATCAAAAAAGTTTCTCATTTACTCATCGATACAATGCTGAAAAATTTGCAATTGAAAAAATAAATTCAATAAAGAAAAGCTTCGTACTTAAGATTAATAATCGTTTAATTTTGTCAGCAATCATATTCAGTACTTTGTTTATTGCTGTTACAATTAAAATGATTGAAATTAATCTCTTTTATGTTGAAAAAAACCGTTATTTTGTATCATCGATAGATGAGGAGAGGCGTAACATACTAGACAGGAACAATATTTCTTTAACAGCTAATTTACAAATGTCTGATGTCGGTGTTGATCCTAAAAAAATTTATGATCGAGAGACATTCATTAAGAAAGTCACGTCATTGTATTACGATATATCAGTAAATGATTTAGAAAATAGAATTAACTCTGGTAAATGGTTTTACTTAAAACGCAATATAAGTCCCAATGAACTTCAGAAAGTTATTGATCTTGGAGAAACTGGTATAGAAATAAAAGATATTTATAAGAGAAAGTATCTACATAAAGAGCTATTTAGCCATCTCATAGGAAAAGTGGATATTGATAACGATGGTGTCTCAGGAATGGAAAAATCTTTAAATGGGATATTAAATAATCAAAATGAAAATGATGTTGTTACCGCAGTAGATACAAGAATACAGCATATAGTTAGAGACGAGATATTAGACGCTATGAATATTTATAATGCAGTAGGAGGGTTTGGACTTGTAATGGATGTAAATACTGGTGAAATTTTATCAATGGTTTCACTCCCTGACTTTGATCCAAATAGTAAAAATTTTGATAAAAATTCTACGTTTAATAAAAATACACTTGGAGTTTACGAGTTTGGATCAGTAATGAAAATATTTACTACAGCAATTGGTATTGAAGAGAATATATTTAAACCTAATACACTATATGAAATTGATGATCATATTTATATTGATAAGCATAAAGTACATGATGTGCACCGGCCTTGTAAAACTAAGAAATGTACAGTTGAAGAAATATTTGTTCATTCATCTAACGTAGGTACTATAAACATGATTAGAGATATAGGGTCTGATTTGCAAAAAAAATATCTATTTGATCTTGGCTTGTTAAATCAGGTAAATGTTAATTTACCAGAGCGAGCAGAACCACTCGTTCCTGATCCTTGGACAATGGCTAGTACCGAATCCATTTCATACGGCTATGGACTTTCAATTTCTCCTCTTCATTTAGCCTTAGCTACGTCAACAGTTTTAAATGGGGGTTATATTATTGAACCATCATTAATAAAAAAAGAACATCAATCATTCAAAAATAAAATATTTTCAGATCAAACAAGTGAAATTATGAGATATTTACTCAATCGTGTCATTGATGAAGGAACAGCAAAAGATGCCTTTGGTAAAGAAGCAAGTAAGCAATTCGTAGGTAAAGATAGTGATTACAGGTACTTAGTTGGAGGTAAAACAGGCACAGCAGAGAAAATTAGTAATAAGTCATATTCAAACGATAAATTAACTACTTTTATATCATCCTTTCCAATTAATAAGCCTAAATATCTTGTGCTTGTTTCATTAGATAATCCAAAAGGGGTAATTGGTGAGTATGATACTCCTTTTAATACATGGGGTTATAGCGATGCAGGATGGAATGTAGCTAGAACTTCACGATTAATAATTGATAGAATAAGTCCTATTTTAGACACAAAAAGTAAATATTTACCAAGTGAAAACTTATTAATAAATACATCACTGCAATAAATGACAAAAAGTCGTCTCCTGAAAAAAATAAATTCAGACAAGGTTAAATATAAAAATATTTGCTCTGACTCGAGAATAATAGAGAAGGGTGACATTTTCTTTGCAATCCCAGGAAGCAATACTGATGGGCTAAAGTATGTTAATGATGCAGTAGCTAAAGGCGCTTCTGCAATAGTTATTCCAATTGAAAAAAAAATAAAGACTGCTCCAAATATTCCAACTTATAAAGTAAGAGATATTCGAAGAGAACTTTCTTTAACAGCGTTTGCGCTCAATAGTGAAGCAATAGAAAAGAAAATCGCTGTTACAGGAACAAATGGGAAAACATCGGTAACATATTTTTTAAATTATATATTATTAAATTTAGGAGAAAAAACTGCAACAATAGGTACATTAGGTAATTCTCTTATAAAAAAAACTAGTAATGAAAATTTAACTTCTCCTGAGCCAATTAAATTATCAAAGCAGTTAGTAAAATTAAGTAAAAATAAAACTAAGTATCTGGTAATGGAAGCGTCAAGTCATGGCTTACATCAAAAAAGGTTTTATGGATTAAAATTTGATGCCTGTATACTTACAAATATTTCACAAGATCATCTAGATTATCATAAAACTATGTCACATTACATAAGGAGTAAGCTTAAATTATTTTCTGATTATGTAAAAAAAGATAGCAGGATTATAGTTAATGCTGAAACTAAATATATTGATAAAGTTAAAAGTTACTTAAAAAAAAGAAGTAATATTAGTCCCATATATTTTCAGAAAAATAATAAATTTAGAATAGTTAAGATAAAAAAAAATAAGAACAACTCAACAACAGTTGATGTAAAATTTGGTAAAGATCTTAAAAAATTTAAGTTTGCTAATTTGCCATTATTTCAAATACACAACTTCTTACTGGCAGCACTAACGCTATATTCTATGGGCCACAATTTAAATAAGATTCAAAAACTAAGCCTAAAATGCCCTTCAGTACCGGGCCGCATGGAATTTGTTGGAAAAACAAGAAACAGTGCTTCTGTATTCATCGATTATGCACATACACCTGATGCTCTTCAAAATGCATTAATAGAAGGTGGGAATCTTTGCGAATCAGAGCTGCATGTCGTTTTCGGATGTGGTGGAAATAGAGATAACTCAAAACGTCCAATAATGGGAAAAATTGCTTCAAGGTACGCAACTAATGTTGTTATAACAGATGATAATCCACGCTATGAAAACGCAAAAAAAATTAGAAAAGAAATCATTGGCAATTGCAAAAACTTTTATGAAATTTCAGATAGAAGAAAGGCAATAAAACTTACAATCAAGAAACTAAGAAAAGGAGATTTATTAATTATTGCAGGTAAAGGGCATGAAAAAAATCAAATTATTAATGGCAAGGCATACCCCTTTGATGATGTTAAAATATCTAGGGGTTTTTTAAAATTATGAAATCGACTCATATCTCAATTTCAGAGCTTAATAATCTATTTAATACTAAGCATAGTGGAATAAAAATTACAGGTGCATCAATTGATACGAGAACTATAAAAAAAGGAAATATTTTCTTTGCAATAAAAGGAAAAAATAATGATGGTCATAAATTTATTAACCAAGCAGAAAAAAAGGGTGCCTCAATAGCTTTTGTTCAAAAAATTAATTCTAATTCTAATCTCAAGCAAATTAAGGTAGAGAATACTTTATCTGCTTTATCATCTCTTGCTAAATACTATAGGTCTTTACTCAATACTCAAATTATTGGAATAACAGGCAGTGTAGGGAAAACTGGAACTAAGGATGCTATTTCGTTTATCTTAAAAGAGTATAAAAATATTTTTTGCTCAAGGCAGTCTTATAACAATAAATATGGAATGCCATTAGAAATTTTGAATATGCCAAGAAAAACAAAATTTGGTTTTTTCGAACTAGGCATGAATCATTTTGGAGAGATAAAAAGTTTAGTAAAAATTTTAAAGCCAAATATTTCGATTATTTTAAATATTGAAAATGTACACTTAGGTAATTTTAAATCTTTAAAAGACATAGCTATTGCTAAAAGTGAAATATTTACATCTTCAGAAAATATAGATTCATTAATTCTCAATAAAGAGACTAATTATTATAATCTATTATATAAATACTATAAAAATACTAATATAAAAGACATTTACAATTATAGCAGAAAAAATAATTCAGATATCTATATAAAAAAAAGGAAGGTAACAAAAAAAAGTATACAACTAAAAGTTATTCTTCCTGGAGACAAATTAATTAGTTTTAGTGTCAGAAATGATCAGGAAAATTTAATCGATAATTGTTTAGCTATTCTTGCTTGCTTACATGCACTTAATATCAACCATAGATTTATTAAAAAGTTTAAAAACGTACCCTTTACCAGTGGGCGAGGAAATATGATTAGATGTAAGCATAATAGTCACAAACTTAAACTTTATGATCATTCATATAATGCGAGTCCAATTTCAATGAAGCAGACAATTGATATATTTGATAACTTAAAAGAGAAGAATATTGTTTATTTGATTGGTGATATGAATGAACTGGGTCAAAAGGCTAGTTATTACCATCGTGATTTAATTAAGTTTTTAAATAAGAAAAAATTTGAAAAATGTTTATTTATTGGAACGCATTTCAAAAAATTAGAAAATAAAATTCGAAATAATAAGATTTCTTTTTTTAGAGATATCAATCAGGTTATCGACAATCTTGATGAAATAATAGAGAGTAATTGTACAATTTTTGCTAAAGGATCTAATTCAATTAATATAAGAAGATTAATCAGTCATCTTAAACAAGAAAACTTATGATATTATATATTTTAGAATACTTAAATATCCCAGGCTTATATAATTTCTTTAATTATCTGACTGTAAGAACTGGCTTTGCTCTTTTTACTTCTTTCTTCTTCATATTGTTATTTGGTCCTGCACTCATTAATAAAATAAGTTCTTATCAGACTAGCGGACAGCCTATCAGGGAAGATGGGCCAGAGTCACATTTGATAGCAAAAAAAGGAACGCCAACTATGGGCGGAATTATCATATTGTTTTCCATTATTGGATCTATTTTGCTTTGGGTAAATCCTGAAAGTTTTATATCTTGGCCTGTTATATTTATACTAGTTTCTTTTGGCTTAATTGGATTTGCAGATGATTACAATAAAGTTAAAAATAACTCAAGCAAAGGTATTTCAGCTAAAATTAGAATACTTCTTCAAGTTATTGTTTCACTTATTTTTATATATTGGATAACTATATATCATCAAATTGATATCAAGCTTTTATCATTACCATTTTTAAAAGACGTTTTTATTAATTTAGGTCTGTTTGCAGTACCATTTATTTTAATTGTTATTTTGGGATCAGCAAACGCTGTCAATTTGACCGATGGTTTAGATGGGCTTGCAATTGTTCCTATAATGATTGTTGCAGCAACATTTTCTGTAATTTGTTATTTGGCAGGCAATATAATTTTTGCTGAATATTTATACATAAATTATTTGCCGGGGGCAGGTGAACTTACTGTATTGTGTGCGGCAATAATAGGGTCAGCGCTAGGCTTTTTGTGGTATAATGCCCCTCCTGCAATGGTATTTATGGGAGACACAGGCTCGCTTTCTTTAGGTGCAGCATTGGGATCAATTAGTATTTTATTAAAACAGGAAATAGTTTTAGCTATTGTTGGAGGGATTTTTGTGGCTGAAGCAATATCTGTAATATTGCAAGTCTCATCTTTTAAATTAACTGGAAAAAGAATTTTTAAAATGGCACCATTGCACCATCATTTTGAAAAAAATGGTCTACCGGAATCAAAAATAGTTATTCGTTTTTGGATAGTTGCAATAATTTTAGCACTAATTGGGCTAGCGACGCTTAAAATCAGATAAATAGATGATTAAACTAAAATCATTTAAGAATAAATACTTCCTTATTATTGGAATGGGAATTACAGGTATATCTGTTTCAAATTCTTTGCTTAAAGCAGGTGCAAATGTTTATTTCTGGGATGATGATGTTAATAAAAGAAAAGCATTAAGAGAAAAGGGCTATTATTTAATTAACGATAAGAATCTAACTAGAATAGAATATATAATGCCAAGTCCCGGTATTGCCACCGCAGGAAAAAACGCACATAAATACATAAAAAGATTAAAATCTAAAAAATGTAAGATAATTAGTGAACTTGATTTATTTCAACTTTATATAAATAGCATAAAAAAATCAAAGAAAATTAAGGTTATCGGTATCACTGGAACTAACGGAAAATCTACAACTGTTTCCATAATTCATCATTCATTAAAAAAAAATAACGTCAATTCAGTTTTGATAGGTAATATTGGACAGCCTATATTTTCTTCAAAAGAGTTAAATCATGGCGTCTATATTTTAGAACTTTCCTCATATCAGCTTGAGCAAGCAAAAATATTTAAGCCGGATATATCATGTATATTAAACCTAACACCTGATCATTTAGATCGTCACATTACTATGCATAAGTATGCTACTGCTAAGTGTAATATATTTCAGAATATAAGCGCTAGAAATGTTTGTTATTATGATTCAAGTAATAATATAAAAAAAATTGCTAATACGAAATTAGATAAGAAAAAACTTAAATTACTAATCCCTGTAAAAAAAATTAATGATAGTTTTAAAAGTAATACGAAAATCAGCTTGTTATCAAAAAAACACAATATTCAGAATTTATATTTTTCCTTTTTAATATTAAAAAAATTAGGTTTAAAGAAGTCAGATATTTATAAATCTTTCTCATCATTTAGTGGGTTGCCTCACAGACAAGAGATAATTGCAAAAAGAAAGAATTTTATTGCAATAAACGATTCTAAATCAACAAATTTTGAATCGTTAGTGCCAGCTTTAAATAACTACAAGAATATAATTTTAATTTGTGGAGGACAAATTAAAAGTAATAAAATCAATATATTAAATAAGAACCGACACAATGTTATTAAGGCCATTGTAATAGGTGAGACAAAAAATATTTTTTTCAATTATTTTAATAAGTATGTGGATACCTCATATGTAAAAACCTTAAATAAGGCAATTAAAATGTCATTATCAATAGCAAATATTGTGAACGAGCATTGCACCATTTTATTTAGTCCTGGAGCCGCATCGTTTGATCAATACAATAGTTTTGAAGAAAGAGGAGATGATTTTAGAAGAAAAATTAAAGTTGAGATTTTAAAATGACTAAGTCACAAATAGAAAAATCTATTATAACTGATTGGATTTACGAAATTAATAAACCAATATTTTTTTGTGTACTTGTACTTATTGCAGTTGGACTATTTATTAGTCTTACGATTAATCCTGGTACATCAAGGTATATAAATAATAATCTTTTTTCATACTTTAATATTCAGGCACTTTATTTATTATCTGGTTTTATTTTATTCATTTTATTTTCGTTTATTAATTATGAACGAATATCAAATATATCAATAATTGTATTTGTAATTTTAATAGTCGTTTTATTTTTAACATTAATTTATGGAGTTGAGATAAAAGGATCGAAGAGATGGATCAATCTAAAATATATAACAATCATGCCCATTGAATTAATAAAACCATTTTACTGTATCGTGCTTGCAGCTATTTTAAATAACCCAAGTTTAAGAAACAGTTTTAGAAATTATGCACTTAGTTTCAGTATTTATGCGTTGATTGCTGCAATATTAGTTTTTCAGCCAGACATTAGTCAATTATTTCTTATTTCAGCAATTTACTTTGCATCCATATTTATGAGTGGATTTAGTATAATTATTCTTACATCAATTATTTTTATTGGTGGTATATTTTTTGTTTTTATTTATTTATTTAATTTCAATGTACAAAATCGAATTAATTCATTTCTAGCACCTAATGATTATGACGTAACACAGACTGAATTATCACTACAGGCAATTAAACAAGGTGGTCTAATAGGTGTAGGCCCAGGAAATGGTGTGCTAAAGAATAAAATTCCTGAAGCGAATTCAGATTATATATTTTCTGTCATTGCAGAGGAGTATGGTTTACTAGGGTGCCTAATAATTTTAACAATATTCTTTATAATTTCTTATCAGGGATTCAGAAAAATCTACAGTAGCAATAACCACTTTATACAAATAAGTTTATTTACCTTAATAATATATTTTTGCCTTCAAGCTCTTATTCATATTGGAGTAAATATTAGGCTGCTTCCAACAACTGGCATAACACTTCCTTTTATTAGTTATGGGGGCTCATCTGTTATAGGTATGTCAATCACATGTGGCTTAATATTATTATTATCTAAAAATAGACATAGTTAATGAGTAAGAGATAGTATGAAAAAATTCTTTCTTGTTGGAGGTGGAACCGGTGGTCATTGTATACCAATGAGTGTATTATATTCTGAGATAATCAAAAAAAATGAATGCTATATTTTAACAGATGAAAGAGGGCTAAAATACTTTAAAGATATTTCAGTTAAGAAAAAAATATTAATAAAAAATCTAGTTAATAAGCAAGGCAAAATCTCTAATTTGATTAATCTTCCATATATTTTTATTCAGTCAATTCCATGTTTCTTAAAATTAAGACCTGATTTTGTTTTAGGTTTTGGTGGCTATTTTACTGTCCCTATCATAGTTGCAGGTTGGTTAATGAGGTTCAAAATCTTTTTACACGAAGGCAATGCGATTATCGGTAAGGCAAATAGATTTTTATTAAACTTTACAAAGGATCTTCTTACAAGTTTTGAAAATACTTTTATCCCTGGCAAGAAAATAGATATTAATAATAAAATGGTTGGTCTTCCTATAAGAATAAATAAAGAGGATAAAGTTTTAAATAATGATTCGAGTAGTGATTTTGTGATATGCATAATAGGTGGCAGTCAAGGAGCGCAAAATTTATCTATTAATATTGCCGAGTCTATTAAGAATGTTCAGGCTAACAACAAAAAAAGGATTAGAGTTTTTCACCAGTGTAGATCAGAGGACTTAGAGAGTTTACAAGCTTACTATCAGACTCATAATATCAAAAATGATGTAAGAGTATTTTTTGATGAAATGACACAAGTACTGTCAAAATCTAATTTAGTAATTTCAAGGTCAGGTTCATCAACAGTTAATGAAATCATATATTACTGCATTCCTTCAATACTGATACCTTATCCTCATGCATCGGATAACCATCAATATTACAATGCAAAAAACTTGAATACATCAGACTGTACAAAAATTATTTCCGATGATTCTGCAAATTTAGAAAATATTTTTAATTCAATTAATGAAATAATTAATGATAATGAAAAAGTGAATTTAATCAAAAACCGCTTGAAAGCAAGACGCACAAGTAACCCATCAAAAAATATAATAGATTATTTAGAAAGCCATTCGTGAAAATTAATAAAGATATATTAATCCATATAATTGGAATTGGTGGAATAGGTATGAGTGGTATTGCTGAAATATTATCAGATATGAGATATCATGTTCAGGGCAGTGATATAAATATTAATTCAAACATACTTCGCTTAAATAAAAAAAATATTAAGACTTTTAAAGGACACAAGCAAGAAAACTTAAAAAATGTTAACTTAATTGTATATTCTACAGCTGTAAAAAAAAGCAATGTTGAATTAAAATTTGCAAAAAAAAATAAAATTCCATCAATTACAAGAGCGGAAATACTATCTCAAATAGTAAAACTAAAAAATTCAATTGCTGTTTCAGGATCTCATGGAAAAACAACAACTACGTCTCTTATTTCTTCAATTTTGAATGCTGCACAAATGAACCCAACGGTAATTAATGGAGGTATTATTAATCAGTTTGGCACAAATACTAGACTAGGATCAGGAAAGTGGATGGTTGTTGAAGCTGATGAATCAGACGGAACTTTCGTAAAACTACCTTCTACTATTGCAATAGTAACTAATATTGATAAAGAACATCTAGATTTCTATAAAAATTATAATAATTTACTAGTTCAATTTAAAAAATTTATTACGCAAGTTCCATTTTATGGATTTGCAGTAGTATGTATAGATGACCCCTCAATAAGAAAAATAGTAAATAAAATTACTACAGCAAATATAATTACATACGGAGAGGCTGAAAACAGTGACATACAGAGTAAAAAAATAAGGCACAATAGTAATGGAGTAGTTTTTAATGTTGAGTTAAAAAAAATTAATAAAACAATTAAAAATATAAGTTTACCTATGCACGGTAATTATAATATTAGCAATGCCTTAGCTGCTATAGCACTCGCCTCAGAACTCAATGTAAATCATGGCACAATAAAGAAAGCCTTATCTAAATTCAGTGGCGTCCAAAGAAGACTTACGCAACTATGGGATAAAAAAGACGTCAAGGTCATAGATGACTATGCCCATCACCCAACAGAAATTAAGAACGTTATAGAGGGTCTGAATCATTCAAACCCAAAAAGAAAACTTATAATTATTTTTCAGCCTCATAGATATTCACGACTGATAAATTTAAAAAAAGAATTTAGCAAATGTTTCATGAAATGTGACCAGGTCTTTGTATCGAATGTTTATTCAGCAGGAGAAAAGATGCCACATATTTTTAAATTACAATCACTAATAAAAAGTATTAAAAAAAATTCGAGGGTTCATGTTGATGTCTATGAAAATGATGAGCAGCTGCTGAAATTAATTAAGTCTAGTAATGATAAACTCACTTTTTTATTTCTGGGCGCAGGAACAGTAACTCAATGGGCTTCAGATTTTGCTCAAAACTTGAAAAAAATATATGAATGAGAACCAACAAATTCTGAATGAAATATTCTCAAGAAATAAAGTAAAAGGTAAATACAAATTTGATTATAATTTATCTAAACATAGTTGGTTTGGAATTGGAGGTAATGCCGAAATCTTTTATATTCCTTCAAGTTTAGAAGAATTGCAGTTAGTACTTACTGCAAAAGAAGAAGATATAGATGTCACAGTTATTGGTTTAGGTTCAAATATAATTATTAGAGACGGAGGTATAGCAGGCCTTGTCATCAAATTAGGTAATGGATTTAGCAATATTTATCATGATAAAAATATGGTTTTTGCAGGAGCGGCTGTACAAGATAAAGTTTTATCAAAATATTGTTTGAAGAATTCAATAATAGGGTTCGAATTTTATTCTGGAATACCTGGTACAGTAGGAGGGGCCGCATGTATGAATGCGGGGTGCTTCGGATCCGAGACTAAGGATATATTCATTAAAGCAAAATGTTTGAGTAATCAGGGAGAGTCAATAGAACTGAATTATTCTGAAGAATTATTTTCTTATAGAAAAAATAATTTTTTAGATGAACACATAGTCTGCGAGGTTCAATTCAATAAAGAAATTGGAGATCCATTAATAATCAATAAAAGAATCGTTGAAATAAATGACCAAAGAAAAGTCACTCAGCCTCAAAAAGTGATGACTGCTGGAAGTACATTCAAAAATCCTTTTGATCGTAGCGAGCTCAAAGCTTGGCAATTGATCGATAAAGCTGGATTAAGAAAATATGAATTTAATGGCGTTTCATTCTCAGAAAAACATACAAATTTTATAGTCAACAGACAGAAAGACTCTGCTAATTTAATTGAAGATTTTGGTGAAAATATAAAAAAAGAAGTAAAGAGTAGATTAGGCATTGAATTAGAGTGGGAAATTAAAATTTTGGGTAATAGATGAGTATATTTAATAAAGTTATGTTGCTTTATGGAGGCGTATCGGCAGAAAGAGAAATAAGTATCATAACTTCCAAAGAAATATCTAGTGCGCTAGTGAGATTAGGCTATGAGGTAATTGAAATTGATGCAGACTTAGATCTTTCAGATCACATCTCTGAACATAAGCCAGATGTAATATTTAATGGTTTACACGGTACATGGGGAGAAGATGGAGAAGTTCAAAAAATTCTTGAACTAAATAATGTACCCTATACACATTCAGGAATTGAAGCTTCTCAATTAGCAATGGATAAGCATAAGTCTGCAGAACTATTTATTAAAAATAATATTAATTACCCAGCAACTAATCTAGTGAATATTAATAGTATTAATGAATACACATTTCCTGAGTATCCATTTGTTATAAAGCCAAGAAATGAAGGCTCCAGCGTAGGTGTTGGAATAATCAGGAATCAGGAAGAAAAAAAAAGATATTTAATTGATAACGCAAAGAGAAATGAAGTTCTAGTTCAGGAGTTTATAGATGGTCAAGAAATTAATGTTGCTGTAATTGGAAATGAAAAGACTGGCTCAATAGAGATTGATCCAAAAAATGAATTCTATGACTATGAGTCAAAGTATTTTGATAACGGCAAGACTAAGCATATAATCCCACCAAGAATCAATAAAATTCAACTAGAAGAGGTAGAAGACCTGGCTTTAAAAGCACATAAAATCCTTGGATGTAAAGGAATTTCAAGAACAGAGTTTATTTTGGAAAAAAATAGCAATCAGTTTTATATTCTTGAACTCAATACTCAGCCAGGAATGACACCAACATCATTAGTGCCAGAAATAGCAAAATATAAAGGGACAGAATTTGATGAACTTATTAATTGGATCTTAGAGGATGCAGGAACAAACCGTTAAATATATAAATATTACATGTTCTATACTGATTATATTTTTTTTATTGATTTCAGTATCGATATATTACTTTCCAAACTTAGCATCAAAATATTTTATTTTATCTCAGATAACCATTAATGGCTCAGAAAAATCAAATATAAATATAATTAAAAGAGAAATATATAATCATACCTCTGATTTATTATCTTTAGATTTAAAAAAAATCAAAGAAATTCTTGAACAAGAACAATGGATCAAAAGAGTAAACTTAAAGAAAGATTATCCATCTACATTAGTATTAGACATTATTGAAAATGATCCATATGCAATTTTAAGAGATAAAGGTAAGTATTATCTGGTAGATATTGATGGAACAATTATTACTGAAAAAACTAAAGATTATGAACTTGAAAATTTTATTATTATTTCAGGGGATGAGTCTCCTCCAGCACTCAAAGGTCTGATTAAGGAGTTGAATATTCATTTTTCTGAACTGATTTCACAACTTTATAAATTAGATTTTATAGAGAGAAGAAGATGGAATATAACTCTAAAAAATAATTTATTAATAAAATTACCTGACTCAAAAATTGATAAAGCGCTTGAAAACTTAAAGAACCTATTTGTTAATGAAAAAGTATTGCAGAGCAATATAATTGAAATTGACTTAAGAATTGAGGGTAGGGCATCGTTGAAGGTAGATGAGGGAAAGATTAATTATGGTATAAATGATATCTAATGTCACAAAGAAATATTTTCAGCGCAATTGATATACGTTCCGATAAAATAATTTGTTTAATTGCGCAAGAGTTAGAAATTATAAACCGCGGCAAAATTCTTCAATTAATTGGTATTGGCATTTCAAAACTGCCAATAAATTGTATCAAACCGCTCTCACTGCCACACGTGGAAATCAATGATTATATAAAGAACGCAATTGCAAAGGCTGAATTTGAGGCAAATGTAAAAATATCAGATGTTTTTGTGAGCATCTCAGAAAATATGGCCTCAGAATATATTGATTTCAATATCGTGAAAGAAAATAATATAATTGGGGAGGATCACATAAAAGATTTTTTTAGGTCAAAATTATTTACCGGTTTATACACAAAGTTAAAAGAGCCATTGCATTCTTTTCCAATAAGTTACCGTATTGATAACAGAAAAAGTGTATCAGATCCTATTGGAATGAAGGCTAATAATCTTCTTACAAAATGGCATATAATCTCAGTATCAAAAGATTATCTTGAATTAATATATAAAACATTTTTGGAGATGGATCTAAATTTAAAACAAATAGTTTCTAGTAATTATTCAACAAGTTTAGCGGTATTAAATGAAGAAG
This sequence comes from Pelagibacteraceae bacterium AG-333-C14, assembly GCA_003282485.1. Lineage (GTDB taxonomy): Bacteria > Pseudomonadota > Alphaproteobacteria > Pelagibacterales > AG-422-B15 > CACNXQ01. The sequence goes on from QBZD01000007.1 coordinate 15,199, forward strand.
AGTCTGACCAAGGCGCAATAACTATCGAAGTGCAAAAAAATAAAACGGTCTTATCTTATACTTTTGACGGCCAATTAATTGGATTCGATATTATAAGAGTCGGAACCTTCCATTTTACCAATGATATATCACAAATAAAATCTCTTACACTTGAAGAGGCTGAGGATATTAGAAAAAAGATTGATATTTTTGATAAAAATAAAAAACAGGATAAAGAACTTGATAAATATTATGATATATATTTATCGCGCGCTGAAGAATTAGCTAAAATTATTTCAAATACAGTAATAAAAACAAGATTCAACCCACTAGTATCCAACTCAATTATACTTACAGGATATGGAGCAAAATCAATTATCATTCAAAAGCTAATTAAAAATAAATTTACTAATTCAGCATTTAGATTGGGTTCAACTAGAAAAATAAATGGCTCCAAGACTTTTCTTGATAATCCGTCATTAACCTCAAGCTTCGGTTTACTTTCTTACGCTACAAACCACGATTTAGAGGGCGAGGTAAGTGACGAAAACCGTCAAAAAAAATCAATATTATCAATGGTATACAAGTTTTTTCAAAACTTATAATGCGTAACAAAAAGTAATAATCTTTGTCTATCGTAACGGCGATAATCAAAATATAAAATTAGTGAGTATGCAAAAAACCATAAAAAAAAATTTTAAACTATCCGGCATCACACTTCACAGTGGTGAAATCAGCAATATAAAAGTTAACCCAGCCCCTGCAAATACTGGAATATTATTTAAACGAACAGACCTTAAAGTGCCTCATATTCAGACTTTGTTAAATGCAAAAATTGAAAACGTTGTGTATTCTGAATTATGTACAAAACTGTCTAACGAATATGGTCACTCCGTGTCAACTATCGAGCACTTAATGTCTGCGTTCCATGGCTTGGGAATAGATAATGCAATTGTTGAGATAGATAGAACAGAGCTCCCAATTCTTGATGGCAGCTCTTTAGAATATGTGTCAGAAATAGAAAGAGCAGGTATTAAAAATTTACAGGCAAAAAGAAAAATTGTTAATATTACCCGACCTATCATATTTAGAGATAATGATAGTTACATAAAAGTCACCCCAGCTAATAATATGTCAATTAATTATACAATAGTTTATGACCATAAATTAATAAATGAGCAAAATTTTATATTTGATCTAGATTCAACATACAATTATAGAAATATCATTAGCAACAGCAGAACTTTTGGATTTAGGGATGAGGTAGAGTTTCTCAGAGACAAAGGACTCATCGCTGGCGGCTCTCTTGAAAATGCGATTGTTCTTGATAGTGATGGTATAATGAACCATTCAGTGCTTCGGCACGATGACGAGTTTGTGAGGCACAAGGTGCTCGATTTTATTGGTGACATATACTTACTAGGACATAGGGTAAAGGGAAGTTTTGAAATATTTAAAGGAGGACACAGACTTACCCACGAACTTGTAAAGTCAATTATGTCTGATAATTCTAATTGGAAATATGATTATGACAAATCTGATTTAGAGGATCTAACATTTTCAACTTTAAACCGCAAAAAAGAGCTTTCAGCGTCATTATAAATCACCAGATTTACTCTTTAATCTTAAAGAATATTCATTAAAATCAATTCCAATGTCTTATCTTAGAGCTAACACTTTCCTATTTGTTATTTTAATTGTACTCAGTGCTTGCTCAGACACCAAACTCATGACTCCAGAAACAGAGGGGGAAAAGCTTCAGATTCTGTATAATGATGCAATGGAGCTTGTTAAAAAAAGAGATTTTATTGATGCCGCAGCATTGTTTGAAGATATTGAAAGACAATATCCTTATTCTAAATGGTCAAACCAAGCTCAATTAATGTCAGGTTTTTGTTATTATAAGTCTAAAATGTATAACGATAGTTTAGATGCACTCGAGAGGTTTATAGCTCTTTATCCTGGAAGTAGCAAAATCTCATACGCGTATTATCTTCGAGCATTAAATTATTTTGAACAAGTTAATGATGTAGAGAGGGACCAAGTAACTACTGCAAAAGCGAAAAAAGCCTTTGAGGAGGTTGTAAATAAGTTTCCTGAATCTGAATTTGCAATAGATGCCTTAAGCAGAATAGATATTTTAGATGACAGACTTGCTGCCAAGGAAATGGAAATTGGAAGATTTTATCAGTTTGATCATCAGTGGATTTCAGCAATAAATAGATACAATGCAGTTTTGAGTCAGTATAAATCGTCAATTTACACTGAGGAGGCCTTGCATAGACTCGTAGAAATATACTATTCACTTGGTCTTCACGAAGAGGCAAAAAGATACGCAGCAACCTTACAATTCAATTTCCCTGAAAGCGATTGGTATATAAAAAGTTACGAACTTGTAAAAGATCTTTCATAATTTAACTAAGTGACAAGCAATCAAGAAAAAAAAATAAAAGATATAATTGATAAGATTAATTATCATAATGATCTTTATTACAATAAAGATAAACCTGAAATTAGCGATGCTGAATACGATCGTTTAATTGCTGAATTTAAGAATATTCAAAAAGATTTAATCAATATAAAAGATGAAGATAATCCACTTATGAAGATTGGTGGAAAATCATCTGACGAATTTACAAAATTTAATCACCCTACGAGAATGCTTTCGCTAGATAATGCAATGACAAAAGAGGACTTGGAAAATTTTATAAAAAAAATAATTAGATTTTTATCTTTAAATGATACTAACATTCAATTTTCAATTGAACCAAAAATTGACGGCTTATCTGTTAACCTAATTTATGAAAGTGGCCAGTTAATAGTTGCTGCCACAAGGGGGGATGGGTTAAATGGTGAAATAATTACGAGTAATGTCTCCACAATTACAGAAATACCTCAAAGACTTAAGATTAAATCTCCACCTAAAAAGCTGGAAATAAGGGGAGAGATATTTATTACAAAGAATGACTTCTTAGATTTAAATGAGAGATCTAAAAATCAATTCGCAAACCCTAGAAATGCTGCAGCAGGGAGTTTAAGACAATTAGATGTAAAAATAACTGAAAGCAGACCATTGAAATTTATAGCTCATGGCTTTGGAGTATTTGAAGATGGGAAAAAAACTTACTATGATCAAATGAAGGAGTTTAAAACTTGGGGAATACCAATCAGTCCTTACTTGAAAATTGCAAATAATATTGATGATTTATTAAAAAATTATAATTACATAAATGATGTAAGATCAGAAATCCCATACGATATTGATGGGTTAGTATATAAGGTTAACGACACATTATATCAAAATAGGTTGGGAACGGTTGGCAAGACGCCAAGATGGGCAATCGCACATAAATTTGCTTCAGAAACTGCTAAGACAAGTATAAAAAAAATAGATATTCAGATTGGCCGAACAGGTTCGGTCACCCCTGTAGCAAGACTTGAGCCAATAAATATAGGAGGTGTTTTAGTCTCAAATGCAACTCTACATAATTTTGAAGAGATTGAAAAAAAAGATATAAGAGAAGGTGATACAGTTGTCATTGAAAGAGCAGGTGATGTAATACCACACATTTTAAATGTTGTATTAAATAAAAACAAAGAACGATCCAAGCTATTCAAACCACCCAAAAAGTGTCCTGTATGTAGCTCCAGTATCATCATTGATCCTGACGAAGTAGTAGTTAGATGCTCAGGTGCATATATTTGTGAAGCACAGATTATTGGAAGATTAAAACATTTCGTATCTCGAAGTGCGCTTGATATTGATGGATTAGGAGATAAACAAATAAACTTATTTTATAAAAAAAAAATTATAAAAAATTATGGCGATATCTTCAAACTTGAAAAGAATAGAGACCAAATTGTAAATATGGAAGGGTGGGGGGAGCTTTCTTTTAAAAACTTAGTTGAAGCAATTAATGATAAAAGAAAAATTGAACTTTCAAAATTTATATATGCGCTTGGAATTAGGTTTATTGGCGAAAAAAATGCTCAAGCAATTTCGGAAGCTTTCAAGAGTATTAATTTATTCACAAGGTTTTACAATAATGAAAAAGACGTCAAAAAAGACATATTTAATATTTTACAAGATACCGATGGACTTGGTCCCAAAGCAACAGAATCTTTTAGAGAATATTCAGACTATAAAGATAATAGAAATCAAATACTATCACTTATTGAAGAAGTCAACTTAGTCATAAGCTCATTAAAAACAGTCAAATCTCCAATTACAGGAAAAAAAATAATCTTTACAGGTACTTTAAATTCAATGTCCAGGGCTGAAGCAAAATCTTTGGCAGAGAAATTAGGCGCCAAAGTTGTATCAAGCATTAATAAATCTACCGATATACTGATTGCAGGAGAAAAATCGGGCTCAAAATTAAAAAAAGCTAACGAACTTGGAATAAAGATTATGAACGAAGAGAGCTGGAGAAAGCTATCAAAGTTATAAAGGCGCAGTCTGATTAATGAGCCACTCTCTCTCATTAATGTTCATTGATGGAGTTAATATGTTTCTTACTCTTTTATGATATCTATTCACCCAACCAATTTCATTCACAGTTAATAATGTTTGATCTATTAATAGTCTTTCAAAAGGGGCTATTGTTATGGTTTTAAAAGTTATCCTTCCATTTGATAAATTTGAAAGAATTAAATTCTCAATTCTTATGCCATAGTGATTTTCTTTATAATAACCGGGCTCATTTGAAACAATCATGCCATCTTCAAATTTAACTTTGGAGTTTTTAGAAATTGAAGGAGGATTTTCATGAACATTAAGGAAGCAGCCGACCCCATGTCCGGTACCGTGATCAAAATTACAATTAATATCTTTCAGTGGCTTCCTCGCTAAGTGATCAAGTTTTTTTCCAGTTTCACCATACTTTATTTTACTGCTTGCAACTGCAATGTGTCCTTTTAATACTCTTGTATACATTTCAATTTGTTCTGGTGAAGGAGTGTCAAAGCAAATTGTTCTAGTAACATCTGTTGTACCATCCAGATATTGTGCTCCTGAGTCTACTAAAAATAAATCTGAAGTCTTGATTGTTTTGTTTGTTTTTTCATTAGCTCTATAGTGAACAATAGCGCCATTTGAGCCAGTTCCTGCTATAGTTGGAAAACTTAATGAAAAGAACTTTTCATTTTTCTTTCTTTTATTATCTAAGTACCTAATTGCATCCAGTTCTGTTATTTTCTTATTTTTTACTTTATTTTTTATCCAATAAATAAATTTGGTAAGAGAGATGCCATCTCGTTTATGGCATTCTATCATTCCATGTTTTTCTAATCTAGTTTTCTTTGACTTCAGTAATTGAATGAGATCACCTTCAATTTTCAATTTAGCTTTATTTTTTATAATGTTAGCAAGACTGAATGATACAGTATTTGCATCACATATTATTTTTTCTTTTTTGTCTAAATTACTGACAAAGTTGTCAATTTCTAAAGTATTCTTGAACTTTATATCAACATCAAATTTTATATTTTTAGAGTTATTAAAGTCTGAAAAAATATAACATTCTCCAGATTTATGAATTAAAGCCTTTGATAGGAATAAAGGCGAATATTTAATATCTTTTGCTCGGATATTGAATATCCATGCGATCGAGTCACAAGCGGTAATTAGATAGTAGTCTGCTTTAGAATTGTACAAATATTTTTTTATGTAATTCACTTTTTTCAAGGCATTTAGGCCATCTACTGCAAATGGCATGGATTTCTTTTTTTTAGGTTTATCGACCCAGATTTGATCAATTAAATTTTTATCGATAGTCTCAATCTTCACACCTTTGGCCATATGTTTTTTAATATGAGCTACTCTCTGATAACTTATTGTATTCCCGTCGATACCTATTGACTTTGGTTTTTTCTTTTTTAGTAAATCAATAGGAGACAAATCAGAATAATTATAAATCCTGAAGTTTTTCTTATTCACTTCTTTTGACGCTTGAATCGTATAGCGACCATCAACAAAAAGAAACGCCTCATTATTGCCGATAATAATATCTCCTGCAGAACCACTAAAATTACTAATCCATTCTAGCCGTTTACTATACTCTGGTAGAAATTCATTTTGATATTCGTCCGAATGTGGAAGAATATAATATTGAATATCGTTTTTTTTCAGTAACGATCTTATTTTTGATAATTTATTGTCGTTGCTTAGCATGGCTTTAAGAAATCAGAAATTAGTTTTTTTTTACCGTGCTTGTCAAAATCAACAATAGCTTTTGTTCCATCTATGTCTTGTATTGTCCCGATGCCAAACTTTTTGTGTTCAACAGTTTGTCCAATTTGTAGGATAAGGTCATCATTTATATCTTTTACATTTTCAATCTCCATATCTACCACAGTTCTATAGCTAGATACCTCATTATTTTGAACTGAAATCTTTTTTGGCCTTAAACCATAATCTTGGTTGTATTCGTCAAAATGAGGTTCTTGAAAGGAATTCAAATGATCAGAAGCGTGGTTGATTGTCTTTATGATTTCTTGATCTAATTCATCAATAAACCTTGATTGAAGTGAAGGCATCCAATTATTTTGAAAACGTCTCGTCATGGACGTTATAATATTAATTTTTTTCTTAGCTCTAGTTATTCCTACATAAGCCAGCCTTCTTTCTTCTTCTATTCCCTTATTGCCACTTTCATCGATTGTTTTTTGATGTGGAAACAATCCTTCTTCCCACCCTGGCAGAAAAACAAAGTCATACTCAAGTCCTTTTGCTGCATGCAATGTCATTATACTTACTTTATTATCTGCATTATTTTCATCTACTGCTGTTACTAATGAAATATGCTCTAAAAATTCCTCAATACTACTGTAGTCCTGCATAGCAACTATAAGTTCTTTTATATTTTCAATTTTTGTTTGAGCAGATACATTTTTATCATTCTTAAGCATATTCATATATCCAGACTCATCTAATAATACTTTCAAAATATCATAGAACGGAACACTCTCGATCATTGACTTGCCTCTGTCTATAACTCCAATAAATAATTTTAAACTTTCAGAAATTTTTTTTGTAAGTTCATCAGTATCAATCATATTTTTAGAAGCTTGATATAGGGAAATTTTATTTCGATTTGCAAGTGAGAGGATATGATTAAAGGACTTTTCACCTATGCCTCTTTTTGGAACTGTGAGTGCTCTTTCAAAAGCGACATCGTCCTGACTTTCATAAACTAATCTTAAGTACGAAACTGCATCTTTTATTTCAGATCTCTCATAAAATTTAATTCCACCTATAATTCGATATGGAATAGAATACTTTATTAGAGACTCTTCTATTTCTCTGGATTGAAAAACAGCTCTAACTAAAATGGAGATGCTATTTAAATCAGGATTATCTTTTTTATAATCTAAAATTTCTTGTGCAACAAGGTTGGCTTCGTCACGACTTGAATTAACTAAATGCAGATAGATTGGTTCACCAGTTCCTTGGTCAGATATTAATTCTTTTCCAAGTCTCATTTCGTTATAACTTATGAGGGATGACGCAGATTTTAAGATATTATTTGTTGATCTATAATTTTGTTTTAATCTTATTACTTTTGCGTTCTCGAATTCTTTTTCAAATTTAAGCATGTTATCTACTTCAGCTCCACGCCAACTATATATGGATTGATCATCATCACCGACGCAGCATATGTTAAGATGTTCAGACGCGAGAAGTTTGAGCCATATATACTGTGCTGCATTAGTATCCTGATACTCATCCACATGTATATATTTAAAATTTGATGCATATCTTTTTAAAATGTCATCTCGCTTAAATAAGTTTATACATTGCAACAGTAAATCTCCAAAATCTAAGCAATTAATTTCAAATAATCGTTGCTGATAGATTTTGTAAATTTTTGAACTTTTTTCATTAATAAGACTATCAAGACTCTCAGCTTTAATATCATCAGGGTTCAATGCTTTATTCTTCCATTGGTCAATTTTTGATTGAATGAGTTTGGGTGAGAATTGAGATTGATCTAGGTTTTCAGCTTTAATAATTTGTTTTATGAGTGAAAGCTGATCATCTTTATCCAATATTGTAAAACTTGACTTAAGACCTAATACCTCGGCGTGATTTCTTATAATTTTTGCTCCAATTGAGTGAAATGTACCGATCCAGGGAATTCTATCCATACTTTGATTTACAAGCTGCTGTACCCTATCAGCCATCTCACGAGCAGCTTTATTGGTAAATGTAACGCAAAGTACTTGAGATGGAAAGGCGAGGTTAGTCTCTATAATATGCGCCACACGTGTTGTCAAAACTCTAGTTTTTCCTGTTCCTGCTCCTGCAATAATTAGGTTTGGACCTTCAGTACTACAGACTGACTTATGCTGTAATTCATTTAAATTTTCTAGGTATTGGGTATTGCTCATGTTCGATTTTTTAAGTGATTCAAGACGTATAGTCTAATGGCACTTGATAAATTTGAAGTTGTCTTTTTCTGGTCAATGTCAGAAATTAGTCGATCGGGCGTAGTATTGTTTTGTTTGCTCAAAGAAACGATTTCTTCCCAAAATTCTTTTTCTAAAAATACACTAGTAATATGACCATCTAGATTGACTGTACGCTTTTTGGAGTTTTGCATTCAGCTGATCAAGACGAAGAGATCATCTTGCTGGGACTGAGAAGTAATTTAATTTTCTTATTATCTAAATATTTTAAAATTCTGTTTGCCTCTACAAGTGATATATTTTTTTTATGGGCTAATTTTGCCAACTCAGCAGCTTTAGTGTAGCCAATCTCTGGGGCTAAAGCCGTTACCAGCATTAATGAATTTTCAACTCCTTGCTTAATATTTTTAACATTGGGCCTGATCCCTTTAAGGCATTTATCATTAAAATTATTTATCGCTGAAGCAAGTAAATTAATTGAATTAATTATATTTAGGCCAATGAGTGGTTTAAATGCATTAAGTTCAAAATGACCTTGTGAACCTGCCATTGATATAACATTATGTAAACCCATGACTTGTAAACACACCATTGTTAGAGCTTCACTTTGAGTAGGATTTACTTTACCCGGCATGATAGATGACCCAGGTTCATTCTCAGGCAGACTGAGTTCACCCAAGCCTGAGCGAGGACCTGATGCCAAAAGGCGAATATCATTTCCGATTTTAAATAAGTCAGTGGCGATTACATTAAGTACGCCTGATAGTTCTACTAATGAGTCATGAGATGCCAGAGCTTGAAATTTATTCGCAGCTGGTTTGAATTTTGCCTTGGTTATTTTACTTATTTCTGAAACAACTAGACGGTCAAAACCTTTCTTCGTATTAAGTCCAGTGCCTACAGCTGTTCCCCCTTGAGCAAGGTAGCTTAAGTTCGTTAAAGCTCCCTCAACTCTCCGTATATTTGAATTGATTTGCGCCTGATATCCTGAAAATTCTTGTCCTAGTGAAAGCGGAGTTGCATCCTGCAAGTGAGTTCTTCCAATCTTTATAATACTTTTCCATTTCTGTGATTGGGATTTTAATACTTTTTCCATACTTTTTAGTGCTGGGAGAAGTTCACTTATAATTTTTAATTTAGATGCAATATTTATAGCCGAAGGAAAGCTATCATTAGTCGACTGACTCTTATTAACATGATCATTTGGATGAACAGGGGAATTTGTGCCAAGTTTTTTTGATATTTTCCTATTTGCTATATTGGCTATAACCTCGTTTACATTCATATTTGTTTGAGTTCCAGATCCAGTCTGCCAAACAGAAAGAGGGAAATGTTCGTCGTACTTTCCAAAAGAAACTTGCTTTGCGGCGTCAATAATTGCACTAGCTATTTTAGAGCTTAGAAGCTTTTGTTTTTGGTTTGCTTTTGCACATGACCTCTTAATAATTGCCAAAGCATGAATTATCTCAATTGGCATTATATCATTGCCAATTCTAAAATTCTTTAATGACCTTTGAGTTTGCGCCCCCCATAGATTAGTGTTAGCAACTTTAATTTTGCCTAAGCTGTCTTGTTCTTGTCTCGTTTTTTGATTCATGATGAATGTACTATAGTACCTCAATATATTACATATGGTAAGTGATTAAGCTTTTTCAATGATAATTCTTTCATACTACTGCAAATCCGAAATGAAACGCCAGTAATAACAAGAAAATCATTGAGAGTGCTTAGTTAGTAAGGAATCATAAATTTGAAGTATCAGAAACCATAAATTTTTAAAAAATGCTTCATACATCTTTGTCAACCAATATGCCAAAATCATGTTTTTATATCTTCTTTCATAAAATGAGTTAAGATAGGATATGACTTTTGGAGAATCGATATCTACATGTTTTAACAAATATGTAGATTTTAATGGAAGGGCAACCCGATCAGAATTTTGGTTTTTTACTCTATTTTGTTGGATCGTAAGTATTATTATGCTGCCCTTAGATATTGCAATCTTTCCTTATCAGGATTGGGGGCCACTAAGTACAGCATTTTCGCTTGCAATTTTTTTTCCATCCATTGCTGTTGGATCAAGGAGGCTACATGACTCAAACTATTCTGGTTGGTTACAGCTTATAGCAATTACCATAATAGGTTTAATCCCTCTTTTAATTTGGTTTATTCAAAAAGGTCAAATTGAAAATAATCGATTTGGTCCTGATCCTCTAAGGTAATTTTATTTTAATTAGTGGGAAACTTCTGTTAGGCAGCGTCTTCTAAATCGGGCATTTTTATTATTTTGTATTCAAATTACTTAAATCTACGATACTTGCGTCTTTCATAAATCCACAAGATAAAAAACAAAATTATTAGGGCAGGATTAAGAAAAACAAAAATAATAATGTTAGTTAATTCATAGCCCATACCCGTAACTTTACCAATTTCTTCTAGTAACCAAACACACTGATAAAAAATCTCTCTACTCATTTTGTTTTTATGGCAATCTTTTTATTTCTTTGTCGCTCAGAAATCCAAAGTACAAAAAATAAGATAATTAGTGAGGGTTGAATGATTACAAAAACTATTATATTTGCGAGAAAATAACCTAGTCCAGTAATATCACCGATAACTTCAAATACCCAAACACACCAATTGAAAAATTCATAAATCATTATTAAATCATATAAATGAACTCAAAGAGTGTCTAGTAAAGTGTCTAGTGGTGCGTCTAGTAGATTGAATTTAAGTTTTAAGGGCAGAGTATGAATCCTATGCCTCTGAAAGACTTCTGTTCCTCTCACATCTTTCAAATGTAAGACTTTATCCTGCATTATTAAATTCTTCGTTGAAGACTTCGTTGAGACTTAACGTGATTATGCACAAACTCTGTTTTCTGACTTCGTTGAATATCAGCAATACTATATGATTGAAATTATTACTAAATGAAAATATTATTAGTTGATGTTTGAATTTATCACTATGACTTTTGTTTGTTCAATGATTCTTGATCCAAAAGATGATTATGGTTCCGCGTATATAGAATATATCACAATTTATGAAAACAGAATTGACTCAGATGATAGGAAGGTTGAACTTGTTTCATATTACAACGACGATTTGACTGAACCAACTCCCTGGGAATTAGATAACACTAGAACTACTCAATATCAATTAACTGATAATGGCCTGATTACTTTTTCAGTTCCGTACGAAAATCAATATGAGGATTCAGTAAGTCTTGATGTTGAAATAACGAAGGGAACTGTGGATTATGTCATAAATACTGAAACATTAAAATATAGGAGTGATTATACTGAAGAAGATGATTCTGAGACATATACGGATTATGGTTATTGTATAAATTTAAATAAAATTTCTAATTAATCTTCTAGTAAATATAAAATATAAATTTGTGAAATTTTTAAAGGTAATAAATTTAGTGGGAGACTTCTGTTTCTCTCACATATTTCAAATATAAGACTATATCTCGCATTATTAAAATCTTCGTTGAGAACTTCGTTGAGACTTTGTGTGATTCTGCACAAACTCTGTTTCCTGACTTCGTTGAAATATAATTAATGCTAAGTTTTAAAAAAGTAGACTATTGACTGTATGTTGATATCTTTATTTATGGGAGTAAGTTTTTGGCAAATTTTATTTTTATTCATTCTGTTAGTTTTAGTATTAATTGTAGTCTTAACTACAACCAGAAAAAACAGAACAGTAATGAAAAGATGTCCTTTTTGTGCAGAGAATATAAATATTAATGCTATTAAATGTAAATACTGTGCTTCAATGCTCAATAATCTGTCAAGTGAGTCTGTAACTACAACGAAGATAAATAGATCAAATCCGATATTAACAATTATAATAATATTTATTTCAATAATAATAATCATTCCACTTTTAATATTTTTATTGTAAATTTTTTAAGCAATATGAAAACATGCCCTTATTGTTCTGAACAAATAAAGTCTGACGCAATCAAGTGTAGATACTGTTATTCAATGTTAATTGCTGATGTTGACAAACTTCAACCACCTTATACAACTCAGCAATCATATACCACTCATACAAGAAGCAATTTTGTACCTCCATCAAGAAACTTTGGTGAGGCAATAAAAATTTGTTTTGAAAAATATGCCGACTTCAATGGTAGAGCATCTAGATCTGAATATTGGTATTTTGCTCTATTCTTTTATGTAATTTATATTCCTTTGCTGCTGGTTCCATTTGCCTCGTTCATGTGGATGATCATTTGTCTTATTCCAAGCTTTGCAGTTACTTCCAGACGATTTCATGACATTGGACAGTCAGGTTGGTGGCAATTATTAATTGTACCACTTTGCATGATATTTATAGGTATAATCTGGTTAGTCATCTGGTGTGTTATGAACTCTGATGAGGAAGATAATGGTTATTAAGAATTTTCTCATATTCAGACTTCGTTGAAATTTCAGAATCAAATATTGCGGGAAATAAACAAAAATGAGTGAAGTGGGAGACTTCTGTGATTCTGCTTCCACTTTTATTGAGGTAGTATAAGGGGTGTATTTGAAGTGCCTAGTTAATGTCTAGTAAATGGTTTGAATGGTGCACTTAATGTTGCGTTCTATGGAATTTATGAAATGACTTGTTTTCTTTTCAGTTACTTTTTTTATATTACACTTCGTCGCAAATATGATTAAACTGATATCATGAAAAAGTTAGTTTTATCTCTAAGTTTTATTTTTTTATTTTCTTGTTCAGTTCACGCTGAGCAATATATTTTAACTTGTATTAGTGATAAGGACTTTATGAGAGTCCATAGTATCGATACCAAAAAAAAGAATATTATACTTCTAGCATCAAAAAGTCTTAAAAGTGAAGAAGAGTATAATTCCATAAATAGAGTAATAAATGTTATTCGTTGGGATGGTGATTTAGTTTATACATTTGATATTTCTGATGTAGGTCGAGAAAATTTTATGACTATAGATTTAGAAAATAATAAAATAGTCAATACTGCTCATTATATTGAAAAACCAGATTGGAAATTTGGATATGCTTATAGTCAATATTATGATTGCATTCGTGGATAATTATTTTTTCAATAGACAATTAATAAAAGTGTCTAGTTGAGTGTCTAGTAGAATGTCTAGTGATTTGATGTAGTTTGAAATGAATTTATAAGGGTAGAACACGAATGCTCTACCCCCAGAAAGACTTCTGTTTCTCTCACATATTTCAAATATAAGACTATATCTCGCATTATTCAAATCTTCGTTGCAGACTTCGTTGCAAGTTTGCGTGAATCTGCACAAACTCTGTTTTCTGACTTCGTTGTATAGTGTATAAAATTATATGTTATTAAAAAAAATCCCCTTATTTCTATTTATCTTATTTTTGCCTCTTAACTCTTATGCCGATTCTTTCTATCGAATTGAAGGAATGACATTAGGAGAAAGTCTTTTGAAATATTATTCTAAAAGTGAAATTTTAAAAATGACATCATCAATAGAAAAAGACAATGAAGCATATAGAGTCAAAGATGACAATCCTAAAATGAGAGAGACAAATCAATCCTTAGACCAATCATATTATGATTATATTTCCATAATGTATAGCAGTGATGATCCAGAATTTTTAATACATTCTGTAGTTGCTGATAAATATTTTGATACTAAAGAATCTTTTGAGGAGTGTAAAAATGAAATGAATAAGTTGGCACTTAAAGTCATTAAACAGACTAAAAATGCCGATTTTTTAGGACCTGCTGATATCACAGAAAATATTGGTAATGATAGAAGAGCAATAACTCAAATAGTTTTTAGATCAGATAATTCTAATCCTGAAAGAATACAAATTAATTGTATAGATTTAATAGATAACACTATTTGGGGAGATTATTTAAATATAAGTATTAAAACCTATAGAGCAGAAACTTATATAAGAGAAAGGTGGGGAATGTAATAGTCAAAAAAAAGTATTGCATTCAGACTTCGTTGTTTCTTCGTTGCAAACTTCGTTGCACTTTCAGAATCAAATATTGCGGGAAATAAACAAAAATGAGTGAAGTGGGAGACTTCTGTTGCCCGGTGCCTCCCGAACCGCGCTTACCTAATTATATTAAGCAGCGAGCGCTAATTTATTGTTAGCATTTAAAAGTTAGCCCGATAACGGCGGTACAATGCCGAGAGAAAAACTTACCTTTAAACATTCGTCGATCCTATATCACCCCCTAAAACATGGTGGAGGTGCCGGGTACCGCCCCCGGGTCCGTAATGGGTATTATGTAAGTCGTTTATCTCTATAGCTAGGATATCCCCAGCAAATTGAATATAGTTTGATATTGAATCTTTTTAAAGAGGCTATTCTCATTATAATATGTGATTATAATTTGATTCACAAAAATGCCTGTAAATAAAGAACAACTTGAAGAGATAGAAGCTTTACGCTCTGAAAAAACCCAAACTTCTAGAGTTACCGCTCCAGAGTTAGAGGCTGTTTTGTATCAGCCTATTGAAGTTCTCGACCATGGCTTTGTTCGCGTTATTGACTATATGGGTGATGACAGTTCTGTTGTTCAATCAGCCAGAGTTTCTTACGGTAAAGGCACAAAGCAAATTTCAAATGATAAAGGTCTAATTAAATACTTGATGAGACATCGCCACTCAACGCCATTCGAAATGTGTGAGATTAAGTTTCACATAAAGTTGCCAATTTTTATTGCCCGTCAGTGGATTAGACATAGAACTGCGAATGTAAATGAATATTCAGCCAGGTATTCAATACTTGATAAAGAGTTCTATATACCCTCTGCAGAAAACTTAGCGGCCCAATCACAGATTAATAATCAGGGTCGGGGGGACGCATTAACTGATGACGAAGCGTCAAATGTTATTCAAATCTTAAAAAATGATGCAGAGCAAACGTACGCAAACTATGAGACACTTTTAAATGAAAATTCTTCAGGTGGAGTTTTGGATGAGGGCAAGTCAGGTATTGCCCGCGAACTTGCTAGAATGAATCTTACATTAAATACGTATACACAATGGTACTGGAAAATCGACCTTAACAATTTGCTCCATTTTTTAGCTTTAAGAGCTGATGATCATGCTCAATATGAAATTAGAGTTTATGCTGATGTAATGCTTGATCTGGTAAAAAAATGGGTTCCTTTAACCTATGAAGCATTTGAAGATTATCGAATGGGCGGAACTGAGTTATCTGCAAAAGAAATTAAATTAATGCGAAAACTTCTTAAGGGAGAAAAAGTTTCATTTGAAGAAGAAGGATTGTCTAAGAGAGAGTGGAGCGAGCTTCAAAAGAAATTTGACCTTAACTAGTACCCGACAGTTTTTCTAATTTTAGCCTCTTAATTAGAGACTCTGCTAACTCATTAAATATTTTACTTACTTTGTGGTCTGGCACTAAATCTGTTAAAGGATGACCTTTATCACTTTGTTCCATGAGTAATGGATCATGAGGTAAATTAGCTAAAATTTCGTAATCATATTTTTCAGCTATAGCTTTGGTTTTGCTCTTGCCATAAAGGCTGTACTCTTTTCCAGTATCTGGCGCTAAAAAATAACTCATATTCTCAACTATTCCAAGAATAGGCACTTTAGTCTTTTCAAACATTTTTAAACCACGCACAACATCGATCAAAGCAATATCTTGAGGAGTCGTTACAATAACACTGCCAGAGATATTAATTTTTTGAATAAGTGATAATTGAACATCGCCAGTACCGGGAGGTAAGTCAATAACCATTATATCAGCATCTCCCCAATTAACTTTGTCAATCAATTCATTAATTGCTTTCATGACCATAAGGCCACGCCAAATAATAGGATTCTCATCATTTACCATATAGCCCATAGACATTGTGGAAATACCATATCGATCTATGGTTTCTATCTTTTCTCCATCAGAAGATGGCTTTTCATTCATGCCAATCATTCTGGGAATTGATGGCCCATAAATGTCTGCGTCTAAAAGACATGTTTTAAGACCTAGAGATTTGAAAGCGCAAGCAAGGTTTATAGATACAGTTGATTTGCCAACACCTCCTTTTCCAGAAGCTACAGCAAGAATATATTTTATTTTGGAAGTACCAGTGTTATTTGATTTTTTTACTTCATCAACATTATCTTTTTCATTTTCCAAATTCTCTTTATGGTAAGTTGTAATAATATTTACTTTTGTAATCCCTGGAATTCCATTAAGGGCAGCTTGAGCATCGTTAAATATTTTTTCATTCTTCTTTTGGTCAATTTCATCGAATTCTAAGATACATTCAATTTTACCATCATTGGCATTTATATTTTTTACCATACCTAGCGCAACGATATTCTCGCCTTTACTGTCATTCATGACTTGTCCAAGTAAGTGTAATGCCTGATTTTCTAGTGTTTCTGCCATTTTTTTGAACTTGTATTATAGTAATTAATTACAATATATAATATGAATACTTGTAATTAATTGCTTTTAACCAATTTTACCATATATAAATACTCAATATGTCTTGGTCTGATAATAATAATAATGATCCTTGGGGATCCTCTGGAAACGGTAGCGGAAGACGTGGATCTGGCCCGAACATGGATGATGTAATTCGCAATGCGCAAAATAAATTTAAAGGCATGATGCCTGGCTCCTTTTTTGGCAAATTGGGACCAATGGTAATTATAGGAATTTTAATACTAATTTGGTTAGCAAGTGGTTTTTACAGAGTACTTCCTGACGAACAAGGAGTCGTTCTTCAGTTTGGTAAATATACCAATACAACTCAGCCAGGCCTAAACTATCATCTTCCCTATCCAATTGAGAGAGTTTTTACGCCAAAGGTTACTAAGATTAATAGAATTGATGTTGGCTATCGTCAAAGCCCAGACTCACGAGTTACTGCAATTCGTGATGTTGAAGAAGAAAGCCTGATGTTAACTGGAGATGAAAACATTGTAGACATTGATTTTTCTGTTTTTTGGTTAATCAATGATGCTGGTAAATTTTTATTCAATGTTCAATCACCTGAATTAACTGTTAAAAGTGCGGCTGAAACAGCCATGCGCGAATCGATAGGTCAAGCTACAATACAATCTATTTTAACTGAAGGTAGAACTGAAATTGAGGATAAAACTCGTGTCTTAATTCAAGAAATACTAGATGAGTACGAAACTGGAATTACAATAACGCAAGTTCAAACACAAAAAGCTGACCCACCTGCTCAAGTCATTGATGCATTCAGAGATGTCCAAGCTGCACGTGCTGATAGGGAAAGACAGCGAAACGAGGCAGAGTCTTATGCCAATGATATTATACCAAGAGCACGGGGAGAGGCAGAGCAGATACTTCAATTGGCTGAAGGCTATAGGCAAAAAGTGATAGCTGATAGTGAAGGTAAGGCAGCAAGATTTCTATCAATTCAGGCAGAGTATGCTAAAGCTCCATCTGTAACAAAAAAAAGAATTTTTTATGAAACAATGGAAGATGTATTTTCAGATATGGATAAGGTAATTATAGATAAAACAGGCGGTGACTCCGTAGTACCTTACTTGCCATTACCAGAATTAAAGAAAACTCAGGATTAAATTATGAAAGCATCCAGAATTTCACTTATAATAATCGGCTTAATAGCAGTAATTTCATATTTTACTTTGTTTACAGTATTAGAGGTTAAAAACGCGATAGTTCTCCAATTTGGTGACCCCAAAAGAGTTATAACTGAACCGGGTTTGAATTTTAAAATTCCATTTATTCAGAACGTTATATTTATCGATAATAGGATACTTGATATTGACGCCCCCGCGGCTGAAATCATTGCCTCGGATCAAAAAAGACTCATTGTTGATGCATTTGTAAAATTTAAAATTGTTGATGTATTAGAATTTTATAAAGCTCTTGGAAATGAAAATGTCGCAAGATCAAGAATATCTGCGGTCGTTAATTCAAGAATTCGTGGTGTTCTGGGTGAAGAACCTTTATCTGCAGTACTCTCAGAAAGTAGATCTAAGTTAATGAAACAAATTACGTCACTTGTTGAAGCAGAAGTTAGAGACTTTGGCATTGAAATAGTTGATGTTAGAATAAAGCGCGCGGATCTTCCTGAGGCAAACAGTCAGGCGATTTTTGCCAGAATGCAAACAGAAAGAGAGAGAGAAGCAAGAGAATTTAGAGCTCAAGGCGCAGAAATGGCACAGAAAATAAGATCAACTGCTGATAAAGAAGTTACGATTATTAGATCGCAAGCAGAAAAAGAAGCGAACATCATTCGTGGTGAAGGTGATGGTATGGCTAACAAAATATTTGCGGAAGCATTCGGAAAAGACCCTGAATTTTTTGGTTTTTATAGAGCAATGCAAGCCTATACGGAAGGCCTGAATAGTAATGACACAACAATGATCTTGTCTCCTGAGAGTGAGTTTTTTGAATACTTTGGTGACTTTAGCGGTTCAGACAATTAAAATTCATATCTTTCAATATTAAATATGACTCAATTCATATTAGGTTCCTTAGGCATGTTATTGATAATAGAAGGTCTTCTTTACGCCTTATTTCCAAGTAGAATGAAAACAATGATTACTAGTATGTTGAACATGAATAATGACACATTAAAGTGGGGTGGACTTATGTCAGCAATATTAGGCTTTATAATGTTGTGGTCGGTGATTGAATGATTAAAAGATATCTTATTTTTCCATTATCTCTATTCTTATACTTGAATGGCATAATCATTACATTTGCTTTTACTGGCCCGAACACATTTTCTGATCTAGCAGAAAGTGTATCCCCATCAGTAGTAAATATCTCGACAACAGGCGTAATAGAGCAATCAGGACCTGAAGTGCCATCGATTGAAGATTTTTTTAACTTCCCATTTAATATGCCACGATCTGAACCTTCTGAAAGAGAGTTTAGCTCTTTGGGCTCAGGTTTCGTTATATCTGAAGACGGCTTTATCGTTACCAATAACCATGTAGTTGAAAATGCATCTGATATACAAGTAACATTTACAGATGGTACAAAAATAGAGGCTGAGTTGATTGCGGCTGATGCTGAAACCGATCTAGCTCTTTTAAAGGTTGATGCAAATAATCTGAATTATCTTGAATTTGGAGATTCTGATACAGCTAAAGTAGGAAACTGGGTTATGGCAATTGGAAATCCACATGGCTTAGGGGGAACTGTCACTGCTGGGATAATCTCCGCAAGAGGCAGAATGTTAGGGGGAAGATACGATGACTTTATTCAAACAGACGCCTCAATTAATAGAGGCAACTCAGGTGGACCTCTTTTTAATCTAGAGGGAAAAGTAATTGGTGTAAATTCGATGATTATCTCACCAAGCGGTGGATCAATCGGAATTGGTTTCTCCATCCCATCCAACCTAGCTAAAAATATTATTGATCAATTAAAGGATACAGGCGAGATTGAAAGAGCGTGGTTAGGAGTAAGAATTCAAGAAGTTACTGAGGAGATTGCTCAAAGTTTAGGCCTTAATAAAACTTATGGCGCTTTAGTTCAAGGCTTAACGCCCGACAGTCCCGCGCTAAAGGGTGGCATAAAAGAAGGTGATATTATTATAGAGTTTAACGGTAAACAAGTTGAGTCGGTTCAAACACTTCCTAAATTGGTAGCAGAAGCTGATATAGGAGAAAAAAGTAATGTTATTGTGTGGAGAGATGAGAAAGAAGTTTCTTTAAACATCAATCTTGGAAAACAACCGTCGCTTGAAGAATTAGCTAGTATTGAAAATAATGGAACATCAATCACTGTAAAGGAATTAGGAATAAAAATACGAACTGTTTCAGAAGATGATAGGGCAAGACTTCAGTTGCCTGCAACAGTCCAAGGTGTAGTAATATCAGACATTAATAATGACTCATTTTTGATAAGGCAGAACATAAAAAAAGATGATGTCATTATTGAAATTCAAAATAAAGTTGTGAGTAATACAGGAGATGTATTAAAAATTATTGATGAGGTTCTCTCACAAGGGAAAGAGAATATTTTAATAGTTTTTTATGCTGGCTCTAATTCAAGAAAATATATTGGCGCAAAATTGTCTGTTGATTGATTATAAATGGCGTCTAAGGATTTAATAGTTATCTTTGGACCGACAGCGAGTGGAAAATCAAAAAAAGCAATCGACTTATCACTCAAACATAAATCAACTATCATTAATTTTGATAGTATGCAGGTTTATAAAGATCTAAGAATATTAACCGACAGACCTACTGAAACAGACTTAAGTCAATGTGATCATAGATTGTACGGCTATCTCAATGGAAATGAAAATAGTACCGCAGCAACCTGGTTAAATGACGCTGTACATGAGATTAACGAATGTTTCAAAAACAAAATACTACCTATTTTGGTAGGTGGTACAGGAATGTATTTAAATGCTCTAAAGAATGGTTTAGCTAATATTCCAGATATAGATGCAGCAACAAAAAATGAAACTCAAAAATCATTTGATAATCATGGACTCACTTTTCTATATAATGAAATAAAGAAAAACTATTCATTAACTAAAATTCAAGAAAACGACAGACAAAGGATATTTAGAAGTTATTCTCTTTTGAAGCAAACAGGCAAGGTACTAGAACAATGGCAACTAAACACCTCTCCAGTCATTAATGATATAGATTACCAGATACTTTTAACCACTACTGACAGAGATGAATTGTATCCTCAATCTGAGCTAAGAGTAGACCGTATGTTTGAAGATGTTGTTATCGATGAGGTAAGTCAATTATTAAGCAAAGGCTATAACGATAACAAGTCTATTATGAAAGCTATTGGAGTACGAGAAATAAGCAGTTTTTTAAATAAAGAAATTGATCTGGAAGAGTGTAAAAATACCATCAAAAAAAATACGCGAAATTACATCAAAAGACAAATAACTTGGATAAAAGGTAATAATATTACGCAAAACATAGATAAAAAGAAATTTATGTAATATATTATTCTTATATTCTTTTCATTAATTTAATTATATTTGACATTTATTATAAATCTCCATAGAAGATCACTTCAAACATAAGGGGAATTTATGGTTAATATTCAGATGACAGGTGCTCAAATGGTTTTAAAAGCATTTGAAGATCATCAAGTTGATACAATTTTTGGATATCCTGGTGGGGCAGTTCTACCGATATATGATGAGTTGGCCAAGGAAAGAGATACCAACCAGCCTATTAGACACTATTTAGTGAGACACGAACAAGGCGCATCTCATTCTGCTGAGGGATATGCTAGATCAAGTGGTAAAGTTGGAGTCATGCTTGTCACATCTGGTCCTGGAGTTACTAACTCAGTTACCGGTTTAACTGATGCCATGATGGACTCGATACCAATTGTTTGCATAAGCGGGCAAGTACCCACACACCTAATTGGGACTGATGCTTTTCAAGAATGCGATGCTGTAGGCATCACAAGACCTTGTACAAAACATAATTGGCTTGTTAAAGATATCAATGATCTCTCTAGAATTCTACACGAAGCTTTTTACGTTGCTTCAAGTGGAAGGCCTGGACCAGTTTTAGTTGATATACCAAAAGATATTCAATTTCAGACAGGAACATATATAGGACCTGAGACTGTAAAACATAAATCATATAGACCAAAGTTAAAGGCAAATATTGATCAAATTGATGATGCACTAAAATTAATTGCAGAAGCTGAAAAACCTATTTTTTATACTGGTGGAGGAGTGATTAATTCTGGTAATGCTGCTGTTCAATTGCTAAGAGAATTCGTTCGGCTAACTGGTTTTCCTATTACATCTACGTTACAGGGATTAGGAGCCTATCCTGGTGATGACTCACAATTTATTGGCATGTTGGGCATGCACGGCACTTATGAAGCTAATATGGCTATGAACGAATGTGACTTAATGATTAACATTGGAGCCAGATTTGACGATAGAATAACCGGCAAAATAGATGATTTTTCTCCAAACTCGAAAAAAATCCATATTGATATTGATCCTTCATCAATCAACAAGATTGTTAAAGTTGATGTGCCATTAATAGGTGACGTTGCTCATGTACTAGAAGACTCAATAAAATTATGGAAATCTAAAGTTTATAAAATTAATAAGACTCCTCTTAAGGAGTGGTGGAAAACTATTGATAAATGGAAAGAAAAGGATTCACTCAAATTTGCTAGTGATAAAAACACCATAAAACCACAATACGCGATACAGAGACTGTATGAGTTAACAAAGGAAAAAGATGTATTTGTTACAACTGAAGTTGGTCAGCATCAAATGTGGGCTGCACAATATTATAAATTTTCAAATCCTAATAGATGGATAACATCGGGCGGATTAGGAACAATGGGTTTTGGCTTACCTGCTGCGATCGGAGCACAGGTAGCTCATCCTGATAAACTTGTTATTGATATAGCGGGTGAAGCTTCTATTTTGATGTGTATTCAAGAAATGTCGACGGCAATTCAACATAAGCTTCCTGTTAAAATATTTATTATCAATAATCAATACATGGGTATGGTTAGACAGTGGCAAGAGTTATTGCATGATAAGCGTTACTCCCATAGTTATACAGATGCATTGCCAGATTTTGTTAAACTAGCTGAAGCTTATGGCGCTAAGGGTATAAGAGTGCAAAAACCTAATGAGTTAGATAAAGCGATAAATGAAATGATCGAATATGATGGTCCAGTAATATTTGACTGCGTTGTTGAACAGAATGAAAATGTTTATCCAATGATTCCATCTGGTAAGGCCCATAATGAAATGCTGCTTGGGGACGAGACAAAAAAAGAAGAAATTTCAGATGAAGGAAAAGTTTTAGTTTAATGAGTGAAATAGTTTCAAAGCATACAGTATCAGTACTAGTTGATAATGAACCAGGTGTTTTAGCTAGGGTTATAGGTTTAATTTCTGGAAGAGGTTATAATATAGACAGCTTAACAGTGGCAGAAGTCGATGCTGAAAAACATATTTCAAGAATTACAATTGTGGCCCCAGGGACTGAGCAAACTGTCAATAAAATGATAAGTCAGTTACAGCGCATTGTTCCTGTTAAAAGAGCAGCAAATGTGACTTTTGAAAAACAAGGCATTGAAAGAGAAATGGCGTTAGTAAAAATTGTATCTACAGGCGAGAAAAGGGTTGAATCTATGCGTTTATCAGATGTTTTCAGAGCCAGGGTAATCGATACTACACATGACTCATTTGTATTCGAATTAAATGGCTCCCCAAGAAAAATTGATGCTTTTATTGACTTAATGAAGCCACTTGGTTTATCAGAGGTATCTAGAACAGGTGTTGTGGCAATTGCCCGTGGCACAGAAAAAATGTAAAGGTGATTATATGAAAGTTTACTATGAAAAAGATGCTAATTTAGATCTTATTAAATCCAAAAAAATAGCAATATATGGTTATGGAAGTCAAGGACATGCTCATGCGCTTAATTTGAATGATTCTGGTGCAAGTGATGTAGTTGTTGCGTTAAGAGAAGGTTCTTCAAGTGCAAAAAAAGCTGAAGCTGAGGGTTTAAAGGTAATGTCACTTTCGGATGCAGCTGAATGGGCTGATATTATGATGATGCTTATACCTGACGAGCTTCAAGCCGATGTTTGGAAAAATCATATTGAGCAAAGAGCAAAAGAAGGTTCAGCGCTAGCGTTTGCACACGGATTAAATATTCATTTTGATTTAATTAATGCTAGACCTGACATGGATGTCTTTATGATTGCCCCTAAAGGTCCTGGCCATACTGTTAGATCAGAATTTAAAAGAGGCGGCGGTGTGCCATGTTTAGTAGCAGTTGATAGTGATAAAACAGGAAATGCTCTTGACCTAGCACTTTCATATGCATCTGCAATTGGCGGTGGCAAAGCAGGCATCATTGAAACTACTTTTAAAGATGAGTGTGAAACAGACTTGTTCGGAGAACAAACAGTTCTTTGTGGCGGTGTAGTAGAGCTAATTAGAAATGGTTTTGAAACCTTAGTTGAAGCTGGTTATCCACCTGAGATGGCATATTTTGAATGTCTTCATGAGGTTAAACTTATTGTAGATCTAATCTATGAAGGTGGGATTGCTAATATGAATTATTCAATTTCAAACACAGCTGAATATGGTGAATATGTTTCTGGTCCTAAGATTGTTGATAGTGAAACTAAAGCTAAGATGAAAAAAGTATTGGAGAAAATTCAGTCTGGGGAATTTACTCGAGAGTGGATAGAAGAATATAAGAGTGGAGCCAAAAATTTTGAGGCAATGAGATCAAAAATTGACAATCACCAGATTGAAAAAGTTGGCACTGAATTGCGCGCGATGATGCCCTGGATTTCAAAAAATAAATTAGTTGATAAAGAAAAGAACTAGTTATTTTTTAGTTTTCAGACTTAAAAGATACGATATAGCCCAATATTTGTTCAATTTTGAGTAATTTATTGCGAATTTCTGAATATTCATATATTTATCCATTATCTTTGAAAACTAACTAAAGTGCATATTTTGTAATGAAAAAAATATATTTAACTAATTTCTGTATATCATTAGGAGAATGCACTCTTCTATCTCTCTTGCTGTTAAAACTGCTTAGCAGCCCCCGGGCGACTTAAAACTTGCCTCAGGGGGATACTTAATTTTAACACAATTTATATATAACCAAGGGATTTAAAGATGACTAAAAATAGTAACCACATAAAAATATTTGATACTACATTAAGAGATGGAGAGCAATCTCCAGGTGCTTCAATGAATATTGAAGAGAAGCTAAAAATTGCTGAGGCATTAGAGGAATTAAAAGTTGATATTATTGAAGCTGGATTTCCTGCTGCTTCTAAAGGTGATTTTGAGGCGGTTTCAGAAATATCAAAAAAAATCAAAGACTCATCAATATGCGCTTTGAGTAGAGCTTCTAAGAGCGATATTGAAACCGCAGCTAAAGCGCTTAAAGATGCAAATGCTCCTAGAATTCATACATTCATTTCAACAAGTGATTTACACATGAAGCATAAATTGCAACTAAATGCTGAAGAAGTTTATCAAAAAGTAATTGATAGCGTCTCTTTTGCAAGAAACTTGTGTGACGATGTTGAATGGTCATGTGAAGATGGGACAAGAACTAATCTGGACTTCATGTGCCGTACTGTTGATGCCGCAATAAAGAACGGTGCCTCAACTATTAACATACCAGATACAGTAGGCTATTCAATTCCAGATGAATTCACAAATATAATTACTCATCTTATTAATAATGTACCTAATATAGATAAAGTTACAATTTCAACACACTGTCATAATGACCTTGGCCTTGCTGTTGCCAATTCTTTGGCTGGCGTTAGAGCTGGAGCAAGACAAATTGAGTGTACTATTAATGGCCTCGGTGAAAGAGCTGGAAATGCTGCGATGGAAGAAGTAGTTATGGCAATGCGAACTAGAAATGACATGATGCCATACGAAACTAATATTATAACAGAAAAACTTACTAAGACTTCCAAGCTTGTGTCTGCTGTTACTGGATTTCCTGTTCAATTTAACAAAGCAATTGTTGGAAAAAATGCTTTTGCGCATGAGGCAGGAATTCATCAAGATGGGATGTTAAAAAATAATAAAACTTATGAAATCATGACACCTGAAAGTGTCGGAGTATCTGAGTCTAATCTTGTTATGGGTAAGCATTCTGGAAGACATGCATTCAAACAGAAGATAATAGAACTTGGTTATAGTGTTAATGACAATGTGATTGAAGAAGCTTTTGAAAATTTTAAAAGCTTAGCCGATAAAAAAAAGAACATTTATGATGAAGATATTGTAGCCATTATCGATGATCAGGTAATTAGAATTAATGATTCAATAATCTTAAAAGACTTGCAAGTGATTGCAGGTACAAAAGGACCTCAAAAAGCTGAAATAAATTTGATGATAGAAGATAAATTAAACAACATTACCTCTACAGGTGATGGACCAGTTGATGCAATATTTAATGGTTTAAGTAAATTAGTACCACACAAAGCCAAATTACTCTTGTATCAGGTACATGCTGTTACTGAAGGAACAGATGCTCAAGCTGAGGTATCTGTCAGACTTTCAGAGGATGGAAAAACTGTTGTTGGTTTAGGATCTGATACGGATACATTAGTAGCTTCAGCAAAAGCTTATATCAATGCATTAAATAAGTTAGTTGTTAAAAGAGAAAAATCTGCACCAGCTAAAATGTCAGGTATTTAATTAAGGAGAATAGAAGAATGTTTAATAATTTAATTGGTTTGTGGTCTTCTGATATGGCAATAGATCTTGGCACTGCCAATACCTTAGTCTATGTCAAAAATAGAGGAGTAGTTTTAAATGAACCTTCAGTTGTTGCAGTACTCAATCAAGGTGGTAAAAGTAAAGTCATTGCAGTGGGTGAAGAAGCAAAAAGTATGCTTGGCAAAACTCCAGGACATATTCAAGCAATCAGACCAATGAAAGATGGAGTCATTGCAGATTTTGTTGTGACTGAGGAAATGATTAAACATTTCATCCGTAAAGTTCATAACAGAAAAACATTTGCTAATCCAAGAATTATTATTTGTGTGCCAACAGGCTCAACACCAGTAGAACGTAGAGCAATACACGACTCGGCTCTAGCCGCAGGCGCCAGGAAAGTATCGCTAATCGAAGAGCCAATGGCTGCAGCAATTGGTGCCGGACTTCCAGTTAGTGAGCCAAGAGGCTCAATGGTAGTTGATATTGGTGGTGGTACATCCGAAATCGCTGTTATTTCACTTGGTGGAATCGTTTACTCCAGATCAGTTAGAATTGGTGGTGATGCAATGGATGTTGCTTTAATCAATTATATGCGAAAAAGATATAATTTGCTGATTGGCGAAGCTTCGGCTGAAATGATAAAAAAAGAAGTTGGCATTGCTCTGCCTCCAAAGAATGGAGATGGTAAAACTATTGATATAAAAGGAAGAGATTTAGCCTCTGGGGTTCCAAAAGAAATAGAACTCACACAAAGTCAAGTTTCTGAAGCCCTTTCTGAGCCAATTCAAACAATTATTGATGGCGTTAAGTCAGCACTAGAAGATACCCCACCTGAATTAGCAGCTGATCTAGTTGATATGGGCGTTGTTTTAACTGGAGGAGGAGCACTACTAGAATCAATGGATGAGGCAATAAGAGAGGCTACTGGTTTACCCGTTACAATAGCTGAAGAGCCGCTCTCTTGTGTTGCTCTTGGAAGTGGAAAAGCATTAGAGTCAGAGAGTTCCTTCGAGCCAATTTTGTCATCAGCATATTAAATTAAAAAAGGTTTGAAAGTGAGGCTTTCAAGAAATTTAAGAGTCCAAAAAATACTAAATCCAGGTAGCAGGGTTTTTATTTTTGCAATTATACTCTTCGCCTTCTCAGTTATTTTAGTTATTGGAAGGTTTGAATTAACACAAACAGCAAAGAACTTGAGATCACAAGTTACCAGTATCTCTTATTCTATTTCACATATTGTATCAATGCCGTCAAACTTAATAAATTCAGGAATACAATCTATTGTAGATTTAAAAAAAATTTATCAGCAACTTGAAAATTATAGAAAAAATCAACTCACTAACTCTTCTTCATTTCAAGATATTGTTTCTATGAAATTAAAAATTGCCCAATATGAAGAGTTATTAAATCTAACAGCTGACCTAGAATATGATTTTGTTACTTCAAGAATAGTGGCAGATTTTTCAGATAAAATTATAGGGACTATCTTGATAAAATCTAATGAAACTGACAAACTATTTGTTGATATGCCAGCCACAGGCCCAACTGGTATTTTAGGTAGAGTATCATCAGTAGATAATAAGATTGCAAGAGTATTACTGCTTAATAATATTAATAGTAGGTTGCCAGTCAGTATTTCTGAAAATGCGCATCAAGGTATTATGATTGGACAGGGTCAAAAAAACCCAATAGTTGAATACGTTAGGGAATATAAAAACATAAACGTTGGAGATATAGTTTCAACTTCTGGAAAGGGAGGAATTTTTCCACCCTACTTAGTTGTGGGGCAAGTCGCAAGTATAGATGGTGAAAGGATTGAGGTTGAATTAATTGAAGATATTAGTCAACTAACACACATAAGATTGTTAAACTATAAATTTAATCAGAATAATGAGTAAGAAATTTTATGATTGATCTTAAAATAGGCAATTTATTAATTTATCTTATTTTATTTTTTACTATATCATCAAATCTTGTATTCAGTTCGACTTATTTTGACCTTACATTGATTAGCTGCTTGATAATATATGTTTTAAGGTGGAATGAAGCGAATTGGTTCATCTGTATCATATTATTTATGTTAGGAATCTATAATGATATTTTAATTTCGAGTCCTTTTGGCTATACAAGTTCTCTATTCCTTTTCTTTTATTTAATAGATCGAGTAGGAAATTTCTTTAGTATACCATCAAATAAAAACATCAAATTTATTATATTTTCATTATTTGTACTAATATTGTTTTCCATAAATTACTTTACGATTTATTTTATCTATAGCACATCAATACCATTCTTTGTAAATCTTGCATCTTATATGGCAGTAATATTATTATACTATCCATTAGATTTTATAATTGGATCAATTCAAAATAAATATGTCAGAGTCAAATAAATTTATCTTTAAAAAATATGATGCGAATACTTCAATTAACAGAAGAACAGCAATTATAACAATTGCAAAAGCTGGATTATTTTCAATACTAGGTGCAAGACTTGCTTACCTCCAGATTGTAGATAAAGATAAATATGAAATACTTTCAGATAATAATCGAATTACTCATCGTTTATTAGAGCCTCAAAGGGGAATCATATATGACCTACAAGGCAAACCTTTAGCAATTAACCGTCAACGATATGAAGTTGTAATTATTAGAGAAGAAACTTCAGACTATATAAAATCTATTGAAAATTTAAAAAATATATTACCCGATGTAAATATAGATACCGAGAAACTGTATTCGGTAATAAAAAAAACAAAAAAATTTATTCCAATAAAAGTATTAGATGATTTATCTTGGGATCAATTTTCCCGTCTTAACGCCAACATTCATAAAGTTGATGGACTATATCCTCAAATTGGTTTTAAGAGATATTATACAAGTGGACAATCACATTCTCATATTATTGGGTACACAGCTCCTCTGGATAAAAAAGAAAAAGACACTAATACATTAGCTGATTTAAGTTCAGCAAAATCAGGAAAACTAGGAATTGAAAAAGCCAAAGACGTAAGTTTAAGAGGTAAATTGGGCAATAAAAATGTTGAAGTCAATGCAAACGGGAGAGAAATTCGAGAATTAGACAGATATGAAAGTATTCAAGGTGAAAATATTCAAATTACAATTGATTCAGATCTTCAAGACTATTGCTACAAAAGCTTGAATGATCAAAGTGGATGTGTGGCGGTTACAAATATTAAGACTGGAGAATTTTATGCATTAGTCTCATCACCATCATATGACCCTAACTTGTTTTCCAAGAGTATATCATCAGAAAAATGGAATTCTCTTACAGACAATATTTTTAAACCTTTAATAAATAAATCAATTTCAAGTCAATACCCCCCCGGTTCAACAATTAAACCATTTGTGGCACTTGCGGCATTAGAAAATGGAGTCAGTGAAAAAAGAGAAGTTTATTGTAACGGAAAACATGAAATTAAAGATACAAGTCGTGAATCAGGCATTAAAACTTTTCACTGTTGGAAAGAAGAAGGTCACGGTAACGTCAACATGAATGAGGCACTAAAAGTTTCTTGCGACGTATATTTTTATCAAATATCTAGAGAAGTTGGTATCAACAAAATTGCTGAAGTATGCAAAAGGTTTGGGTTTGGGCAAAATGTTTTTGACTCATTTTATGAGGAAAAAAAAGGAATTGTTCCTTCAAAGAATTGGAAGTTAGAATCTATTGGTACACCTTGGATGGTTGGAGAAACCCTCTCAGCAGGAATTGGACAAGGTTATTTTCTCACAACCTCTGCACAATTAAGCCTTGCATTGGCGCAATTAATTAATGGTGGAGAGAAACTAAATCCAACAATTGTCTTGGATAAAGATAAAGACAATCAAAAAAGTCAGAAAATATCTTTAAATCCCAAACATCTAGCTATCATCAAAAAGGGTCTTGAGGATGCAACCAATACACAAGGTGGAACCTCATTTAGATCACGTATTACTGGCAATCTAAAAATGGCTGGTAAAACTGGCACTTCTCAAGTTAGAGTTATTAGCTCGCAAGAAAGAGAAGAGGGTTTAAAAAAGAATAATGAGTTACCGTGGGAAAAACGTGATCATGGTTTATTTATTGGATATGGACCAATAAATAATCCTCAATATGCAGTATCAGTAATAATAGAACATGGAGGAAGTGGCTCTGGAGCCGCAGCACCAGTTGCTTCAAAAATTTTCAAATATTTGTTTGATCATAACTTAAACTTAAAAAGTAAGAGCGTTTCCAATGTTTAGTGAAAGTAAAATTGAACTAACGATCTTCGATAAACTTAGATCTATAAATTATTTTTTACTATTTCTTATATGTACTATATTTTTCATTGGCATTCTTGCACTGTACAGTATTTCTAATGGTAATTTCAGTGAATGGCCTATAAAGCATCTGCAAAGATTTATCCTCGGCCTAATTATTTTTTTTATTGTAGCATTATTAGATTTGAAAATAATTTTTAGATTTGCATATCTAATCTTTATCGCCAGTATTGTTGCTCTAATGATTCTTCTAATAGTTGGAGATGAGATTAATGGCGCTAAAAGATGGATAAGTTTTGCAGGATTCAGTTTACAACCATCAGAATTTGTAAAATATACTTTAATCTTGGCTCTAGCTAAATATTTTCATTCTATGGAGGATTATCATGAAAATTTTATTTCTAAATTAATCATACCTAGTTTTATAGTAATTATACCAGTTGCATTTGTTGTAATTCAGCCTGATCTGGGAACAGCATTAGTGATCTTTTTAGGTGGAGTGAGTGTCATATGGATCTCAGGCCTTAATTATAAATATTTTATCTCTGGGATTTTAGGGTTCATAATATCTCTACCAATCTTGTGGCAGTATTTAAAGGAATATCAAAAAGATAGAGTTTTCACTTTTTTTAATCCAGAGAGAGATCCCCTTGGAAATGGTTATCATATCACTCAATCTAAGATTGCTTTAGGATCGGGAGGCATTTTTGGTAAAGGATATATGGAAGGCACTCAAAGCCATCTTAACTTTCTCCCTGAAATGCAAACAGACTTTATTTTCACAATGTTTGGAGAAGAATTTGGATTTGTTGGATCTATAATTTTGATTTTACTTTACATGGCACTGATTGGTATCGCTATCAGAATGGCACTGACGTCAAAGAGTTTATTTAGTAAATTTTTATCTTTAGGAGTTTGTTCAGTATTTTTTATTTATGTTTTTGTAAATATTGGCATGGTGACAGGACTTTTACCTGTAGTTGGAGTACCTTTGCCATTTATATCATATGGAGGAAGTTCTATGTTAGCTGTGATGTTTGGATTTGGGTTACTGACGAATTGTTATATTAATTATAATACAACTTTAACAAAGGGCAGCTTTATATAAAATTCATTGAATTGGAAAGTAATCTTCTTTTTGGCCTTCACGATATACATCTGTAGTTGCGCAGTGAAGTGCGCCACCAAACGGATAAGCATCTCTAAAAGGAATAGGAATAACTTCAAAACCTAATTTACTAATTTGTTCACATTGATAGACCTCACTCTCTTCCACGCACACCGTTTTTGGATCTATAACAAGAACATTCATGCTCAACCAAATGCTAGAATAGCATAAAGGAGGTGGTTCATTATGTGCGGGCTGAGCAGCGTCAATAATTTGCCATTCGTTTTTTTCAAAAATTTTTCTCTGCTCGTCAGGTAATCGCCTTGTTGGGTTATTAATTATGAGACCTGGTTTTAAAGGAGTAAATGTTGCATCTATATGAATAGGATAGGGATCACCTGGAAAATTCAAGGTATGAATTCTGTGGTCTTTGAAGTGCCTCTTAAGCCAATCGCTTCCTTTTAAATTAGTTGTAAAACCATGTTGTACAAATAAATCTTTTCCCATTCTTAAAATATCTGCGGCATCAAATAGTATTTCTTTTTCGGTTGTTACGAATTCCCTTCTTGCAACCATATCTAATCTTTCATCTATCGATATTTCATCATTTAGATAATTTTCTCGATAACTACTATCTGTTAATCTTGGTTTGGGTGCGGTTTCCATTCTCATATCTGGATCATCATTGTAATATTTCTCCAATAATGGCCTGTAACAAAGATATTCAAACCATCTCGACCTATAGGACATTGTGGCTTCAAGCATTTCATTCCCAAGAGTAAGAATAACATCTCGAGGAGGCATGCAGCCAAACATTGATCCATTTTCCCAGTCGGGTGTCGAAATTTTTTGATTAAAATCAAGCGGAGTAGGTCGATCAACTTTTATTCCTCTTTTTTCTAAAATATTCGAAAAATTATCCAGCTGATGGTTAGCCTTATGTATAGATTCTTCACTTCGGGGGCCATGCATTCCCTTCATATCACTATCTTCAGGTATCTTTGGATCAGTTGCAGGTTCTGCAGGTGGTATGCAACAGTTATCTGCTTTCCCAACTATTATGTGTTTGAGTGGATCCCACTCATTCCAGGAATTTACAATTTTAACCATAGTTTTCTGACAGTAAATTTGAAAAAATATTGCCTTGAATTCAAACTAAATTGAAAGTAAGAGTCAAGCAATTTTCATTAAACAAGGAGTTGATCTTGGTAAATAATAATGAGAGTTTTGACATTGTTATCGTTGGCTCAGGGCTATTAGGGCAGATTTGTGCACTGCTGTGTAGTAAATTTAATTTAAAAGCATTATTAATCTCAAAAAACTCTATTAATGAAAACGCCTTAAAAGAGGTCTCGTTTGATGAAGAAGCAGCAAGATTGTTAGACAGCATTGGAGTTTATTCCAAGATTAACGATTTAATCAATATGCCTACATATACTGATTTAGTAACTACAGACTCTAATATTGTGCAACGTAGTCCTGTCATTAAAGCAAAGAATAGCTTTCCTTCTTTAATGACATTTATCCCAGTCGATCTTGAAGAAGAAATGCTTAAAAGTTGCAGTGAAGATCCAAATATAAAGGTGTTAGATAATTTTATTATTTCTCATTTTGAGAGTGGTACAAATTCTTATTCTCTCAAAAATGCTAATAGTACAATTAAAGTTGAAGCACCTTTTTTGATTTACTCAGACGAAAGTGATGAATTTGTAAATAAAAAATTAAATATCAATTATGATGACCTTGGTTACGCAAGAGAGTGGCTTATAGTAGATATTTCTCTTAAAAGTGGAGATGATCTAGAAAATGTTTTTAGACAGATATGCGATCCGATCAGACCAACATCATATATTGCACTTTCTGAGGTACGA
>QBZD01000008.1 GCA_003282485.1 Pelagibacteraceae bacterium AG-333-C14
CTTGTTCTACAAAGGATTGTTCAATTTCCATATTATTAGCAATTACAGCATACCTCCATGAACGCATGCCAAAGCCATTATGGTCTTTATTGACAAGCATTCCCATCATTCTGGTAAATTGCCCTGTTCCATCAGGAATCATTTGTACATTTTTAACTCCCATATAATTGCTCCATGCATTCATTACGTAAGAGTCGTTAACAGAAATGCAAAAGATTTCATCGATACCCAGTTTTTTGAAATCATCAAATTTTTCATCAAACATGGGCAGTTGTTGCGAGGAACATGTTGGCGTGAATGCGCCCGGTAGTGAAAATATTAATACTCGTTTATCAGCAAAGAGATCTGTTGAAGATAATGTCATCCATGCTTTATCTCCTTCAAGATAGCACATCTCTCCTGTTTCGAATTCATTTTGTGACCTAATTTTAAAATCAACAGTTGGCAATTTATTCATAATTTTTCCTTATTTAGAATAGTTCTAATTTACAATTTAAGTATATTTTTATGTGTATAAATCAATGCCTCTTCAAAAAAAAATTCAAAGAGGCAATATGTCCTGATACTAATGAGAAGAAGAGACGGTGGACAAATTACCTCTTAATGGATGGGAGGATTATTCCCAACCAACTCTATCCATCAACTTGACAGCATCTGGATTGAATTCACCATAGCTTGCAACAGCTGTCTGATCTTCTTTAAAACCAGAGCCGAATTGAGCTATTAAATCACTTGCAGCAACACCCTCACGCATTGGAAATTCATAAGTGTTGTTTACAATGTGAGATTGAGCTTCTTCACTAAGAAGAAATTCGATAAATTTAACTGCATTGTCAGCATTAGGAGCATTCTTCATAAGGCCAGCTCCACTTACATTTATGTGTGCTCCACGGCCATCTTGACCAGGAAAATGTAATTCAACTTTTCTTGCAGCCGCTTGTTGCTCTTCACCTTTTTTGCCTGAGAGCATTAAGCCAATGTAATAACTATTAGAAATTGCAATATCAGCTTCGC
This sequence comes from Pelagibacteraceae bacterium AG-333-C14, assembly GCA_003282485.1. GTDB lineage: Bacteria > Pseudomonadota > Alphaproteobacteria > Pelagibacterales > AG-422-B15 > CACNXQ01. The sequence goes on from QBZD01000008.1 coordinate 1,015, forward strand.
CGTTAGCTACAGCCATAATTTGTGCTCTATCATTACCTTCAGGTTTTCTAGCAAAGTTGCCAACAAAACGGTGAGCCCATTCTTCAGTAGCTGAGACGCCATTATTAGCAATCAAGGATGAAACCAATGATTGATTGTACATGTTCCCAGAACTTCTGATTGCGATTCTTCCTTTCCACTTAGGATTAGATAAATCTTCATAAGTAAGTCCTTCCATTTCTTCACGAGATACATTTAGAGGATTGAAGTACATAACTCTAGAACGTTTAGCTATTCCAACCCACTCATTATTTGGACCTCTTAAATTTTCTGGCACAATAGAGTCTATCGTACTAGATTTAATGCTTTGGAACATTCCATCTTTTTGAACTTTCCATAGGTTACCTGCGTCTACAGTAATAAATACATCAGCTGGGGAGCTTGATCCCTCAGAAGCAAGTCTTTCCATTAAAGCCTTACCTTTACCAGAAATAACATTAACTTTGATGCCTGTATCATCAGTAAACTTTGCGTACAAAGCTTCATCAGAGTCGTAGTGTCTTGCTGTATATAAGTTAACTTCACTAGCGAAAGAGCTTGCAATAGTCACAAAGCTAACCGCTAATATTGTTAATAGTTTAGTAATTAAATTCATATAATTCCCTTTATTAATTTTAGAATGATTATAATTTGCGATTATATAACCTTATTGAGAATGATTATCAATAGCAAATTTGACGCATACCTATGATTTCAGAATTATAGCGAATTGATAAAACTAAGTAATTGATTCACTTCACTTTTTTTAAGCTTTTTATAATTTTGTATAATTTCATTAGCTTCTCCTCCATGCCATAGAATGGCCTCTTCAATTGTCCGAGCTCTGCCATCATGAAGGTATCCGTATTCATCAGAAACTATACTTGTTAAACCAATGCCCCATAATGGAGGAGTTCTCCACTCGCTTCCCTGCGCAAAAAATTCTGAAACGCCATCAGATAAACTTTCTCCCATATCGTGTAAAAGAAAATCTGAATACGGGTATATGATCTGATTGTTCAAATTTGCATGGGATCCAGTGTCGCCAGTCGTAAAACTTTCTACATGGCATGAGTTACAATTTAACGCAAAGAAGATCTCTTTTCCTTTTTTCACATTCTCTGCATTGATGCTCCTTCGCGCTGGCACCCCTAATTGAGAGGAATAAAAAGTTACAAGATCCAATTGATCATTGGATACCTCGAGATCATCGTATTCTTCACTGTTGCCGCTAATAGCTTTAGCACACTCTACTTGCTTACTGGTACAGTTAAATGGATTGCTATAAAGTTTATTTGATAAACCCATATCATGATAAAAAGCATCAGCTGTTTGTTGGTAAACAGAAGGCTGTGCAGCCTTCCATCCAAATCTTCCAATTGCTAACTTTTCATTTTCTATATCCCAAACTTTATTTGCCTTTCCAGATACTCCATCATTATTTGTGTCGTTAATATCCTCATTCATCAATAAACTTTGGTCACTAATATGTTCAATGAGTCCAAGACCTATCATTGGCTGTGCAATTCTTGCAGAAAATATTGTACTCTCATTAAAATCACCGTAATTCAGATTATCTATTTTTATTATTGGACGACGAAGTTCAACCACTCTGCCATCCTCATACATTTCAAGTGAATATTTATAATCGATTATTATGTCTGCTTCTTTTAATACATCTTTGACGGCAAATTCACTTATCTGCCCCCCATAAATGTCGTCTTCGATATTTTTTATGTAATCATTTGATTGCGCTATATTTTGAGAAATTTGGATAACTACTGAAATTTTGTCTTCTTTATTAGTAATAGGAATATGTCCTCTTCCATCGTTGATGTGACATGACTCACAGGAACGGGCACTAAAGAAAGGACCAAGACCATCTTTAGCAATATTTTTTGAAATACTTGAGTCTTCCCACATTCTCTCAAAAAGTGCGTTACCAACAAGAAAATTAATTCGCATATGCTCTTCAAGATTTCTTGATGAAAGTGAGAAGCTGTTTTTATTTTCAACTTGATTTGAAGTTTCGCCCCCTGGCAGAGATGGATCAGCAAATGTATCTGCTCTGATTAAAAAAAAAGCTAAAAAAATATATATGAATGAGAAAAACCTGATCACTAGATGAAGGCTAAATGTTACTCGGCTTCGTGTCCACTTTGAATTAAATCGTCAATATTTTCATCTTCTCCGAAGGGTTCTATCTGACTTTGATCTACTTCCTGAGGCTCTTTGATGTCGAGATTTGGAGGAAGCCTGCTCTCAAGTAATCCAGCGGCTTTAAGCTCTTCTAAACCAGGCAAATCAGATACTTGTTCAAGTTGGAAGTACTCTAAAAATCTCTCTGTGGTTCCATAAATAATTGGTCTTCCTGGAACCTTCTTCCTACCAATCGGTCTAACCCAGTTTAACTCCATTAATACATCAAGTGTTCCAGGGCTAAAATGAACACCTCTTATATCTTCAACTTCAGCTCGAGTTACAGGCTGATGATAGGCTATGATTGAAAGAGTTTCAGTAGCAGCTTTAGATAACTTTCTTTGAACAATTTTTTCTTTTTTCATCATTGATGATAAATCTTGGGCAGTTTTAAAGCTCCACTTATTTCCTGTTTTAACTAAATTTACACCCCTATTTTCGTATTGCGCTTTTAATAAACTTAAAAGTTTATTTAAGTTCGACCCTTTTGGAAGACGAGCTTTCATACTCTCTGCATCTAATGGTTCACTCGCAGCAAATAACAGTGCTTCAAGAACTCTTAGATTGTCCATATGCTCGGATGGAAAATTCATTATATTGTCAGTTTGTTTTTCTTTGCTCATAATAATTTTAATTTAGAAAATCATCTTGTTTCTTATTCTTTATAAACACTGGACCAAATGGTACGAGTTGTTGGACTTCAAGAACGCCTTCCCTAACCAACTCCATTGCCGCAGCTAAAGTTCCCGCTACCCCAGATCGTGCATTTTTGCCTTGCGAAAATTCCTTCGGTAGAAATTTTTCTAATCTTGTCCACTCAGGAACCTCACCAACCATTCTTTGCAATCTTACAAGTGCATCCTCCATTGCAAAAACTTGGGGCCTTTCTATTGTCATAGATGAATAAGCCGTTCTGTACCTCTGATCAGCATAAGATTTAAGTAAGTCATATAAATCTAAGTAGTATTCAGGCGTTCTGATTAAACGTATTCCTTCCGGCATCCCCCTATTAAAAAAATCAATTCCTAATTTAGGCAAGCTCATTAGTTTTTGTGACACTTGTCTTATGGCTTCTAGCTTTTTTAATTGGAATTTTAATCGTTCAGCCATTTCCTCGGCGCTTAGCTCTTCGCCAGTTTCTTCTCTTGGTATTAGTAGGTTTGATTTTAAAAATGCCATCCAGGCCGCCATAACTAAATAATCAGCTGCAAGCTCTAGGTTTCTATCTCTTACTTTGGCAATAAACTCCAAATATTGCTCTGTCAGCTGTAGAATAGATATTTTCATTAAATCTACTTTTTGAGATTTTGCTAATGTGAGCAGTACATCTAAAGGGCCTTCGAAGCCGTCTAAGTTAACGATTAAGTCATCAGGATCAGAGTCGACTACAGGACTTGTTTCACTATAAGTATTTGAAATATCTTCCATTTTTTTAACAGATTGATTCCTTATTATACAGCAGAAGAATGTTTAATTCGACGAAAATAACCTATGCTTGGCTTAGCAAGTATTCAAATTCACTTTCAGCTTTATCCATGTGCATTGAAACAGGTTGATCGTATATGGCTTCTATAGCACTGGGGATAGTTATTGGCTTAAATTCTTCTTTAATTCTTTCAGCTATCATATTCATTTCATTGATGTTTCCATTACAGTGAAGAACCAGGTCACAACCTGCATCGAGAGATTTAACCGCTGCATTAACCGGCTCGCAATCTACTGCCTTCATGGACAAATCATCAGTCATTAATAGTCCTTTAAATTTCATCTGCTGCCTAATAACCTTGTTAATTATTGTTTTTGAAAAAGTAGCAATATTATCTGAATCTATTTTATTGAATTTAATGTGAGCGGTCATTGCCAATTGTGCCTCTGCATTTTCAGTAAATGGTTTAAAATCGTATTTTTCTAAAAGTATTTCATCAGCGTCAACCATTGGCATTTCAAGATGACTATCTACTTTTGCTTTCCCGTGACCCGGAATATGTTTCATTATAGGCGCAACTCCATTTGATGTTAAAGTTTTAATTACTACTTTTCCTGCTGCGCTTACAATGTTCTCATTAGTTGAGTATGCTCTGTCGCCAATTATTCCGCTCTCTTCATTTGCAGGTAAATCTAGTACAGGAATAGTGTTGCTGTTAATGCCAAGCTCTTTCAAAGTACTGGCCATCATAATTGAATTTAATTCTAGAAGCCTTAATCCAAGGTTAAAATTTTGCTCGATCAATTTTCCAAAAAAATCACTTGTTTTAAATTTTTTTATATTATCAAGATTTAATCTAGAGACCCTTCCACCCTCTTGGTCAATTAATATAGGCAGATTAATATGATTTATTTCTTTGAGATCTGCTGTTAGTCTTTTAATGGAGTTAATATCACTGCAATTTCTTTCAAAAAGAATTACGCCCCAAGGTTTATACTGTTCGAAAAACTTTATTTCTTCGTTAGATAATTCAGTTCCTGATATTCCACATATAATGGGTAGATAGCTATTCATTATATCGCTTAATCGCCGAGTTCATAAATATTTAAATCTGGAATTTCTAGACCCCCAGTATCCTCGGGTATAATTCTATAATTGTCTAAATTTCCGCTAATTGAAATAATTTCATCAGTGTATTCAGTGTCATAAAATAACCAAAAACCAATTAAAATAAAAATTGAAATGCAAACAGTCGAAATGATTGTAAGTTTCATGCTACTGCATTTCTTCAGGTGCAGAAACACCTAATATATCAAGACCAGATTTTAAAGTGCGTTTTGTAAGCATTAAAAGTGCAATCCTTGCATAAGTTCTTTCAATGTTGTTTTCATCAATAAACCTTTTTTCTTTATCAATCTTTCCTTGATTCCACAATGAATGAAGTGCTGAAGCTAAATCATACAAATAGTATGATATTCTATGAGGCTCCTCTAATGTAGCCGAGGTCTCTATAATGCTGCTATAATTCATTATTTTTTTTAATAAAAATAGCTCTCCATCTTCCTTCAACTGTTCATAGTTACAGTTATTAAAATCATTTAGATCAAGGTCAAATTTGTAGTCTTCAAGATTCCTTATAACTGAACAAATTCTTGCATGAGCATATTGAACGTAGAATACTGGATTATCTTTTGATTGCTCCGTAACTTTCTGAAAGTTGAATTCTAGCGGAGCCTCATTTTTTCTATACAACATCATAAATCTAATACTATCACTGCCTACTTCATCAACTAATTCTCTAATTGTTATAAAATCACCTGATCTTTTTGACATCTTCAGTTGCTTCCCATCACTTATTAATTTCACCATTTGGCATAATTTAACTGAAAACTCTGCTTTATCATTTGTTAGAGCAACTATTGATGCATTCATGCGTTTTATATACCCACCATGATCTGCACCCCAAATATCTATTAATTTCTGAGAACCTCGTTGGTGTTTATCAAAATGGTAAGCGATATCGTTTGCAAAATAAGTCCACTCACCGTTTGATTTCTGTAAAGGTCTATCGGTCTCATCGCCGTAATTTGAAGATTTAAAGAGCATTTGTTCTCGTGGCTCCCAATCTTCAATTTGCTTTCCTTTTGGTTTATCTAAGATACCTTCATAAATAAGGTCTAAATCTTTTAATTTTGTAATAGCCTCATCAATCTTTCCCTCAGCAATTAGTTTCTTTTCAGATATGAAGTGATCTTGCTCAATAGATAAAAGTTTTAAATCTGCTTTTATCAAATCCAATAACAAGGCTACACTTTCATCTTTGATCAATTCAAATGAATTATCTTGCTCTAAAATTTTATCTCCATTTTTATCAATTATATTTTTCGCAACATCAATGAGATATTCGCCAGGATAAAAATTATCCGGATAATTATTTTCGTTTCGCTGATTTAGTATTTCTTTAATTCTAATGATAACTGAGTCAGCTAAGTAATTAATTTGAACTCCCGCATCATTTACGTAATATTCTTTTGTTACATCGTAACCTGTAGATGTAAGTAAATTTGATAATACATCTCCAAATACAGCGCCTCTACAGTGGCCTATGTGTAGTGGTCCAGTTGGATTAGCCGAGACATATTCCACATTGATTGTTTGGCCATTGCCTATATTTTTGTCATAAAGTTCACTGGTATGTAATTTCTCACTTAAAAATTTATACCAAACAGACTTATTGACACGAAAATTAAGGAAACCAGGTTTTGCAACCTCTAGTTGTTCGAATTCAGAGTATTTTTCAAGAGAGGTTTTGAGAATTTCAGCAATTTTAATCGGTGGTTGGGAGAGGTCTTTACTTAAAACCATGCAAATATTAGTGCTTAAGTCTCCATTGTCTTCGTTCTTTGGACTCTCAACAACAAAAGAACTTTCGTTTATAGCTTGCTCTGGCAATTTAAAATTTGATGCAAATTCCTTTGAGATAATAGACTTATAAAAATGAAATATATCGGACATCAATTAACGTGTTTATTATATATTGTTTGTGCAAAATTATCTGTCATACCTGCAACAAAATCACAAATCATTCTTGATTTGTGATTTTCATTTTCATAATTTGGCAGATATTTGCTGTATATCTTGTCGTCAGCGTTCATGAATAATTCAAATAGAGATGTAATTATCTTATGAGCATTTTGGGTCATCGTCTTTACTTTATCATGGTTATACATTTTAGATGAAAGGAAAGATTTTATAGAACTTACTTTTTCCTTCATATCAGGCGAGAAATCAGCAACTAATTGATTTTGTAACCTTACATCATTAGCAGTTTTAATGGATAGCTTGCTAACATGTCCATCAATAGTATTCATTACATCTTTAATCATAATTGCTGTGGATTTTCGCGTTATCTCATTGTTTATCCTTTGCATCTCATATGACTCAAATTCTGGTGGAAAGCTTTTAATTATATCGCCTATAAGTGGAAGATTAGCTAACTCGTCGTAAGAAAAGAATCCTGCTCTGAGGCCATCATCTAAATCATGATTATTATAAGCAATATCATCTGCAATTGCTGATATTTGAGCCTCTAAAGATGGAAACTCATTTAATTGCAAATTAAATTTATTATTTAATTCACTTATCGTCATAGGAATATTTTCTTTTATTGGGCCATTATGTTTTACCAGGCCTTCTAAAGTCTCCCATGTAAGATTTAGACCATCAAAATTAAAATATTTTTTTTCAAGTAGGTGCACTATCCTTATCGCCTGATCATTATGATCAAACCCTCCGTAATTTTTCATTGACGAAGAAAGAGCGTCTTCTCCTGCGTGTCCGAATGGTGGATGTCCTATATCATGACTAATAGACAATGTATCGGCCAAATCCTCATTCAGATTAAAAACCCTACATATTGATCGTGCAATTTGAGATACTTCAAGAGAATGGGTAAGTCTTGTTCTATAGTGATCGCCTTCATGAGAAACAAAGACCTGAGTTTTATGTTTAAGCCTTCTAAACGCAGCTGAGTGCAATATTCTATCTCTATCTCTTTGAAATTCAGACCGAGTTTGACTATAGCTTTCCTTAATCAATCTTCCTTTTGATGTTTCAGGAGATGAAGATAGTAAAGATAAATCTTTTGAAATACTCATTAGTTGCGAACTATATATTTAAATTATATCCTATAATAATTGATTACTTTAAGAATCCTATAAAAACAACAATAGATTTATTATGACTAAAATAGTTAGTTGGAATGTCAATTCAATCAGAGTTCGCTTACCTCACCTTGTCCAGTTGAAAGAAACTATTGATCCTGATGTCATCATGCTTCAAGAAACTAAGTCGACAGACGAAAATTTTCCATTTGATGATATTAAAGAAATGGGTTTTGAAATAATAACAAAAGGCCAAAAATCTTATAATGGTGTCGCAATATTATCGAAAATTCCCATGGAGCTTATAGCCAATGAGCTTCCTGGAAATGCGAAAGATGAGCAAGCAAGATTTATTGAGGTAAAAATCAAAGATAGCGATCCTTTCAATATTGCTACGATTTATTTACCTAATGGCAATCCAGTAGATACTGAAAAATTTCCTTACAAACTCGATTGGATGCGAAGACTTAAAGACTATGCAAAAAAGAAAATTGATAATCAAGAGACTGTAATTTTTGGAGGAGATTACAATATAATTCCTAACCGTGGAGATGCGGTGAATATTGAAAAATGGAAAAATGATGCCCTTCATCATCCTGACTCAATTAAAATTTTTAGAGAAATAATCAACCTTGGGCTAACTGATGTATTTCGAGTATTTAATTCAAAAGAATTTGAATTTACGTACTGGGACTACTCACGCGGCTCATGGGAAAAAGATAATGGTCTTAGAATTGATCATTTCTTATCAACCCCAAGCGCAACAGATAGAATAACTGATTGTCAAATTGAAAAACAATTCAGAGGTCTGGAGCGACCTTCTGATCATGTCCCTATTTGGTTTGAAATAAAATAATTACTTTGGATTTCGAGCAATAATATTTATCAATTCGTAAACGATTGTAGCTGCTGCAGTTGATGTCAGCTCAGCATGATCATAGGCTGGCGCAACTTCAACTACATCGGCTGAAACAAGTTGAGATCCAGCGAGACCACGTAAAACATTCAAAATTTCCCTTGTGGTCATGCCAGCTACTTCTGGAGTTCCTGTTCCTGGAGCATGAGCAGGATCTAACACGTCGATATCAATAGATATGTATAGAGGGTTGTCTCCAATTCTATCTTTAATTCTCTGAACAATTTGATCAATTGAGTTAGTTTGAAATTCATCGCAATGTATTGTTTTAAATCCTAGATCTCGATCATTTTTTAGATCATTAGTGCTATATAAAGGCCCTCTAATACCAATGTGCATTGAAGCATCATCTAAAAATAAACTTTCCTCTCTTGCTCGCCTAAATGGAGTTCCATGAGTGTAAGGAGCGCCAAAATAAGTATCCCACGTATCTAAATGAGCATCAAAATGAACCAAAGCAACTGGACCCCCAACTTTTTTGTTAACAGATCTTAACAGAGGCAATGCAATTGTGTGATCACCGCCAATTGTGACAATGCTTCCTGCCTTTGAGAGCAAATCATCAGCTCCTTTTTCAATTTGTTTGATCGCCTCATCAATATCAAATGGGTTGCAAGCAATATCTCCTGCGTCAGCAACTTGCTGAACCTTAAATGGTTCAACATCATAATCTGGATGATAATTTGTTCTTAATTGGCGAGAAGCTTGTCGAACGGCCTGCGGGCCAAACCTAGCTCCTGGTCTGTAGCTTGTTCCAGCATCAAATGGCACACCAATTATTGCAACATCACACTGATCAACATCTCTTAATTCTGGTAAACGTGCAAACGTAGAAGGTCCAGCGTATCTTGGAACAACAGTACCACTTACTGGTTGAATAGGTTCTTTTTTATCAGTCATAAAGTTTAATCAAATCCTCCAAAATCTTGGAATAGTGATGGATCTCCAAAAATATCACCGTAATCTTCTGTTCCTCCTAAGGATCCTCCAGAGAGTTCTTCTTCAGTTAATTCATTAGACTCTAAGGTTTGCAATTGTTCAAGGAATTTTGATTTTTTTTCCTGATCTGCGGCATCAATACAAGACTGACCGTAAAGATCATTCTTTACAATTTGCGTCGCTCCATAAGTAGCAAAAACTAACACAAGCAAGATTGCAACTATGCCCTTAGGAACTTTAAAGCCTACTTTGTATTCCTTATTAATTCTACCAGAAGCCGCTTTCTCTTTTACAAATATTTCTTGAGATTGTGCGTATTTTTTCTCACTTCTGCGTCTCAATATTTCGTATGTGACTGCTGCGATTATAGTTAATGCAATGATGGTTAAGGCCAATGCACTTAATGCAGGGCTTATGCCAAGCCTTACTTTGGAAGCAATTACTGTAGTTAATGTTTGATCAGATAAAATACTAAATACAGTCGTATTGTAGTTTTCAAAAGAAAACAAAAAAGCAATAACCGCTGCTGATGCAATCGCAGGCATTAAATAAGGCACTAAAATTTTAAAAAAAACTTGTGTTTGAGTTGCACCTAAATCCAATGCAGCTTCTTCTTGTGTTTGGTCAAATCGTTGAAGTCTTGCGACAAAAATTAAAAAGCAATAAGTAGAGATAAAACATGTTTGTGCTAAGATTGTTAGAAAGATTCCATTTCTACCCACATCCGAAATAAATCCATCTCCTCCAAGTCCTGCGATCCGATCCCATAGAACTACTGTAGATATCCCAATGATCACACCTGGAAATAAAACAGGCATAATAGAGATTGAATAATAAATATCTCTTAATTGAGATCGAACTTGCGTTAGGACAATAGCAGCTGCCATGCCAATTGGGACAGAAAGTGATACAACTCCAGCCCCTATAATTAAACTACTGATAATCCCATCGTGTAAACGCCAATCTGAAAGAAGCCCTGCTAAATGTTGCCCGTCGTAGGCAATTTTTCCTTCATTAAACCATCTAAAACTAAAACATTCCCAAGGAGATATAGATGGAAACTCAGCTGAGTTAAATGCTGTAATGCTCATGACGATCAACGGGCCAAACAAATAGGCAAAAAATATAAAGATGTACATGCCCATCATGAAATTAATAAAGTATGTTGGTTTCATTTTATAATTTCACCAATCTTAACTTTAAAAATCCGCATCATTGCTAAAACAAAAATAACAGAAATAATTAATAAAATAATTGAATACGCTGATCCACGAGACCAGTTATCATTCATGTTGAACCATTGGTAAATGAGCTGTGGAAACCAAAGAGTGTTTGGACTACTTAAGACCACTGGTGTAGCAAGAGCTCCCACAGTCAACATAAATACCATTGTACATCCTGATACAATTCCTGGCTTTGCATGAGGAATTACTATCCTCCAATGCGTCCTTAAAGAGGAGGAGCCTAAATCTTTAGCGGCCTCTATCTGATTAATATCTAAGCTCTCAATAGCGTTGTATAGAGGGAACATCATTAATAAAATGTATGCGTATACCAGGCCAGTGTAGAGACCTATGTCATAGGTAATAAATAAAATACTTTGATCAATTACTCCTATTCCAGTCAAAAAATTATTTATAACTCCTTCATTCGCAAAGAGTATTCTTAAAGCAAAAGACCTTAAGAGTTCATTGATCCAGAATGGTATTATTAAAGAGACAATTAATAGTCTAGCAGTACTTGGATTAGCAATTTTAGCTATATAAAAAGCAATTGGATAACAAAATAATAAATTTGCGATAGTGACCATTATTGACACAAGAATAGTTCTTCCAAAAACTCCGAGATCAACAAAATTGAATGCATCAAGTGATGTTTTTGATCCAAAAACAAAATGCTGATAATGCTCCATTGTATAAAAATCTTGAGGCCCTCCTCGCGCTAACGGTGGGACATTTGATCTAAAAGATAAGTCCAGCATGTATAGTTGAGGAATTATGACAAGAAAGACGAACCAAAAAACTATTGCTACCAAGAAATAAATAGCAACGGCCTTACCGTTCTTTTTAAAAAATGGCTGCGTGAATAAATAATTTCCCATATTTAATCTATGGCTAATTGTGCTTTAGGTAAAATTGAAGACTTTATAGACTCAAAGCCAAGTTGTAATTTTGTGCCTGATGATATAGATGAAGTATCAATTGCATTTGGAATTGAAAACTTAATCCTTGTTCCCGACGATAAAGTTGCATAGAAATTTTTTATATTTCCTTCAAACTCAAAACTTTCAATATTTACCTTAATTTGATTATCAAAATTATCTCCATCTCTTGGTATGAATAATGACTCAGGTCTTACAAAGGCAATTGCTTCATCCCCAATGTTTAATTTCTTATTTTCATTCATTGTCGATAAGAAATCACCGTCAGGGGTTTCTATTTTAACCTTGTTTTGATTGATCTCTTTTACCTTTCCAAATAAAGGATTGTTCTCTCCAACGAAAGTTGCGACAAAGGGGGTTAATGGATTATTATAAACTTCATCACAGGGTCCTATCTGCTCAATTTCTCCTTCGTTCATTACAGCAATCCTGTCAGACATTGTTAATGCCTCACCTTGGTCATGAGTAATATAGATAAATGTTATGTTAACTCTTTTTTGAATTTCTCTTAATTCAGTTCTCATTCTCTGCCTTAACTTTAAATCTAATGCTGACAGAGGTTCGTCTAATAATAATACTTTTGGTTCGACGGCTAATGCTCTTGCGATTGCTACTCTTTGTTTCTGTCCTCCAGATAATTGATGTACTTTTTTTTCGCCCTGTCCTTCTAATGCTATCAGTTCTAAAAGTTCATCTGCTCTTTTTTGCCTATCTTTTTTTGAGATTCCCCTTACCTCAAGAGAGAAGGCAATATTTTCAGAAACTGACATTAAAGGGAATAGGGCCAGGTTTTGGAAAATAAGAGAAGTAGGTCTTTTGTTTGGACCTATACCAAACATGTCTTTGTTATCAATTAATACAGATCCTTCTGAGGGATCTTGAAATCCTGAAATTGCTCTAAGTAATGTTGTCTTTCCACAACCAGATGGCCCCAGGAAAGAAAAAAATTCACCGCCATTGATTTTGACGTTTACACTTTTAGCTGCATAAAAACTCCCAAATGTTACTGAAACATTATTTAACTCTACGTCTGCGCTCATAAGAAAATTATAGTTATTAAATTAATAAACACGATACAAAAAAGCGCCCAAGATATGATCTTGAGCGCCTTAAATGTTATTAGAAACTAATTACGCCGTTTCAAACTTATTCGCGTATTCAGCTCTTGCATCAGCAAACCAAGGTGGCTCTGGCGGCCAAGGATTCAACTTAGTAGAAGTATCCCCTGGGTAAATTGCTTTAGCTAAAGCTTTTGTTTCTGGTGAGTAGAAATCAGAAGCGCCATTAACAGCTGAATTATATCCAATTTCATTAATAGTTTGACCACCAACTTCAGGGGTAAAGCTATAATTGATTAATTCATAAGCTTCATCAATGTTCTCAGCTTTTGCAGATAATGTGATTCCGTCAATCCACGCTAACGCACCTTCATCTGTAGTTTGATAAGCAACTGGTTCGCCAGCTTTCATCATTGCTGCAATTGGGCCATCCCAAGTTTGTCCAACGACCACACCATCAGATGTAAATCCTTGTTTCTGAGGATCAGCTCCTGACCAGAATTTGACAAGATTTCCTTTTTTAGAAATACAGAAATCAGTAATTGTTTCCCAGTTCTTTCTCATAGTGTCTTCATCATTATAAGAAGACCAGAAGTCCATCTTACCTTGGTGATGCATCCAAATTCCACAACCTGTCATCATTGAGTAAGTTCTACCCATCATGAAGGCTCCATCAATACCTGGATTAGGCTCCCATAAATCTCCAAAACTTGGAAGACCATCTGGTGTCCATTTATCGGTTCTCCAAGAAATTGACTCTGTTCCCCACAATTGTGGAACCCAGTGAGATCCATTTCCACCAAAATTCCAATCACGCTCACCTACTGCAAGCATCCCTGGGTTTACGGCACTAGTATTAATTCTATTCATATCAAATGGAGCTAAGACACCAAGGTTCTCCCATTGCAAGGCCCTCATATTCGTTGGGCTTGCTAGGTCATAACCTGCGCCACCACCAGCTTTCATTTTTGATATTATTTCACCGTTGTCTCCGATCTTGGTGTGGTTAACAGTAATGCCAGTTTTAGCTTTAAAATCAGCTACAACTGAGTCAGGCAGATACTCACCCCACATCAAAACATTTACAACAGGTGCAGCAAAAGCATTTGGAATGTACCAGGGGCCAATAGCTGCTGCTGCTCCAGTTGCAGCTGCACCTTTTAGGACTGATCTTCTTGAAACTTTTGCAGCCTTAAGAGTTTTATTTATTTTCTTCACGGCTACTCCTCACATTGTTAATTAATTAATAAAAAATTCTCATACATAAGAGAGAAGGTGTAAAGAATAAAGTTTAAGAAATTTGCGTAAATCTCTGGTCTTAAATAATTTAATTCCAATCTAAGCATCTGAAAAATATGAATAAAAATTAACTATAATTTTTTACCTTAAGAGAATTTGATAAATACCTGATTCATATGAATATATTTTTTGAAAATATTTGATACTTAGTACTTGGCTAAATCACTGTTTTAAATAGACTTTTATCATGATCTTAACAACCACAATTGGCTCGTTCCCTAAGCCATCTTTTTTACCTTTATCAGATTGGTTTAGAGGAGAAAAAGGCACTGACAATGAAAGACCAACTTCTGAATACCAAGAAGAAAAATATAAGATGGGCAGTCAATACGAAAGTCTAGTAAATGAAGCGTCAAAACAAGTCATTGATGATCAGATTGCGTGTGGAATCGATATTGTCACTGATGGAGAAGTTAGAAGAGAAAATTATATTCACTATCATTGCAGACATTTAAAAGGAATAGACTTTAAGATACTCACTGAAAAAACTGCAAGGACTGGTAATTATACTTGCTGGCTTCCCACCATTACAAAAAAAATAGAATTTAATGGTTATTTTTTAGATAAAGAATTTAAGCTTAATCAATCTATTTCAAGCAAGCCAATTAAGGCTACATTGCCTGGACCACTTACTATTGCTGATACTATTTCAGATAACTTTTATCACGATGAAAAAAAGATGTGCTTAGACTTAGGTGAAGTAATCAATGAGGAAATTAAAAACCTTGTTGATGCTGGCTGCAGATATATTCAAATTGATGAACCACTATTTGCAAGAAAATCAAAAGATGCTTTAGAATTTGGTATTGATAATATTGAACGTTGTTTTCATGGTGTTAGTGATTGTGATAAAATCATACATATATGTTGTGGTTATCCTGATAAAATAGATTCGACCGATTATCCAAAGGCTCCTCTATCTAGCTATTTTAATTTGGCTGATGCGTTAGAGGCGAGTTGCATTGATACAATTTCTATTGAAGATGCACATCGATACAATGATTTAAAGTTGTTAGAAAAATACAAGACAAAAAAAATTATATTTGGTCTTTTAAAAATAGCATCAAGTAAAATTGAAGATATTGATATGATTAGATCTAGAGCTTTAGATTGTCTTAACCATATCGATAAGGATAGGCTTATAGCTGCTCCTGATTGTGGTCTCGGATATCTATCACGCGAGTTGGCGATAAAAAAATTAACAAATCTCTGTAAAGCTGTTGAAGATATTTAAGCAATTAACTTTTCCGGTTCACAAAAATCTAAATTAAGATCTCTAGCTACATCTTGCTGTGTGCACTTTCCATCCATTACATTTAGGCCATTTAAGAAATTCTTATTAGAACTCAAAGCTTTATTAAGACCGTTCTTAGCTAAATCAGATACGAATGGCAATGTTGCTTGATTAAGACTGATTGTTGATGTTCTAGGTACACATCCTGGCATATTTGTAACGCAATAATGAACTACATTGTGAAGAACATACACTGGATCAGCATGAGTTGTTGGCTTACTAGTTTCAATGCAGCCTCCCTGATCAATGGCTACATCAACAAGAGCAGAGCCTGGTTTCATCTTAGAAACTAAGTTTTCAGAAACTAGTTTTGGCGCTGATGCACCTGGCACAAGAACACCCCCTATTAATAAATCACAATTTTTTACATTTGCATCAATATTATCAGGTGTCGAAATCACAGTTGTGACTTCATCGTTGAAGAATGATTTTAATTCATCAAGCCTTTGTTGAGATTGATCAATTAAAATGACGTTGGCTTTCATTCCATGCGCTATTAATGCAGCATTAAAACCAACTACGCCACACCCAATAATAACCACATTTGCTGGCGGGGCTCCAGTTGCGCCTGATAAAAGTACCCCTCTGCCGTTATTTGTCATCTCTAATGACCTTGCCCCTGCCTGAATAGAAATTCTGCCTGCAACTTCGCTCATTGGAGCAAGTAAAGGTAGGCGATTATTCTCATCTGTAACAGTCTCATAGGCTATACACGTTGATCCAGATTTCATTAGTCCTAGGGTAAGTTCTTTATTGGCGGCTAAATGAAGATAGGTAAATAATAGTTGATTTTTTTTAAGAAGCTCAACTTCTTGTTCTTGTGGTTCTTTAACTTTAATTATCAATTCACTAATATCAAAGATCTCTCTAGCAGTCTCACATATGCTTGCGCCTGCAGCAAAATAGTCTGCGTCAGCAAAGCCTGAACCTATTCCTGCCCCCGCCTCAACAGCTACACTATTCCCTTCTGAAACAAGTGTCTTTACACTATCTGCGGATAGTCCTACTCTATTTTCTTGAGGTTTAATCTCTTTTGGAACGCCAATTAACATATATAACTAATTTTTATACTATTCGCTATAATTTACAAATAAAAGGATGTTCGTCATGGGGAAAAAATGGTTAGACATTGTTTATAACGAGAAAAGCTCTGTTAGATTAAAAGAGCATTATAAAAATTGGGCTAGCAAATATGATAATGATTTAATTGATTGGGGTTATGCATACCCTACACAAGTAAAAAAAATTCTAGAAAGCAATATTAAAATAAAACGTAATTCGAAGATACTTGACGCTGGATGTGGAACCGGATTAGTAGCTGAAACTTTGAATGATATGAAATTTAATAATATCATTGGATTAGATTATTCAGCAGATATGCTAAAAATTGCTAAATCAAAAAAAATCTATAAAAAACTAATACAAGAGTCGTTGAGTAAAAAAACTACCCTCAGAAGCAATCAATTTGATGTTGTTTTATGCACAGGAGTTCTCACATCTGGACATGTAGGCGCTAAAGCGATTAATGAATTAATTAGAGTAACAAAAAACCAGGGATATTTAATACTGTCAATAGCCGAGTCTATTTACGAAAAACTTGGTTTCAAAAATGAAATTGAAAAAAACAATTTTCAAATTTCGAAAATAAAAATATCAAAGCCGTTCGTAGCACTTCCTAATCATGAAAGTAGCGCAACGTCTAAAATACATATTTATCAAAGAAAATTAACCTAATTGGTCTTGTTGCATATCATCGGGATTTATCCCTGCAACTTCTACAGGCTTTTTCATTGCGTCTCTTCTAAAAGGCTCACCTAACTCTTGGTTTAGAATTACCTCTATAAATGTTGTGATGCCATTGGCTTGTTCGTCACATGCAGTTCTTAGAGAGTTAGACAATTCATCCATAGATTTAACAATTATTCCTTTAAGTCCACAGCCCTCAGCAACTTTTGCGTAACTAAGCTCAGGATCTAATTCAGTCCCAACAAAGTTATTGTCATACCACAAAATTGAATTTCTTTTTTCTGCTCCCCACTGATAATTTCTAAAAATAACCATAGTAATTGCTGGCCACTCTTCACGTGCACAGGAAGTCATTTCATTCATACTTATCCCAAACGCTCCATCGCCTGCAAAGCCTACCACTGGAATGTCAGGGCATCCAATTTTTGCACCAAGTACAGAAGGGAAACCATAACCACAAGGACCAAAAAGCCCAGGAGCAAGATATTTTCTACCTTTTTCAAATGTAGGATACGCATTTCCAATAGCGCAATTATTCCCAATGTCTGAAGATATGATTGCGTCTTTAGGAAGCCCTACTTGAATTGCTCTCCATGCCATGCGAGGGGACATACGATCAGAGTCTCGTTCTCGAGCATCATTATTCCAAGTGGTACCAGGATCATCATCTTCATGATCCATGCTGCTTAAAGCTTGTAGCCAAGCTGATTTAGTTTGATGGATTAGGGCTTTCCTCTCTTCTCGATTTTTATTACCTGCTTCAGATGATAAATTGGCAATTATTTGTTGAGCAACTAATTTTGCATCTCCACAAATACCTACTGATACTTTTTTTGTTAATCCAATTCTATCAGAGTTAATATCAACTTGAATTATTGAAGCATCTTTTGGCCAGTAATCAATTCCATAGCCTGGTAAAGTTGAAAAAGGGTTTAAGCGCGTTCCAAGTGCAAGGACAACATCCGCTTTAGATATTAATTCCATTGCAGCCTTTGACCCATTATAGCCTAACGGACCGACGGCTAAATAATGACTTCCTGGAAAACTATCATTGTGCTGATAACCAGAAGCAACTGGAGAGTCTAATTTTTCAGCAAGAACTCGGCAGTAGTCAATTGCGTCTGCTAAAACTACTCCTGCACCAGATAAAATTACAGGAAATGATGCATTTGATAAAAGTTCTGAAGCTTTTTTTATTGCTTCAATGCCTCCTGATGGTCTCTCAAAACTAATAATTGGAGGCAGTTCAATGTCTACAACTTGAGTCCACATATCGCGTGGGATATTTATTTGAGCAGGCGCTGATCCTTTAAAGGCTTTTGAAATTACCCTATTTAAAACTTCAGCTACCCTTGATGGATCCCTTACTTCTTCTTGATAACAAACCATATCTTTGAAAAGTGCCATTTGTTCAACTTCCTGAAAACCACCTTGACCAATTGTTTTATTTGCAGCCTGAGGTGTCACTAGTAACATTGGCGTATGATTCCAATATGCAGTCTTTATAGGTGTCACAAAGTTTGTAATGCCAGGACCATTCTGTGCAATACACATTGACATTTTACCAGTTGCCCTAGTGTATCCATCAGCAATTATTCCACCATTAGTTTCATGCGCAACATCCCAAAAAGTTATGCCAGCTTTTGGAAACAAGTCTGAAATAGGCATAAATGCTGATCCAATAATTCCAAAAGCATGCTGAATGCCATGTTTTTGCAAAACTTTTACAAAAGCCTCTTCTGTTGTCATTTTTGTCATTCGGTGCTCCTAACTTAATATTTTCTCTCTTTTCGGATCGTAAAAACTTTTTACAGAGCCATCAGCTATGTATCTATATCCTGCAATCTCAATTTCAAATTTTTGAAGTTCCAGCATGTCTTCAATTGAATACTTATCTGTGGAAGAAATATATCCCATGCCTAAAGATTTGTCTAAAGAGAAACCATACATACCAGAGGTAATTTCTCCAACAGATTCACCATCAAAAAAAATAGGTTCATTATGATAAAGTAGTAAGTTATTGTCAGATAAAGATAAATTTATCTTTCTCTTTGATGGTACAGTTTTAATTCTATCCTTTAGAGCTTTCTTTCCCAGAAAATTGTCCTTTTCCATATTCACACAAAAGCCTACACCAGCCTCATATGGATTTTCCTCAACAGTAATATCGTGACCCCAATGCAAGTAACCTTTTTCTGTTCTTAATGAATTTAGGGCATGGTATCCGGCTAATTTTAAATCTTCTCTTTTTCCTTCGTTAAATATTAAATTAAATATGTCTCTAATATTTTTATAAGGAACATATATTTCAAACCCTAACTCACCCACATAAGTAATACGGCTTAACAAACATTCCACACTATTAATCTTAACTTTTTTAGAATAGCCAAATGGAATACTTTCATTAGAAATATCTACATTTAACAAAGTTTGTAAAAATGCTCTCGATCTAGGCCCCATTAGCGAGAGACATCCATAATTTTTTGTTACATCTGTTATTTCTAAATTTTTAAATTTTTTTGAGTGAAATTGAAGCCAAAAAAGATCTTTATTATGAGAAGTCGGAGCAGTTACATATAAATACTTATTGTTTTCTAATCTTGTTATTGTTATATCCGCTTCTGTTCCTGCGTCTTCATTTAGTAGCTGAGTATAAGTAACTTTTCCAATCGAAGTATCCATATTGCTTACACAAACGTGATTTAAATAGTTTGTTGAGTCTTTTCCTTTAATTATAAATTTAGAAAAAGAAGTTAGTTCAAATAATCCTATATTTGATCTAACTGCTTCACATTCTTCCCTAACATTTTCAAACCAGTTTTGTCTCCCATAAGAATACTCATACTTCGCTTCTTGATTAGTTGATGTATACCAATTAGGTCTTTCCCATCCTGCTGCCTCACCAAAACAAGCTCCGTTAGATTTCAAGATATCATGGAGTGGAGATTGAATTTTATTTCTTGCAGTTTCATACTGGTAATAGGGCCAATGGAGTTTATACAAAAGTCCCAATGTTTCTGAGCTTCGTTCTCTCAGATATTCATTGTCATCTTGAAAATCTAGCACTCTTGCAATGTCAACGTCCCACAAATCAACTTTACTTTTATCATTTACTATCCATTCTGACATAACCTTTCCAACACCTCCAGCTGATTGAATTCCTATTGAATTGAATCCAGCTGATACAAATATATTTTCTTTATATGGGACCTTACCTAAATAATATCTATCATCTGGGGTAAAGCTTTCGGGACCATTAAAATAACTTTGAATCCCAATTTCATTTAATATTGGCAATCTACTCATTGCATTCATAAGAATTGGCCCAAAGTGCTCTAGGTCATTAGGCAGACTATCAAACTCAAAGTTTTCTGGTATTCCATTCATTCCCCATGGTTTTGCTTTTTTTTCAAATGCCCCTATCAAAAGTTTTCCAGCATCTTCTTTTACATACATTTGTGAGTCTGGAATTCTTAGGACTGGCAGGTCTCTTGGAATTTCTGAAGAAAACTCTGTAAGTGCATAAAAATGTTCACATGCGTGAAGAGGAATATTGACTCCACACATTCTTCCGATTTCTCTACTCCACATTCCTGCGGCAATTACAATTTTATCACAGTTAATGCTTCCCATTTCAGTAATAACGCGAGTAACTTTGTCATCTTCTTGGTCAAAAGATAAAACTTTATTATTTTCAATTATCTTACATCCCATTCTTCTAGCTTCTTTCGCAAGACACATTGTTATGTCGACTGGGTTTATCTGACCGTCATTGGGATGAAAAAATCCACCTTTGACATCATCATCAATATTTTGGAAGTTTAATAATGGGTATTTTTTCTTCATCTTTTCAAATGACATTTCTTCAATCTCTAAGCCAAAATTCCTGCCCATCGATACTCCTCTACTTAATTCCTCAAATCGCGACACATTTTCAGCGATTGAGAGTGAGCCATTTTGTTTAAAACCAGTTGATAAGTCATCCATGCTATTCAACTTTTGATACAGCTCAGTTGAATATTTTGCCATCTTTGTAAGATTTTTTGTGGCTCTTAGCTGGCCTACTAATCCAGCGGCATGCCAGGTAGTCCCACAAGTTAATGATTTTCTCTCAATAAGTGTGACGTCAATATCTTTTTCTGCCAGGTGATATGCTATGCTGCATCCAATTACTCCGCCGCCAACAATAACAACTTGTGTGTGAGATGGAAGTCCAGTCATAATAGTTGCTAATATTTAACAACTACATCTTTTATTTTTTGAATCATTTCGTCTATGTGTTTTTCTTCAGCAATTAGAGCTGGAGCAATTATTCCACAATCACCAGTAAATTTAATATGAACTCCATTTTCAAAAGTTTTCTTCTGCGCATCATATCCTCGTACACCTGGATTCTTATCAACTGCAAGATCAATCGCCGCCATCATTCCGTCGCCGCGAACATCCGTTACTGCAGGAACATCCTTGAATGCATCAAATACAGCATCCAAAAAGTAAGGTGACATATTCTCAGCTCGTGCAAAAATGTCTTCTTTTTCATAAATATCTAATGTTGCTAATGATGCTGCAACACATGCGGGGTGACCTGAGTAAGTATAGCCATGAAAAAATTCAACTCCATGCTCTGGGCCGTTATCAACAATCGCATTGTAAATTTTGTCAGATACTCCAACTGCACCCATTGGTTGGGAACCATTCGTAATGGCTTTAGCCATGGTTATCATATCTGGTTGAACATTGTATTTTACTGAACCAAAAGACTTTCCAGTTCTTCCAAATCCTGTAATCACTTCATCAAAGATTAATACGATGCCATACTTATCACATGTTGCTCTTAACTTTTCTAAGTATCCCTTCGGTGGAATTAATGTTCCTGTAGATCCTGCGATAGGCTCGACAAAGCATGCAGCAATTGACTCTGGACCATACATATCAACAAATCTTTGAAGGTCATCAGCTAAATGTGCGCCATGTTCTGGCTGACCTTTTGTGAACTTATTCTCGTCTAACCAAGTATGTCTTAAATGAATAACGCCTGGCATTGCAGCAGTAAATATTTCTCTATTTTTAATCATGCCGCTCAGAGAGGTTCCGCCAATATTTACACCGTGATAAGCTCTTTCACGTGATACAAACTTCATTCGATGAGCCTGTCCAATTGCATGCTGATATGCTTGAACAATTTTTATTGCGGAGTCTATTGCTGTTGATCCGCATATCGTAAAAAATACATTGTTTAAGTCGCCAGGTAAAAGTTTTGCAACCTTTTCAGCACAAGCAAAAGCTGGTAAGTGAGAAACCTGGAAGCTTGGAGAATAATCTAATTTTAGTAATTGCTGGTGTACGGCATCTGCAATTTCTTTTCTTCCATGACCAAGGGGTACACAAAATAATCCTGAAGAAGCATCAATTACCGTATCGCCTTTATGGTTCCAATAGTATACACCTTCCCCTCTATCCAAAAGTCTTGGATCTTTTTTGAAATCCTTATTTGCAGTGAAGGGTAAAAAGTAATTTTCGAGAGAATTAGTCGTAGGTGTAGTGTTTGCCATATGGATCCTTTCAAATCTATAAAGATATAATACTTATACTAATCTTATTTAAGCTGCTTGACTAGAATTACCACTTTTATGAAAAGTCTCATTTTTGGCGGCCATATCACGAAGAAGCTTACATGGTGTAAACCTTTCACCATATTTTTGAGCAAGTTTATCTGCTTCAGCAACAAATTCTTTGACACCAATCATATCAATGTAGGAGAGTGTTCCGCCAGTCCAAGGTGCCATTCCCCAGCCTAGTATTGCTCCAATATCAGCATCACGCACATCTGTTAGAACATTCTCTTCATAACACTTAGCTGTTTCCAAAGCCTGTATATAGAGAAATCTCTTTTTTAACTCATCAACTTCAGGCTGATCGTCACTTTCTTTGCAAAGATTTGATAATTCAGGCCATAAATATTTTTTCCCGCTTTCAGGATATTCGTAAAAACCTTTATTATTTTTCTTTCCAAACCTTCCTTGCTTTTCAACCATTTCTTCCATGATTGAATACATAGGAGTAACAGGAAACTCTTTTCCTTCCGCCTCGAAGTCTTTTTTTGTTTGAGTAGTCACCTTCCATGCAAGATCTAAAGCTACAGCATCTGAGAGAGCTAAAGGCGCCATTGGCATACCTGTCATCTTGCCTGCATTTTCAATTAGCGCAGGTTTGATTCCTTCTGCCAGCATTGCGACACCTTCACCTGTATATGTGCTGAATACGCGGCTTGTATAGAAACCTCTGCTGTCATTTACTACGATTGGAGTTTTCTTAATCTTTTGCACATAATCCATTGTCTTAGCAAGAGTCTCCTGTGACGTTTCTTTTCCCATAATAATTTCAACTAATGGCATTCTTTCAACAGGAGAGAAATAATGAATTCCAATAAAATTATTAGGTCTTTTAGAATTTTTAGCCAGTCCTGTGATAGGTAAAGTTGAAGTATTGGAACCAAAAACAGCTGTCTCAGCAATTTGTGCTTCAGCTTTAGCGGTAACTTCAGCTTTGATGTCTCTGTTTTCAAAAACTGCTTCTACAATTAGATCTGCGCCCTGTAGCAAAGAGTAATCAGTAGTAGGAGTTATTAAATTTAGTAGTTTTTCTTTCTTTTCTTCTGTAGTTCTTTTTTTGCTTAGTTGCTTATCTAAAATTTTAGTCGAGTAATCTTTACCTTTATCAGCAGCATCTTGATCTGTATCAATTAAAATAACTTCAATACCTGCTTTTGCAGTTACATAAGCAATTCCTGCACCCATTAGTCCGGCTCCAAGTATACCAATTTTTTTGACATCATACTTATCAAAGTCCTTTGGCCTCCTTGCTCCCTTACTGAGAGCTTGCATATTAACAAATAAGCTTCTGACCATATTTTGTGATCTCGGATCCATAACTACGTTGGTAAAATAACGAGCCTCAATTCTTAATGCAGCATCAATTGGAACTTGCACGCCTTCATAAACTGCGGACAATATAGCTGTTTGAGCTGGATAATTATTATAAGAATTTTTTCTAAGAGATGATGAGGCCGCTGCCCATAGCATCATTCCTTTTGGAGTGTAAGGAAGTCCACCAGGGAATTTGAAACCTTTTTCGTCCCATGGTTGAACTGCTTTGCCACCATCAACAATATATTTCTTTGCAGCGGCTAACAAATTTTCTTTATCAGTTACTTCGTTAATTAATCCTGCACCTAAAGCTTTTTTAGGAGTGAATGGAGTTCCTGCTAAAAGGAAGCCCATTATGTCTTGGGTAACTCCTGCCAATCTAGGCACTCTTTGAGTTCCACCCGCTCCGGGTATAAGACCAACTTTTGCTTCTGGTTGTCCAATTTGAATTTTGTCATTATCAATCGCAACACGGTAGTGACATGACAAACAAATCTCAAATCCACCGCCTAAAGCATGTCCATTTATTGCTGCAACAAAAGGCTTGCCACATGTTTCCATGCTTCTAAACAGCAACTGCATTTCCATGTTTCCATTATATATTTTTTCTGCAGCTTTAACTTTATCTTCTTGAACGCTGTCAAAACCAAAAACTTCAGAAGAAGTAAGATCTGCTCCGGCTATGAATGCATCTTTAGCGCTTCTCAGAACGATACCTTTAACCGCATCGTCACCAATTAGCTTTTCGATAATTTGCCTATATTCACCTAAAGATTGAAAATTTAGAACGTTCATTGAACGATTTTCTAAATCCCAAGTTACTACGGCAATACCGTCGCTATCTATTTCATAAGTTACATCACTCATTATATTACCTTTAATCTAAATTTTTAAACGCGCTCAATGACAGTGGCAGTTCCCATGCCTCCGCCAACACACAATGTAGCAAGTGCTGTAGACTTGTTCGTTCTTTCTAACTCATCAAGAACTGTACCAAGTATCATTGCACCAGTAGCACCAAGAGGATGTCCCATTGCAATAGCTCCGCCATTAACATTAATTTGAGAATGATCGATGCCCATATGCTCCAAGTATCTTAGAACAACAACTGCAAAAGCTTCATTTAATTCCCATAAATCAATGTCGTTTTTATCCATTCCAAGATTTTTTAAGACTTTATCTGAAACATAGCCCGGTCCAGTCAACATTATGCTTGGCTCAGATCCAATTGAAGCAAATCCTTTAATTTTTGCCCTTGCTTTAAGACCATGCTTTTCGCCCATTTCCTTATTGCCAAGTAGAATTGCAGCAGCACCATCAACGATCCCAGAGGAATTACCAGCTGTGTGCACATGATTTACTTTTTCCACTTCTGGATACCTTTGTTGTATTGTCGCATCAAAACCAGCCATTTCACCCATCATTGCAAAGGAAGGATCTAGTGATCCCAGTGATTGCATTGTTGCATCGGGTCTCATATGTTCATCGTGATCTAAGATTGTTAAACCATTAATATCTTTCACAGGTGTAATTGATTTATCAAATCTTTTTTCATCCCAAGCCTTTTTAGCTCTTTGTTGACTCTCAACTGCATAAGCATCTACATCATCTCTAGTAAAGCCCCATTTTGAAGCAATCATGTCTGCACTTATTCCTTGAGGTACAAAATAGTTTTTAATTGCTACTGAAGGATCGGCAACCATTGCCCCACCATCAGAGCCCATTGGAACTCTTGACATTGATTCAACGCCGCCGCCTATAGACATCTGTGCCTGACCAGACATAACTTGAGCCGCTGCCATGTTTGTTGCTTCTAAACCAGATGCACAAAATCTATTTATTTGCACCCCTGATACTGATTGATCAAATTCTGAATTGAGGACAGCAGAACGAGCAATATTAGCACCTTGTTCACCAACCGGAGCAACACATCCCAGAACAACGTCGTCTACATCAGCAGTATCTAGTTGATTGCGGTCTTTAACATTATTTAAAACCTGGGTTGCAAGTTCTAAGGCTGTAACTTCATGTAAAGTTCCATTTTTTTTGCCTTTGCCACGAGGCGTTCTAATTGCGTCATAGATATAACAGTCAGTCATTCGGGTACTCCAAAATATTGATAATAAGTCTATCGATTATAATAATTAAGATTTTTCAAACAACACTAAATATAAGAAAGTGCCAGTAACCTATCTAAATATTAATCAATAAAATCAATAATTTAATTAATAATATATCAAGCTTACGGATCAAGTTCAGTGTAACTTGATAAATCAGGAGAACCATTAGCAAATTTGTAAACAGGTTTTTGCTTCGCTCCCTTAGGTTGAAAGCTAGGCAGTGCAATTAAAGTTGATGATACTGTTTGAAATCCCATATCAGTCTTTACGCACATAGCGCTTAGTGGATTTTTATCCTCACTATAAGTGCTTCCCAATAACATTTCCCAGTCTTGCCATTCCCCTTTAGATGGATTTGGCTCTAATGATAAAGCAAACTTTGATAAGTAAGTTTTAATGCGCTTCGATTTTAAATCATTTCGATCATATGCCGTTATCATTGAAAGCCCGTCAGGTATATTAAAGTATTCAATGACTTCTTGTTCCTCATCTGACTTTATCCAGTAAGCATTTATATTATCAGCAATAAGCATATTAAATCCCCTATAAGAGTCCTTTTGAATTTCGATCATGGCATTAAGAGCCTCCGATGCATCTGCATGATCTAATGCGTCTAAAACTAACTCTCCCCTGCTTCTTTTATTATCTAATGGTCCTAAGCTGTTCATTCGATTCATGATGCCAACAGCCAAACCATAATCATTGATACCAAGCCATGTGCCTCCAGCAATTAAATCCTTTCCGGCAAATACATGGGGTCTATCTTCCCAGTGTCTACCAGGCGTAAGTGACTCTCTGTCCTTCATTTCATCTCTGTTAGCACCAATTATTAATGGCCACTCTGAGTCACTTTGTTTTAAAATTACTATCGAACACATTTGATTTTTTATATAACTTTACTAGTTAATTGATGTCATGGAAAATAAAAAAACAGCTCTGATCGTAGAAGGCGGCGGCCAAAGAGGTGTATTTTCTTTTGGAATAACCGATACCTTTATTAATAGGAACTATGATCCATTTGATATTTACATGGGAGTCTCAAATGGAGTGGCGGTTCTATGCTGGTATCTAATTAGAGAAACAGACAATAATTTAGAAAAAATGCTCTATGCAGCTAAAGGTGATTACCTTAGCTATAAAAATATTTTCATTGGTAAAGACATAATTAAATTTCATCAGATGTACGAGGATGGCGAGAAGATGTTTAAGCCAAGTATGGAAAAAATAAAAAATAATTTAAAAGGAAAAGATTATATAGCAGTTGTGACTGATGCGATCGAAGCAAATGCCGAATATTATTCATTTGGTGATGGTGAGTGGATGCCAAAAATGATTGCCTCTGGTACTCTGCCCATATTGGTTAGAACCCCAAGCTTAATAGATGGACGTAGGAAATTTGATGGAGGTGTTGCTGATCCCCTTCCCGTAGAAAAAGCATATGAGATGGGAGCTAAAAAGATAATTGTGATTAGAACATATGAAAAAAAATTTAGAAGGAAGTTGAAAATTGAAAATTATATTGGCGCTTTACTATCGAGAGAATATCCTAAATTAAGAAAAGCATTATTAGTGCATGATAAAACTTATAATCGAGCACTTGATTTTATTAATAACCCACCGAGTGATTGCGAAATTATACAACTATGCCCACCCGAAAAACTAAAATCAAAAAGAGATTCAAAAAATATTGAGGTTTTAAAAGCTGACTACAAATTAGGAAAAAAAGTTGCTAAAGTATATTTAGATGGTCTAGAGAACTGATTTAACAAATTCACTTATCTTATTTTCAACAGATGTTGTTGTTTCTGATGGAAAAGCATTAAAAGCATGATCTGCTCCTGGAACAATTATAATTTCTGCATTTGAACCATAACTTAACCATCTACCATACATAAATAATGAATCATCAAGCAATAAATCTCTTGTTCCTACTGTAAATAATGCTGGTGGCATTCCCGTTAAATCTCCTTGAATGGGTGAAACGTCAGGCATGCTTTTATCCACATCTCCTTGAAAGTATGAGTCTCTAAATTTTCTAATCATTGCATATGATAATAAGAATATTTCTTCAGACCCTTCCTGCCTGATTGCGCTTGGTGTAAGTCGAGCGTCATAGGATCCGTAAATAAGGTTTGCACCCTTGATTGTATCCAACATCCCTTTACTTTTCAGTCTCAGCAATGTAACCGCTGATAAGTTTGCACCAGCCGACTCTCCACCAATTACAATTTTTTCTGTATTGAATTCTTTCTTTGAATTTTCTATTAACCAGACAGCTGCTGTTTCACAGTCATCTGGGGCAGCTGGATAAGGGTTAGTTGGCGCAAGACGATATTCGACACTTACCACGACACAATTAAGATCATTTGAAATTTTTTCTAAAGATTGATCCTGCATATCTGCAGCACCAATGCAGTGACCGCCGCCATGTATGTGCATATAAATAAAATCAGGACTGTCGTGATTAATTATTCTTATCATTACTTTATGATCGCCTAACCCAATTTGCCTATTTTCAGCACGATCAGAATATGGCTGGAAAGCAAGCAATCCACCACCTTGCCTTCTTATTTCTTGCAAGACATCAAAAGGTATTTCATGTGATGGAGGCGCGTTGACTAGCAAATTTTTTATATGATCATTCATTTCATGAATGTCTTTAGATATATTTTTATGGTCAAAAGCTTCAGGAGAAATAGACGTAAATAACATTTTTTTTATGTGCGCGTTTTAATATAATTAAAAGTTCTATTCAGAATTAAAACATAAATTGGCAAAAATGCTAGGTAGCAAACAACTAGTTTCAATATGAAATCGTTGAATGCTATGAGATCCCAATTTTCTCGCATAAAATCATCTGCAGAATTATAAAATGCCACACCATAAAATAGGTATGTATCAATCAATTGGGCAAAAAAGGTGCTTACAACTGGCGCAAGGTACCAATAAGAACTTAAATTAAAGCCATCATCGCCTACTCTGTCCCTTACTTTTGAAAATACAAAGACATCAAGCAACTGCCCAATTGAATAAGCTAAAACTGATGCAATCGCTATTCTAAAATCAGCAAATATATATGAAATTATAAAAGCTGGGATAAAGGCGTATCCGATAACTTTACGTGCATTTGTTGCATTCGAAAGTCGTACTGTCAAATCTGTAGCTAGAACTATGATTGGGAAAGTGAATGTACCAATTGTATAATCCAAACCAAATATATTTATTGGAAATTGAACTAGATAATTTGATATAGCAATAATAAAGCAATGCCCCAAAACTAAATAGGTTATTAATTTTCTATTAAGATCCATAGAACTCATAATTAATCCATATAACTGTTAAAACAAGTAAAGTTGCCATAAATCCATTAAATTGATTAATTGCTTTATCAGATTTAATGAAGTTATTTAAAAATACACCAATCGTAGTCCAAGTTAAAACAGCAAATATATTTGAGATTGTGAATGCAATTAATATCCATATCATGCCATTCATAAAGCTATCGATGAACTCAAAATTCTTAAAATCAGTATAAATAGAAATTGTTGTTACCGCCATCATGACTCCTTTTGGATTAACATATTGAAACAATGATGACTCCAAGAAGGTAATTGGCTTTGAACTACTTTGATCTTCTGTGTTATAAGAAAAGTAAATGCGGTAAGATAAGTATAAAAGATAAAGTGATCCTAAAATTTGTAATAATGTTTGTATAAATGGAAAGTTATTAAAAATAGTTATTAATCCAAGGCTCAAAACAATCAATAAAGATAAGAAACCAAACACTACTCCTGCCATATGAGGAATAGATCCAAAATAACCAAAATTTCTACCCGATGCAGTTAACATAATATTATTAGGACCAGGTGTTCCAGATTGGATGACGCATAGTAGTAATAGTGGAAAGAAATACTCGATCATTTTTAGAAATACTGTTTAATGAACTATAAAGTAAATAGACGTAATAATCACAATTATTGTTGGCAGTATCATGTTGTGAAGGTTTTCATCAACTTTATAGGTTTTCACTTGCCCTTTTATTTTAAATGGAAGATGTTTATTTTTTCCAGGTAGTAATTTTAATTTTTTTCCAAATGTGTATTTGAAGGGTACTCTTCCTCCGGGATCAGAGAGCGTTCCCTTAAATAGAGGCATGCTGAAAATGGTTATTATAAAGGTTCCAAGGAACCCAAAATACCAAATAAGCCAAAAATAAAGCTGGTATGGATAATAAAATTCAGGAATATAAATCCATAATACAATTAAATTCAAAACCATTATTGGATAGAATCCAAGAACTTGCCAGACTACATGAAAGCGTGCATGCCCTATCCAATCAGGATGTGTAGCGTGAGTTTTATTAAAATCGGCAATAGTTGGTCCTATGGTTAATAAAATTGACAAAATTGAAAAGACTATTCTTGGAATAGAATTGAGATCGTATAGATCCATACAAATACTATTTAAATTTTTTACGCATATTGATCGCAGCTTGAATACCCGTCACAGGCTTTTTACCTTCAGGAACTGTATTTCCTTTTTTGGTTAAGTTTTCAAAACTTTCGCCTTTTTTGAACATATCATAGAGAATATCAATATCCATATTTGTTCCTACTGGTTCTTCTGGAAAGCCTCGAGCTGAAACCTCATGCTTAAACTCTTCTTCGTTCTGCCAGTGCTCAAAAAATATTTCAATAAGATTGCCATCTGGATCTTTATAATACATTCCTGTTATCCAGCCGTGATTGATAGTCCAGTATGGTTTTAGGCCACGTTCTTTCGCTTTTAAATAAAAATCAAACCACTTATCTATTGGGTTTAATTGATAAGAAATGTGATCTAGTCCAACTGCTGATGGCGTGGACCTATTAAGCCATTCTTTAAATCGTGATATTAACTTTACAATAAAATTAAGCCTATCAACTCCTGGCTTAGTGTTGGCAATAGCTACTCTATGGTGTTCTTCATCAAAAGCTAAAAAAGCAATATCATTACTTTTATATAAAGGCTTACATCCAAAAAGTTTTTCATAGAAAGTTACCATCTTTTCGTACTGCATTGTTTTAAAAGCTACATGATGAAAATTATCTGGAGAATACTCAGACCGAAACTTCCTATATAAATCGAAATTTAAGATAACTTCTTTTGTCATAGTTTAAGCAGTCCAAAACCAATCAGGGCCAGGTAAATGAAGAACATGATTTTCTAGGCCTATTTCTTTATCAGTTAATTTATTACATTTATCATTCATAGTCATCAGCAATTCCTTATAGCTTTCATTCTTTGACATATCATTCATCTCATAAGGATCGTTTTCAAGGTCATAAAGTTCAAAACTATCGTTGTTCTTTATTAAGTCCTCATAGTTCTGAGGTATATTATTCATGCGTGGTGAGAACGATCTAATAAATTTATATTTTTTGTCTACAATTCCTTTAAAATTAAGTGGTAATGAAAAATCTGGTAAAAATGAACCTTCAGATGCGAATGCTGTAAATTTTTCAACATATCCATCAGCTAATCCAATATGTCTAAATTTCTCTGCAACATCAAACATCGTTGGAATAATTTGCACACCGTGAATTAAGTGGCCTTCTGTATTTCGATCATTACCATCATCAGGATTCTCAACTAAGTTTGAAAAGCTATCGCCTTTAAGTTCTGGATAATTTGTTTTTATCTCATTTCTTTCAATTCCAGAAAATTCCAAGATTGAAGGAACAATATCAATATTTGATATGACTGACTCACATTTTTTTTGTTTCTTAAGATCCGGATGATAAACAAGAGTTGGCACTCTTATTGACTCCTCCCATGGAACGACCTTTCCTCGTGAACCATGCTGACCAAGCATCTCACCATGATCTGATATCATAAATATAATCGTATTATCTAATTGATTAGAAGACTTGAGAGCATTCAAGACTGTCGTCATGTGCCTATCAACATCGCGCAAACAATTAAAATAATAATTGCAGAATTTCTTCCATAGCTGAGGTTGAGAATATGGAATCTCACCGTAGATCGTATTTTGTATATAAGTTGCATCAAAATTGCCTTCAATGACATTTCTCGGTCCAAAATTTTTTGGAAATTCAAAATCATGTTTTAAATCATACAAAGCTTCGATTGGAGCAGGCAGTTGATGATCGCCTACTAAGCCTGATCCTCTAATTTCAGGCGAGGTTTGAAAAAACATAATATCGTGAGGATTTACAAAATTTATAAACGCAGACCAAGGTTTGTCATTATTTTTTTTTTCAATTATAAAGTTTGAAGCAGACTTTGCAGTAAGTCCGTCATATTTATATCCTCCTTGACCCATGTCTCTCTCGCCAGGTTGATCTGAATTATCAAAACCATATTTGCGAAACATTTGTAACATTCCATCATATCCAAGAGCATTTTCATTTGTATTACTCTCAGTAATATTTGTTAGATGCCATTTCCCGAAATATCCAGTTTCATAATTCTGATTTCTTAACAAATGGCCAATTGTATTTACATTGTCATATAGACCAGGAACCCATGGGGTGACTGTATTGTCCCATACACCTGTAAATTGAACATGTTGACCTGTGTAAACTGAACTACGAGCGGGTGAACAGATTGGTGTAGAAGTGTACGACCGATTAAAATAGGTTGATATACTCTCAAGATATCTTCTAGCAGGCAAATCAATACTCTTGGGTATGTAAGGCCATGCCCTTTCTTGGTCATTTAGCATTAAGAGAATATTGTAATTTTTTGCCTTTATGTAAGCCGGTGCTTGTTGCGTCATTAAGATTGAACTTAATCCAGCTAATGTAACTGAAGCAGCAGATTGTTTGATAAAAGATCGTCTTGAAATTTTTTTATTCATATTGAAAAAAAACAATATACAATTATTTGACTTGATACAATTCTAGCTTTTAGATATTCAATATATATAAACATATGAAATTAGTTACTTTTTCACATAATGATAATCTAAGCATCGGTGCAGTCAAAGATGACTTGATTATTAGTTTTGCCCAATCATCTCTTCCTAAAAATATGATTGACTTTATTGAACTTGGTAGCGATGGACTTGACACAGCTAATGACCTTATTGAAAAAGGTGAAGATAAAATAGAAGTAGGTAAGGTGGAATTGTGTGCGCCTATTCCTAAGCCAAATAAAATACTTGCTGTAGGATTAAATTATAAAGAACATAAAGACGAAGTTGCAGAAACAGCAGCAAAGACTATTGGTAAGGCTCAGGAAAAATATCCAAATATATTTAATAAGCAAAATAGCTCAGTTGTTGGTCCTTACGATTTAATACATAGGCCAAGAGCATCAGAATTTTTAGACTACGAAGGTGAGCTAGGATTTGTTATTGGTAAAAAATGTCGTCACGTACCTTATGACAGCGCTGCAAATGTGATTTATGGATATACAGTTGTTAATGACGTTACTATTAGAGATTGGCAGATGCGTGGACCACCAATGACAATGACCATGGGTAAATCATGGGATACGCATTGCCCTTTTGGTCCCTACCTGGTAACTAGTGACGAAGTCGGTGACCCTCACAATTTAAAACTTGAAACCCATGTTAATGGCGAACTTAGACAGTCAGCATCAACGAGTGATTTGATTTTTGATTGTTTTACTCTTGTTGAATATTTATCAACTGCGTTCACTTTAGAACCAGGCGATCTAATTCCAACAGGAACTCCAGCTGGATCAGCTGTAATGACAAGAAACTGGCTTAAAGCAGATGATGAAGTAAAAATTGAGATTGAAAAATTGGGCTTTATTAAAAATAAAGTTATTGAAGAGCCAGAAGATACTCCCGTATATTAAATCAAGTGATTGAAACCGAATATGATGTGATTGTTGCAGGGTATGGCCCCGTTGGTGAAACTTGCGCAAATCTTCTTGGGTATTATGGCATCAAAGCATTAATTCTAGATAAAGAAAAGAACGCCTACCCTTTACCAAGAGCGATTACATGGGATGCTGAGTGTCAGCGAGCTATGTCACACTGCGAATTTATAAGTGAAGTAAAGACCAGAAAAATAAGAGGTGTTGATAATAAAGACGCTAACAAAAAATCAATCATGAAAATTACAATGGAGGGTTTTGACACTTATAACTATCAGCATAGAATTTTATTTATTCATCAGCCACAATTTGATGAGGCACATAGAGAAAACGCAAAAAAATATTCTACAAATACAATAAAAACAGGCAGTGAACTTTTAGCAGTAGATGAAATAAATGGTGTCGTGAATTGTACATACAAAGATATTGAAACCAATGAGGAGTTTAAAGTTACAAGCAAGTATCTTTTAGCTTGTGATGGCGCTAATAGTACAGTTAGAAAACTTAACAATATCAAATTAAATAGTCTTGACGCTGATGAAGCCTGGATGGTTGTCGATGGGTATACCAAAAGTAGTTTTGAGTGTTTTACCGATATAGATGCTATTCAATATTGTAATCCAAATCGACCAACGACGATAATTCAAGGTGTAGAAAATTGCTTTAGATTTGAGATTGCATACATGCCTGGGGATACTGTTGAAGAAATACAAAGAGAAAGTGTCTTTAGAAAATATATAGATCAATGGATTGGCGATAATGAAGTAGAATTTAGTAGAACTGCTGTGTACTCCTTTCATGCGGCAGCTGCAGAGAGATGGAGTAATGGAAATATTTTTCTTCTTGGTGATGCCGCTCACCAGATGCCTCCCTTTATGGGGCAAGGCATGAACTCAGGCTGCAGAGATGCTGAGAACTTACTATGGAAAATTAATGGAGTACTAAAAGGTCATTATAAGACGAATATTTTAGAGACTTATGAAACAGAGAGAAAGCCGCATGTTGCACGTATTACAAGAGCAGCAATCAAAATGGGTGGTGTGATAAATGCAAAAAGTAAGTTTAAAGCTTTTATCCGAAACGCTACTTTAAGGATGCAGGGTTACTTCAAAGGTAAAGAAAATGTATTTCCTATTCTGAATGGAAACCGTCTTGGTCAAGGAGTTCATAATATGCCTAAAATTAAAGATGTCTCTCTTGAACGATATTACTTTAATGAAATTAGTGTACGGCTTAATGATGGCAGGATTCAAAGTACTGACAAAGTTTTAGGAAAGAATTTTGGTATGATTTTAAATAATTTTGAGGGCAATAAAAAAATTTCTGATGAGTACCTAGGGTTCCTGAATAAACATAATTTTAAAATTATAAATATCTCTGACAATCATGAACAATCTAATTACGACAATTATATTGCTTGTGAAGATACTCACTCTGACATGCAGATTTATTGTGATAAGTATGAATGCGACGCTGTCATCTTAAGGCCTGACAAATATGTTTTTGATATTTGTAATTTTGAAGCGGAAAATCTTGATGAAATAGTTTCATCTGCGATTAAAAACTTAGAAAAAACTGCCGTATTTACTCCAAGTTAGTTAAGCTAACTTCTTTTTGGTAGGCTTTTAATTATACTTAAATTATTCAAAATTGCCGATGAGCGTCTAATCTTCGCAAGTTCTTGATATTCAGGATCGTTATACCATGCTTTGGCGTCTTCTTCTGATGGGAAGGTCCATAATATAGTGCGACCTTCTATAGGTTTTTCACCTTCTAGATGTTCAATTTTATCATCAAAAGTTATGAACTCACCTCCATATTTCTTTAGTATTGGAAAAAATCCTTTTTCATAATTTAGATATTTTTCTTTATCTTGAATATTGATATCCACAAGCATATAAACTTTTTCACTCATATAATAATCCTATAATGGGTATAAAAAAAATCAAAGATATAAATTGAAACTAATATTTTATGAGTTATTAATATTAAATGCCATTAAATGATGAAGATCGAAAAAAAGGCTTAGAAATACTTAAGGAGATGGATCTCCTTAAAGATGATGAAACCCCAGTATCTAAAAGTTTATTAAAACAAATAATAGACATGCTTTATGGAACTATCTGGTCCAGAACTGACAAACTGAGCCTTAAAGAAAGAAGCATGATCACATTAACTGTACTTGTAGCTCTAAACAGAGAAAATGAATTGAAGTCTCATCTAAGAGGAGCAAAGAATTTAGGAATTGAGAAGGAAAAGATTGAAGAAATGATTTTGCACGTTGCTCATTACAGTGGGTTCCCAACTGCTGTTTCTGCCAGTCAGTTATTAAATAAAGTCTGGGATGAAAAAAAAGAATCTCAATAAAGACAATCTTATAGGTAAACAAGATTATAAAGTTTCAAACTTTAATCATGAATGGGTTCTATTTCACAATGAGTTTTCTATTTGTTCAAGGAAAGTAAGGGTTTGTTTAGAAGAATTAAGTATTAATTATCATTCTCGACATATACATCTTATCGAGACAAAAGATTGTGAAAATTTATCAAATGATTACCTAAAAATAAATCCCACTGCAACAGTACCAGTCTTGCTGCATGATAATTATCCAATATATGAATCTCATGAGCAAATTAAATATGTATCTAAACTTAAGCCAGGGTTTCTTTACAATGATGAAATAGTGGAGAAGTGGAATGAAAAAGGCTCTTTAGTGGGCGATGATCCCATGAACGGAATTAAAGATTACGCAGGAAACTGTATTTCAATTATGATGCAACCACTTTTTGCGGCTATGTTAAAAAAAGTTAGTATTTTTAAATTTATAAAATATTTTAAACATCCATCAAAATTTAGAGCTTTCTTCTTTGTGATATTTAAATTAATGGGTAATAGTGCGTTTAGAAAAAATGCACCTAATCAGAAGGCAGCTGTTAGAGCTTTTAAATGTTTAAAAGTACATTTTGATGAATTAAATTATCATCTCAATGATAGAAGTTGGATTGGAGGTGAAAAATTTAGCATTGCTGACATAACATGGATGGTTTTATTTCATCGTGTCGAGGAATTACAAATTATAGATTTATTAATAGGCAATCATGAAAATTTAAAAGAATATCATAAGCGCTTAAAAAATCGTGAAAGCTATAAAAAATCGATTCTTGAATTCAATAGTGAAGCGATAAGCAATGGCATCAATCAGCTAAAATCAGATATTAAAACTTCAAAAAATATCATTCAATTTTATCAATTAATTCAAGAAGAAAGTAAGATGGCTTGAAACTATAAAATATAGGTATTATTTATATACTCTGATATAATCACACTGATACTTATGCTTTATACGAATCCATTCGCAGAATTAATAAGCTTCATGCCCGTTGAAGCATTACAAGCTTTTGTTATACTCATGGTCGCTATGGTTGCCATAGGTACAATCTTAGACATGGCGCATAAGAAAAATGCCAAGTACTTCTTTATCAATTACAAAAAAGCGACTGAGTCAGCTACGAAAAAAGTTAGCGCAGGAGAAAAAGCAGCTGTTATTTCCAAAACTATAGCAAGTGATATTTTAACTACATCTGAACTAGGTCGTGGACAAAGAAGAGCAGCGCATTTGCTTGGCATGTATGGATCAATCTTATTTTGGATATGCTCAGCGGTATTGATATTCGCTTACACTGGAGTCGCTAAAGAAGCGCCATATCAAGTTTCTGCTTTATGGCATATAGGCGCTCTAATGACTTGTTTGGGTGGATACTGGTTTTGGTTTTTCTTGCGAGTTGATGTTTCTGCGGAGGCAAATCCATGGAAAAGGATTATTAGGGCAGACCTGTTTGTATTGTCTTTATTGGCCGCTGCAACTTTTGGACTTGCATGGTCTTATACCCAATACGCAAGTGTACCTATATTTGATAGCTTGTTTCTGGTTCTTTACGCTCTATCTAACATAGTATTGTTTGGAGGGGTATATTGGTCAAAATTTGCTCATATGTTTTATAAACCGGGTGCTGCAATTCAAAAAAACCTGTCAGAAGTTGATGGTTACCGTGACGATTTGCCAGGTCCGGCTGATGCTCCTAAGCAATTTGGCCTTGGAATAAAGCGAGAATCACCTAGGCATTATTAATAAAATTTGATTAACTGGTAAAAGAGAAGAGGAAAAAATTATGTCAACATTTGTATACATGACAAGATGTGATGGGTGCGGTCATTGCGTTGATATTTGTCCATCAGATATCATGCATATTGATAAAGAAACAAGGCGTGCCGTGAATATTGAACCTAACATGTGTTGGGAATGTTATTCGTGTGTGAAGGCATGTCCACAAAATGCAATTGATGTTAGAGGATATGCAGACTTTGCACCCATGCATCATAAAGTAAGAGTTTTAAGAGAAGAAGAAAAAGGAACTATTTCTTGGAGGATCAAATTTAGAAATGGTCATGAAAAGAATTTTGTTTCACCGATTACAACAAAACCATGGGGTAAACATATTCCAAAACTTGCTGAAGAAAAAGCTCCTACTGATGATGAATTAAATTCACAGCTTCTTTATTCAGAGCCCACTGGTTTAAATATAGAAACTGGACTGCCTGAAATAGATAAAGAAAAATTTAAAGAAGGCGTTTACTATTAATCGATGGCTAAAATTCAAACTATTCATGAGGATTGCGATATCCTTATTATTGGCGGAGGTATGGCAGGTACAGGTGCCACATTTGAATCCAGGCACTGGGGAAGAAATTTAAAAATTGTCTGTGTTGAAAAAGCTAACATAGATAGAAGCGGTGCTGTAGCTCAAGGCCTTTATGCAATCAATTGTTATATGGGCATGCAATGGGATGAGAATCAACCAGAAGACCATGTTCGGTACGCAAGAAATGATCTCATGGGATTGGTTAGAGAAGATTTAGCATACGACATGGCAAGGCACGTTGACTCAACTGTTCACATGTTTGATGAATGGGGTCTTCCTATCATGAGAGATAAGGAGACAGGAAGATATCAACGTGAGGGCAAATGGCAGGTTATGATTCATGGTGAAAGCTATAAGCCTATAGTTGCCGAAGCTGCGAA
This sequence comes from Pelagibacteraceae bacterium AG-333-C14, assembly GCA_003282485.1. GTDB lineage: Bacteria > Pseudomonadota > Alphaproteobacteria > Pelagibacterales > AG-422-B15 > CACNXQ01. Next base: position 40,211 of record QBZD01000008.1, read on the forward strand.
GAAATCAGCAGATAAGATTTATAACCGTATCATGATCACCCACCTCCTTATGGATGAAGGAAAAGAAAATCGTGTAGGTGGAGCTGTGGGTTTTAATATGAGAACTGGAAACTACCACGTATTTAAAGCTAAAGCGGTTATTGTTGCCGCGGGTGGAGCTTCACACATTTTTAAACCAAGAGCTGTTGGCGAAGGCATGGGAAGAACTTGGTATGCGCCATGGAGCAATGGATCAGCGTACGCATTGCCTATTGCTGCTGGAGCAAAGATGACACAAATGGAAAATAGAATTGTGCTCACGAGATTTAAAGATGGATATGGCCCTGTAGGTGCTTATTTCTTACATTTGAAAACATACACTCAAAACGGCAATGGAGAGAACTATGAGCAAAAGTGGTATGAGGATACTAAAAAATTAGTTGGAGAGTATATTGACCATACTCCTGTACCAACATGCCTAAGAAATCATGCATTCATTGAGGAAGTTAAGGCTGGTGGTGGTCCAATTCACATGGTTACAACAGAAGCCTTCCAAGACCCTCACTTAGAAACTATTGGGTGGGAAAACTTCTTAGGTATGACGGTAGGTCAAGCTGTTGTTTGGGCGTCACAAAATATCGACCCTAAATATACCAACCCTGAATTAACAACCTCTGAACCATACGTTATGGGTTCACACGCAACATGTTCTGGTGCATGGGTAAGTGGTCCCGAAGATTTATCTCCATCTGAATATTTTTGGGGATACAATCGAATGATGAGTGTCGATGGTTTGTTTGGAGCTGGTGACACCGTTGGGGGAAGTGCTCATAAGTTTTCATCAGGATCATTTACTGAAGGTCGTCTAGCGGCTAAAGCTGCCGTTAAGTACATTATGGACTTAAAAAATGATGAAATATTAATCAACGAAAAACAATATGAAGATTTAAAGGAGGTTATTTATAAACCTCTTGAAAACTATAAGGTTGGACGTAATGAAATAACAGCAGGAACGGTATCACCGAGTTATTTATTGCCAATACAGGGGCTCCAAAGATTACAAAAAATTATGGACGAATATGTAGGCGGTGTTGGAGTTAATTATATGACTAATGAAAATCTCCTTAACAGAGGTCTTGAACTACTTCATATGCTAGAAGAAGATTTAGAATATATTGGCGCTGAAGATTATCATCAGCTTATGAGAGCTTGGGAGCTCAAACACCGGTTAATGACATCACAATGTGTCACACATCATACTCTATTTAGAAAAGAAACTAGATGGCCTGGATATTATTACCGAGGTGATCACATGAAGCTTGATGATGACAATTGGCATTGCCTTACTGTATCAAGACGAGATCCTAAAAGTGGTGAATTTTCCCTTGAAAAAGCCCCTCTGTATCACATTGTTGATTAAATGAATCTTTTGGAAAAATCGGATAAAGAGCTCTTAGAGATTGCTCAACCAATGTGGGATAACTTAATACAGTGTTCTAATAAACAAGACTATTTTGGATTTACTCAAAATTTTTCAGCTCGAATGCTATTTGGTGCGAATGAAATTGAACTTGCAAAACAGTGGGCTAATAATGACGTAATCACAAGTCTAACTGAAGAAAGAGAATTTCTTGGATGCCTCAGAAGAGATGAACATGTGACAGTTCTCTTTAAGCAAAAAAGTAGTAAGTCTGATGGAGATTATCTTGGCAGATTAGTATTGGGAATTGAAGACACTGAAATAAAAATCTTTGGAGCTACAATATTCTAATTACAGTTCGTCCTGATCCCTCATTTTTTTTCTAATTTTAGTAGCAGATATTTTATGAATCTCTTCACCTAAATCATGCTCAGTGAAAGTGTACCCTACTCCACGTCCATATGAAATATCAGTTATATTTGGAACTTTAAGAACTATATATTCTTTTTCATTTTCATAGCCATGAGCTGATAAGCCATCAATTATTCTTTGTTTAACCTCTTCAAATTCAAAAGGATTGTCTCCCTGACCATCAACTCCAGCATCAACGCCAGATACATCTCTAAACATAATACATACTTGGCCTGTTTTTTTTAAAGCCTTTTCAAAAAGCGCTGTATGGCCATCATGCCATGGCTGCCATCGACCCAACATCTGAGAGGTGGGTTTTTTCCAATCAAACATTTTGAATTTCCAAAGCTAAGTTATTTATTTCTTCATCACTTAAAAAAGATTTAATGACTTTATTGGCATTGATTGGAGTTTCAAACATTTTAGTCGTGTCTTTGAATGCATCAGATTTTTCTAGGCTCTCTACTTCAAAAGGAAGATCTTTTACTGTCTCCAATTCTTCTTTTTTCTGCTCAACGACCCTTCCTTCTTTAATCGTATCCATCCATATTAAGTAGTCGGGCTCAAAAGAAAGTCTTGAGCGTTCGGTGGGTGCAACAAAGTCACAAATAACTGACCTTCCATTACTCACTTCAAAGTCAGCAAATGCTGTCATTCTATTTGCCTGTCTTGCTCTGCCTTCTGTAGAAAAATCCCAGTCATTTGAAGCTGTTCTTATAACATCTGCATTATACCAAGCACAATTTTCAATACCATCTGCCAATCTCTTTGCAAGCCAAGTTTTGCCTGATCCAGGAAGTCCACAAATAAGAATTTTCATATTAGCATCTACTATATTAAATTATTTATTAATCATAAAGTGTGATGGGTTTTATCTTTCTTGGAATGACTGTCCCATCGAACCAATAAAAGGTGAAAGCAAGTAGTTTGCTACGGTTCTTTCACCAATATGAATACTCGCTAAGACCTTCACTCCTGGAACTAATTGATAAATTTTATCTTTACTCTGAAAATAACTTTGCTCAGTTTCTATTAATATTTTATAGAATACAATCCTTTTATCGTTTTCGTCTTCCTCAGTGTCAGGGCTGATTTGAAATACAGTACCATTAATTTGTCCAAAATTTACTGAATCAGAAGAAGATAATTTTATAACAGCAGACTGACCAGGTTTCACGAATCCAATGTCACTATTTGGCAGCTTTGCTTCAACAATTAAGCTGTCCTTTGTAGGTACAATATCTAAAATTGCGCCTCCTGGTTTTATAACTCCACCTTCAGTAACAAAAAATAAATTTTTAACCACTCCATCAACAGGCGCAACAATAGTTGTTCTGCTTAAATTGTCTTTTAGTTTCTTCATTGTTTCCTCTGATTGAGATAATTCACGTTGAGCAAGTTGTAATTCATTTTGAGCGTCCTCTATATATGCATTTTTAAAATTTTCACGTTTTTCAATCAAAGCTTCTAATGATCCTTTGGCTGTATTTAGCTCTTTTAAAATATTAAGATGAGCAAATTCACTGGTTACACCCTCCTCCATCAAGGTTTCACTCATTGCTGCTTGACGAATTAAAATGTCAACATCGATTTGGGACTTATCAATTTGAGCATCAATTTCTTTTATATTGCCCTCAAAATTATTTTTTCTACTTAAATATAATTCCATTGATTTGTTAACAATTTTCTCCCTTTCATTTCTAAGTCGAGTGGGGAAAATTGGTACATCAAAATTGTTTATTTCTGCCTCAAGTCTGATTGATTTTATAATTTGTGAATCAACTCTGACTTGCAGTTCTTCAACATCAACCTCACTAGCAGTTGCAGCTAATACAACAAGCGGCTGATCCTTTTCGACAATTTCACTCTCTTTTACAAGTATTGTTTCTATAATGCCTCCTTCTAAGTGCTGAATTGTTTTTACTTCTCCGACAGGGATAATTTGTCCTTCAGCATTACTTACAATATCTACCTGAAATATAAATGACCAAGCTATTAAGATAGAAATAAATATAGAAAAGCAATAAAACAATAAGGTTGTATTGCGTTTATACTTATCGTTTAAATTTGTTACTTTCTCCATTATTTTTTTACCATTGAGATATTAGGTTTTGGCTTAGAACTCATATCAATCAAAACGTCAGACATATTAACAATCTCCTGATCATTAGTTGCTATAATTATAGATTTATTTTTTAGACATTCATTTTTAATTAATGTAATTACTGTTTCTCTTCCTGCTTTATCTAACCCTTCAGTTGGTTCATCTAATACAAATAGCTGACTTTGCTTTACCATTGCCCTGGCTAAACTCATTCTTTTTCTAATTCCAACAGGAAGTGTTTCACCTCTATCCTCTAATAGGGTATTAATACCATTTTCTCGGTTATTAATATAATTGGCTAGATCTACTTCACTTAATATTCTGACAAAATCTGATTCTTTTACTTCATTGCTACCAATTAAATTGTCTTTGAGTGAGCCGTCAATAAATTTAGGCTCTTGAGGTGAAAAGGCTATTTGGTTTCTATACCAAGTTTTTGATAATTGGCTCAATTCAACTCCATCAATTAATATGTTGCCTCTTGTGATCTCTAGCACTGATGAAAAAATATTAATTAGTGTTGATTTACCAGAACCATTTGAGCCAATTATTGACACAATATTTCCTGGTCCAAAACTCAAATTAAGAGACTCAAATATGGGGTTTTTAGTATTTGGATATTGAAAAAAGAGATCTCTTATTTCAATGTGTCCGTTAAAATCTTTGATTGATGCACCCTCACTATTATCCGAAGGTATATTTAAATATTCATTGATTTCATTCATAGAATTATCAGCTAATAGTAAATTATTTTTTGTTCCTACATATCTTATAAGTGGCATTAATGCCCTTGCTGCTAAAATATTTGCACCAATCAAAGCACCTACTGAGATTTGCCCATCAACTGCAAGTGTTGCGCCCCACCCAATTACTGAAATAGTCAAAAGAGAACCTATACTTGACGAAAAAGAACTTACTAAATTTTTCTCAGCTTCTAAGTCCTCTCTATTATTTGCAGTTCTATTTGCAAGAAAATTCCAAGACTTTGCAATAGGATTAGTTAATGCATAAAATTTTATAGATAAATTTCTTGTAATAACATTATCAAATATTCTGAATACAGAAGATTGGATTAGTTCACTTTGTTTAGAGAGCTTATTTATTTTCGCTGAATAAACCCTATCAATTAAAAATGGTATTAGTAAAAAAAATAAACAAATTAGTCCGATCTGATAATGGATTAAAAAAAGTGCTAATAAAAAGATGATTGTAAAAGGAACATCTAAAATAATAAGTATTATTGAAGCTGAGAATGTATTTTGGATTATATTTAAATTTTTATTTATAAGATCGTTTCTTAATTTAAATGAAACTTCATAAATATGACTTTTAATATTGTTAAGTTTCGTAAGAACCATATTAGCTATCTCAACATTCTTAAGCTCATACTCTCTTGCCATTCTGTGGCGAATATTTCTGAAAAAAAATTCGAAAATTACGATAAACGTGACACCTAAAATTAGAGTAACTAGTGTTGAAGTTACGCCATAGGCCACATATCTCTGTAGTACTTGAATTACATATATTGGGGTGGCTAAGGCCAGGATGTTAACCAGGAATGATGCAACTAAAAGCTTAATAAATAGCGGTCGATTGGATGTTACTCTTGCCAGCAATGTTTTCATAGTGAAATATACTACTACATACTCACTAAAAAAGCCATTTTACAGTCATTCAGTGAATTAAACGTCAGTAAAATTACTTTCTAAAACATTACTAAGTTCAACTTGAGTACTACTAAATAGTACTCCTGATGTACCACTAATATATGTTGCATACATGACTCCGTTTGAAGCTACACTGAGCATGCCTGCAGCGTCAGCAGGCGTTAAAGCATTTCCACCATCCATGATTTTAATTTTATCTCCATCAGCTGGATCAAAATCCATTATTATATCTCCCCCAAATGCATTATTCATAATTGTTGCAGGATCTTCAGGAGAACCAAAGCCATTCGCTTCACTTAAATTAAATACAAATGTATCTTGCACATTCGACTGACCCATAAGCGTATCTTGACCAGGTGAAGCCATACGAACCATTGAGCCACCTCCTCCAAAGTTTTCGCCCTGGCCACCGTTCATGTAGCCATTAGGATAGGCAATTTGTGCTTGCTGTAATGCAAGTTCTTGTCCTGGTCCATAAAATACACCATTCCACATCTCGCCCATGAAGCCTTGCTCTTCTGGATCGTTTTGATTTTGACCCGGCATATTATTTTCCATGATGTTGTTGTTACCAAACATTTGATTATTTTGACCCGGCATCATGTTTTCACCCGGGTTCATGAATTCATTGCCATACATTTGACCCGGATCATTGCCCATTCCAGGATCAAAGCCCATTTGGCCCATTCCAGGATCAAAGCCCATTTGGCCCATTCCAGGATCAAAGCCCATTTGGCCCATTCCAGGGTCCATGCCCATCATGCCGCCCATTTCTCCCATCATGCCTTCCAT
>QBZD01000009.1 GCA_003282485.1 Pelagibacteraceae bacterium AG-333-C14
GAAGCTGAAAAATCAGATCTAAGACGTCAACAGGGAAAACTAAAAAGTCGGTTTGATGGTATACCCATAGGAGTCAAAGACTTATTCTGCACTAAGAATATTAAAACAACAGCTTCTAGTAGAATATTATCAAACTTTATACCATCATATGAGTCTACTGTTACTCAAAATTGTATTGATGCAGGTTTAATTAGCTTAGGCAAATTAAACTGTGATGAGTTTGCAATGGGCTCAACAAATAAAACAAGTTATTATGGCCCTGTCACAAATCCATGGAAGTCTAACAAATCAGATGCAAAACTAGTACCAGGGGGATCATCAGGAGGATCAGCAGCGGCAGTTGCAGCTGATTTATGCGTTGCATCTTTAGGAACTGACACAGGAGGTTCAATCAGACAGCCAGCTTCATTTACAGGAACTGTAGGATTAAAGCCAACTTATGGAAGAGTTTCAAGGTGGGGTACAATAGCTTTTGCATCATCACTGGATCAAGCTGGTCCAATAACTAAAACCGTTGAGGACGCGGCTGCATTATTTGAAATTATTGCAGGACACGACCCTAAAGATTCAACTTCATCTATAAAAGAAAATGAAAGCTTCTTTGATAATTTGAATAGTTCGGTTAAAGGTATGAAAATCGGTATTCCAAGAGAATTTAAAAGTGATAATCTTCCTGTAAGCACTCAAAAAGCATGGGATGATTGCAAAAAATTGCTTCAATCTAATGGTGCTGAATTAATTGATATGAGTCTTCCGCATACAATGGACGCATTACCAACTTATTATATTATTGCTCCAGCAGAAGCTTCTTCTAACCTTGCAAGATATGATGGCGTAAAATACGGAATCAGAGAAGAGGGAAAAAACCTAATTGAAATGTATGAAAAAACGAGATCCACTGGTTTTGGGGATGAAGTAAAAAGAAGGATATTAATAGGAACTTATGTTTTATCTTCTGGTTACTATGATGCTTATTATATAAAAGCTCAAAAGATAAGATCATTAATTAAGAATGATTTCAATCAAGCTTTTGAAAAAGTTGATGCGATCTTAACGCCATCAACTCCATCAACAGCTTTCGAGATTGAAAATGAACCAAATGATCCTGTTCAAACATATTTAAATGATATATTTACAGTTCCTATCAATCTGGCTGGTATACCAGCAATATCAATTCCTTTTGCTAACGATGAAAATAACTTACCAATAGGTCTTCAATTAATTACAAATTCTTTTGAGGAGCAAAAGTTATTAAATATTGCAAAAAATGTCCAAGATACAGTTAATTATGAATCTTCACCTAAAAACTGGTGGCTAACATGATTAATGGCTGGGAGTTAGTAATTGGAATTGAAATTCACGCTCAAGTAAAGTCGAAATCTAAATTATTTTCTTCTTCTTCAACTGAATTTGGCTCAGGGCCAAATAGTCAAGTCAGCCTTGTGGACGCGGCCATGCCCGGTATGTTGCCAGTTATTAATAAGTTTTGCGTTGAGCAAGCTGTGCGATCAGGAATTGGATTAAATGCTAAAATTAATAATAAATCTATCTTTGATCGCAAAAATTATTTTTATCAAGATTTGCCTCAAGGATATCAAATATCACAATTTAAGGATCCTATTGTAGGAAATGGGTTTATTGAAATTGAATTAGAAGGTGTATCAAAAAAAATTGGCATTGAAAGATTGCACCTTGAACAAGACGCAGGAAAAAGTTTACATGATCAAGATCCAAAGCTAACTTTCGTCGATTTAAATCGGTCTGGCATTGCTTTAATGGAAATTGTTTCCATGCCTGACATGAAGTCTCCTGACGAAGCAGTAGAATATGTAAAGAAGGTACGTTCGATATTGCGTTACCTGGACACTTGCGATGGCAATATGGAGCAAGGTTCATTGAGAGCTGATGTGAATGTATCCGTAAACAAACCAGGGGATGAACTAGGAACGAGATGTGAGATCAAGAATTTAAATTCATTTAAATATATTCATTCAGCAATTATTTATGAAGCAAAAAGACAAATAAAATTAATCGAGTCAGGTAAAAATATTGTTCAAGAAACTAGATTGTATAGTATTGATTCTGGAGAAACGCGATCAATGCGATCAAAAGAAGATGCACACGATTATAGATATTTTCCTGACCCAGATTTATTACCGCTTGTTCTTGAGGATGAATGGATTAAAAAAATAAAAAGTTCGATCCCAGAATTACCTGATCAGAAAAAAGAGAGATTTATTAAAGAATATAATCTTAGTGAATATGACTCGAGTGTCATCGTATCTGACAAATCAACAAGTGATTATTATGAAAAAGTTGTTAGAGATCGAAACCCTAAACTTGTTACTACATGGGTGACTAGTGAACTATTTTCAGTTTTGAATAAAAAAAACCTATCTATTGATGAGAGTCCTATATCAGCTAATCATTTAGGTGAATTAATTGATAACATTGATAGTGGTAAAATTTCGAGTCGTCAGGCAAAAGACATATTTGAGGAAATGTGCGAGACAGGAGAAAGTGCTAACAATATTATAAATGAAAAAGGACTGTCTCAGATAAGTGATGAAGGTGAACTTGAAACATTAGTTGATAATGTTATTTCTTCAAATCCAGAAAATGTTGAAAAGTATAAGAATGGAAAAGATAAACTATTTGGTTTTTTTGTAGGTGAGGCTATGAAGCTTTCAAAGGGAAAAGCAAATCCAAAAGTCTTAAATGAGCTTTTAAAAAGTAAATTAAATACTTAGATTATTTAGAATATTTATAGTACTAATCTATTTATCGGAGAGATGGGTGAGTGGTTGAAACCGGCTCCCTGCTAAGGAGTTGTGCGGGCTTATACCCGTACCGAGGGTTCGAATCCCTCTCTCTCCGCCATATTTCAACTTATATTTTTTTTTGTTGGCTTGATAACTGTTTTACCACCTGTGTAGGCTCTATTTAAATTTAAGTTAAGAGTATACTCAACAGGTAAAAGATCATTCTCAATAAATTCATACACTTGAATATTTTCCATAACTCTTTGCACATAATTCCTTGTTTCTTTAAATGGAATTAATTCGATCCAGTCTTCGCTTGTAATGTCATCTTTTCTTGGGTCTCCGTATTTTTTTATCCATCGCGAAACACGAGACTCGCCTGCATTATAGGCAGCAAGCGATAATATGTATGAACCATTATAATTAGATAGTAGTTTATCTAAGTAAGCACTTCCTAAAATTACATTGTATTTTGGGTCTTCAGTAAGTTTACTTTTTGTATATTCCAACTTAAGTCCTTTAGATACTCTCTTTGCAGTGTAAGGCATTAATTGCATCAAGCCCTTAGCACCCGCATAACTGCCTGCCTGGGGATCGAATTGACTTTCTTGCCTGGTGACAGAGTGTATTAAACTTTGAGGTGGAAATATAATTTTGCCAAATTTAGGTCTTTCAACTTCAGGAAAACTTAATGGGTCAAGAAGAACATGATTATAATATAAAATTTTACCAGCTTGCACTGCAAAATCGTTTCTACCTAACTCGTTTGCAATTCTAACAGATTTAGTCGCAGTACTTAAACTTTCTCGATCAGCTAGATCCCATATAAATTTTTTTACCAGTTTCGATTTATCAAATTCATTTAGCAATGAAATAGCAAGGTAGACACTACTCGATATTTCTTGCTTTTCAGATGATATATTGTCTTTACCGGTCAGTTTGGGAGAAAATAAAATCTTATTATTTAGCTTTGATGCTGCAAGCTGCCCATAAAAAGTTAAGCTATATTTCGACGCTTTTAAATATTCTTTCTGAGCGTCATCAGTCTTTCCTAATGCATTGAGAGATTTTCCCATCCAATACGCGGCCCTTGCTTTTGAAATTGGTCTAGATGATACATTCCAAATTTCCTTGAAATGTAGATATGCAGACTCTGGGTTATTTAAAAATGTTAGACTTATCCAGCCAGCCATCCATTCCGCTTCAGCTATATATTTATTTTCTTTAAGACCATGGTTTATAGATAACTTATAAGCAGTATTATACTCATGTTTATCTATGAGTTTTCTTATCAAGAAGTTTTTCTTACCCCAAAACTTATCTGGTCTGACTAATTTACTTGAGTCAGTATTGTTAATTTCTAGTAAGAGATCTAATGCACTATCGTATTTTCTTTTTTTAATTCTCCAATGTATCCTGTCATAAACAAGTCCTGGATCAGACTTTAATTGATCTGGAACTTTTTTAATCAAATCATCCACTCCTCCAGCAAAAGAAATTAAACCAATTCGTGCCTCAAATAATTTTTGATAATCTTTATCTACATACTTAATAAGTCTTGATGCAGTTCTATATTTGCCATTCCAAAGAAGCTGCTCGATTCTTTTTTTATGATGATTTTCTTCTAAAATCATTTTAAAATTTTTTAATATTTGAGATTGTTCTTTTCTTGAGAAGCTCCCATCAATATAACCTTGAATAATATATTTTTTTCCTTTTTCAATTTCTCCGTTATTCAGGAGAGCATTCCCATAATATATATTACCCCAACCAGTCTTGGGTTTATTTTCTTTAAAATGGCTTATTATTAATTGATGATTTTCTTTGAACGATATTTTTGACTCACTTTTAATTTTTATTTTTTCAATTTCGGGCCAATCATTATTTCGATCTATGTACTCTAGATAATTAGTAAAAGTAAGATTATTAGCTCCATTATAATACTTTAGCCATTCTAGTGTATCCCTTGCCGTTTCGTTTTTAATATTACTTTGTATTCCTATGACACGATCCCACTTATAAGCATCAGCTTTATCAAGTGCCAATTTAAATAATTCAACATCTTTATTACTAAGAAGTTGAGATAACTCGGGCTGAGTAGGTCTTTTAATGGGATAGGAAAAGTTGACTGACTGATAATTAATAAAGCCTATATCTCTTTTTTGTGGAAAGATTTCAGCATTGGCAAATGAAAGGCTAAAAAGAAAGAATGATAATAGTAAAATAAAGTTTTTTTTCACAAGAATAAGATTGTTGCTTTGAAGGCGAGTATATTTATGATTTATGTTTTTTTAAATAATTAAAAGTGTTAAAGTAATGTATGTTTAAAGGTGCCCATACTGCATTAATTACACCCTTTAAAGGAGGTCAAATAGACGAAGAGTCATTTAGATCATTTATTGACTTTCAAATTTCTGAGGGAATACATGGACTTGTTCCGGTTGGAACAACTGGTGAGTCACCCACACTTAGCCATGAAGAGCATAAACTCGCTGTAGAATTGTGTGTGCAACAAGCAGATAAAAGAGTTCCAATAATAGCCGGGACAGGATCAAATAATACAGAAGAAGCAATTGATTTGACGCGACATGCAGAAAGCGCTGGAGCGGATGCCGCTCTAGTTGTAACACCTTATTATAATAAGCCGACTCAAAAAGGCTTATACAGTCATTTTGAGGCTATAAGCAAAAGCACAAAGTTACCTATTATAATTTATAATATTCCAGGTAGATCAATTGTTGATATGTCTACTGAAACAATGAAGAGTTTATTTAAGATTGAAAATATAGTGGGAGTTAAAGATGCTACTTCAAATATACCTAGAGTGTATGAATCAAGAACTGTTATAGGTGAAAACTTCAATCAACTTACCGGAGATGATGCCACAACACTTGCTTTTATGACTTACGGTGGACATGGATCAATATCGGTTACATCAAACGTTGCTCCTAAATTATGTTCACAATTTATGCAACTTTGTCTGAGTAAAGACTTTGCAGAAGCTGCAAAGATAAATGATAAATTGATGCCTCTTCATCATACTCTTTTTGTTGAGTCGAGCCCTGGACCAGTAAAATATGCGGCATCTAAATTAGGTTTTTGTAGTGAAGAGATACGGTTGCCTCTTACTTTAATTTCTGATGAGACAAAAGCCTTAGTTGATAAAGCATTAAAACACGCTTCGTTGATATAATCTTGCAAATAGCAGTCCAAAATAGAAAAGCTAGATATAATTACTCTTTTATTGAATTATTCGAGGCTGGCATTCAATTGCAAGGAAGCGAAATAAAATCTCTTCGTAATGGCCGAGTTGAAATCGCTGAATCATATGCGCGTGAAGAAGATAACGAAATATTTTTAATTAACTCACATTTTTCAAAGTATTCAAATGCATCATACTTAAATCATATAGAGAATCGTCCTAGAAAATTATTATTAAATAGAAAAGAAATTCAAAAAATAATTGGCAAGTTAAATAAAGAACCACTAACTTTAGTACCTCTAAAAATTTATTTTAACAAAAAGGGTATCGCAAAACTTGAAATTGCCTTAGCAAAAGGAAAAAAAATATACGATAAAAGAGATGCCAAGAAAAGAAAAGATTGGGTCAGAGAAAGAAAAAAATTATAATGATTTATATAATTGGGTTAGGTTCTAATATTCCATCAAAGTATGGTGATAAACTTCAGACATTAAAGTTTGCAATGTTAGAATTAGAAAAAAAAAATATAAAAATACTAAAAAAATCAAATTTATATTCATCGGTACCTCAGAATTTCTTATCTGCTGCAGATAATTTTATTAATGGAGCTATCATGGTTGAAACCATACAGAAGCCACTGATTTTACTAAATTGCCTAAAGAAGATAGAGCGTATGACAGGTCGAAATGCTTACAAGAAAAATACATCAAGAACATGTGATTTAGATATATTAATGGCAAAACCATTTATTAATTTCTTTATAAAAGACCATATAAATTATTTAGAAATCCCTCATCCTAAATTAATAGAGAGAGATTTTGTATTAAGGCCAATGAGCGATATATGTCCTAACTGGGTGCACGTTAAAAAAAACAGTACAATTATGAGTCTTACAAAAAGCATAAGATCTAGCAGTAAGCTATATAAGCTCAAGGAATTTCTTTAATCAGGGAATTATTTAATACTTCACTTCATGAATAATGTATGATTAAAAGTGCATTATGAGCAAAATCGAACTGCTAGATAGATCTGAAAAAAGTAGTTTTGGGCTGAATTCAAAGCTTATTGAGGAGGCTTATCAATTTGCTCTTGAATCGCATAAGAGCCAAAAAAGATATTCAGGTGATCCATACATTTCTCACCCAGTTGCAGTAGCTGATATTTTGTTAAATTTAAAATTAGATTCATCAACTATAATTACAGGCTTATTGCATGATACTCTAGAAGATACTCTCGCAACTGAGCATGAAATTAAAGAAAAGTTTGGAGATGAAGTAGCTGTTTTAGTAAATGGTGTTACAAAGCTATCAAAAATTGAAACTTATACTGAAAATAAATTTCAGGCTGAAAATTTTCGAAAACTTATTCTAGCAATGTCAAAAGACATAAGAGTATTGCTCGTAAAGTTAGCAGATCGTTTGCACAACATGCGAACTATTCAATTTATTCCTCAAGAAAAAAGAAGACAAAGAATAGCATCTGAAACACTCGAAATCTACGCTCCCTTAGCTGGAAGATTAGGTATGCATGAATTTAAGGATGAGTTGGAAGATTTATCATTTCAAATTTTAAATCCATCTGCTTATTCATCTTTATTAAATCGTATAGAGTATCTAAAGAAAGATAAATCCAATCTTACCGATAAGATCAAATCACGAATTGGAGAATTATTAAGCAAAAATGAAATTGCCCATAAAATAATTGGACGCGAAAAAAAGTTATACTCAGTTTGGAATAAAATGCAAAATAAGCAAATCGCCTTTAGGCAACTTTCAGATATTTTTGCCTTCAGAATTGTTACCAAAAATACTGATGATTGTTATCGAATTTTGGGAATAATACATAATCGCTGGTCTGCAGTCCCTGGTTCCTTTAAAGACTATATTTCCACACCTAAGATAAATAATTATCAGTCAATTCATTCAACAATTGTAGGCCCAGAAAGACAGCGTGTTGAGTTGCAAATTAGAACAACAGAAATGGAGGTTGTTGCCGATAAAGGTATCGCTGCGCATTGGAGTTATAAAGAAAATTACAACCTAATTGATAATTCCTCATCAGACCCAGTAAATGTGACTTGGCTGAGAGATCTAGTCGAAATACTCGATAGTGGTGGATCATCTGAGGAGTTAATGGAAGCAACTAAATTAGAAATGTTTCAAGATCAGGTATTTTGTTTCACGCCAAAAGGAGATCTAATTCATCTTCCTTCAAATTCAAATTCAATTGATTTTGCATATGCATTACATTCAGAAATTGGGAATAGGTGTGTGGGATGTAAGATTAATGGCAAACCAAAGCCATTATATACGAAATTACAAAATGGTGATGAAATTGAAATTTTAACATCTAAAAATCCATCTCCATCAGAAACCTGGGAAAATATTGTAACGACTGCAAAAGCTCAATCATCAATAAAAAGATTCTTTAAAAAACAGGAAAAAGATGAGTTTGTTACTTTAGGAATGAAAATTTTACAAAAAATTTTAAAAAAAGATACAGATATATCTATTGTGGAGCTGGAAGGCTATTCAAAGAAATTCAATAGGAAAAACCCCGACGATTTTTTAATATCCATTGGTAAGGGCAATATTAGACCCAGAGAACTTGAAAAGATAAAATCAAAATCACGTCTATCATTTTTCTCTCGATATAGAAAAACGAATTCACTCGATAAAACTCCTCTCGAAATAAGTGACTTTCAACCAGGCGTGGCAATTCATTTTGCTGAGTGTTGTTTTCCCTTGCCACATGAAAATATTATAGGAATTACATCTGAAGACTCAGGTATCTTCATTCATTCGAATCAATGTAATGCAATTGATAAAGAATATAAAAAAGATGATTGGATTTCAGCATCATGGAAAGACGTTGATCCAGAGCAATTTTTTTCTTCCAGAATTAAAGTTTCTGTGAAAAACGAACCAGGATCACTTGGAACTCTCGCAACTATTATTGGAACTGAAAAAGGAAATATTACACATTTAAATATATCAGAAAAGGGTGAAGATTTTTTTGATATGATTTTCGTAATTGACGTACATGACTTAGGGCATCTTGATAAAATAATAAATGTTCTTGATGAAGTAGAGAATGTTAGTTCAGTAAATAGATTGTTGCTCGACCTATGAAAAATGAAAAAGAAATTATTAGTTTTTTCGAAAAGTCTGGAGCTCTGCAACATGGTCACTTTATTCTTTCGTCAGGAAAAAGATCTAAAATGTATTTTCAATGTTCAAAGCTATTTATTAGCCCCAATGATGGCATAACTGTTTGTGAAGAACTTAAAAATAAAATTCTCAAAAAGATAGAGACTAATATTGATTATATAGTTTCACCTGCTTTAGGAGGGGTTTTAGTTGGATATCAACTTGCCCAAACATTAGGGTGTGATTTCATATTCTATGAGCGGTCAGAAAATGAGTTTGAATTAAGAAGGGGTTTTGATTTAAAAAAAGGAAGTAATATCTTATTCGTTGAGGATGTAATAACTACTGGCAAATCAACGAAAGAGTGCCTAGATAAAATAAATTTACTGGAAGTAAACTTAAAAGGAATAGCTTCAATAGTTGACAGGACTACAGAAAAAGTATTTGAAAATTTCGATATTATATCATTGTTAAAACTTGATATCCCAATTTTTGATCCCGAAAATCTTCCTGAAGAACTGGCCAATATTCCAGCAATTAAACCAGGAAGCAGAAAATTTTGATATTATGAATTTACCAAGGTTAGGAGTAAACATCGATCATGTTGCAACTTTAAGAAATGCAAGAGGAGAGAATTATCCAAGTCCTATTAAAGCTGCAAAATTATGTGAAGAATTTGGCGCCGATGGTATTACAGCTCATCTTCGCGAGGATAGAAGGCATATAAAAGATGAAGATATTTTCGAACTTAAAGCAAATATATCATTACCATTAAACTTTGAAATGGCCCCAACACTAGAAATGCTTGACATAGCATTAAAAGTAAAGCCAAACGCATGTTGTATTGTTCCTGAGAAGCGAGAAGAAATAACCACAGAGGGCGGCATCGATGTTAAAAAAAATCATAATTTACTACATACCATTATTCCAAAACTAAAACAGAGCGGTATAAAAGTGTCATTATTTGTTGACGCTGATGAAGAGCAAATTATTGCATCAAAAGACATCCAAGCCGACATTGTAGAAATTCACGCAGGAGAGTTTTGTAGAAAAATTGAAAATTCTCTTGATTTTGAAGATGATTTAGAGAGAATAAAAAAGACCTCTCAATTAGCTGACAATTTAGGACTAGAAGTGCATATAGGTCATGGGATTACTTTTGATTCAATAGTCGAATTAGCAAAAATACCTGAAGTAAAGGAATTTAATATTGGCCATTTTATAATAGCCGAAGCTATATTTTCTGGATTAGGAGAAACTGTTAGTAAACTAAAAGTACTTATAAAAGAAAATAGAGGCTCATAAATGAAAGGCATTGGTTCAGATTTAATTGATATACGCAGAATAGATAAAGCTATAGCCAGATTTGGTGATCGGTTTAAGAAGAGAATATTTACAGATAATGAAATTAAAAAGTGTGAAAAAAGAAAACAAAGTGTCTCCTGCTATGCAAAGAGATTTGCTGCAAAAGAAGCTGCAGCTAAGGCATTAGGCACTGGTTTCCGCAAAGGTGTCTATTGGCGAGATCTAGAGATTGTAAATGAACCATCGGGCAAGCCGACTCTTGAGTTTCACGGAAAATCGAAATTACATTTATTAAATTTAGTTTTAGACAATGATTATACTATCAATTTGTCAATAACTGACGAATTTCCATATGCACAAGCAATTGTAACTATTAATTAACACAATGAGTGATAAAAAAATAAATGCATCTTGGATAAAATCTAATTTGTTAACACTTTTCTATGCACTTGTAATTGCATTGATTATTAGAACCTTTTTAATACAGCCATTTTTTATACCTTCTTCATCAATGGAACCAAATTTATTAGTTGGTGACAGACTTTTTGCTTCAAAATTTGATTACGGTTACAGTAAGCATTCATTTCCTTTTAGCTTAGGTCCTATATCCAATCGAATATTTTCAAATGTTCCAGACAGGGGTGACGTGATAATATTCAAGCCTCCACATACAAATTTAGACTATATTAAAAGATTGATCGGACTACCAGGGGATCGAATTGAAGTTCGAAATGGTAAATTAATTATTAACAGTAACTTACTTGAGTATGAAAATATCCGCGAGGATTCGAAAGTTCTTAAAAATGGAAGAGTAATAAAAATAAACGTTTTAAAAGAAACTTTGCCAAATGGTATTTCTTACGAAATTTATAATTATTTAGATGGATCTCCTGGTGACAATACAAAGGAATTCGTAGTGCCAGAAAACCATTATTTTTTTATGGGTGATAATAGAGATAACTCAAATGATAGTAGGTTTTGGGGGACAGTTGAATTCAACAGGTTAGTAGGCAAGGCTCAAATAATTTTTTTTTCAACAGAAGATGGATCAACTATTCTTGAATTTTGGAAATGGCCATTTGATATCCAATTTAATAGACTGCTGAAATTAATAAATTAGTTGAGCAATGGAAAAAGATTTATCATTACTTGAAAAAAAAATTAAATATAAATTTAAAGATATCAGTCTACTTAAATTAGCTTTGACTCATTCAAGTTTTGAAAAAACTCTTAATAATGAGAATCTTGAGTTTTTAGGTGATCGCGTGTTGGGTTTAGTGATAGCTGAAAAACTAATTAAAGATTACCCTAGTGCCGACGAAGGTTCTTTAGATAAGATGCTTAGTAGTTTAGTTAATAGGAATACATGTTTTATGGTTGCCAATAATCTAGCATTAGGTGATTTCATACTGCTGGGGAGCACAGAAAGATCATCTTTAGGCAATAAAAAGAAGAGCATCTTGTCTAATGCTTGTGAGTCAATTCTTGGTGCTGTATATCGAGATTCAGATTTCGTCATAGTAAAGAAATTGATTTTAGAACTATGGCGTGAGCATATTCATAACATTGATCAAAATTTAATTGATCCAAAATCTTTTTTGCAAGAATGGACATTAAAGAAATACAAAAAACTTCCAGAATATAAGACTTTATCCAAAGAAGGTCCTGATCATGAGCCAATTTTTGAAATTGAATTAAAATTTATGAATTATAAAAAGGCTTTTAGTAAAGCCAGTTCGATAAAAGAAGCAGAAAAACTTGCAGCTGAGTCATTCATTCAATTAAATAAAATTATTCAATAAATGAAAAGTGGGAATATAGTTTTAATAGGTCCTACTAATTCAGGAAAGTCAACCTTAGTTAATTCGATCATGGGACGAAGAGTGACATTGGTTTCTAGAAAGAAACAATCCACTACTTTCAACCAAAAATTAACAAAAAATATATCAGAATTCGAATATATTTTACAGGATACACCTGGGATTTTTGCATCTATGAAAAAAATAAGCAACAAAGTTATTTCATCTCCATTTGCAGAAATAGACAATGCAGTAATTATATATTTAGTGCTAGATATATCAAAAAAAACAAAAACAGAATTTAAAAGAATTCAATCATCTTTGAAAGATAAAATTATAGATCAGAAAATTTTCCTTGTACTAAATAAAATAGATAAATGTGATGATGAAGATGTTTTAAAAGGTATTAATTTTTACTCAAAGGAAAGTTTAATTCAGGAAATTTTCCCTGTATCAAGCATTAATGGTGATGGAGTATCAAGATTGCTAGAAAGATCTAATAAATATCTCAAAATTAAAGAATCTAAATATCAATCTAAAGATAAGGTTCAGATCAAGAAAGAACTTTTTTATTCAGAGGTTACAAGAGAGAAAATATTAGACAAAGTACACAAAGAGATACCTTACCAATGTGATGTCATCACAGATAAAGTCGAAAATAGAAAGAATGAAATCAAAATATTTCAAACTATAGAAGTAAGAAGAAAATCACATAAAAGTATTGTCATTGGTAAGCGAGGATCTTTGTTGAAAGAAATAGGATCATCGTCTAGAAAAGAAATAGCTAAACATGAAAATAAAAAAATTCATTTATTTTTATTTGTAAAAGTTGTTAGCGAAAAAAAACTATGAGGTGGTCTGGTGATGGCTTTATTTTGGGATTCAGTAAATATAATGAAAAATCGTATATACTTGAAATATTTACACATGAGCATGGAAGACATAAAGGTTTAATACGAGGAATTCATTCAAAGAATCTTAGAGCTACAATCGAGCCAGGAAATGAGGTGCATGTTAATTGGTCAGGTAGATTAGAAAGTCACTTGGGTAATTTTACAATTGAGCCTATAAAGATGTGGTCTTCATATATTTTAAATCAAAGAGCGAAGCTTCTTGCAGTTACAACGATTTGTTCAATGATAATCTCAACTATGGCTGAGAAGCAGCAAAATATACTTATATACGAAAAAACATTAAAACTTATAAAAGATATATCTCGTGGAGAAAAGGATTGGATAAAAAATTATATATTTTGGGAATTAGATCTTTTATCAGAAATTGGTTATGGTCTTGATTTATCTGAATGTGCTGTAACAGCGCGAAGTGACAAACTAAAATACGTTTCTCCTAGTAGCGGTAGAGCTGTAACAATGGAAGGCGCCGGAAGCTTTAAAGACAAATTATTTTTACTGCCAGAATTTATTATTGATAGCTCAATTGATCTTACCTTAGCTGATATTAAAAATGCCTTGGTACTTACAGAATATTTTTTCTTAAAACGTTTTTATGAACCAAATAATCTAAACTTTCCTAAAAGTAGGAATCATTTAAAGAATATACTTATAAATGAAGATAAAAAATATTAATTTCACTGAAGCCTTGGAGGAGAAATACCTTGCTTATGCTTTATCCACAATTACTCATCGAGCTCTTCCAGATATAAGGGATGGCTTAAAACCAGTTCATAGAAGGCTTCTCTACGCCATGTATCAGTTGAGATTAAGTTCTAATTCAGGCTATAAAAAATCAGCAAGAATAGTGGGAGATGTAATTGGTAAATTTCATCCTCACGGTGATCAATCTGTATATGAAGCTCTTGTTCGTTTAGCTCAGGATTTCTCAACTCGCTATCCATTAGTTGATGGACAAGGCAACTTTGGCAACATTGATGGCGATAATGCAGCGGCAATGAGATATACAGAAGCAAGACTAACAGCGCTAGCTGAATTAATGATTCAAGATATATCAGAGGAAACTATTGATTATATAAGTACTTATGACGGAGTAGATTTAGAGCCAATAGTATTACCGTCATATTTTCCTAATCTTTTAGCAAATGGAAGTTCAGGCATAGCAGTGGGTATGGCAACAAATATTCCACCACACAATATAATTGAATTATTTTTGGCTCTAACAAAATTATTAAAAAATCCAAATTACACTAGCTCACAATTAATAAATATTATACCAGGTCCTGATTTTCCAACAGGAGGTGAAATTGTCGATAGTAAGACAGCTATCAGGGAAGCTTATTTAAAAGGAAGAGGGACTATACGTCTAAGAGCAAAATGGAAAAAAGAAGACCTAGGAAGAGGACAGTATCAATTAGTAATTTATGAAATTCCTTATCAAGTAAATAAGTCAAAGATTATTGAGAGAGTATCTGAATTAATTGATTCTAAAAAAATAAATTATCTTGAAGCTATACAAGATGAGTCTGCTGAGGACATTAGAATTGTTTTAGTGCCAAAAAATAGAACCTTTAAGCCAGAAGTAATTTTTGAGGATTTGTGTAAGAATTCGGATTTAGAAATTAGATTTGCTATTAATTTCAATGCAATAAACAGTAAGTTAGAGCCAAAACTCTTCTCACTTAAAGAGAGTTTAAAAGCATTTATTGATCATCGCTTTGTTGTTTTAAAAAAAAGAACCCAGTATCGTCTCACGCAAACTGAAAATAGGTTGGAGATCTTAAAAGGCTTCCTAATAGTTTTTAGTAATTTAAATAAGGTGATTAAGATTATAAGAACAGATACTAATCCTGAAAAAAAACTAATTACTGTATTTAAAATCAATAAAAAACAAGCTGAGGCCATACTAGCAATGCGATTAAGACAGTTAAAAAAACTTGAGGAAAAGCAAATAAAGAATGAATATCAAGATTTACTAAATTATAAAAAAGAATTAAATCAGATTCTAAAGTCAAAGAGCAACCAAAGTAAAATATTAAACAAAGAATTCAATGAGAGTTTAGAAGTATTTAAAAAAATAAATTCTTTTGCTGAAAGAAGAACTGTAATTAATGATGCGTATCAAGAACTTGATTATTCTCTGGAGGAATTTGACTCAAAGGAACCGGTAACAGTATTGTTATCTAAAAATGGTTGGGTAAAATCAATCAAAGGTCATCAGGATGACTACTCGGCTGTTAAGTATAAAGAAGGTGATAGTGAAAAGTTTATTGTTAAGTGTAAGAGTAATAATAAATTGGTTATATTTTCTACTTTAGGTAAGTTTTATACCATAAATTGCTCTAGAGTTTCATCTGGTAGAGGGTTTGGTGATCCAATAAGTTTGTTAATTGACAAAAATGACAACGAAGAAGTTTTATTCTTTAAGATTTATGAGCAAGATAAAGAATTTTTAATAACCAGCTCTGCTGGTAAAGGCTTTTTTGTTAATTCAAATGACTTTATTGCATCTACAAAATCAGGTAAGAAAGTTATGAATTTAAAGGATAATGATCGAGCAGTATCATGTGCAGAGAAAAAAGGAGATTTGATTGTGTCTATAAGTGGTGAAAAAAAATCATTTAAATTATTAGCTTTCAATAGTTCAGAAATACCTAATATGCAAAAGGGACGAGGTGTTACACTTCAAAAATTTAAGTCAGGAAAAACTCTTAACGCTTTTTGTGCAGAATCAAATGAAGGAATAATCAATGAAAAGTCTAAAAAAGTTTTACTATCTGCTAAAGATCTAAAGAAATGGCTTGGTAAGAGGGCTCAAGCAGGTAGAATTGAGCCAAAGAATTTACACTCTAAAATCTAAACTTAACTTAATTGTATTTAATGTCTCATTATCCTAATAGTTATTATGCAACAAGCCTTAGTCAGCAAAAAGATGCTCTTCCAACTTTAATTGATGACCACGAATGTGACCTGTGTGTAATAGGAGGTGGCTTCTCGGGACTGTCAACTGCAATCGAAGCTGCCGAGCGAGGACTTAAAGTAATTTTATTAGAGCAAAATATTATAGGTTGGGGAGCTTCAGGTAGAAATGGTGGTCAAATTTGGAATGATGTTGCATGGGGAATTGATGGTATTGAAAAAAAATATGGCCTTAAACATGCCATGCAGCTATGGAACATATCACAAGCAGCAGTTGATCTTATCGATGAAAGAATAAAAAACTTTAATATTGAATGTGATAAGAAGAGTGGTGGAATACATGCAGCCACCAGTTTATCAAAATTCAAAGAGTATGAAAATGATCTAAAATATAAATTAAAAACTTATAATTATGATAAGCTTGAAGTTCTTGACAAAGCTACGGCCGATCATGAAATTGGCTCTTCACTCTACTATGGAGGAATACTAGATAGAGGAGCGGGGCATCTACATCCGTTAAAATACGCTATTGGATTAATGAACGCTGCACTTTCATTAGGTGTTAAGGTTTATGAGAATTCTCCAGCGAAAAAAATTTTACAAAATAGTAATGACATTGAAGTATTAATAGAAAATGGAAAAGTTAATGCAAAAAAGATAGCTGTATGTTGTAATGCCTATATTGAAGGTTTAAAACTCGGCATCGAAAATAAAGTCATGCCTTGTGAAACATATATTGTTTGTACAGAACCTCTTAATATTGATTTGCAGCAAAATATTCTACCTAATGATTATTGTGTCAGCGATACTAACTTTGATCTTAATTATTATAGACTTTCCGAAAGTAAGAGAATGATTTTTGGAGGAGCTGTAGGCTATTCTCTTAAAAATGTAGATGGTTTAAAGAAAAGAACAAAAAAACAGTTAAACAGAGTATTCCCGCAACTCCAAAATATCAAAGTTGATTATATTTGGGGTGGATTAATTGCTATTACGGTCAACAGAGTTCCCGATATAGGAATGATAAATGAAAAGATATTTTATGCCCAGGGCTTTTCAGGGCATGGAGTTGCATTTACTGGTATTGCCGGTAAAATTTTGGCTGAAAATATTGTATCTGGCAAAACTAATGAAATGGAAGCTTTCGAGAAGATTAAGCATAGAAATTTTCCTGGAGGCAGATTATTTAGAATGCCTTTATTGGTAACAATTAGTGCCATGCAGAGGATGATGGATATTTTTAATGTATAAAATTTTGTTCATTGGAATTGGAAAAATGGGATTTCCAATGGCTGGGTTCCTAACAGAAAAATATGAAGTTTCTGTATACAATAGATCAAAGGAAAAAATCAGCATTTGGAAAAAAAAAGTATAAAGGAAATGCAGTAGATAGCCTTAATCAGCTTGATGAAAAATTTGATTTCATTATTTCATGTATCGGTAACGATGATGATCTGAGAGAGATTACTTCAAACGACACTGGATGTTTTAATGTAATTAGAAAAAATACTATTTTTATTGATCATTCGACAGTTTCACCAAAAATTGTCCAAGAGCTTGAACTTAAATTAAAAGAAAAAGAAGCTTTTTTTCTAGATGCACCAATCTCTGGTGGTCAGTTGGGTGCTGAAAAGGGACAATTAAGTATCATGGTAGGAGGAGATAAAAATGCATTTAACAAAAGTGAGAGTATTTTTGAGGTTTATGGAAAAAAAAGAAAGTACATGGGGTCATCAGGTTCAGGACAATTAACTAAAATTATTAATCAAATTTGTATAGCTGGTTTAGTACAGGGCCTTTCAGAATCAATTTATTTTATGAAGCAAACTAAACTTAATCCAGAGGATGTTTTGGATGTTATTTCCTCTGGAGCAGCCCAATCTTGGCAAATGGATAATAGATTTATGACAATGACTGAAAACAAATTTGATTTTGGGTTCGCGGTTGATTTAATGAGAAAGGATTTATCAATCGCATTTGATGAAGCCAAAAAATTTGGAATTGATTTAGAAATTACGAAGATTGTTGATGAATTTTACAAAGATGTACAAAATATGGGTGGTAATAATTTTGACACATCAAGTTTAGTAAAAAGATTACTCAGTTAATTTAATAAACTTTGAAACTTCAGGAGCAAAGTAAGTAATTATAGCATCAGCTCCAGCTCTTTTAAAAGAAGCAAGCTGCTCAAGGACTACCGCCTTCTCATCAACCAAACTTTTTTCTGCAGCGAGTTTAATCAAGCTATATTCACCAGATACTTGGTAGGCAAAAGTTGGAAAATTTAGCTCATGCTTAATTCTATAAATAATATCTAAATAACTTATCCCTGGCTTTACCATCAATATATCTGCGCCTTCACTAATGTCCATCGAGGCTTCTCTGATTGCCTCGTCAGAGTTATTTATATTCATTTGATAAGCTTTTTTATCTGATTTAAGGCTACTTGAGGAGCCTACAGCATCTCTGAATGGTGAATACATAGCAGATGCATATTTTGCGGCGTACGAAAGTATTAAGGTATCTTGAAAATCGTCTTTTTCTAGTTGATTTCGTATCATCCCTATTCTTCCGTCCATCATGTCAGATGGAGCAATAACATCAGCCCCACATTTTGCATAAAGTACTGCTTGTTTTACAAGTAATTTATTTGTTTCATCATTAAGTATTTTTCCACTGTCATTTATTAAACCATCATGTCCATGATCAGTATAGGGATCAAGCGCCACGTCACACATCAATCCAAAACTTTTGTTTGATCTTGATAATTGATCTATAGACTTACAAACTAGATTTTCAGGATTTAATGCCTCATTACCATCATTAGATTTGAGTTCTTCAGGGGTATAGGGAAAAAGAGCAATTAAATTAATATTTTGACTTTCCGCAATATCTTTCACTTCATTTAGATTATCTATTGAATATCTATAGACATTAGGCATAGATTTAATCTCTTCTTTTTTATTTTTCCCCTCACATATGAAAACTGGCCAAATTAGATCATTAGATGTTAATGAATGCTCTTCAACCAAATTTCTAATCCAGCTAGACTGCCTGTTCCTTCTGAGTCTAGTACTTGGAAATTTTAAGATACTCTCTTTCATCATTTTATATTTTTTTTTGGCATTATTATAAAAGAACTAGTTGATTTAATATAGTTATCATAACCTTCTTTTTTCTTTGCAATAGTTTTTTCAAGTAAACTTACTCCAGAAACTTTTAACAATAGGTACGTCATGATAATGGGAGATATGAATATAAATATATTATAAGAAATACTAAAACAAAATAAAGAGATACCCCACCAAAATACACTATCGCCAAAATAATTTGGATGCCTCGAATAAAACCACAGACCTTTATCCATAAGTTTATCTTTATTATTTTTTTCAGATTTAAATTTTGTTAGTTGAATATCAGATATAGTTTCAATTATTATACCAAGAAGCGCTATAATTATTGCAATGACTCCAAGTACATTTAAATCTAAGTTATTTGGAGCCATACTGAGACTTTGCATTGGGAAAGATACAATACAAATTAAAATAACTTGTATTAAATATGCTGTATAAAAAAGACCAAAATCACCTCTGTACTCCCTTATCTTAACGTATCTAATATCTTCAGACTTTCTTATATTTCTTGAGAATAAATAAATGCCTAATCTTAATCCCCATAGGCCAACAAGGGATAAGGCAATAATTTTTGGAAGGGAATAATCATTATCTAAGAAATAAATAATAGCTGTTGAAAAGAAGAAACTTGGACCCCAATAAATATCAATAAAATCAGCCCGTCTTGTTTTTAACGATGATAGCCATAGAATAGTAATGACTATAAAATTGAAGCTTAATATAATAAGTAAATTCTCAATCATAAGAAAACATATATATGTCTTTTAGGTTTTTAAACAATCATAAATTTACTCCCTTTGCTCATAGAGGAGGATCATTGGAAAATAGGGAAAATACTCTTGATGCTTTTGAAAAGTGTATTTCTATTGGATACGATTATATTGAAACTGATGTTAGAGAAACTAAGGATGGAAAGCTTGTTATTTTTCATGATGAAGATTTAAGTAGAATTTGTGGTCTACAGATAAAAATTAATCAATTAGAATATGAAGAAATAAAAAAAATAAAAATATTTGATGATCACCATGTGCCACTTTTGGATGAAGCATTAATTTCATGGCCACATTTGAATTTTAATATAGAACCAAAATCAACACTTGCCGCACATCTTTTAATAAAGTCACTTAAATTGAATAAAAAAAACTTGGATCGTTTTTGCATTGGATCATTTAGTACAAATAAAATTAATTTATTAAGAAATTCATGTGGTGACCAATTATGTACATCAATGACAAAGCAAGAAACAATAATGTTTTATTTAGATAGTGTGTTGCCATTTTTTAAGAACAATATTCCTTGTTTGCAAATACCAATGTTTTATTTTGGTTTTCAGATTGTATCTAAGTCTTTTGTATCTCACGCTCATAGCCTTGGGAAAAAAATACATGCCTGGACGATTAATGATGAAAGTCAGATGAATCAACTTATTGATTATGGAGTGGATGGAATCATGACAGATCGTCCACAATTACTGAAGGACGTACTTATAAAAAGGTCATTATGGAGATAAGTCTATCAATTTCTATTTACAATATTTAGTATATTTTGTTTAATATTGATCAACATGAACGAAAATATAATTATATCTATAGCTTCAGATCACGCCGGTTATGATATGAAAGTTAAAGTAGTTAAATTTCTAAAGACAAAAAATATTGAAGTTATCGATAGAGGGCCTGAACAAAATGAACCCGTGGACTATCCAGATTTTGCAGAGAAAGTTGCTTCAGACATTTCCAACCAAACTGTGAATATGGGTATATTGATTTGTGGTTCTGGCCAAGGAATGTCAATGGCAGCTAATAAAAAACCAGGAATTAGAGCGGCACTTTGCTACAATGACGAAATAACTAGACTTGCAAGAGCCCATAATGATGCAAATATTTTGACTTTAGGAGCAAGAGTGATAGATGAAAGTACAGCTATTAATTGTGTCGACACATTTATTAATACAGAATTTGAGGGAAGTCGTCACATTACTAGGATTAACAAAATAGGATAACATACAAAATGAGCTTTTTTTCTTCACCACTTAAAGATATTGATAATGAAATTCACAAGGCAATTAACCTTGAGCTAGATAGGCAACAAAATCAGATAGAATTGATTGCTTCTGAAAATATAGTTTCTAAAGCTGTTCTTGAAGCCCAAGGTTCCATAATGACAAATAAGTATGCCGAAGGCTATGCTAGTTCTCGATACTATGGAGGGTGTGAATTCGTTGATATTGCAGAAGACCTTGCAATAAAAAGACTTCAAAAATTATACAAGTGTGAATATGCAAATGTTCAGCCTCATTCGGGTGCCCAGGCAAATGGAGCAGTTATGCTAGCTCTAATTAAACCAGGTGATACTATTCTTGGAATGAGCTTAGATGCTGGCGGACATTTAACTCACGGTTCTGCCCCGTCTATGTCTGGTAAGTGGTTTAATGCTATACAATACGGCTTAGAAGACAATGGGTTAATTGACTATGATGAAGTTGAAAGGTTAGCAAAAGAACACAACCCAAAAATTATTATTGCCGGAGGAAGTGCTTATTCAAGAATTATAGATTTTAAAAAATTTAGAGAGATCTGTGATCAAGTCGGTGCATTTCTTCATGTAGACATGGCTCACTTTTCAGGCCTGGTTGCTGCTGAGGAGTATCCAAATCCATTAGAATATGCTGATGTAGTAACTTCTACGACTCATAAGACTATTCGAGGGGCAAGAGGAGGTATGATTTTGTCAAACAATTTAGAGCTAGGTAAAAAATTTAATTCTGCAGTATTTCCTGGTTATCAAGGTGGCCCATTAATGCATGTGATTGCTGGTAAAGCCGTAGCTTTTGGAGAAGCATTGAAACCAGAATTTAAGGAATACATAAAACAAGTAATAACAAACGCTAAGACATTAAGTGACACCCTTGTTAGTGGAGGATTAAAGATTGTTTCTGGTGGAACTGATACTCATTTAATCTTAGTAGATTTAACTCCAATGGATTTAACAGGCAACTCCGCTCAAACTAGTTTGGAAGCAGCAAATATAACATGTAATAAAAATGGAATACCTAAGGACCCGAAGCCGCCTAAAATCACATCAGGTATCAGACTTGGAACCCCAGCTGCAACAACAAGAGGATTTAAGGAAAACGAGTTTAAGCTTGTAGGAGAATTGATACTAGAAACACTTGTTGGCTTAAAAAGTAATCCTACTGATAATAGCAATGTAGAAAATGCTGTAAAAGAAAAAGTAATTAATTTATGTGGCGAGTTTCCAATTTATAGTTAGGTTTTTTTATGAAATGTCCATTTTGTGGAAATGAAGATACTCAAGTAAAAGACTCTAGGTCTACAGAGGACAATTCTGCTATTAGAAGAAGAAGGTTTTGTTCTGCATGCGGAGCCAGATTTACAACATTTGAGAGAATACAGTTGCGTGAATTAACTGTTATAAAAAAATCTGGTAAAAAAGTTCCTTTTGATAGAGATAAATTAGAGAGATCAGTTCAAATTGCCTTAAGGAAAAGGCCAGTAGAGTCTGAAAGAGTTGATCGCATGATTAGCGGAATAGTTAGAAGAGTTGAAAGTCTAGGTGAAGCTGAAATAGCTTCAGATGTAGTTGGTGAAATTGTTATGGAGGGCTTACAAAGTATAGATCCTGTCGCGTATGTGAGGTTTGCATCTGTGTATAAAAATTTCAGAGAAGCTAAAGACTTTGAAGAGTTTATTGGAGTGATCTCATCAAATAAAGAATAGGTATTTAATTGAAAATTGTCGACTATATGCAGCTGGCAGAAAGAATGGCTCATAGAGCGATTGGCTCTACCTTCCCAAATCCACCTGTTGGGGCTATAATCGTAAAAGACAAAACCATTATTGCCAGAGGCTGGACTCAGAGAAATGGCTCTCCACATGCCGAAGTTCATGCGATTAATCAAGTTAGAAATAAGAAACAATTAGAAGGCGCATCTATATATACAACTCTAGAGCCTTGCTATCATGTTGGAAGAAATCCGCCTTGCGTTGATAAAATAATAAAATATAAATTTTCGAAAGTATTTATTTCAGAAATCGATAAAAATGCATTGGTTAAAGGCAAATCTATAAAAAAGCTTAGGAAAAGAAAAATAAAAGTTATTGTTAAAAATTTTGGCAATCAAACAAGACATATTAATAAAGTCTTCTTTAAATCATTAAATAATAATCTACCTTATATAACACTTAAAATCGCATCAACCGCAGATGGAAAGATTGCTACAAAATCAAAAAAAAGTAAATGGATTACAAATGCAGTTTCAAGACAACATGGTCATATGTTGCGAGCACAAAATGATTGTATGTTAGTAGGGAAAGGAACAATAATAGAGGATAATCCTTCATTAGACTGCAGACTAAGCGGACTTGAAAGTTTATCGCCAGATTTATTTATACTTGATAGCAGTCTGAATATACCAAGTAATTATAAAATATATACTAAACATTCAAGAAATGTATTTGTATTTTACTCTGATGGAAAAAAATTATCGAAATTAAACAATAAAAATATTAAGCATATAAAGGTAAGTAAAAAAGGCTCAGAACTATCTTTAAAAGATATATTAAATAAAATTACAAATCTTGGATATATGAGAATTCTTGTTGAAGGAGGCTCACATTTAAGTGGTTCATTGATAAAAAATAATTATGTTGATGAGATCCAATGGTTTAGAGCTAGTAAAATAATTGGCAAAGATGGAATGGATGCCGTGTCAGATATAGGAGTAAGTAATATGGAATCTACAAAGAACTATGTTCTTTTAGAAAGTAAAAATTATGGAAATGATATTCTAACCATATATAGAAAGGGATAATTTAAATGTTTTCAGGAATTATTGAAAATAAAGGTTTTGTTCTTAATTTTGAGAAAAAAAAAGATTTCAGATTAGTGTTAGATACAAATCTTAAATATAAAGATATAAAAAAAGGCAGCTCAGTATGTTGTAATGGTATTTGTCTTACAGTGATAAGTAAGAAAAAGAAAAAAAAATACACTCAGCTCTCATTTGATGTTTCTCAAGAGACAATCAACTGTTCAAACTTCAATGTAATTAAAAAAGGCGATGAAATAAATATTGAGAAATCCTTGCGTATAGGTGACGAAATTAGCGGTCACTTTGTATTTGGTCATGTTGATGATACTTCAAAATTGATCAGCGTAAAAAAAGTAGGAGACTCACATGAGATAAAGTTAGAAATTTCAAAGAAGATTAAAAAATTTATTGCAAAAAAAGGATCTGTTTCTCTAAATGGTATTTCATTAACAGTAAATAAAGTCACAAATAATTTTATTGTTCTCAACATTATTCCCTTCACATGGTTGAACACTAATCTAAAAGGATTGAAAATAGGTGACAGAATAAACCTTGAAGTTGATATGTTAGCAAGATATGTTACGCGAAATCAGTAATTAAACTTAAAAAATGAATAAGGAATTTATATCTTCTGTAGAGGAAATAATAGAAGACCAAAGAGCTGGAAAGATGGTGATTATGGTCGACGATGAAGACCGTGAGAATGAAGGTGATCTAATAATTCCTGCAGAAAAAACTGATGATAAAGCAGTAAACTTTATGGCAAAATACGGAAGGGGTCTAATATGTCTTTCTTTGACAGAAGAAAGAGTTAAACAATTGGATTTGCCATTAATGGCTCAAAACAACGAAATGAGAGACTCAACGGCATTTACAGTTTCGATAGAAGCAAAAGAAGGCGTTACAACTGGTATTTCTGCTCAAGATAGAGCTATTACAATTCAAGCCGCAATAAATAAAAGTATGACTAAAGATGATATTATGAGTCCGGGTCATGTATTTCCTCTAGTAGCTCGTGATGGTGGAGTATTGGTGAGAGCAGGTCATACCGAGGCATCCGTTGATTTAGCTAGGCTTAGTGGAAATATACCAGCTGGTGTAATCTGTGAGATTATGAATGATGATGGGACAATGGCTAGAATTCCAGATTTGATTGAATTTTCAAAAAATCATAATATTAAGATTGGTCGAATTGTTGATTTAATAGCTTACCGAAGAGAAAAAGATAAGTTTGTAAAAAAGATTCACGACTCGAAAGTAAAAATTAAATCCAATTATGAGTTTGATATCAAAATTTATGAGTCCTTGTTTGACAATACTGAACAAATAGTACTATCGAAGGGAAATATTGATAATGGAAAACCAGTAATGGTTAGAGTCCATGTTACTGATTATTTTGATAATCTATTTGGTGAGTATGGCAGCGATGATGCCTCATTGAATAAGAGCGTAAAGGTTATACAAGAGCATGGACGAGGAATACTAGTTTTAATTAGAGATAGTGGCAAATCTATTATAAATAGACTCATAACTAATTCATCTTCTGGTGGCAATAAATCTGAAAACGATAAAGATGAACTGAGAATTTATGGCATGGGCGCTCAAATTCTATCTGAGTTAGGTGTAAAAGAAATGATACTTCTCACGAATACAGAATGGAAATTCATTGGTCTGGAGGCTTACGGAATTGATATAATTGAGACAAAATTACTAAGTGAACTATAAACAATGAAAAAATATAAATTTCTTTTGGTCGCTTCAAACTTTTATCCTGAAATAACTCTAAACTTACTAAAAGGTGCCCAAAAATATCTAGAAAAAAATGGACATAAGTTTGATACCACGTTTACAAAGGGGTCCTTAGAAATTCCAACAAAGATATCAATCAAATTAAATAAACAAAAGTATGATGCAGTTGTGGCAATAGGTTGCATTATCAAGGGCAAAACTGACCATTATGAGTTCATTGCAAATGCAAT
The DNA here is from genome assembly GCA_003282485.1 of Pelagibacteraceae bacterium AG-333-C14. GTDB lineage: Bacteria > Pseudomonadota > Alphaproteobacteria > Pelagibacterales > AG-422-B15 > CACNXQ01. Next base: position 25,995 of record QBZD01000009.1, read on the forward strand.
TACTAAGACATTACTTGAACTTTCAATTCAATGTAAATTACCAATTTCTAACTCTATTCTTACTTGCAGGAATATAAAGCAAGCAAAGGAGAGATCATCAAAAAAACTTAATAGAGCAAAAGAGGCAGTCGATGCGGCTATAGCGGTGCTGCAAGATTAAATAAATGTCTAATATAAAATCATTCCAAAGACTATTAGTTGTCCAAGCTCTTTATGAATTGTCAATTAATGAAAATAGAAGTCAAACACCTATCAAAGAAATATTTGCAAATATAGTTGAGCAATCTGATTATAAAAAAAAGATGAATAATTCGAATTTGAACTTTGCAGAAAAAATTTATGAAGGGGTTATGGAAAATTTAGATGACATTAATAAGATACTAAAAGTGTCAACGAGTAAGAAAGTCAAAATCAATAATATGGACAAGTTGCTAATTTCAATTTTTAGGTCGGCAATATACGAGATTTTATTCTCTGATAATGTGACGAAGAAAATTGTAATTTCTGAGTATTTATTGATTGCTAACCGTTTTTTTGGAAATAATGAAACGGCTTTAATAAACGGAGTCCTTGATAATCTGCAGTATTCTTAAACTTTAAATAAAAGATTGCAAAACTCTGTAAATTTTGGCATTTTCACCCAACTGTAATTACAAAGGGTTATTTATGAGCATAATGAATTTAATAATTTTTTCTGGCATATTATCAATTATCTATGGAATTTGGGCAGGCAACTCTGTATTAAAATCAGATGCTGGTAATGAAAAAATGCAAGAAATTTCTTCTGCCATTCAAGTTGGTGCTCAAGCATATTTAAATAGGCAGTACACAACAATTGCAATTGTTGGCCTAGTGATATGTGTCCTTTTATATCTATTTTTTCAAGATATTTGGGTAATAGGTGGTTATTTAATTGGTGCCATTTTATCTGGCGCGGCTGGCTACATAGGAATGATTATTTCAGTTAGAGCGAATGTCAGAACAGCTCAAGCTGCAAATGAGAGTTTGGGAAAGGGCTTAAATGTAGCTTTTAAGGCTGGTGCAGTGACAGGCATGTTAGTTGCAGGCTTGGCGCTTCTATCCATTTCTGTTTACTATGTAATTCTAGAATCTTATTCAGTTTCTGACGAGACACTAAAGCATGCGTTAGTTGCTTTAGGCTTTGGTGCTTCATTAATATCAATCTTTGCAAGGCTAGGTGGAGGCATATTTACCAAAGGAGCTGATGTAGGCGCTGATTTAGTCGGTAAGGTTGAAGCGGGTATACCTGAAGACGATCCAAGAAATCCGGCAGTTATTGCAGATAATGTTGGTGACAATGTAGGTGATTGTGCTGGCATGGCTGCAGACTTATTTGAAACATACGCAGTAACTATTGTTGCAACAATGGTTTTGGCTACAATATTCTTTACTGGTCCAGTAGCCGAGATGATGACAATTTATCCAATGGCAATTGGTGGAAGTTGCTTAGTTGCTTCAATAATTGGAACATTTTTTGTAAGACTTGGGCGTTCACAAAGTATAATGGGAGCTCTCTATAAGGGTTTTATTGCTTCAGCAATACTATCTCTAATTTTTATTTACCCTGTAACTCAAGTAATTTTAGGAGACATGTCTAAAGAATTTAATTTTGGGACAACTTCCTTCACAGGTATGTCGCTTTACATATGTGCTTTTATTGGAATTATTATAACAGGTTTATTAATCTGGATCACTGAATATTATACAGGAACTAATTATCGACCTGTTCAAAGCGTTGCCAAAGCATCAACTACTGGGCATGGTACAAATGTTATTCAGGGACTTGCAGTTTCAATGGAAGCTACGGCTTTGCCGGCTATAGTAATTGTTATAGGTATAGTATTAACTTTTCAGCTTGCTGGTTTATTTGGAATTGCAATTGCAGTCACAGCAATGCTTGCGCTTGCTGGAATGGTAGTTGCGTTGGATGCTTATGGCCCTGTAACTGATAATGCTGGAGGAATTGCAGAAATGGCAAATCTAGATGAAAGTGTCAGAAAAACAACCGATGCATTAGATGCTGTTGGCAATACGACAAAAGCTGTTACCAAAGGTTATGCAATTGGATCAGCTGGTCTAGGTGCTTTAGTTTTATTTGCAGCATATGTTGAAGACTTGAAGCTTATACCAGAAATAACTCCCGATTTTAGTCTAGAAAACCCATATGTAGTAGTAGGACTTTTGATAGGAGGACTACTGCCCTATTTATTTGCCTCTATGGGAATGATGGCAGTAGGAAGAGCAGGCGGAGCTGTTGTTGAAGAAGTAAGAAAACAATTTTCAGATAACCCAGGAATTATGACTGGCGATGCAAAGCCGGATTACTCAAGGTCTGTCGATATGTTAACCAAATCAGCTATCAAGGAAATGATAATTCCTTCAATGTTACCAGTATTGTCTCCATTAGTACTTTATTTTATTATATCTATAGTTGCTGATCAAAACGCAGCTGTTTCCTGTGTTGGCGCTATGTTGCTAGGAGTTATTGTGACAGGTATTTTTGTTGCTATTTCAATGACAGCAGGTGGTGGAGCCTGGGATAATGCAAAAAAGTTTGTTGAAGATGGAAATTTTGGCGGTAAGGGCTCTGAGGCACACAAGGCGGCGGTAACCGGCGACACAGTAGGGGATCCTTATAAAGATACCGCGGGCCCAGCTGTAAATCCTATGATAAAGATTACTAATATAGTCGCCTTACTTTTACTTGCAGCCTTATAAATCTATTGGCCTCTAGTAAATGTTTCATATATCTGGTCTACTAATCCAAAGTTATCACTAAATGCTTTTGTTTTATCTTTAGAGAATGCAATTTCAGTAAAGTCTTCTTCATCAAAGAATTCTTTGGATAATAAGATTCCATTATTATCAAATTCATATCTCATAATATATTGATGCATTAGCTCATCGTCCTCAAAGATATGCTCTTTCTTAACAGCAACTAAATAAATCCAAATATTGCTAATATCATCAATGATTATTGAGGGTGAGCCAAGAGTTTGTAAGATTTCATTTTCTGTTGTAGTTTTCAAATTGAATTGTGATAGAGAATTTGTAGAGCTAACAATATCTTCCAATATATAGCCATGTTGGTTATTTATAGGAGAACAACTATATGTTATGATAGAGACACTAATTAAGAAGAAAACTAATTTCATTGCTTATGTTTTTTAAAAGAAAAAATATACAAGTACATAATATTTATCAGAATATTGTTGAAATATCGAGGTCAAAGTTTTTCTATTTAAACCTAAGATTGCAGGATAATTTTGAAACACGATTTGATTTAATAATCTTTCATGCTTTTCTTATATTTTATTATTATAAAAACCTTAGACAAGGAAAGTCAAGTATTTCCCAAGAACTTTTTGACTTTATGTTTACTGACTTTGAAAATAATTTGAGGGAAATGGGTTTTGGAGATATTGCAGTAAATAAAAAAATGAAAGTATTTATAACAGCTTTTTACGGAAGAATTGCTCAGTACAGCAGGGGAATTGATGTTTATAAAACTAATGGCGATAAATCATTGCTTCAGCAAACAATCTTAAATAATATTTATAAGGGAGATCAAACACTAAAGCATAATATTAATTATTTTATTGATTATATGACAAAAAATATTGACCATTTTATTGAAAATGAAGAATCAAAGAATCTAAAAAATAACTTTTATTTTATAGATATAAAATATGGCGCTTAAGAAGTGACCAAAGTCTTCACACTATCTGTTGATATGTTAGGCAGTGAGACAAAATTAAATGACATTTTAAAAGGTCTAAATCAGTCACTGCTGCGCAACTTAAATTATAAATTCCGATTGTACGGTTCTGAGAGAGCCATAAAAAAGAAGATTGAAAAGTATAAAAGGCTTATCGAGGTAACAGAAATTATTAATTGTGATTCTTATATTGCAATGGAAGATAAGCCTTCAGATATTCTCAAATCAAAAAAAAACTCAAGTATGTCTCTTGCGATAAATTCAGTAACAGAAAATACTGCAGATGCAGTATTATCTTTTGGCAATACTGGCGCACTAATGTCTTTATCCTTATTAAATATAAAAACTTTAAAAGGTATTAAGAGGCCAGCAATAGCATCGATTTGGCCTAATATGAAAGGGGAGTCGGTTGTTCTTGATTTGGGTGCAAACACCAAGCTTGACTCGCGTTATTTAATTGACAACTCAATACTTGGAGCAAGCCTAGCTTCTATATTATTTAAAATTGACAATCCTAGTATCGGTTTGCTTAATGTTGGCAAAGAAGATAATAAGGGCAAAGAGGAAATAAAGTTAGCCTCAGATCAATTAAAAGAAATATCAAAAAATCTAGGGATAAATTACTACGGATACGTTGAAGGAAACGATATTTCTTTTGGAAGAACAAATGTAGTAGTTACAGATGGTTTTACAGGGAATATTTCATTAAAAACTGCTGAGGGCACAGCAAAACTTTTTCAGAGTCATCTTCAAGATGCCTTTAGGAGCTCAATTATATCTAAAATGGGTTATTTTTTATCTTCTCTAGCGATGAAATCTGTAAGAGACAGATTAGACCCAAGGGTGCATAATTGCGGCATTCTGATGGGCCTTAATTCTTTAGCTGTCAAATGTCACGGTCAATCCGAGTATAGAGGTGTTTCTTATGCAGCTGATATCATATATTCACTATTAGAAAATAATATGAATAAAAAAATTCATGATTATGTATCCGAAATGCATAACAAATTGATGAATTAGTGAAAAAAAAAGAATTAATATATTGTTATAAGTAATTATTATTATTATAATTTTTATATATGGATAAAACCACAACTAGATCAACGTTAAGTGAAGCTGTATTTAAGAACGTTGGTCTATCTAGAAATGAGTCAGCAAACCTAGTTGATTCGGTTTTTAGTGAAATTTTATCGAGTTTAATTAAAGGAGATGATGTAAAAATCTCCTCCTTTGGAACATTCATTGTTAGAGAAAAAAAAGAAAGAATAGGAAGAAATCCAAAAACTGGAGAGGAAGTTCCTATTACAGCAAGAAGCGTAGTAACATTTAGAGCTTCAAATGTGCTGAAATCAAAAGTTAACGTAAAGAATAAAATAAATATTTCGGAGTAGCTGTTGAATGGATACAAAATCACCTGAAGCTTTTCGTACGATTAGTGAAGTTTCTAAAGACCTTTCGTTGCCACAACATGTTCTCAGGTTCTGGGAAACAAAGTTTATACAAATTAAGCCAATTAAAAGAGGAGGCGGAAGAAGATACTATAGGCCTGAAGATATAAGGCTTTTGCGAGGTATTAAAAGTTTACTGTATAACGATGGATATACGATAAGAGGAGTTCAGAAAGTAATAAAAGAAGTTGGGACAAAAAAGATACTACGAAATGAAGTTGAAAATAATTCCTTTACAGACAATGAAATAAATACTAATCAGGACGAAAGTAATGACATATCCCATCCTAATTTAGGAGATGGTAAAAGAAAAAAATTAATGAAAGTTTTAAATAACTTGGTAGATTTAAGAAAAAAGATTGATCAAGGTGAATAGATGGCAAAAAAATCAACAGTAAAAGTAAGACTTGTTCCTGAAGAAAAAGCTGATAGTAGATTTTACTATTATGCTAAAAAGCCTACCTCAGGTCTGAAGGCAAAAGATAAATTAAGAATGAAAAAATATAATCCTGCAACAAAAAAACATGAATGGTTTGTAGAGAAAAAATTACCACCTCACAGTAAATAACTATTTTTTAAATTTACTTTTTTCAAATTTAATAAAATTATCAATTATTGATAACCATATATTACTTAATAGTTTTGGATTGCCACCAAGCTTTTTTGTTTTTTGAGAAATTTTTTTCGTTATTTCGTGTATTCTTTTCTGATCAACTATTTCTGAACGTCTTTCTTTTAGTTCTAATGCTTTTTCAACTAATTGTGATCTCTTAACCATCAGTGGCAGCAATTTACTATCAATTAGATCTATTTTATTTCTTATAAGCTTCATTTGTGGAGTATTGTTTTTTTTGGTTTTCATTTTTTTTTAAATGGTTTGAGTATATACATTGATGGAAATACCCAGAGAATTCCCAATAGAAAATATACAATAAATTCAATTAGCCAATGATTAAAGTTGATTTTAGCTAAAATAACCATAACTAATAAGCAATATATCGTGATTGCAATTATAAATATAACAACACTTATTGCTTTTTTTAATTTAGTCATGCCAAATATGTAATTAATATGAACAGTAAAATCAATACATTTTCAATTTGGTTGTTATCTTTAATGGCCTTAATTTGTGCGATAATTTTAATTGGTGGTTACACAAGAATCTCAGACTCTGGGCTTTCAATTACAGAATGGTTGCCAGTTTCTGGTATCCTCTATCCTCTATCTGAGGCTGCCTGGGAAATAGAGTTTGATAAATACAAATTAATAGATGAATTCATGTTAGTAAATAGCTCAATGACTTTGCAAGAGTTTAAGGTCATTTATTTCTGGGAGTGGTTTCATAGAGCTTTTGCTAGACTTATAGGCGCTGCTTACTTAATTCCTCTTTGCTTTCTTTTGCTTTATAAAAAAATTGAAAAAAAATATTATAATAATGTCATTGTTATTGGTGTTCTTTTATTTGCCCAGGCGATTATAGGCTGGTACATGGTAAAAAGTGGCTTATCAGAAAGGGTTGATGTAAGCCAATATCGTTTAGCACTTCATTTAACAATGGCATTTATTATTCTTGGTTTAACATTCTATACTTTAGTCTCGTATTTATTAGATAATAAATTAATAAATAATAATTCAATCTTCATTACGAAATACAAAAGTTTATTAATTATACTTTTTATATTTATTTGCTTTCAAATATCCTATGGTGCCTTTGTTTCAGGTACTCATTCAGGGCTTCTATATAATACATGGCCACTTTACAATGGGAATATACTTCCCTTTATTGAAAACACGCAAATGAGATGGATAATAAATTTCTTTGAAAATGGTGAGTACATTATTTTTATTCATAGAACTTTTGCCATGATTATTTTGTTTTTATTATTATATTTGAACTACTCAATAATTATGAATAGAAGAATAAATAGCTATTATCCTGTAATTATTTTTTTTAATATTACGTTTATTTTACAAATAATTTTGGGCGTTTCCATGACCTACTTGAACATTCCATGGCATTTAGCCTTATTACACCAAGGCAACTCAATACTTGTGTTCTTGCTATCTCTTTTTATGTATCAATTGAGTTTGAGGTCACCCCAGTAAATGTACTAAGGTGACCTATGAATGATTAAGCTGCATCTAATGCATTTTTTAAGTCTTCAATGATATCATCGATGTGCTCTATGCCTATGGATAATCTCACATAACTAGGGGTAACACCTGCTGACTCCATTTCCTCATCAGATAGCTGCGAGTGGGTAGTCGATGCAGGATGAATAGCTAGACTTCTCGCATCTCCTATATTTGCTACATGATAAAACATATTTAAATTATTAATAAATTTTTCACCACTAGCCTTGCCTCCTTTAAGTTCAATACCACAAAGTGCACCATGGCCCCCTTTTAGATATTTGTTTGCTCTTTCACCTGCTTCACCTTCGTCAAGCCCAGCGTAAATAACTCTAGAGACCTTATTGTGACTTGAGAGGTACTCAGCAACCTTAGCAGCATTAGAGCAGTGTTTTTCCATTCTCAGTGAAACCGTTTCGAGGCCTTGTATGATATTAAAGGCACTTTGAGGACTCAAAGCTGCACCTATATCTCTTAAGCCAACAAATCTTGCTCTAACTATATAGGCAATTGGGCCCACAGCTTTTGCAAATTCTGTCCAAACCATTCCATGATAACTCGGATCCGGATCATTTAGATTAGGTTGTCTTTTAGGATCTTTTCCCCAATCAAACTTACCACTATCAACAATAATACCTCCAATCGTCGTACCATGCCCGCCGATAAATTTAGTTAATGAGTGAACAACAATTGTAGCTCCGTGTTCTATTGGCTTACATATTACTGGTGCCGCAGTGTTATCAACGATCAATGGTATATTATATTCGTCTCCTATATCTGCAACTTCACGAATTGGAAATACCTTTAACTTTGGATTTGGAAGAGTCTCAGCATAGTATGCCCTAGTATTATCATCCGTTAATTTTCTAAAACTCTCGGGATCTTTTGGATCAGCAAACCTAACTTCAATTCCAAGATCTTTCATTGTATTAGCAAATAAATTCCACGTACCTCCGTATAAATCAGTGGAACTAACAATATTATCACCAGCTTTCACCAAGTTTTGAATACTTAGCATAGAAGCAGATTGTCCTGAACTCACACAAAGAGCGCCAACACCACCTTCCATTGCAGCAACTCTTTTTTCAAGAACATCTACAGTTGGGTTCATAATTCTTGTATAAATATTTCCAAAGTCTTTGGCGCCAAATAAGTTGGCCGCATGCTCAGTATTATGAAATTGATATGAAGTTGTTTGATATATGGGCACCGCTACAGATGTTGTGGATGGATCACTTCTGTAGTCACCGCCATGTAAAGCTATAGTCTCAGGATTTACTGAGTCAGCTGGTACAAATTTGTTTTTAGCCATTTCTTTATTATTCCCCTATTAATTTTTTTGATCGACAATAGTTGCTGTAAAAGCTTACAAACTGCAACCATATCGACATAAAATTTAATACCGGTTTAAAGATTATGTAAACTTATATATAAAGTACTATAGTACCATTCGTTAAAATATTGATTCAATTGATGAAATATATAAAGATTGACAAATAAACAAGTTATTATTATTAACATCGCATATGACTACATCAAAAATATTAAAACAAACAAAGTCTCTAGCTAAGGAAAATATTAGAAAAAATTGGATGATTGTTGACGCCGAAAACATTGTCTTAGGTAGACTGGCATCTGCAGTATCTAAAATCTTAAGAGGTAAACATAAGCCAACCTATACGCCTCATGCTGATTGTGGAGATAACGTTGTAATAGTTAATGCTGAAAAAGTTAAACTAACAGGAAATAAGCTTGAAGATAAAGTCTATTATCGTCATACAGGCTATCCAGGAGGTATTAAATCTATTACCGCAAAAAAAGTTCTCGAGGGAAAGAACCCTGACAAACTAGTACGACTTGCAGTTAAAAGAATGATACCCTCAGGTCCTTTAGGTCGTAAACAGTTATCAAATATGAAGGTTTATGTTGGAAGCAATCATCCACATGAAGCTCAAAATCCTAAAGCATTAAATATAAAAGAGTTAATATAGTAATGAGTGATACTGCAAATACTGAAACTATACTTGAAAGTGAAACTACCGAGGTTCAACCAGTTATTGATAAGCTAGGGCGATCTTATGCTACTGGTAAAAGAAAAAATGCTGTAGCAAGAGTTTGGATCAAGTCAGGATCAGGTAAAATAATTATAAACGGAAAAGAGCTGAATAAATATTTTTTAAGACCAGTTCTGAGTATGCTAGTTAATCAACCATTAGTATTAACTGATAAAAAGCTTGCAGTAGATACGACTGTAACTGTTAGTGGTGGAGGTCTGTCAGGACAAGCTGGAGCTGTTAGGCATGGGATTTCAAAAGCTCTTACACTTTTTGATCCAAACTTGAGGCCAGCATTAAAGACCGAAGGTCTTCTGACACGAGACTCAAGAATCGTTGAAAGAAAAAAATACGGTAGACGAAAAGCTCGAAGAAGATTTCAATTTTCTAAAAGATAGTTTCGAAGTCTTAAGCTTAATTTCATAAAGTCTATCAATTAATAATTTTAAATTTGTTAAATGAAAAATGTAGTAATATTAGGTGCTAGTGGATTTGTTGGTTATGAACTTTATAATATGTGTAAAGCTCATCCAAATATAAATCTATCAGCCTTGTCTGCTAATAAATCAGCTGGAAAATTGGTTGATGATAAAGAATTAGAGCAATCACTTAGATATCAAGCAATTGAAAATATAGACTTTGAAAATGTTGATTTTATTTTCAATTGTTTACCAAATATGCAGATGCATAAATTGATTCATAATCTAGACAAAAATATAAGAATTATCGACCTTTCAATTGACTTCAGACTGGATGAAAAAAAAGGATATAAAAATTGGTACAATTTTGATCATGAAAGTTTTGAATTGAATGAAAATTTTCAATTTGGCCTCACAGAATTTAATAGAGAGAGTATAAAAAAGAGTAAACATGTTGCTAATCCAGGCTGTTATGCAACAAGTGTATTAGTTCCATTAATAGAATTGGTTTCAAAGGATGCAATTGAGCAAGATGATATTATTATAGATGCAAAATCTGGATATTCTGGTGCAGGAAAAACAAAGCCTAAGCATGAGCTCATTGAAGAAGTAAATGAAAATATTGCAACATATGGCGTTGGTGACCATAAACATATAGCTGAAATAAATCAGGAATTATCAAAAAATACTAAAAATAAAGTTGAAGTTTTTTTTGCTGCGAATCTAATTCCAGTTGAAAGAGGTATCTTAAGTAATATTTATGTAGACCTTAATAATAATACATTAAATGAACTTCATGAAATTTTAGTTGAAAGGTTTGAAGAAGAGAAATTCATTGAAGTACTTCCGATTGGTGACATTCCTAAAACTAAAGATGTAGTTGGTACAAATAATTTAGTAATTGGTTTAAAAAAAGGCTATAAAGAAAATAAAATTTGTATAGTCAGCGCTTTAGATAATCTCTTAAAAGGGGCGGCTGGACAAGCGATACAAAATTTTAACGTAATGAATGATTTTGGTGAAGATGAAGGGATATTAATGTGAAAAAAATTAATTTGTTAGTTATATTTTTATTTTCATCTTTTCTTTTTATTAGCTGTTCAAAAATTGAAAATTTCTCTTTTTACGAATACTTCATAAATCCAGATATTTCTGACATTGATATGGGCGATGATATCACAAGTGATAAACCTGATATTGAGAGCGTTCCTGAAAAGGTCGTAATTAATGAATAAAGTTTTGGGTATAGGAATAGCAGGATTAGGAACTGTTGGAACAGGTTTTTTGAAGCAACTAAAAGGCTTAAAAACTACAGCAAAAAAATCAGCTAATATAAGGGTTGTTAAAATTGCCGTTAAAAGTCTTAAAAAGAAGAGAGATCTTCCTATTAAACAATTACCTTTGACCTCAAATACATTGAGTCTTGCAGATGATGACTCCATTGACGTTGTTGTTGAATTAATTGGTGGCTCTAAAGGAATTGCTTATAATTTAGTAAAGAAATCTCTAAAAAATAAAAAGCACGTCATTACTGCTAACAAAGCACTTATGGCACTACATGGTAATGAATTAGCCAAGATCGCAGAAAAAAATAATGTATCACTAAATTATGAGGCTGCTATTGCTGGGGGAATTCCGATTGTTAAAGCAGTAAGAGAAAATTTACGCTTCAATAAAATTAAGAAAATATATGGAATACTTAACGGTACTTGTAATTATATTTTGACAAAGATGGATAGGAATCTTGGAGACTTTAAAGATGTACTTAGCGATGCACAACAGAAAGGGTTTGCTGAACTTGACCCTACCTTTGATATTGAAGGGATAGATGCAGCGCATAAAATTACTCTATTATCATGTTTGGCATTTGATGTGCCAATAAGTTTTAGTTCAACATATATTGAGGGCATTTCAAAAATTGATACCAACGATTTTAAATATGCTAGTGAGTTTGGCTATGTAATCAAATTACTCGCAGTCAGTTCAAAGGTTAACAACAAAGTTGAACAAAGAGTTCACCCATGTTTTGTTAAACAAGCATCAGATATAGCTAAAGTAGATAACGAATTAAATGCAGTAATCGTTGAGGATAATGTTATCGGTAAAAACATGTTTCAAGGGCCAGGAGCGGGCGCAGGTCCAACAGGAGCATCGGTCATGTCTGATTTAATGGAAATAGTAAAAGGTACAATTAATTTACCATTAGGCTCACCAGTTGACGCAAAGAAAAAACTTATTTTTCAAAAAATTGAAAATCTATCATTTCCATATTACGTAAGAATTATGGGCAAGGATCGTGCAGGTGTTATGGCAAAAATTTCAAGAGCTTTATCTAAGAAAGGTATATCTATTAAAAGCATAATCCAAAAACCGTCTAAAAAGACAAAATATGCGGAAATAATTTTAATTACACACAAAGTTAAGGAATCATCTCTGAAAGTTGCTTTAAATCAAATTAAAAGATTACCAGAAGTGGCAGCATCTGCTAAATTCATCAGAATCGAAGATTCGTTATGACCATTATATCAACACAATATGCATCAGGAATAGTTGCGGCAACTGAAAAAGCAGCGATTGCTTCGTCTATGCTAATTGGTCTTGGAGATGAAAAAGCGGCAGATCAAAAAGCCGTGGATGCAATGAGAACTGCATTAAATCAAATTGATTTTAAGGGAAGAATAGTGATCGGTGAGGGCGAAAGAGATGAAGCTCCCATGTTATATATAGGAGAAGAAGTTGGTACAGGAAGGAATCATGAAGTTGATATAGCTTTAGATCCTCTTGAAGGAACTACAATTACTGCAAAAGGCATGCCTAATTCTTTGTCTGTAATTGCAGCTGCTCAAAGGGGCGGACTTTTATACGCGCCTGATACCTATATGAATAAAATTGCGGTTGGTGGGGATCTTCCAGATGGGATTATTGATTTAGACGCTACTACTAAAGAGAATATGCAGAATATTGCTGATGCCAAAAAAGTTCCAATAAATGAAGTTACAGCATGTGTCTTAGAAAGATCTCGTCATGATAGTATTATCGAAGATCTTAGGTCAATTGGGGCAAAAATAGTTTTAATCCCCGATGGAGATGTGGCTGGCATTATTATGACTACTCAGGAACATAGTTCTGTAGATATTTATATGGGTGTAGGAGGAGCTCCTGAAGGTGTACTTGCAGCTGCTGCATTGCAATGTATTGGTGGTCAAATGCAAACAAGACTTGTAATAAACAATGAAGATGAAAAAATCAGAGCTGAAAAAATAGGTATAAAAGACTTAAATAAAAAATACTCGCTTGATGAGCTGGCTCATGGGGATATTATTTTTTCAGCAACAGGTGTAACCGAAGGAACAATGGTAAGAGGAGTAAGAACAAATCAAAATAAATATGTAACTCATTCTTTAGTACTAAGAACGGGTGAATCTTCGTCACAATACATAGAAACATATCACGATATTAGTTGATAGATGTCTGATAATGAATTTAGTGTCGATATACAATCATTAACAAATAAAAACTGGAAACTAAAAGAATATAGCGATCGTCAAATAGATTTTATTTCACAAAAATATGGATTGAGTAGATTAGTTTCAAAGTTATTAAATATTAGAAATATATCGGAACAAGACATACCAAGTTATATAAATCCATCTCTTAAAGAAAGTTTACCTGATCCATATAATTTAGTAGATATGGAAAAATCATGTGACC
>QBZD01000010.1 GCA_003282485.1 Pelagibacteraceae bacterium AG-333-C14
AGGTGAATTTATGTATAAAGATATTTCTTTCTCAGGATTTTCTGACTCTAAAAATAATAGTTGAGCAGAAACTAATGATGCCATACCAACATTACCTGGACCAACTAAAAATATAATTCTCTCTTTGAGAAGCCTAGAGTAGATGTCAAAAGCTCTTTCACCTCTACCAGTTTGCTCTACAACCATAGGAACAAGCTGATTAAATATTTTATTACTATCCATTTTATTGTTTAGTTTTTTTCTTAACTATTTTCTTTTTAGCAGCCTTCTTTTTGGTAGCCGGTTTTGCTACTTCATTAACTTTATTGTAAATCTTAATGAACGAATCAACGTCAACTTCTTTCTTTTTCAATTTAACCTTTGATAAAATAAAGTCTACAATTTTGTTCTCGTATAAAGGAGCCTGTAGTTGCATTGAAGCTTCTTGATTGCCCCTATAATAATCAATGACTTTTTGCTCTTGTCCTTTAAAGTTACTCGCATACTCAAATAAAGCTTTATTCATTTCTTCAGGTGTAACAGATATTTTATTTACTTTACCTATTTCCTGTAAAATTAACCCCATTTCAATCCTATTTTTTGCATCTTCCTTAAATTTTTTTTCATTTTCTGCAGAAAGCTTATGGTCCTTTATTTCATTTTGATGGTCAATCGAAGAAGGGTTTTGAGACTGAAGATAATTGGCAGATAAATTGTTGAATTCAGCATCTATCAAATCTTGTGGCAATTCAAAATCATGAATTTTTTGTAGTTTCTCAAATAAGTTTTTCTTATCTAAGTTTTTAGTTAGGTCGCTGTACTCAGTTTTCATCTGAGTTTCTACCTTGGATTTTAAATCCTTTAAATTTTCGGCTCCCATTGATTTGGCCAATTCATCGTTGACTTTAGACTCTTCTGGTGAACTTACTTTTTTAATTTCACACTGAAATACAGCATCAGCATTCTGAAGCTCTTTTGCATTATAGTCGGCAGGAAATTTAACTTTAACATTTTTCTTATCACCTTTTTTACAACCAACTAGCCCATCTTCAAGATCCTTAATGTATCTACCTGACCCCAATACTATTGTTTGGTTCTCTGCCTTGCCACCGTCAAAATTTTTTCCATCAATAGTGCCTTCGTAGTCAAGTAGAATAGAGTCATCTTTTTTTGACTTATAATCGTCAGGTTTTTCTTTATAAGTTCTTTGAGACTTAGCAATCATTTCTATTCGCTTATCAATTTCTTTTTTTTCGAGTTTTACACTGGTAGATTCAATTTCAATCTTATCAAATTTAGCAATTTCAATTTCAGGAAATAGTTCAAACTCTATTTTGAAAACTTTATCTTCATTCGGCTTATTGTCTTTTTCATTTTTAAAATCCACTTTTGGTTGTGATACAGGTCTATGTTTATTTTCTTGAATGATTTTTGAAACATTTTCATTAACTACAGCATTAAGCACTTCTGCATTGATAGCTTCGCCATGCTTTTGCATGATAATATTGTTTGGAACTTTACCTGGCCTAAATCCATCGACTTTTATAGTTTTTTTTATCTCTTCAATTTTGGCATCGAGACTTTTATTATAAACGTCTGCAGCAACAGTGAATTCGTAGCCTCTTTTAAGTCCTTTATTTAATGTTTCTTTATAATTCATATTCTTTTTATGGTGCGGATAGAGGGACTCGAACCCCCATGAGTTGCCTCACTGGTACCTAAAACCAGCGTGTCTACCAATTCCACCATATCCGCGATTAATAGAAAATGCAAAATAGACTATTTCTCAACAGTTTACATCTATTTTTTTATCTAGCTAAGGTTTTGGTTTAAGGAGATTTTCTTTATGTATTATCCGCATATTGTCAGGAAAATAATTAAAGTTAATAATTGTTAATATCTTTATTTTTAACTCCACTTTTCCAGAATTTAGACAAAATAAAAGAACAAAGTGCACTAATTAATGCCCAAATTAAAAATAATAAATACCATTGGATAATTGATGTATTATCAGTAAATAAAATAAATAATGACATCAGAGAAGCTCCAATGCCGATAGGCAAGAAAACAATTAACGATCCGTCAGTTAGCTCTAACAATAAAAAAACAACAGAGATTATTAGCCAAACTTGATAATAATATAACCATTGATCCATAATCTTAATCTTTATACTGCTACTTTTCTTTTTTGGGAAGATTTTCTAAAAAAG
The DNA here is from genome assembly GCA_003282485.1 of Pelagibacteraceae bacterium AG-333-C14. GTDB lineage: Bacteria > Pseudomonadota > Alphaproteobacteria > Pelagibacterales > AG-422-B15 > CACNXQ01. The sequence goes on from QBZD01000010.1 coordinate 2,190, forward strand.
CGTATGCAGAGCTAAATACCTCAGTCATTTCAGATGGTAATATTAAAGTTTTTGTATTATTTGATGAAGCAAGTTCGCCAACTGCTTTTACTTGTCTCTTAGCTATTTCAAAATCAACCGCAACTTTTCCATCGTTTGCAATTGCTTTAGCGAGTAGATTGGTTTGTTCAGCGTCTGCTTCGGCTTTTACTCTAACTGCATAAGCATCAGCATCAGCTTTAATCTTAACAGCATCAGCCTGTTTTGATGCTTCATAGAGATCTGCGTCTGCTTTCAACTGAATTGAAACTTTGTCTCCTTCTGCAGTTGCGATAGTTGCACGCTTGGTTCTTTCAGCATTTAACTGTTGTCTTTGAGCTTCTTTTGTCTCATCGTCAATGATAACATCAGTAATTTCTGTTCGTGTAATCTCTATACCCCAAACTTCAGCAGCTCTTCCAAGATTTGTTGCAATTTCTTCGTTCATAGCATCCCTGCTTGATTGAAGCTCATCGAGCTCTAATTTCCCCGCAGCAGATCTAACAATTGACGAGGAGGCATTCTTTAGTGCGTCGTCAATATTTCTGATCCTATAAACTGAATTAGCAGCATCAGTAACTCTATAGAATACAATTGTTTCTAAACGAACTTCTACATTGTCTCTAGTAATTACAGAAATTTCTTGCTTATCCAATTGTCTTTCTAGAATACTAACTCTGTGAGCAACACGTTCTATGTATGGTATGATAATAGATAATCCAGCATTCAGTGTTCTTGAGTACTTACCTAGTTTCTCAATTACTAATACCTCTGATTGTCGTACAATCTTTATTCCAAGATAAAGCGTCAGTAATATGAATAATGCTATTACAAGAGTTACAAAGGCTGTTAACATAAATTTATTACTTTATTTATTAATATACTTAGAAAAATATTAACTTAAATCATATATTCATGCACTATGAATTGTGATTATTTAATCATGAAGTGTCAGTAAACAGAGTAAATATTATTAAAAAGTAATTATAACTGATTGAAATAAATTAGTTTGTGCTGTAAACCCTCACTGGTACCAAAAAACAGCGTGACTTCCAATTCCCGCATATCCGCGATTAATAGAAAATGCTAAATAGACTATTTTTAGATGTTTACAGTAAAATATTCAAATTTGATGCTATAGTTTTGCTGAATAATTATGAAGAAAAATATCGTATTTCTAGATAGTTCAACATTCCCATCAAATATCTTATTTCCCAAACTTAGTTTTAATCATACTTGGAAGAACTATAAATTTACAAAAAAAGCAGAAGTTAAAGAAAGGATTAATAAAGCGAATATAGTTGTTACAAACAAAATAGAACTAAACAAATCTAACTTAAAATCAGCAAAAGATTTGGAGCTGATTGCCATAACCGCAACTGGGACAAATATAATAGACTTAGATTATTGTAAGGCGCACAATATTTCGGTTTGCAACCTACGCAATTATGCCTCTGTGTCTGTAGCTGAACATGTTTTAACGCTTATGCTTGCTTTGTCTAAAAACATTAAGGGCCTAGAAAGGGATATTAATAAAAAAATTTGGCAAAAGAGAAAAGTATTTGCATTGCTAAGTAGAGAAATAAATGACCTGAACGGTAAGACATTAGGAATTATTGGCAAAGGATCTATAGGTATAAAAGTTGGTAAATTAGCAAAAGCTTTTGGAATGAAAGTTAAATTTTTTTCAGTTAGAAAATACAAAGGAATTGAATTTAAAAAATTTATTTCATCGCTTGATTATATTTCAATACATTGTCCATTAAATCGTAATACAGAGAACCTAATTACAATTAAAGAACTTAAATTAATGAAGCATAACTTGATTTTAATAAATACTGCTAGAGGCGGCATTATTAATGAGGTGGATTTAACAAAAGCATTAAAACGAAAGATCATTGCAGGTGCAGGAATAGACGTAACAACTACTGAGCCTCCTAACCCATCACACGCTTACTATAGCATTTTAAATAAATCTAATTTTATTTGGACACCTCATACTGCATGGGCATCACAAGAAACACTTCAAGATGCAATTAATCAATTAATAGAAAATATAAATTCTTTCTATAAAGGTAAAAAAATAAATATTGTTTAGTCTTTCTTAATTCCTGCACATTTTTTTGAACAGTACACAACTCGATCCCAGTTCAATCTCCATTTTTTTCTCCAGTTGAAAGGTCTATTGCATACAGGACATATTTTAGATGGTAAGTTTTCTTTTTTCATGATCTAATAATTAAATAATATGAAATTATTTCAAGTCCATACTGGTTTTTATGATCCTAATATTTCAGATGGTTTTTACGAGGGTCATACCAATATTTTTGTTTGTGCTAAAGATGAAAAAGGTGCTCGAAAGATAGTTAAAGAAAAAAAAGAATATAAAAAATTCAAAATGCACATTGATGGTATTCAAGAAATAGCTACTGTAGACAACTATAAAGTGGGACTAACTAAGATTTAAGCTCTAGTGCATTTACCGCCCATAAAGGTTCTATAGATCTCATCAACTTCTTCATCAGTTAAAGTGGTTCTATTGAACATTCTATCAATAATGTAGCATTTTTGATCAACGGTTATGCTCTCACTTGATATTCCTTGCAGTATAGAATTAGCTGATAAAGTATTATTAAACATTGAAATTCCCTTGTCGTTAACAGAATCAAATACAATGAATCTTTCATTGTTATTTAATTTATCCCATGGTTTCCACTCAGTAGACATATTATATGGTACACTATTTGGATTCCCATCGTACGCAAAATTTACCCAATACTGTCCCATTTTTGTAGAAAGCTCTAAATCAGTGGGCCTATTATTTTCATTATACATTATATCGTTAATCGCATCAGAGCTCTCGCCTAATATACCAGCTGATTTAAAAATAAACGCTAACTCCATTGCATGTGCAGCCCCTAGTAGATTGGGTAGATCTACACCTAGATAGACATTTTGTTCATCCCAATCAAATCGATAAGCGTATACGTTTGATTTTTTGTAATTAGACGTAAAGTCTGATGGTAGATCTACAGCTCCATATTTCCATGACTCTGCCATATATCTTGCATATATATCATAATATTTAGGATCTTTAGGCTTAACATATAAATCTAGGTATTCTGAAATAGGACTTAGAAAAGATAATGGTCGATTAACGAATTTATCATTCATAAACATAAAAAGCTTATCTTCATCTCGAGTTGAACCAAATATCATGGGCTTGTCGTGCATTTCTCCATCTCTATATGCACCGTAAATTCCCTTGTTAGGAATTACTACACCATCAGGAATTACATTTGGAACATCTATTAATCCTGCTGCATCAGGCCTTGGTCTATAATATGAAATAATATCATTTGCATCTGCAGATCTTAAAAGATCAATAGATAACATTTGATTATCCATAAAATTTAAAATTTCCTCATCTGATATTGAAGCGTTCTTTGATTTAATTAAGTGTCTTAATAAACTTTTTGAACCCGCTCTATCATTATTCTCTGCATACTCTAGTGAGTCCGAGCCAAGATAGCCACTTTGAGAAATTCCTCTTTGAAATAAGTTTTTACTTAAGGGCGATGTCATAAGTGAAATTACATTTCTTGCTCCTGCTGACTCTCCAAAGATTGTTATGTTATTTGGATCACCATTAAAATCTGAAATATTTTCATTAACCCACTCAAGTGACTTGATTATATCGAGAGTTCCAAAATTTGCACTTTGATCTAATTGATTGTCTGAATTTTTATTTATATCGCTGTAAGCAAACCATCCAAAAGGTCCTAGTCTATAATTTGTAGTAACTAAGATTACATCATTTTCCATTACAAAATCGCCAGAGGTGAATAAGTTTGAAGCTGAATAACCCCATGTATTTCCTCCTCCATGTATCCAAAACATGACAGGTAATTTCTCTTTACTGTTGTATGCTTTTTCCGAAAGGTAAATATTCAAATAAAGACAGTCCTCTGAACCAACTATTGAACCTCCTTCGATGCCGTCCATCTCATCATAAAAATTACTTACTTGCATACATCGATTAGGCAATGTTGTAGCTTTAAAAATATTAGGGAGTTGATCTAATTCTCTTGGGGCTTTCCATCTTAGATCATCAACGGGTGGCTTTGCAAAAGGAATTCCTACAAACGAGATTGTTTTTTTTTCTCCTTTTTCTTTTTCTACTGAACCGATAAATTCTGTATTTTGTACTTTAAAGGTATACAAAACCTCTGCATAAAGTGAACCAACATGCAGAAATATAAAAGATACTAAGGTTATAATTATTTTAATTACTGTTTTTGGCATACAGGTGGAGTTTTTTAATCATCAAGGGAATGTTGTCAATAAGATCCTCAGCAATTAGTCCTGGACCTAGCATTTCCCCAAGTTTTGAATGAATATATGCACCGGCACAAGCCGCGTCAAAAGCCTTCATTTTGTTTTCTCCTACTAGAGATGCAATGATTCCGGCAAGAACATCGCCTGATCCTGCTGTTGCTAAATAAGGAGCTTCGCTAGAATTTATTACAACATTACCGTTAGGGCTAGCTATAACTGTATCAGCACCTTTTAGTAAAACTATACTTCCAGCTAACTTTGCTGCTTCAATACATCTAAGAACCTTATCGTTCATTGATGCGATATCTTCACCAAATAATCTTTTAAATTCTCCCTCATGAGGTGTTAATATTGTATGCGGATAGGTATCAATAAAAAGCTCAGTTGGATTATTTTCAAAGCACGTAATTGCATCAGCATCTATTACACAGTTATCAACAAAGGCTAATGCCATTAAAGTTCTAGCTTTTGTTTCGTCATTCACGCCATTTCCAGGCCCTATAAGGGCACTTGAGACCCTTTTATCTTTAAGGAGCTTTTGAAAATCATTTTTTTCTTTTATTACAGATAATAATTCTACTGAGATTTGCGGTTCTAATATTTCTGCTGTTTCTTCATCACAGACCATAGTTACCGCTCCTGCACCGACTCTCAAAGCGGACCGACCAGCTAATCGAGCTGCTCCAGTTTGATATTTTGGACCAGTATTAATAACTAGCATTCCTCTTGAATACTTATGGTCACTTGATATAGGAAAGGGAAATTGATCAATCCATATAGACGGTTCATTTTTTTTTATTTTAGGCATGATTTTTTTTAATACATTTTCTTTTATTCCGATATCTTCAACTACTACGCTCCCACAATATTCTTTACCTGGATGCAAAAAGTGACATATTTTTTTATTAAAAAATGTAATAGTTTTTTTACATTTAAAACATTCTCCATAAATTTCAGAAGTGTCACTATTTATCCCTGTAGGCACATCAATTGCATAAACATCTAACTTTGACATGTTAATCTTATTTATGAAATCAATTATATTTTTTGGAAGTTTTCTTGATAATCCGGTACCAAAAATTCCGTCAACAACATAATCATACTGAGAAAGATCAGCTGGGTGTTGAATGAATAAATTATCGTCCAACTTGTCTTTATAGAACTGATTATCATTGGATAATTTTTTACCATCATCAAATGATAAAACATCTACCTTTTTGCCTGCATTGCTTAAAAGCTTAGCAATTACATATCCATCACCACCGTTATTTCCTGGACCACAAACAACAAGAGCTTTTGCATTCCCATTTGTTGGTAGATTTTTAAAAACACTTGTACCAGCTTGTAACATTAGTTTCTTACTACTAATTCCACTCTTTATTGTTAGATCATCCGCAATTGACATTTCTTTGCTAGTAAGAATATATTCCGTCATACTTTAAGATGTTTATATAAACTTATGAATTGCATGAATATTTTTATAATATTTTTTAATTACATTTCTCGATCATTGTCATTTTGGCATATGATCATTATGTATATAATCTAGCATTAATTTTAGTTTCCTTCAGGAAATTAAACAAATAAAAACACTATTTAAAGTTAACTTAATGAAGAAAATAGAAGCTGTAATAAAACCTTTTAAAATAGATGAGGTAAAGGAAGCCCTGGAGAAAGTTGGCGTAAGAGGGATTACTATGACTGAAGCAAAGGGATTAGGTAGGCAGCGAGGGTTTACTGAGGTCAATACTGGTGTTGAATATGGAGATTTCCTTCCAAAAATAAAATTAGAAATAATTTTACAAGATGACTTAGTTGATACAGCTGTTGAGGCAATAAGGGCTTCAGCCAATACCAATAGAATTGGTGATGGTAAAATCTTTGTGTCAACAATAGATACAGTCTTAAGAATAAGAACTGGAGAGACTGGTTCTGATGCATTGTAAAATTTGTTAAGAAAGGGAAATATAAATGTCAGATATTAAAACATACGAATACATATGGTTAGATGGTTATAAGCCTGAACCATTTATGAGGAGTAAAGTAAAAGCAACTAGTGAAACTACTGTACCCGATTGGTCATTTGATGGCTCTTCAACGCAACAAGCTGAGGGTGGAAGTTCAGATTGTCTTTTGCTTCCTGTTCAAACTTATACAAATCCTAATGGCCATGATTTGGTTATGACGCAAGTTCAAGCAGCTGATCATACAACTCACCCTTCAAACTTTCGAGCAGCGGCTGCTGAGGTAGTAACTGATGAATGGTGGTTTGGTTTTGAACAAGAATTTTTTTTTACTGACCCTAAAACTGGCGAGCCACTTGGATGGGAAGATGGGACTCCGAGAGAACAAGGAGAGTATTATTGTGGAGTTGGTGCAGGTAATGTTGTTGGAAGAAAAATATCTGATGCACACTTAAAAGCGTGTATAGATCTTGGCATAACTTTGACAGGAACAAATGCCGAAGTTGCTCTTGGACAATGGGAATACCAATGTTTTGGAAAAGGCATTAAAGCAGCAGATGATTTATGGATTAGCCGTTACTTATTATTTAAAATTGCTGAAGAACATGGTGTGGGTGTCAATATTCATCCAAAACCAAAAACGGGTGACTGGAATGGTTCAGGAATGCATACCAATTTCTCAAATGAGCAAATGCGTACTGGTGGCTCAGAAGAGCTATTTTCTTCTATGTGCGATAAATTAGGCAAGGTTCATCAAGAAGGTATTGCCGCTTATGGATCAGATAATGACATGAGACTTACTGGCCTGCATGAAACTCAGAATATTGATCAATTCTCATATGGCGTTAGTGACAGGGGTGCAAGTATAAGAATTCCTGTGTATACCGTTGAACATAATTGGAATGGATATTTAGAAGATAGACGACCAGCGTCTAATGCTGATCCATATAAGATTCTTGCTCATATTGTTGGAACATTAACGAAGTAGTCATTAACTAACTAGACATAAGCTCAGTAAATGTGCTAATTCATATACTGAGCAAATGTATAGAGGGGTATATTTTAATGTTAACGGCTAACGAGGTCTTAAAGAGCATTAAAGACACTAATATTAAGTATTTAGACTTAAGGTTTACAGACCCTAGAGGCAAACTTCAACACTTGACAATGGATTGTTCAGTGGTGGATGAAAACTTGCTGAACAATGGTGTTTTTTTTGATGGATCTTCAATAGCTGGTTGGAAAGCCATCAATGAATCAGACATGGTACTTAGACCTGACTTATCTACTACAGTGATGGATCCATTTACAGCTCAGCCTACAATGATGGTGTTCTGTGATGTTCTTGATGCCGTGACTAAAGAGTCATACGAAAGAGACCCTAGAAGCACTGCAAGAAAAGCAGAAGAATTTGTTAAGAGCAGTGGTATTGGAGATACTGTTTATATCGGACCAGAGGCAGAATTTTTTGTATTTGATGATGTGAAATTTCAAGTTGATATGAATAAATCAATGTTTGAAATTGATAGCAGTGAAGGGCCTTATAACTCAGGAAAAAATTATGAGAGTGGGAATTTAGCTCATAGGCCGGGAATAAAGGGAGGCTACTTTCCAGTACCTCCTGTTGATAGCGCTCAAGATCTAAGAACTGAATTTCTTGAAGAGTTAAAAAACTTAGGGTTAAAAATGGAAAAACATCACCACGAGGTTGCTCCAAGTCAACATGAATTAGGTCTTCTATTTGATACCTTGCTCAAACAAGGTGATGCAATGCAGCTTTATAAGTACGGCGTTCATATGGTTGCAAACGCTTTTGGGAAAACTGCAACTTTTATGCCTAAACCTGTTAAAGGTGACAATGGCACAGGCATGCATACACATCAATCAATTTGGAAAAATGGAGAGCCTTTATTTGCAGGTGATAAATATGCAGGCCTTTCAGATATGGCTTTAAACTATATTGGTGGAATAATAAAACATGGCAAGGCCCTTAATGCATTTACAAACGCAAGTACAAATAGCTACAAAAGATTAATACCTGGCTTTGAAGCTCCAGTAATATTAGTTTATTCAGCAAGAAACAGATCTGCATCATGCAGAATACCCGTATCTGATGGTCCTAAAGGTAAAAGAGTAGAAGTAAGATTTCCTGATCCTTCAGCAAACCCTTACTTAGCTTTTTCTGCAATGCTGATGGCTGGACTGGATGGTATAAAAAATAAAATTGATCCAGGAAAAGCCGCGGATGAAGATCTCTATGAGCTTTCAAATGCTGAAGTAAAAAAATTACCAACTGTATGTGGATCTTTGAGAGAAGCTCTAGATTCTGTTAACAGAGATAGGGATTTTTTAACTGAAGGTGGCGTATTTACAGATGATCAAATTGATGGATATATAGAATTAAAAATGGAAGAAGTGCACGACCTAGAGCATTCCCCCCACCCAATTGAATTTAAAAATTATTTCAGCGTTTGATTATTTACCTAATTATTGAAATTTTCTTAAATAACGTTAATTTAATATTACTTAAATAAAATAAAAAATGGAATTAACTACAGAACACGAGGAATTGAAAAGATCTGCCCTCAGATTTATTGAAGAAGAAATAAATCCACATGTAGATGAATGGGAAAAAAATGAAATATTCCCTGCACATGATCTTTTCAAAAAACTTGGTGATCAAGGCTTCCTAGGGGTTACAAAACCTGAAAAATACGGTGGTGCTGGCTTAGATTATTCATACGGCGCTGTTTTAAATGAAGCCATGGCTCACATTAAATGTGGCGGAGTACCAATGGCAATCGGTGTGCAAACTGATATGTCAACACCAGCTCTTGCAAGATTTGGCAGCGAGGAAGTTTGTGAACAGTTTCTAAAGCCATCGATTTCTGGTGACTTTGTATCTTGCCTTGGTGTTTCTGAACCAAGCGCTGGTTCAGATGTTGCTGCAATTAAGACGCATGCTGTAAAAGATGGTGATGACTATGTTATCAATGGATCAAAAATGTGGATAACAAGTGGTACTCAAGCTGACTGGATGTGCATGCTTGCTAATACGGATAACGTTGCAAAAAATAAACACTTAAATAAATCTCTAATATGTGTGCCTCTCAAAGAAAACGGAAAACGTGTCAAAGGAGTAACCATAAATAGAAAACTAAAAAAAATGGGAATGCATTCCTCTGATACAGCGGAAATATTTTTTGAGGATGTTAGGGTCCCTCAGAGCTATTTGGTAGGAGAAGAGGGAAAAGGCTTTGTATATCAAATGATGCAATTTCAAGAAGAAAGATTATATGCTGCTATAGCAAACTACACTTCTTGCGAACTAGCAATTAATCAAACAATTGATTACACAAGACAAAGAAAAACATTTGGCAAACCAATTCTTGATAATCAGATTGTTCATTTCAAATTAGCTGAACTCATGACAGAAGTTGAAGCTCTCAAGGCATTAACCTGGAAAGGTATAGATATTCATGTAAACGGAGGTGATTGCACAAAACTTGCTTCTATGTCAAAATTAAAATCAACTCGGCTTGCACGAAAGGTAAATGACGAATGTCTTCAGTTTTGGGGTGGAATGGGTTTTATGGATGAAACTCCTATCTCTCGAGCTTACAGGGACGGACGTCTTGGATCAATCGGTGGCGGCTCTGATGAAGTAATGCTTGGAATTATTTCAAAGTATTTAGATATATTGCCGGGAAAAAACTAATTACATTCTAGCTACGCCAAATGTATTTGGCTTCAATTCTCTTTTATCTCCATCACTAATGATATTTAGACATTCACCTAATATTTTTCTCGTATCTCTTGGGTCAATTATTCCATCATCCCATAGTCTAGCAGAACAAAAAATTGCCTCACCCTCTTCACGGTATTGGTCAATTATTTTTGTCTTCATGCCTTCTAACATCTCAAGATTTTCTCCATATATTTTTTTAGGATCCATTCCTTTTTTTTCGGCTCCCTCCATTGCTACCTGAGCCATAGTCCTTGCGGCTTGTTCTCCACCCATCACACTCATCTTTGCGTTTGGCCATGAAAATAAGAATCTTGGGTCATAAGATCTTCCCGCCATTCCATACTCACCTGCGCCAAAAGATGCACCTATTCTTAAGGTTATCTTTGGAACTGTACAGTTAGTAACTGCCTGTATCATTTTTGATCCATGCCTAATCATTCCTTTTGCTTCTTCTTTTGTTCCGACCATAAAACCTGTGATATTTTGCAAAAAAATAAGTGGGGTATTTGACTGAGAGCAAATCTGAATGAATTGAGTCGCCTTGTTTGCACTTTCAGAAAATATAGGACCATTATTCGCTAGAATACCAACTTTGTATCCTTGGATACTAGCGTGTCCCGTAATCAAAGTTTTGCCCCAACCTTCTTTAAATTCTAAAAATTCAGATCCATCAGTAATTCTTGCTATTACTTCTCGGCAGTCATAAGGAGACTTATAGTCAACTGGAACAACTCCTGTTAGTTCATCGGGTGAGTAAATTGGTTCTTTGTAATCATTCTTTTGCGTAGTCTCAAAATCATTATCCCATCCAATATTTTTCATAACGTCACGAGCTATCTCAATTGCGTGAGCATCGTCTTTAGCCATGTATTCTGCAAGGCCAGATACTGCATAATGTAAATCTGCTCCACCAATCTCTTCATCAGTTGCTATTTCACCCAGTGAAGCCCTAAGTAGAGGTGGGCCTGCCAGAAATATCTTAGATCTTTCTTTAACTACTATTATGTAATCAGATAAACCAGTTTGATATGCCCCACCGGCAGTCGATGAGCCATGTACTACACCTATTGTTGGGATTCCCATAGCAGACATTTTTGCTAAATTTGCAAAGCTTCTTCCACCTTTAATAAACATATCTGTTTGTCGGAGTAAATTTGCTCCTGCGCTTTCAATTAATTGTATAAAAGGCAATTTATTTTCAAAAATCATCTGTGCGCCTCTTAGTCCTTTTTCAACTCCCATAGCTGAACTGCTTCCACCTTTGATACCTGCATCTGATACACCAATCATGCATCTTATTCCTGATACATAACCTATACCTCCAATTCCATTACCCCAACCAATGCTCTTTTCTCCGTCATCATCGCCAATCTTGTACCCGGCTAAAGTTGACAGCGGAAGCCAAAAGCTTCCAGGATCAAGTAGTTTTTTAAGTCTATCTCGAGGTAATAGTTGGCCTCTTTTTTCAAACTTATCTTTTGATCTGGCTGAATTGTCGGCAATTTTTTTCTCTAAAGTTCTGACTTCATCTATTAATTTTGCATGATCCTGCTGGTTCTTCTTAAAAGATTTTGAATTAATCATGATTTTTGATTCAATGACTGGCATAGTAAAACTCTAATAATTTCATGTCGTTAGACTAATAAAATATTACACAAAGTAAAGAATCTTGTTTAGTAATAGAGCTGGTCATGAGTAAAAAAAATATCAAGAAAAAGTCACCTAAAAAAGGAAAGCTAAAAAATAAAATAGTTAGCAAATCAAGTAAAAGTTATACAGCAAAGGATATTGAGGTCCTTGAGGGGTTAGAGCCGGTTAGAAAAAGACCAGGCATGTATATTGGTGGCACTGACATTTTAGCGATGCATCACCTAGTAAGCGAGGTTCTTGATAATTCAATGGATGAAGTAGTAGCTGGGTATGCTGACAAAGTAGAAATAAACCTAAAAAATAACTCAACTATTGAAATATCCGATAATGGAAGGGGCATTCCGGTTGACAAGCATCCTAAATTCAAAATACCCGCCGCTGAAGTCATTATGACTACACTTCATTCAGGAGGAAAATTTTCTAACAACAGCTATAAAACATCAGGAGGGTTACATGGCGTTGGCATTTCAGTGGTTAATGCTCTTTCGAAAAAATTAACCCTTGAAATTGCGAGAGATAAAAAATATTTCTCACAAGTATATGAACAAGGTAATCCTAAAACAAAATTAAAATCTTCCTCAAAAGGCTCATTGAAAAAAGGTACAAGAATAGTTTTTTCTCCAGATACTGAAATATTTGGTGATGACGCCTATTTCGATGCTTCAATTATTTATAATATGGCTAAAGCAAAAGCTTATTTGATACCCGATGTTGAGATTCATTGGTCTTGTGATAAATCTGTTTCAAAAAAGAATGTGCCCATTAAGGATAAACTGCACTATTCAGATGGGATAAAGGATTATCTTCATAGCTTGTGTTCACCGCAAGATCCAATATTTGAAGATCCCTTTTATTTTAATACAAAAATTAGTGACGAAGACGGAAAGATAGAAGGAATTATCAATTGGTTCGATGCCATGGAACCAATAAATGAGTCGTATTGCAATACGATAAAAACACCTATGGGGGGAACGCATGAAAGTGGATTCAAAACAGGTGTATTTAAAGCCTTTAAAGAGTTTTCAAAATTAAAATACGAAAAAAAATCATCGCAGATAAATCAGGAAGACCTATTTGGATCTTCAGCTTCTATTCTATCTGTATTTCTTGAAAACCCAGAATTTCAAGGACAAACGAAGGAAAAACTATCCAGTATTGAACCAGGAAGAAAGATTGAGAGCAAAATTAAAATATTATTTGAACAATGGCTTACTTCAAAAACAAAATCAGCTGAGGAATTATTTCTATATGCTTTCAACAGATCTCAATTACGACTTCAGAACAGATCAAATCAAATAATTGACAAAAATATAAAAAGAAAAAAAACAACATTGCCGGGGAAATTAGCTGATTGCTCGATAGATGGTAATAAAGGAACGGAAATATTTTTAGTAGAGGGAGATTCTGCTGGAGGCTCAGCAAAGCAAGCAAGAGATCGTAAAACTCAGGCGATTTTACCGCTGAGAGGAAAAATATTGAACGTAATAAGTGCAGGGAGAGAAAAAATTAATGCTAATCAAGAAATTATTGATTTAGTGCAAGCCATTGGTTGCAAAAGAGGCGAAAAATTTAATTCAAAAGATATCAGGTATGAGAAAATCATTATAATGACAGATGCTGATGTTGATGGAGCACATATATCAACATTGCTAATGGCATTTTTTTATAAGGAATTTCCAAAACTAATAGATGAAGGTCATTTATACCTATCAGTACCTCCTCTTTATCGAATTACCAAAGGATCAAAAATTTTATATGCGGTAAATGATAAACATAAGGACGAAATAATTAAGAAAGAGTTTAAAGGTAGTGAGGTAAATATTAATAGATTTAAAGGACTTGGTGAGATGATGCCGGCTCAATTAAAGGAAACGACGATGTCCCCTGATAACAGAACGTTATTGAAGGTACAAATTGCATCAAAAGATAAAAAGAGCACACTCAAATCTGTAGATGCCCTGATGGGGAAAAAACCTGAGCTGCGATTCAAGTTTATAACTGAAAACTCTAAGAAAATTTCTGCTGAAGCAATCCTTTAAAAGAACTAAAATCTTTTAGCGGCCTTATCAGTTTTTTCCGTATAAGGCGCGCCAACCATTGACCAAAGATTAAGCAATTTTTGTGCTTTTACTACTGCCCTGTTGTGACTGAAGTTCTTAAAACCTTCTTTTCCATGATATGCTCCTGATCCACTTGGGCCAACTCCTCCAAAAGGTAGATCGTCGTATGCATATTGGAAGCCCCATTCATTGAAAACTGCCTGCCCAGATGAAGTATCATTTATAATCCTGTTAATTTCTTCCTTGGAATTTCCAAAGTAATAAAGGGCAAGAGCCTTAGGCTTTAAGTTAATATAACTAACAACATCATTGAAGTTTTCATAAGTTTTAACTGGCATAATTGGTCCAAAAATTTCTTCCTGCATAACAACCATATCTTCAGTAGGGTTTAAAATTAATGTCGGAGGTATCTTATGATACTCTTGTTGACTAAAGTCTTCGTTTGCTGGATTTAACTCTACAATTTGCGCACCTTTTGATCTTGCATCATCTACTAAAGCATTCAGCCTTTCATAATGGTTTAAGTGAATGATGGACGTATAGTCGGGATTATTTTTTAGTGTTGGAAACGATGTCTGGACAAAATCCCTTGCGTTATCAATAAATTCATCAACTTTTGCTGTCGGAATGAATGTATAGTCTGGAGCAATACAAATCTGCCCAGCATTTACAGTTTTCCCGGTCATTATTTGCTGAACACTTTTTTTCATATCTACTTTGTCACCAATAACAACAGGTGATTTACCACCGAGTTCAAGTGTAACTGGCACTAGATTATTTGCTACAGCTGCACAAACTTTTTTAGCAACCGCAGTTGAACCTGTGTAAAGAAGATGATCAAAGGAAAGTGACGTGAAATTTGATGAAGTTTCAACTCCTCCATTAATAACAACTAATTCTTCTTCTGAAAAATATTTATTAACAAGTTCTTCAACTAGTTTAGATGTTTCAGGAACAAATTCGGATAATTTTATCATCGCATTATTTCCTGCAGCAAAAACTTCAACAAGAGGGCCTAAAGATAATGAAATTGGAAAATTCCATGGAGCAATTATTCCAATAACTCCATAAGGCTGGTGTTGAACATAAGCTGACGAACCTAATAAATTTAATGGGAATCTGGCTTTTCTCTTTTCAGGCTTCATCCATTGATCAATTTTCTTAAGAACATGTTTTGCGTGAGAGACAGTAGCTAGAGTATCAGTTAACTGACTCATTTGCTCATGCCTTGATCCAAAATCCTTTGAAATTGCAGTGTGCAGAGCATCGGAATTTTCTTCAATTAATTGTATTACTCTATTTATTCTATCTTTTCGTGACTTTGCGCTAGGATTAAAACTTTGTAAGAATGGTTCTTTTAATTTTAATAACTTCTCAGTCATAAAATCCAGACTAGTCTCTGGTAATCCATCGTTACTTGATATTCCGCCTAATCCCATTGTAATCCCCTATAAATATTATAATTATATATATTTTAAAAATATACTTTTTTGTTTGGTTTTAAAGGTATATTAATATTTTTATGTCTGAAATAGTAAAGTTTGAAAATATCGGCAAAGTAACATTATTAACTTTAAATGACCCTGACCGTCTAAATGCACTCTCTTTGGAGATGATTTCAGAACTTCATCGTTACGTAAAAATGATCATAAATAATGAATTGGAAACTCGGTGTCTTGTCATTACTGGTGCTGGAAGAGGGTTTTGCGCTGGAGCAAATCTTATTGAAGGTGCTGGACAATCTAGTTTTGATGACATTGACCCAGGTAAAGCCTTAGAAGAACATTATCACCCTTTTTTAATTGATCTTAAAAATTTAGAAATACCACTCATCACAGCTGTGAATGGAGTAGCTGCAGGCGCGGGATGCTCCCTTGGTATTTTTGGAGACATAGTTTATGCGGCCAAGTCTTCGTATTTTTATCAAGCATTTAAATTTATTGGCCTAGTAGCAGATGCCAGCTCTACTTTTGTGATACCAAGAAAAATTGGTATGGCCCGTGCATTAGAATTTTCATTAATTGGTGAGAAAGTTACAGCTGATAAAGCGCTTGATTGGGGACTAATAAATCATGTTGTTGAAGACGATAAGCTGATGCCGACCGTAATGGATGCTGCAACTAATCTTGCAGAAGGACCGACGGTTGCACTAGGATTAATGAAACAACTATATTGGGATAGCTTTGCAAATACATTTGAAGAGCAGATTTCAGCCGAAAGCAAAGCACAAACTATTGCTGGAAAAACTGAGGATAGCAAAATCGGTGTAATGTCATTTATCCAAAAACAGAAAGCAAAATTCAAAGGTAAATAACTTAATCTAAGTATTTAGATAAAAAATTAGCTCTAAATTTTTCAAATTCATTATTTTCAATTGAAGTTCTTATATTGCTCATCATTTCTTGGTAAAAATATATATTATGTAAAGATAAGAGCATGCCTCCTAACATTTCTTTTGCATTAAACAAATGATGAATATAGCCTGCAGAGTAATCTCTACAAATCGGATTGTTGCTTTCTGGATCAATTGGCTCATCTAAACTTTTATATTTAGCATTTCTTATATTAATTGGTCCTGACTTTGTAAAAGCTTGTCCATTTCGTCCATTGCGTGTAGGCAATACACAATCAAACATGTCAATTCCACGAGCAACACTTCCAATAATATCATCAGGCTTACCTACACCCATTAAATAATGAGGTTTTTCGATCGGGAGCTTTGAAACTGTATAATTGAGCACGTCAAACATTTGAGTTTGAGTTTCTCCAACAGCCAAACCTCCTACTGCGTAACCGTCAAATCCAATATCACTTAATAAACTTGCAGACTGATGTCTGAGGTCTTCATAAGTACTTCCTTGCACAATACCAAACAATTTATTCGTATTGTGATCTTTAAAATACGTCTTACACCTGCTGGCCCACCTCATTGACAGCTCCATTGATTTTTTTGCTTCATCATACTCTGCTGGATAAGGTGTGCACTCGTCAAATGCCATAACTATATCTGAGTTTAAATCAGTTTGTATCTCAATAGATTTTTCCGGCGAGACAAATACTTTTGTGCCATCAATGTGTGATGAGAACTCAACGCCCTCTTCTGACAACTTTCTAAGATTTGACAATGAGTATACTTGATAACCACCAGAGTCAGTTAAAATAGGTTTATTCCAATTCATAAATTTATGAAGACCTCCAAATGCTTTTATTTGAGCAGATCCAGGTCTCAACATTAAGTGATACGTATTTCCTAATATTATTTCTGAGTTCGTTTCGTATAAATCTTTTGTGAATACAGCTTTTACTGTTGCCGCAGTTCCAACGGGCATGAACGCAGGGGTATTTATAACCCCATTTTTTGTATTGAGTTTAGCTCTACGGGCATTTCCATCTTTATGAGTAATCTGAAAATCAGTCATTTTTATATAGTAAACTTACGTCTCCATATGAAAAGAAACGATAGTTATTTTTTATTGCATGTTTGTACAAATTTTTTATCTCTTCAGTTCCACTAAATGCAGAAATAAGTAATAACAATGTTGATTTAGGTAAATGAAAATTTGTTAATAATATATCTACAACTTCAAATTTATAGCCTGGTTTAATAAATATATCCGTTTCTCCCATAAATTTATTAATTTCCCTATTTATAACTGCGCTTTCTAAGAGTCTTAATGTCGTGGTACCTACAGATATAATCTTTCCTCCATTTAATTTACATTCTCTTATTCGATCAGCACTTTTTTGGCTAATTGTACCGTGTTCTGAATGCATTTTATGCAAACTTAAATCATCATTCCTTATGGGCAAGAATGTACCCGCCCCTACATGGAGGGTTACTTCAATTAGTTGATTGTTTTTTTTAAGATGATTAATCATAGCCTCATTGAAATGAAGTCCTGCCGTTGGAGCTGCAATTGAGCCCTTTTCAGTTGCATAGACAGTTTGATAATCATCAAAGTCCTTAGAGTCACTTTGTCTTTTTTTTTGTATATAGGGTGGTAAGGGCATGTTTCCCTCATTTTCTATAAATTTGTCAAACTCTTTATTTGAACAATCAAATTCTACTTCAATTTCACCATATGTAAGTTTTTTATTAACAGTGCATGTGATGTTTTCATTAAATTGAATATTTTGGCCAACGCTTATTTTTTTTCCTGGTTTTGCAAATGCAAACCACTTCGTGTCTCCTATATTTTTATGTAATGTTATAAGAAAATTTACACCATTACTTTGCCCTTTGAGAAGTATTGGAATTACTCTAGTATTGTTTATGACAACTAGGTCTTTTACCCCAACATAATCTAAAAAATTAGAGAAACTTGTATCAATATATGGATTATTGCATACAAGCATCTTCGACTCTTGCCTAGGACTACAAGGCCTATCCGCAATCAACTCATCAGGTAGATCAAAGTCATAATGACTTAGCTTCATTGCTTAAAGATCAGCAAGAACCTTTACTGAAACCATTTCATCAGGATCATCTACGGTCCCAGATCCAGGCGCACCTCTTTTCAAGCCATCAACAAACTCCATTCCTTCGATTACTTGCCCGAATACAGTGTATTGTCCGTCTAAGTGTGGAGCCGCATCAAAGCAAATGAAAAATTGGCTGTTAGCAGAGTCAGGATCAGCAGTTCTTGCCATTGAAACAGTACCTCTTAAATGAGAAGTATTGCTAAATTCATTTTTTAAATCAGGTTTATCGGAACCGCCTGTTCCATTTCTATTTTCTCCATCACCTGTTTGCGCCATAAAACCTTCAATTACCCTATGAAAGGGAACTCCATCATAAAAACCTTCTCTTGCAAGTTCTTTAATCCTTGTTGAATGGTTGGGTGCAATGTCTGGCATTAACTCTATTATTACTTTTCCACTTTGTAATTCAATCTGAATAGTATTTTCAGGATCTTTAGACATGTATTCTCCTTCTGCATTAACTGCTGTTATTAAAAAAAATAAAGAAAAAATAATCTTTATGAAATTCATTCTTACTTATATTTATCTTTAAGTTTGCTCTCTACAAACTTATTAGTAAAATTACTAATATCCCCACCTAAGCGCGCAATTTCTTTTACAAAGTTTGACGAAATAGACTGTCGCTGTGCATCAGCCATTAAAAAAACTGTTTCAATCTTTGAGTCAAGTTGTCTATTCATGCCTAGCATTTGAAATTCATATTCGAAATCTGAAACTACTCTTAAACCTCTAATAAGGATTTCTGCATTTAATGAATTAGCAAGGTCAATCAAAAGATTATCAAATGCAATTACTTCAATAATACTATTGCTCGAAAACTCCTCATCAATCATTTCTTTTCTTTCGTCTAAATTGAATAAAGGTTTTTTATGTGGGCTATCCGCAACTGCAATATAAAGCTTATCCACGAGCTTTGTGGCTCTATTAATGATATCTATATGTCCCTTGTGGATAGGGTCAAAACTTCCAGGGTATATACCGGTTCTGTTCATGACTGGACTATATATCGAATATTATTTTAGCTCTAGTAATTTATTAGTTATCTATCTCAACTCTTGATGCTGAAACAACTTTTTCATTATCATTAGTTTTAAATATGCTAACGCCCTGCGTATTTCTTCCTGCTACCCTAACGTCTTTAACAGGACAGCGAATAACTTGTCCAGATTTAGTAATTAGCATTATGTCATCGTCATCGTTGACAGGGAACGATGCCAGGACATTTCCGTTTCTATCAGATGTAGCGATACACATAATACCTGATCCGCCCCTGTTTGATATTCTAAATTGATATGAAGAAGATCGTTTTCCAAAACCGTTTTCTGTGAGCGTTAAAATAAACTGTTCTTTAGCCTTCATTTCATCGTATCGTTCATTGCTCAACTTTACTTCCACTTCAGAAACATCATTCTCACTGTCGTCACTATCGATATGATCATCATTATCTTTTTCTTTAGAACGCATTTTCAAAAAAGCTTTAGACTCACCGGAAGTAGTATCTGTGTGCGAAATAACTGAAATAGAAATAATTTCATCTCCCTTAACTAACTTAATCCCTCTTACACCCATTGATGTCCTGCTTTTTGTAGTTCTAAGTTTTGCAACAGGTGTCCTAATACATTTTCCAAATTTTGTAGTAAGAAGTATATCATCATCATTGGTACATAGTTTTACTCCAACTATGCTATTGTCGCCAGCAAGCTTCATCGCAATTTTACCATTTGCTTGTATGCGTTTAAAATCTTCTAGACTATTTTTTCTAATACTGCCGTCTGCTGTAGCGAAGACAAGAAAATCACTTTCTTCATCCATTTTCATTTCTGGCAAGACCAGAATACTTGAAAGCCTATCTTTTTCTTTAAGGTTCAATAGATTTACAATCGCTTTACCTTTTGCTTGTGGAGAAGATTCTGGTATTTTCCAAGTTTTGAGCTTGAATGCTATTCCACTAGAAGTAAAAAAGAGCATGTTGTCATGGGTACTTGCTGTAAAAACTTGAGTAACAAAGTCTTCATCATTTGTCTTCATGCCGGCTCTACCCTTACCGCCTCTTTTCTGCGCTCTGTACATATTTAATGGGACTCTTTTTATGTAGCCAGAGTTAGTCACACTTACAACCATATCACTTCGTTGCACTAAATCTTCTTGATCGAGTTCGGATACTTCGCCTTCATTTATTTCTGTACGACGTGGAACATCAAATTGTTCTTTAATTGAATCTAACTCGTCATTAATTACCTTTTTCAATACGCTGTTATCTTTGAGCACTGACAAGAAATATCCAATTTTTTTTGATAATTCTGATAATTCAACTTTTATCTCATCTTTTCCTAGTGCCGTAAGGCGTTGAAGTCTTAATTCTAAGATTGCTTTAGCTTGCTCCTCTGTGAGATAAACTTCTTTATCATTTTTCACCTGTCTAGGGTCATCTACAATTTTGAGAAGATCAATTATGTCTTTTGTCTTCCATTTAGTTTTCAGTAAAGATGTCTTAGCTTCATTTGGATCTTTTGAGGATTTTATAATGTCTATTATGTTGTCAACATTTGCTACTGCTATTGCAAGCCCGATTAAAGTGTGAGCGCGGTCTCTTGCTTTAGATAAATCATATCTTGTCCTATTTGAAATAATCTCTTTCCTAAAGTGCACAAAATGATGAATGAACTCTTTAATGTTCATCAGTTTTGGCTTTCCGTTTGTTAAGGCTAAAGAATTAACCCCGTAAGAACTCTGCAATGAAGTAAACTTATAAAGTTTATTAAGTATAACCTGAGCGATTACGCCTTTTTTTAACTCAACAACAACTCGGACACCTTGGCGATCTGACTCATCTCTCAAATCACTAATACCTTCTATTTTTTTATCTCGTACTAATTCAGCTATTTTTTCTAATAAGACTGATTTGTTAACTTGATAAGGAATTTCAGTGAAAATAATAGCTTCACGGTCATTTTTAAACTCTTCAATCATCGACTTGGCTTGAACTACGATGGAACCCCTTCCTGTAGATTGAGAAGCTTTAATACCACTGGTTCCTATTATCGTTCCACCAGTTGGAAAATCTGGTCCCTTAATGATTTGATTTATTTTTTCAAAGGAAATTTGATCGTCTTCTAAAAATGCCTTACATGCGTCAACAACCTCTCCTAAATTATGAGGTAGGATATTTGTAGCCATGCCTACAGCTATACCCCCAGCTCCATTTACTAATAAATTCGGATACTTTGCAGGTAGAACTGTTGGCTCACTCTCTGTCTCATCATAATTAGGCCTGAACTCTACTGTATTTTTTTCAATGTCTTCTAAAAGAAAACTTGAGATCTTTGCCATGCGCACTTCGGTGTAACGCATTGCAGCTGCTTTATCTCCATCCATTGAGCCAAAGTTACCCTGACCATCAATAAGTGTAGCGCTCATAGAAAAATCCTGAGCTAGCCTTACAAGTGCATCGTAGACTGCCTGATCTCCATGAGGATGATACTTACCGATTACATCTCCTACTACTCTTGCACTTTTCCTGTGTTGCTTATTCCATTCATAGCCTGACTCATGCATGGCATATAATATTCTGCGATGAACAGGCTTTAGTCCGTCTCTAACATCAGGTAATGCCCTGCTGACAATCACACTCATTGCATAATCCAGATATGAATTCTGCATTTCTGTATCAATTAGTATGGGTATAATTGATTGCTCTTTAGGCGTTTTCAGATCTTCATTTTGATCTTTAGAATCACTCAAATTTAAAACCTATAGGAAGGATATATTCCCTAGAAAACTAGGAAAAATAGCCATTAAATTGTTATAAAAATATACGAAATTATAGCAGAAAAAAGTATGTTTTTCGAATTAAAAATTCTTCTTAAAAAGGGATCTCATCGTCGATATCAATGTCTGCTGGGGATGAATCTATAGCCTCTTGATTCATGTCGGAAGACATATCAGAAATTGATTCAGAACTGCCTGAGCCACGAGAATCTAGCATGGTTAATGTACCATTATAGTTACCCAAGATAACTTCTGTCGTGTATTTTTCATTACCATTTTGATCTGTGAATTTTCTAGTTTGTAATTGTCCCTCTATATACAGCTTTGAGCCTTTCTTAACATAACTCTCAACAACGCCTGCTAAACCATCGTTAAATATAACTATTCTGTGCCAGCTGGTTTTTTCTTTTTTCTCACCAGTTGACTTATCTTTCCAAGACTCAGATGTAGCTAGACTTAATTGCGCCAATCTTTTGCCGTCCTGTGTTTGCCTGATTACAGGATCTGCTCCTATGTTGCCAATAAGCATTACTTTGTTGAGACTGGAAGCCATAAAAACTAATTTAACTAGTTAATAAGTAAGTGTATATAAAAAAAGGCTATTCCATAACTTTATTCACAGGATATCTTTAAATAGTGACCATTAGGATTAATTGAAGAATATGAACAAAAATATTTCAGTTCAGGGAGCAAGAGAGCACAATCTCAAAAATATTAACGTAAAAATACCTAGAGAAAAACTTACTATTATCACAGGCCTTTCTGGTTCAGGAAAATCATCTTTAGCATTCGATACGATTTATGCGGAAGGTCAACGAAGATACGTCGAAAGTCTCTCAGCTTATGCTAGACAATTCCTTCAAATGATGCAAAAGCCTAATGTTGATTTGATTGAAGGACTGAGTCCTGCCATTTCAATTGAGCAAAAAACAACCTCTAAAAACCCGAGATCTACAGTGGGAACTGTTACAGAGGTTTATGACTACTTAAGATTATTATTTGCACGTATTGGGGTGCCCTATTCACCCGCAACTGGACTTCCAATTAAAAGTCAAACAGTTACTCAAATTGTAGATCAAATTAAGAATAGAAAAATTGGTTCAAGATTTTTAATTTTATCACCAATTATTAGAGGTAGAAAAGGTGAATACCGTAAAGAATTGCAAGAACTGCAAAAAAAAGGATTTCAAAGAGTTAAAATAGATGGAGAAATATATGAGTTTGACTCGCTTCCAAACCTCGACAAAAAAAAGAAACATAACATTGAAGTTGTTGTAGATAGAATTGTTCTAAGCGATGACATTGGAAACAGGCTGGCGGATAGTGTTGAGACTGCTTTAAATCTATCTGATGGTCTAGTTATTATTGAGGATGTTAACGAGAAATCTGAGAAACCTAACCAGGATCTTTTCTCATCAAAATTTGCATGCCCTGTTTCTGGTTTCACTATAGATGAAATTGAGCCAAGACTTTTTTCATTTAATAATCCCTTTGGTGCTTGTGCTGAATGCGATGGAATTGGAACAGATCTTTCAATCGATCCAAATCTTGTTGTCCCCAATAAAAACTTATCAATCAATGAGGACGCTTTAGCTCCCTGGCCAGTTTCAAAATATGGGTATTTTCGAAATATTCTTGAAACTGTATCTAGAAAATACAAATTCTCACTTAATACGCCATGGAAAAATCTTGGTAAAAAAATTCAAAATATTGTTCTCTATGGGTCAGGTGATACAGAACTTAAGTTTACTTATGACGATGGATATGAGTATGAAAGATCTTTTGAGGGTGTCATAAATAATCTTGAGAGAAGGTTTCTTGAAACTGAAAGTGATTGGATGCGAGGAAGAATTGAAAGATATCAGGGCGAAGTGAAATGTGAACCTTGTTCAGGATTTAGGCTAAAGGAAGAAGCCCTTGCTGTAAAAATTGATAAACTTCATATTGGTGAAGTCTGTGATAAATCAATAAAAGAATTGCTCTTGTGGTTTGGGAAGCTTGAGAAGAAATTAACAAAAAAAGAAAAAGAAATTGCCTACCGAATTCTAAAAGAATTGAATGAAAGAATATTATTCTTAAATAATGTTGGCCTTGAATACCTAACTCTTTCACGAGGATCTGGCAGCTTGTCAGGTGGGGAGTCACAAAGAATTAGACTGGCTTCTCAAATAGGGTCTGGATTAACAGGCGTACTGTATGTATTAGACGAGCCCTCTATTGGACTTCACCAGAGAGACAATGAAAGATTAATCAAAACTCTTAAAAGACTTCGAGATCTTGGAAATACAGTAATTGTTGTAGAACACGACGAAGAGGCAATTACAACAGCTGATCATATTGTTGACCTAGGTCCAGCAGCTGGAGTTAATGGAGGAAAAGTTGTAGCTGAAGGTGATGTAAAACAAATCAAGAAAAATAAAAATAGTATCACCGGTCAGTATCTATCAGGAAAACTTAAAATTGAAATACCAAAAAAACGTAGAACTGCCCTAAAAGAAAAATATATACAAATTGTTGATGCAAGTGGAAACAATCTAAAAAATGTAAGTTGTGAAATACCTCTTGGTACACTTACATGCATTACTGGAGTATCGGGAAGTGGAAAATCAACTCTTACAATAAATACATTGTATAAATCCATTGCTCAGAGTCTGAATGGATCACGGCACACAGTTGCCAAGCACAAAGAAATAAAAGGTCTTAGCGAATTAGATAAAGTAATAGACATTGACCAATCACCTATTGGAAGAACACCAAGATCTAACCCAGCTACTTATACCGGTGCTTTTACATTCATTAGAGATTGGTTCACAGGTTTACCTGAGTCTAAGGCGAGAGGCTACAAACCTGGTCGATTTTCTTTCAATGTAAAAGGTGGACGCTGTGAAGCGTGTGAGGGAGATGGTGTTATTAAAATAGAAATGCATTTCCTTCCTGATGTATATGTCACCTGTGATGAATGTGAAGGTAAGAGATACAATCGAGAAACTCTTGAAATAAAATATAAAGATAAAAGTATAGCTGACATTTTAAGTATGACGGTAGATGAAGGCTGTAAGTTTTTTGATGCAATACCAATGATCAAAAATAAATTAATCACACTTCAGAATGTGGGTCTTGGTTATATTAAAATTGGCCAACAAGCCACTACTCTATCAGGAGGTGAGGCTCAGAGAATCAAGTTATCAAAAGAACTTTCAAAACGAGCTACAGGTAAAACTTTATATGTATTAGATGAACCCACTACTGGTCTTCACGTTCATGATATCAAAAAACTTTTGGAAGTATTGCAAATATTAGTAGAGCAAGGAAATACAGTAGTTGTAATCGAACACAACTTGGATGTGATTAAAACGGCTGACTGGATCATTGATTTAGGCCCTGAGGGTGGCGATGGTGGAGGTGAAATTGTAGGATCTGGATCGCCAGAAATGATCGCAAAAATAAAGAAAAGTTATACAGGTCAGTACTTAAAACAAATTCTAAAATAAAAATATATTTGCCTGCGATAAAATTCGTGTTAAATATCTTTTTATGGCTTCGATATTACAATCACTTCCAAAAACAATACTTACAGGTTCATTGCTTGCAGTAGCCTTATTAATCATGATTACTGGCCATTATGGTGGATTTGATCAGCTCTATTGGGCTTCTCTATCAAGATTTCTTCATGTTATCTCTGGAGTTATGTGGATTGGCTTACTTTACTATTTCAATTTTGTTCAAATTCCAAACATGCCAAATATTCCTGACGAACAAAAGCCTGCTATTGGAAAAGTTATAGCTCCTGCGGCCTTGTTCTGGTTTAGATGGGCGGCTATGGCTACTCTCATTACAGGATTAACAACTCTTGGATTATATTATGGTCATGAGGGATCTGTTAACGCACTTACATTCACCTTGGCATATGGATTTGACGGTAAGCAACTTACAATCGGCATAGGTATGTGGCTTGCAATAATTATGGCGTACAATGTTTGGATGGTCATCTGGCCTAATCAAAAAAAGGCGCTTGGTATTGTCGAAGTTGATGCCGATACAAAAGCAAAATCAGCTAGAACTGCAATGCTATTCTCAAGAACAAATACATTGTTATCAATTCCTATGCTGTTATCGATGGTTGCAGCTCAAAATTTATATTAAATCTAACGAGTTGAATCAACTGCGGAAGTTGTATTCCATTCTCTCTTTACATCTAAATAGTTTAAAAGTGGTGCAGCTACGAAAATTGATGAATACGTTCCAACCACTACGCCCCATATCATTGCAAATGTAAAACCTTTGATCACTTCACCGCCAAAAATAAATAATGATAACAAGGCAAGTAATGTTGTGACAGATGTTACAATTGTACGCGATAATGTCTCATTAATGGATAGATTTAGTAGATCTATAATATTTTTAGATCTGTGCTTACGTAAGTTTTCTCTGACTCTATCATAAACAACTACGGTATCATTCATTGAGTAACCAACTATTGTAAGAATTGCTGCGATGATTGGGAGATTGAATTCTAACTGAGTGATACTGAATACACCTATGGTTAAAATTACATCGTGAATTAAAGCGACAACAGCTCCAAGAGAAAATTGCCACTCAAATCTGAACCAAATATAAATTAGCATTGCAAATACTGCAGCTAATATTGCAATAGCGCCAGATTGTATCAATTCACCACTAACTTTTGGACCAACTACCTCTGTTCTTCTGAAGTTTACTTCAGATGAAAGATATGAATTCAGACTAGTCTTTACAATCTCGACAACATTTTGTTGGATTTGGTCACCGCCTGATTGTTGTTCAACTCTGATTAATAAATTATTTTTTGATCCAAATTCCTGAACTTGAACGTCCCCTAAACTTAGAGAATTCAGATTATCTCTTAGTCCTGCAATTTCTATTTCATTCTCAGTTTCAATTTCAATTAATGTTCCACCTTTAAAATCAATACCAAAGTTTAACCCACTTACAAAAAAAGCCCCAAAGGATAAAACTACTAATATAGATGAAAATATAAAAGTGATGATTCTTGATTTTAAGAAATCTATTTTTGTATTTGCTATATCAATCATTTATTTTCATCCCTACTAGTGAAGGTTTAAGGCTTTTTGCATAAATTGAGATCAATAACCTCGTAAAAGTAAAAGCTGTAAATACTGAAGTGAAAATTCCTATAGCCAATGTAATTGAAAATCCTCTTACTGGCCCTGATGCCATGAAAAACAGTATAACTGCTGCGATTAAAGTTGTAATATTTGCATCTAGTATCGTTGAAAGAGCTCTTTTGTATCCATTTTCAACAGCATTGATCATTTTAGACCCACTTCTAATCTCTTCTTTAACACGCTCAAAGATCAACACGTTAGCATCAACCGCCATACCTATCGTTAAAATAATGCCGGCAATACCAGGTAAAGTTAAAGTCGCTTGAAATAATGAAAGTATGCCGAGCACCATAAATAAGTTTATGATCAAGGCTATATCAGCTAAGAAACCAAAGTATCTATAAACAAACATCATGAATAAAATCACTGCTACAAAACCTATTATAGCTGCATACTGACCTGCCTCTATTGAATCTGCTCCAAGGTCTGGTCCTACTGATCGTTCCTCTAAAATAATTAATGGCGCTGGCAGTGCTCCTGCTCTAAGCAGTATAGCTAAATCATTTGCCTCGTCTGAATCAAACCCCCCTGAAATTTGCCCTGATCCACCTAAAATTGCTTCTCTTATAACGGGAGCGCTTATGACAGTATCATCTAAAATTATTGCAAAGGGCTTGCCAACATTTTGCTGAGTAACGCGTCCAAATTTGCTGGCTCCAAGTCTGTCAAAGCGAAAAGAAACGATTGGTTCATTTGTTTGTGGATCAAACCCAGGTTGAGCATCAACTAAGTTTTCTCCTCCAACCATTACTCTTTTTTTTACAATATACTTAAAACTATCGTCTGCATCTGATGGCAAGATTTCAGATCCTACCGGTGCTTTTTTTGGATTTAATGGGTCGTAATTAGTAGAAGTATCTACAAGTTGAAAAGTAAGCTTGGCTGTTTGTCCTAATAAAGCTTTGATACGATCAGGGTCATCAATGCCAGGCAATTGAATGATAATTCGCGAAGATCCTTGCCTTTGAATAGATGGCTCTCTAGTTCCAAGTTCATCTATTCTTCTGCGTACAATTTCTAGAGATTGTGCGACAGCATTAGATACAGCTAATTTTACAAATTCATCAGTGAAGGAAATAGAAACTTCGTTCTCTTCTCTTAATATTACTAAGTTTGTCTGATCTCCCATTTGTAATATATTTTGAGAATTACTTATTGATAATTCTGAAATTTCTTTTTCAATTTCAGCGGGAAACTCTTCAACAACGAATTTTAAGTTGTCATCAGTATTCTTAAAATTACTATATTGAATATTATTTTTCTTAAGTACTCTTCTTACATCAGAGTTTAAATTTTCTAGTCTTTCTTTTATAATCTCTACTGTATCAACTTCTAATAATAAATGCGACCCGCCTTGTAAATCTAATCCAAGATTAACCTGCTGCTTAGGAATAAAACTTGGGAAGCTATTTAATTGATCTTTGCTAAAAAAATTAGGAATAGCAAACATCAAGGCTATAAAGATGACTAATAAGATTGATGAAATCTTAATATTTGAAAAATAAATCATTAATTATTTATTTTGGGGCACTCTCTTTGACTACTTCAGCAATTGTTGATTTAACTAAAGTAACGTTAACTCCTTGAGATATCTCAACCTCAACATCAAAATCACCGACTACCTTGACAACTTTACCTCTTATTCCGCCGGAACTTACAATCTTGTCGCCTCTCTGCACGCCCGCTACCATCTCCTTATGTTCCTTGGCTCTTCTTTGCTGCGGTCTAATCAATAGGAAATAAAAGATCGCAAAAATTAAGAATAGCGGCATTAACTGAACTAGCATCTGTTCCATTATGAATCTCCTTTAAATAATTACGGCAATATACATACTTAGCATATATATTTGAACTAAATAATTAGTTAATATCTGACTTAATTGATGTTTTTAAGTGATTTAGACTACCGTGATGGGTCAGATCTAAATGAAAAGGGGTAATTGAAATATGCTGATTAGCAATTGCTTCTACATCAGACATAAACCCGTCGACCGCCATATTCAGGGGTGGAAGCGTTAATTTAGCATTTTCTTCAAGCCTTCTTCTAAGTCCAAATCTAAACAAATTATTTTCAACCTCATTTATAATGAGATCATCTGTATCTCTATTACCCTGTGTTGTAATTTGTATGCTTTTTACTTTATCTGATTGGCAATAAGGAAAGTTAATGTTCATGAATACATTACTGTCCCATCCGACATTGGTTATATCGGTAAGTATGCCTTTCAAAAAATGTTTTGATGAGTCCCATGAGATTACATTTTTCTTACCAGCTTCGTAATTTTGACTAATAGCAATTGAAGGTATCCTTCTTATTAAACCCTCCATTGCCGCGGCAATAGTTCCAGAATAAGTTACATCTTCTCCGACGTTGCATCCACTATTAATGCCTGAAAGAATTAGATCTGGCCTCTTGTCTTTTAGAACATGGCTGATGCCAATAGCTATACAATCGCTAGGGGTGCCATCTATAGAATAAAGCTTATCGGCTTGCTCTTTTAAATTTAATGCGTTTTGGAACGATAGAGCGTGAGATGCGCCGCTCTTTTCATGTTCAGGGGCAACAACCCATACATCATCTGAAAACTCTTTTGCAATATCAGTTAATAATTTGATGCCATCTGCAGAATAGCCGTCATCATTGGTTATAAGTATTCTTGCATTTTCAAGTTTTACTGAAGGCATATAAATATATTTAGTTTGAAATTTTTGTTATTCCACTCATGTAAGGAATTAATGCTTCTGGAATATCAATAGATCCATCTTCGTTTTGATAATTTTCCATAATCGCAATTAGAGTTCTCCCTACTGCCAGTCCTGACCCATTAAGTGTATGCAGGTATTTAATTGCATCATTTTCTTTATATCTCGAATTCATTCTTCTCGCTTGAAAGTCGCCACAATTAGAGCAACTTGAAATTTCTCTATAGGCATTTTGTCCTGGAAGCCATACTTCAATATCATATGTTTTCTGGGCTGAAAAACCCATATCTTGAGTGGATAAAATAACAACTCGATAGTGCAAACCTAGTCTTTTTAGCACTTCTTCAGCACAACTAAGCATTCTTTCATGCTCATCATCTGAATTTTCTTCTGACGTTAAGCTTACCAATTCAACTTTGTAAAACTGATGTTGACGCATAATTCCTCGAGTATCTTTTCCAGCGGCGCCTGCTTCAGATCTGAAACAAGGCGTATGAGAAACGTATCGTCTGGGAAGTTCAACTGCATCCACTACACTCTCTCTTGTCATATTTGTTAGAGGAACTTCAGCTGTTGGTATAAGCCAGTAATCATCCGTCGTTTTGAATAAATCATCCTTGAATTTTGGTAATTGACCTGTACCAAATGCAGCTTGATCTCTTACAAGTATAGGAACATTAGTTTCTTCATACCCAAATTCATTTGTATGCAGATCTAGCATAAAATTAGCTATGGCTCTTTCAAGTCTTGCCAATTCACCTTTTTGGATCACAAAACGTGCACCGGATATTTTTGCTGCTTGATCAAAACTCATTTTCCCAAGATCTTCACCTAAATCAAAATGTTCTTTTGGAGTAAATGAAAATTCTTTCTTTTTACCTTCAACCTTAATTTCTTTGTTGACGCTCTCATCTCCAATTGGAACCGAGTCATCTGGCATGTTCGGCAGTGACTCAAGTAATGAATTTAACTCTTCTTTTGCGATGCGTTGATTGTTTTCAAGTTCCTGCATTTTGTCTTTTATTGAACTAACTTCATTTTTAAGTAATTCAGCTTCATCTTTTTTACCGTTAGAAGCATGCTCTCCAATTAATTTAGATTTAGCATTTCTTTCCTCTTGAAGTCCTTGTAATTCACCTATTAAGTCTCGATTTTTTCTATCAAGATCTATAATTAAAGAAGATGATGCCTCGTGCTTTCTACTCGCTAGGGCCTCATCGAGCTGTTTTCCATTTTCTCTAATCTTCTTAATATCTAACATCTTATAAAATTATTTATTCTCTCTTTTTCGCTCTATAAATCGTACTGCATATATTGAAATTTCATACAATATTAATATAGGAACACCAAGGCCTATTTGTGATATGGGATCAGGAGGCGTAAGTATTGCTGCAACAGCAAAAACACCAACGATTACGTATTTTCTATTTTTTCTCAGTCCTTCAGAGCTTACAAACCCAACTCTTGCTAATAATGTAAGCAATACAGGTAATTGAAAACTTAAGCCGAAAGCAAAAATTAGTCTCATAATTAAACTAAGATATTCATTTACTTTGGCCTCTAGTTGAATTGGTAACGTTCCTTGTCCTCCAATTGACTCAAATGATAAAAAAAACTTAATTGCGAGGGGCATTATAAAGAAATACACCAGAGAAGCCCCTAATATAAATAGAATTGGTGTAGCTGCCAAATAAGGGATAACAACTGTTTTTTCATTTTTGTACAATCCTGGTGCTACAAATATCCATATTTGAATAAGTATAAAAGGCAGTGCAACAAATAATGATGCAAATAAAGCGACCTTTAAATATGTAAAAAATGTTTCATGTAGTGCTGTAAAAATAAGTCTTCTTCCAGCTTCCCCTGCAACAGCATCTGCGTAAGGCTGCACTAAAAAATTGTATATGGAATCTGCATATATGTATGCAATCACAAACAATATTGAAATTAAAATAATAGATTTGATTAAACGACTTCTTAGTTCAATTAAATGCTGGATTAAAGGCTGTTTACTATCGTTGAGTGTTTCTTTCTGATCACTCATCTTCGCTCTTTTTATCTTCTGACTTCATGATGGTCTCGTTAATTGAATCACGCATTTCATCAGAAAAATTTTTAGGACTTGCATTTTCAACAGATGATTTAATATCATCCACCCCTGTCTCGGCAGCAATTTGATTAATGCTTGATTTAAACTATCTTGAAAAACTTCTAATCTTGCCCCACCATTTTCCAAGACCTCTGAGCACAGCTGGCAGATCTTTAGGGCCAACAAAAATTATAATTAATGCTGCAATGACAAGATACTCTACTCCACCAATTCCAGGTAACATCAGATAATACTATTGCTTCTACTCTTTAGTAGAGTTGTCTTCTGATTTATTGATTGATTTTTGCTCATCATCATCATTGATGCCCTTTTTAAAACTCTTTACTCCTTTAGCAACATCTCCCATAAGCTCAGAAATTTTGCCACGTCCAAAAAGTATTACTAGAAGTGCAACAACAATTAAAATTTGCCAAAAACTAATTCCCATTCGGTCCTCTTTAAAATATTAACTTATAAGTTTATTATATATAAAAAACTTATATTTAAAGAATATAATTAAGTATTTGCTTTAATACTACTGAATTTTACTGATTTTTCTCTAGATATATGAGTAATATCTTTTGCTGAGCCACTTTGAATGATTGTCCCGTCTTCGATAACAATGACTTTATCTGACATTGATAGTGCATCATCGAAGTCATGTGAGACGATGATTGACGTTGTTTTATTATCCTTTAAAATTTTTCTTGTTTCTACACGAAGTTGGTTTGTAAGTGATTGATCTAGAGTTCCAAAGGGTTCATCCATTAATAGTATTTTTGGGTTTGGCGCCATTGCTCTTGCGATAGCAACTCGCTGTTGTTCTCCACTGGAAATTTCATTAGGATAATTATAAGCGTATCGCTCTACTTTAAATAACTTAAGAAGTCTCATTGCAGTAGCATGTCTCTCTGATTTACTTCCAATCACCCCAAACATTACATTATTGATTATTGTTAAGTGAGGAAATAAAGCTCTTTCTTGAACAACTAATCCAACATCTCTATTTTCTGTAAGAACTGTATGAAAATGATCTGAAATAATTTGATCGTTCATGAGAACACTACCTCCTGTTTCTTTCTCCAAGCCAGCAATTATTCTTAGCAATGTAGTTTTGCCACAGCCAGATGGACCAAGGATTGATAGTATTTCACCTTCTTCAAGCTCTAGACTAACATTACTAAGCACATTCTTGCCTTTTACATAGAAGTGACTCAAATCTTTTATTTCTAATGCTGTCATTTAATCCCTACTAGCCGGTCTAGATGTTCTGATCATTCTAGTCAATATAATTATGGGGATCAAACCCACCATTACTATTGCTATTGAAGGTGCTGCGGCGTCGTACATTCTCTCTTCTGCTGCATAAATATATGTATAAACAGCAAGCGTATCAAAATTGAAGGGCCTTAAGATTAATGTTGCTGGTAGCTCCTTTATAACTTCTGAAACAACTAATAACATACTTGTTAAAAAGCTGGTTTTTAGTAATGGCATGTGAACTTGAGCCAATAATGACCATCCTGAGGTCTTCAGCGTTCTAGCGACATCGTCTACCCTTGAATTAATCCTCTGATATCCCGACTCAATTGTTGAACTTGCTAAAGCATAGGATTTAATTACATAGGCCAATACAAGACCTATTACACTTCCAGTTAGAACAAAATTAGAAATTTCTGAAATAAAACTTTGGTCAAAATAAGTTAACATTTGCATTACACCTATTGCAAGAATTAGCCCTGGAACCGCATACCCAACAGTAAGAAAAGAACTCATTACCTTTAAATAATTATTACTTTTATATCTTATAGAAAAATTGATTATCACAGCAAGTAGTGAGCAAAGGAATGCAGCAATCAATGCTAGATAGAAAGTATTCCATGCAGTTGTAATAAATTTATCATTAAAGAAATCTAACTTGTAGTTTAATGCCCAGAATGAGAGTTCTAATATTGGAAGTAAAAACCCAATGAAGATTGGAGTAAAACAAATTGTGAAAGCTAAAATATTTGGTATCCCTTTTAATTTTGTCAAATAAAGGGGCTTGTACAGAGACATCGCGTTGGAATAACTTGCATTTTTTCTTGAGTATCTCTCTAACAAGATCAACGTAACTGCAAATATTAAAAGCAATGAAGCCAATTGTTTTGCAGTTTCAATATCATACATTCCATACCAAGTTCGAAATACTCCTGTGGTAAAAGTCGATATAGCAAAATGGTCAACTGCTCCAAAATCAGAAATTGTTTCCATTATGACTAACATCAAACCGCCAATGATAGCGGGCCTAATCATTGGGATCCCTAATTTGTAGAAAGTTTGAATTTTGTTTAATCCGAGAGTTCTTCCAG
>QBZD01000011.1 GCA_003282485.1 Pelagibacteraceae bacterium AG-333-C14
ATTATGTCAACTTCCTAAGAGATTATGGAAAACATTTTACAATTAATAAAATGTTAAGCTTTGATAGTGTTAAAATTAGACTTGATAGAGAACAGTCACTTAATTTTGTTGAATTCAATTATATGATATTTCAAGCTTACGATTTCTTTGAATTAAATAATAGAGACAATTGCATACTTCAGATAGGTGGATCAGATCAGTGGGGCAATATTGTAAATGGCGTTGAGTTAATAAGAAGAGCAAGTGGTAAGGAAGCTTTTGGACTAACTACACCTTTATTGACTAATGCTAACGGAGATAAAATGGGTAAAACTGCAGAAGGAGCCATATGGCTCAATGAAGATATGTTATCTGCGTATGATTATTGGCAGTTTTGGAGAAACATAGATGACCGCGACGTAATACGGTTTTTGAAACTATTCACTGATCTGAGTAAAAAGGAAATTGAAATAATAGAAAAAAGTAATTCTGATAATGTTAATAAAGCCAAAATAATATTAGCCAACGAAGCTACGGCCATGCTTCATGGTCTTGAAAAGGCTAAAAAATCTGAAGAAACGGCTACAAATATTTTTACTGATAACGGTCTAGATACAGATTTACCAACTATAAAACTAAGGTCAGAAGAATTAGATAATGAAATTCTACTTTCTGACCTGATTTTAAGAATTAACTTTGCATCGTCGAAATCTTCTAGCAGAAAACTTATACGTGGGAATGCTGTGAAGATCGATAAGGAGCTTATAAAAGATGAGCTTTTTTCAGTAAATACATTACTTCTCAATAGCTCAAATGGACTTGTCATCAGCGTTGGCAAAAAAAAATACTTTAGGGTTGTTACTGTTGAATAACTTGGTTTGAGTTTATTGTTTCTAATGCTCTTTCTATAATGCGAGGTTTAATTATTGTGAGTGGGTTAGATGAAACTTCTGGATCGTCGACGTCACCCTTTAAACTAAAGTCAATAGAAAATAACCCTTCCCCCTCATCTCCTATAATAATGGGCCCGATAATTGGTACATTCTGAATTATGGCATTAACTAAATACATAGGACTTATTTCCCCAGACATATCCACCATAGATTCTTCTCGTTGAATTTTGCCATCCATGACCAGGCCAATACTGTCACTTACTGCGAATGCATCAATATTATTAAAGTTTTTTTCATTTTCAGTGTAACTTATTTGACCATAACCAAACCGGATACCTTCTTCGCCTTCAGCAATGCTCACTAAACCTGAAATTGATGGAAGTGATAAAATTTTTAATGAAGCAGGTGAATTTATTAAAACAAAATCTTTTAGATCAATATCAACACTAGCATCCATTGTGCTCAAATCACGAACAGACTTCATTTTTAACTCCCCATCACTTAATAGTTTTTTAACAGGATGTTTGTTATGCACAAAATGTGTAATATCACTTGAACTTATGAGATTGATGTCAACCTTTTCAGTTTTTTCTCGTGAGTAATTTAAAATATGATTATTAATGCTAGCTTTGCTATTTACTGATAATAGGTCGCCCTGTTTTAATATTCCTGCTTTAAAATCATTAACTTTAACTCCACCTGCGAAGATTACCTTATCTGTTTTTATTTTATAATTCTCTTTTGAAAGATAGTACTCTTTAAACTTTTTATTAGTCTCAATTTTATTCATTGATAAGTCTATTATTTCCCCATGAATAGAAAGATTTAATATTCGTTCAGACAAATCACCTGAAATGTTAATTTTTACATTTTCACTATTGTTAAGCTTTAATGACTCAAGATAAAGGTGGTTTGTTTTAGAAATCCTTATTTTTCCATCCAATTCAATTTGACTATCAATTGATTTAAAAGTTATCTTACTATCGTTATTATATTGGATGTTCGAATCAAAGTTAATTTTTAAAACTTCATTGCTTAACTTATTTAAATTTATTTGCCTTATATAGGCCTTAACATTAGTTAAATCTAACTCACCTTTTATTGTTGGATTGGTTTCTAAAAAATTATTGATTTGAATATTATAACTTACAGATCCTGATGAGTAGTTTGGATTTTTATTGTCATCAAATATAAAATTAGAATTAATTGTGCCCTGTGATTTAATTTTTAAATTTAAAATTGAACTCCCAACATCATTTGATAATGGCTTAAAGTTAAAATTTAATACTAAGTTATTCTCTTCGTTTAAATTTTTCTTGAAAAAATCTATTGCTCTATTTGTATTGCCTTCTCTTGTCGAAATTGATGTATTTATATAATCTATAACTGCTTTTTTACTTAGTGAGGTAATCAAATTTACATTTGAATTCTGCAAGTTGTCATCTATGATTATATAACTTCCATTTTTAAATGTGACTTTGTCATTTTTAAAATTTAAAATTTTTATTTTAAATTGATCATCTAGCTTCTCCATCTCTATATTATATGAAGTAACATTTCCAAAGTTTTTATAAAATTCATTTATTGGCAGTATTTCTTTTAGTTTATAAATACCTGAAAGATTTAATTTCATTCCTCCAATAAAATCATTTAAAGGTGATTTATCTATAAACTTGAATTCTGATGTCGCCGAAAAAGATTGCCATCCAACAAAACCTGAAACAACTTTATCTAATTCTGTGTTATTAGTTATATTTAGAAGTTTCTTGATAGTTTCTTTTTTTGCTTTAATTTCTATTTTTGTTTGCCATAATTTGCTTTCTGAGTTGAATTTTATATAACTTGGTCCAGATATAAATATATCCCCATAATTAAAACCTGAAATGTTTAATTCTCTATTTACAAAATCATAGGTAAAATCAAAATAAAATTTTTCATAAGATATATCATTACCAGTCAATAAAGCTGATGACATAGAAATTTTTGAATTCTGTACATTTCTGAGAGAATTAGCTTTTATTTCTAATACGCTTTCCTGCAAGACAATTTCGTTACTTAACTGAACTGATTTGATAGTAATCTCATCAATCATTACTGTTATAAACTGATCTTCATTGTTAAAAAAAAGATCATTTAAATTAAAATCAATTATGACTTGATTTGCACTTAGTGATGTTTTGTCGCTGAATAATAAATCTGCTTTTGAAATATCAATAAATAGACCATTGTCTTCGTTGTACATCAATAAGTAATTATTAGTCTCCAGAGTGATCTTATGTTCAGTTTTTAAGTATGAAGATAACCTTTGCTCTAAAAAATTAACACTTATGCCTCCAAAAATTATTTTTGCAGTGAGACCAATAATTATAAGAGTGAGCGTCACTAAGGCTGAGGAGGTGATGTACAGAATTAAAGTTTTTTTACTCACTGTTTCATTTCAAATTAGAAAATATTAGCTTATCTATGTCGCCATCTAATACGGCCTCTGGATCTGATACTTCATAGTTACTTCTTAAATCTTTGACCATTCTATAGGGATGAAGAACGTAGGATCTTATTTGATTTCCCCATCCAATTTCAGATTTTTTATCTTCTTTAGCTTTGCGTTCATCATCCATTTTTTGAACTTCTATTTCATATAATTTAGATTTAAGTAAATTTATAGCCGTTGCCTTGTTTTTGTGTTGAGATCTTTCATTTTGACATTGAACAACTATTCCAGTTGGAATATGCGTAATTCTTATTGCACTATCTGTTGTGTTGACATGTTGACCTCCAGCTCCTGAAGCCCTGAATGTGTCAATTCTAATGTCTTTATCTAATAAGTTAACTTCAATAGTCTCGTCAACAAATGGGGAAATCCATACACTTGAGAAACTTGTATGTCTTCTTGAATTAGAATCAAAAGGAGAAATTCTTACAAGTCGATGAATGCCCGACTCCCTTTTTAGATATCCAAAAGCAAAACTGCCTTCTATTAATGCTGTGCATGATTTGAGCCCTGCCTCATCACCTATAGACTCATACATTATTTTAAATTTAAATTTTTTCTTTTCAGCCCATCGCATATACATTCTTAAAAGCATTTGCGCCCAATCCTGACTCTCTGTGCCACCTGCACCAGCATGTATCTCTAAATAACAACTTTTACTATCAGCTTCACCGTTAAATTGTAATTTAAATTCATTATCTTCTAATTCAGATAATATACTCATCATTGACGAGTGACATTCACTAATAGCCGCTTCATCAGACTCTTCTATGGCAAGATTATAATAGTCATTTACCTCAGATATTTTGTTTTCAAAATTGCTTATAAGAGTTATATTGCCTTCCTTTTCACTGATGCTTACCATAACTTTTTTTGCTTCATCAGAATCTGACCAGAAATCTTGATCTTCTGTTTTGTTTCTAAGCTTGATTAATTCTTTTGATATTTTGTCTGTGTCAAAGATGACTCCGAATAAAATCTAGTTTTTTATTTGCCAGACTGATTAAATTTGTAAATTCAATATCCATTTTAATAAATCAAAAATTCGTTCTCGTCACTGTTTTCCGTTTCGATAATTTGAAATCCTTCTGAACCTATTAATGTTTCTTTAAAGGTTGATAGTTTATCACTTTTTCCAAATGCTTCATATATTGTTTTAATATCGTTTATTTTATTTGATATTTGTCCTGTATCATAATCAATTTTTATTAATTCTATGCCAGCTGGTATTATAAATGGAAGAACTTTTTCATCCTCATAGTAATCATTTATGAATGACTTAAAAATTGGAACCGCAACTGACGATCCTGTTTCTCTTTTTCCTAATGATTCGGGTTTATCGTAACCAGCATAAACACCAACTATAACATCCGATGTAAAACCAATAAACCAAGCATCTGTATTATTATTCGTTGTGCCAGTTTTCCCAGCTATTTCAATGCCTTCAATTTTAGTTTTTCTTCCAGTACCCCTATCTACTGCTCCTTTTAATATTGAGACCATCTGATAAGCATTTTTTTCATCAAAAATTTTTTCAGATTTATAAATAATATCTGGTTTAGGGGACTCTTCAATATAAGGCATGCTGCAATTACTGCATATAATTTGATCATGAATGAAAATATTTTTCCCTCTACGATCTTGTATTCTGTCAATTAAACTACCGCTAACTTTCTTTCCACCATTTGCGAATGAAGCATATGCGGATGTGAGCTTGAAAAGAGATGTTTCACCTGCACCCAAAGCCATTGACAGCACTGGAGGCATATTGGACATTATATTTGTTCTCTCAGCCAATTCTACAATTTGATCCATGCCAAGATATTGCGCAATTCGGATTGTCATCAAGTTTCTTGAGTGTTCAATTCCTTTCCGTAATGTTGAAGGTCCATAAAATTTCTTTCCATAATTTTCTGGCTTCCACTTAGCACGCCCTTCTCCTTGATCCAAAACAAAGGGTGCGTCAAGAATTAAGCTATTTGGTTGCAATCCATTTTCTAACGCTGACATATATACAAATGGTTTAAATGAAGAACCCGGCTGCCTTTTTGCTTGGTATACGCGATTAAAATTGCTCTCAAAGAAATCAAATCCACCTGATAATGCAAAAACTCTTCCTGTGTGAGGATCCATAACGATAATTGCGCCATTAATCTTTGGTAGTTGTTCTAAGTTGTATAGTTTTTCTTTGTTATAGGATACATGAATAATATCATTAAGTTTAAAAACCTCATTTGCTTTATTTATTTTAGGTCCAAGATATCCGTTTCCAAGACTTTTTCTTGCCCAATTAAAATTTGTTAAATGCCCTTTAACAATGTCTTTATCTTTCAATACTTCTATCTCAACAATTCCTTTGAGTTCATCAATTTTTATAACTCTGGCCATAAAGAAATTATGTGGCTGGCTTATTCCAATGTGTTCTAAGAACCAACTCTTATTTCTATTGTTATCAATAACGCCCCTATATCCATTTCTTTTATCATATTCTAATAAACCAGATTTCAATGCCAGGTCGGCTATTCTCTGAGTTGAAGTATCAAGTGATGATCTCACTGAAAGACCACCTCCATAAAGTGCGTCTTCACCATATGCTTTAATTATTTGCTTTCTAATTTCTTCTAAATAGTAATCAGATGAAAAAACAGGCTTCTTTTCAGTCTCAGCCATTTGAATAGTTTTTTTTATAGAGGCCTCATACTCTTCTGCGGTTATATATTTATTAATATACATTCTATATAAAACCCAGTTTCTTCTGATAAAAGATTTATTGTAATTTTTTTTTGGATTATATCTACTTGGGGCTTTTGGAAGCGCAGCTAGAAAAGAAACTTCAGAAAGATCTAATTCATCTAAAGATTTATTAAAATATCTATTTGAGGCAGCTGCAACGCCATATGTTCCATAGCCTAAATAAATTTGATTTAAGTAAAGTTCTAAAATTCTTGATTTAGAAAGAGTAGCATCAATTTTTATTGCCAATAATGCTTCTTTAATTTTTCTGCTGATTGACAGCTCGTCGCTCAATAAAAAATTTTTTGCAACTTGCTGTGTGATAGTAGACGCTCCCTCTGGTCTTTTATCTGAAAAAAAATAATAAGTATTTCTAATTAAAGCCCTTAATATTCCTGTGGGATCAATTCCAATATGATTATAAAAATTTTTATCTTCAGCAGAAATAAATGCATGTTTCAGACTTGCAGGAATATTATCTATTGGAACAAATATTCTATATTCTTTTGAAAATTCTTTTACTAATTGACCATTGGAGTCATAAATTCTTGTCATTACATCTGGCTGGTAGTTTTTTAAATTTGAATCGTCAGGGAGCTGTAGTAAGAAATAAATAAGGACAAGAAAAAGACAGAATGCAGTTGCTGTCAAAGAATACAACAGAAATTTAATTTGGTTGTAAATGCGATTCATAATAAGTTACTAAGTATATATAATTATGGCATTCGTTTGGCTATATAGCCAAATTTGAAAATCTTGTTATATAAATAAAATAAACATTGATTTTTACAGTTAAAAATATATCAATAAATCATACACTTACATATTTACTATGATACACAAATACATATTACAAAAAAAATATTCTCGGCTATTTAACATAGTCATATCATCGAAAGGTTTCTATAAATGTCTCAAAAATTACTTATTGACGGTTCTAGAGATAGTCAAACTCAGGTTGCTTTATTATCTGAAAATGGACTTGAAGATTTTGAATTTGAATCTACTTCCAAAAAAAATCTAAAAGGAAATATTTATCTAGGTAAAGTATCTAGAATTGAGGCCTCTCTTCAAGCTGCATTCATTGATATTGGCTCAGATAAAAATGGTTTTCTTGCATTTGGTGAAATTCATCCAAATTATTTTCAAATTCCTGTAGCAGACAGAGAAGCGCTAATTGAAGCTGAGGCTAGTGTTGAAGAAGAACACGGCACTGAAAATAATGTAGAAGATGGTGAAGGAGAAAAAGAAGGTGAAAATAATAATGATGTCACCGCAGCAGAAAACGATCAAACCGAAAACTTAACTGACAATGAAAAAGTTATAAAAAATAAAAAATATAAATCAAGTGCAAATCTAAAAAGAAAACTCTATAGATCATATAAAATACAAGAAGTAATTAAAACAGGTCAGCTTATACTTATTCAAGTTGTTAAAGAAGAAAGGGGCAACAAAGGGGCAGCTCTTACTTCATACATTTCCTTAGCAGGTAAATATACTGTTCTAATGCCTAATTCCACAAAAACAAAGGGCATCTCGAGAAAAATTTCTACTACTGACGATAGAAATAAATTAAAACAAATAATTGATGAATTGAACATACCTGCAGAAATGGGATTAATTATAAGAACAGCAGGCCTGAATAAGACAAAAAATGAAATCAAAAAAGATTACTCTACACTTAATAAGCTATGGATAGAAATTGTTACTGAAACTAAAAAAGCTATCGCTCCTGCATTAATACATGAAGAAGGTAATTTGCTAAGAAGAGTGCTTCGAGATGTTTACACAAAGGAAATGAAAGACATATTAGTCGAAGGTAAAGAATCTTACAAAGAGACAAAAAAATACATGACACAACTACTGCCATCTTGTGCTAAATTTGTGAAACAATATAAAAACAAAGAACCTATTTTCAGTAAATATAAGGTTGAAAACGAAATAATAAAAATGTTTAGCCCTGAAGTCAAACTAAGATCAGGGGGTTATTTGGTAATAAACCCTACTGAAGCATTGGTTGCAATAGATGTTAATTCTGGTGGGGCAACAAAAGAAAGGAACATAGAAAAGACTGCTTTAAAAACTAATCTTGAGGCTGCGGTTGAAATTGCAAAACAGATAAAGATCAGAGATTTGTCAGGACTAATCGTAATAGATTTTATTGACATGTATGAGATGAGGAATAACAGGCAGGTAGAAAAGAAAGTGAAAGAACTGGTAAGAAAAGATAGAGCCAGAACTCAAGTTTCAAGAATTAGTCAGTTCGGTCTTTTAGAAATGTCCAGACAAAGGTTAAGACAAAGTTTTATTGAATGGAGAACTGAACTAAGCCAACATTCAAGTGCGCTTAAATTAGTATATTTGTTGAAGGAAAAAATAAATAATAAAAAATTTAAAACTCTGTCTGTGAATATAAATCCGTTCATGAAAAAGTATTTAGCTGATAACTTTAAGGTGGAAATAAAGAAAATTGAAGATGATTCTAATGTCAAAATAACATTTGCTGAAGATATATCTATAGACAATTCAGAGATTAGTTTGGTGGAGGAATCCAAGAAAATTAAGAAGGAAGTCAAAAATATAAAGA
The DNA here is from genome assembly GCA_003282485.1 of Pelagibacteraceae bacterium AG-333-C14. Lineage (GTDB taxonomy): Bacteria > Pseudomonadota > Alphaproteobacteria > Pelagibacterales > AG-422-B15 > CACNXQ01. The sequence goes on from QBZD01000011.1 coordinate 8,684, forward strand.
AAAAAGTATCAAAAAAGAGAATTTCCCCTTCCAAGAAAAAAACTTCAGCTTTAAAAAGAAATAAAACAAAAGAAAAAGCTCAAGAAGACAAAAATATATCTCCAATAAAAGAAATAAAAGATAAAAAATCAGGTTGGTGGCAGAAGTGAATAGAGTAAAAGCTCTATTTCTTCTAAATATTATAATTTTATTTACTATTATAAGCTCGGCAAAAACATTAGAGATTATTAGAGACACTGAATTAGAGCAATTTACAGACGAGATAGTAAAAATATTATTAGCCGACAGCGCTATCGAAGCTGAGGATATTAATGTTTATTTCATAAATAGTAATCAGGTCAATGCATTTGTAACTGGTGGCAAAAATATATTTATTAATACTGAATTAATCATAAAAGCGAAAGATTATCGAGAATACGCTGCGGTAATTGCTCATGAACTTGCACATATATTAGGTGGACATATTTTTAGAACGTCAGAAGAACTAGCAAATATATCAAACAAGGCTATGCCCATATATTTACTAGGAATCATTGGGTTAATTTCTGGAGCATCTGATGCTGGATTTGCTGGTGTAATGGTTGGACAAGCAGCAGTTTCTGATACATTTACATTCTATTCTAGAACTCAAGAAGCTGCGGCTGATCAGAAAGCAGTTTCAATATTATGCAACGGTATGATTGATGCATCATATCTATCTAGTTTCCTTGAAAATCTTGAGACAATAGATTCAAATATTCAATCAAAATCGGAAAACTACAGATCGACTCACCCTCTACCCCAGGATAGAATTAGTTGGATACAATTAGCTTTAAGGAACAATGAAAAGTGTGATTATAAAATAGATAAAGAATTGGAAAAAAGATTTAATCTAATAAAAGCTAAACTTTTTGGCTTTACCCATTCAAATGAAGAAACTAAAGCTGTATATAGCTTAAATAATAATCAAGATCTTTATGCAAATGCAGTATCAAGCTATTTAAATGGAGAGCATGAACAATCAACCCAAAAACTTAATAAACTAATTAAAGTAAATAATGAAAATCCTTTTTTTAAGGAACTAATTGCCGAAATATACTTTGTGAACCAAAAATACGATGAAGCAATTTCCTTCCAAACGGCCGCGATAAATAATTTGAATGCTGAGAATGATCTATATATGATGATGCTGGGTAATTATTTGCTTTCGACTGAGGATGCTGAAAAAGTGAATGAAAGTATCTATTATTTGAAAAAATCACTTCATTTAAATGCCAAAAATTCCTATTCCTGGTATTTACTTGCCAAGGCATATGCATTTATGGGTGACATCTCTTTTGCTAACTACGCAACAGCAGAACGTTATTTTTTAATTGGAGAAAGAAGACTTTCTTACGACTTTGCATTGAAAGCAATAGAAGAGATTAAGAAAAATACTCCAGAATGGTACCGAACATATGATTTAATAGAAATATTAAAAAAAGAAGTTTCTACAAATACAAATTAAATAATGTATATTAATAACGATGAAAAAAATAAAATTTATAGATGGTCCAAATTTAAATCTACTAGGAAAGCGAGAACCTGAAATATACGGCTCTGAAACACTAGATGATATCCATAAACTAGTCAATTCTCATATAAAAGAGAAGAAATATGAAATTGAGACATCATTTTTCCAATCAAATTCAGAGGGAGAAATTGTCGATTGTATACAAAGTTCAAATCAAAGTTCTGATGGACTCATAATAAATGCTGCGGGCTTTTCTCATACATCAGTTGCTTTATTAGACGCTTTACTCGCAATTCAAATTCCTAAAATTGAAATACATCTTACAAATTTATTCAAACGTGAAGACTTTAGGCATCATTCCTTTATAAGTAAGGGTGTTAATGGGGTTATATGTGGGTTTGGATCCAACAGCTACTTACTTGCTGTTGATGGTATTAATAAATTAATATAAATATAATGATATGTCAGATAAAGCAAAAAAGACAATAGACGCCAAGCCTATAAAAGATTTGGCAAAAATATTAGATGATTTAAATCTTACTGAGATTTCATATTCAGATGGTGATTTCTCAGTATCAGTCTCTAAAGCAACAGTAGCTCAGACAATCGTGTCAGCCCCAACACAAAATATAAATAATCAGGAAGAAAATACAGAAACAGATTTTAAAAATGACCCTAGAGCAATTAAATCTCCAATGGTAGGAACTGTGTATCTTCAACCTGAGCCAGGAGCAAATAAATTTGTTGATGTAGGTAGTCAGATTAAATCTGGACAAACCCTACTTATTATAGAAGCAATGAAAACAATGAACCCTATCGAGTCCTCATTGCAGGGTAAGGTTTTAAAAATTCTTGTTGAAAATGAACAGGCAGTCGAGTTTGGGCAACCATTAATGCTAATAGGATAAATGTTTGATAAGGTATTGATTGCTAACCGAGGAGAAATCGCGGTTAGAATTAACAGGGCATGTCAAGAACTTGGCGTATCAACTGTAGCGATACATAGTGAAGCCGATGCAGACTCAATGCACGTAAGAATAGCTGATGAAAGTGTTTGCATAGGACCAAACCCGGTAAATAAAAGTTATTTAAATTCGCATGCAATTATTTCTGCTTGCGAAATCACAGGCGCTCAGGCAGTACATCCTGGGTATGGCTTTCTATCGGAAAATGCCTCATTTGCTAAGATGCTTGATGATCATAAATTAACCTTTATAGGACCGAAGCATGAGCACATCAGCATGATGGGCGATAAAATTGAAGCAAAAAAAATAATGCAAGAATTAGGTGTCCCTACAGTGCCAGGCTCTACAGGGGCAATCATAGGCCTTAAAGATGCAATAAATACTTCAAAAGAAATTGGTTTTCCCGTCCTTTTAAAAGCAAGTGCAGGTGGTGGTGGAAGAGGGATGAAAGTGGTACATAATGAGAAAGAATTAACCGAGACCTTACCCATAATAAAACAAGAAGCACTATCATTTTTTGGAAATGATTCAATTTACATAGAAAAATTTATCGACTCTCCAAGACACATTGAAATTCAAGTAATTTGTGACAGTCACAATAATTTTCTTCATTTGCATGAAAGAGATTGCTCTGTTCAAAGAAGGAACCAAAAAGTAATTGAAGAAGCTCTTGCCCCTGAAATCGATCAATCCAAAAAGGACAAGCTTTTCAAAATATGCATAGATGCTATGGAGAAGATGGGCTACCTGGGCCTGGGTACTCTTGAATTTTTATTCGCTGATAATGAATTCTATTTTATGGAAATGAATACAAGACTTCAGGTTGAACATCCCATAACTGAGATGTTAACCAGGATTGATTTGGTAAGAGAACAAATTTGTGTAGCTTCAGGTGACAAAATATTTACATCTCAGGAAAACATAAAGCCCTTGGGTCACTCAATAGAATGCAGAATTAATGCTGAAAATTCAAATGATTTTAAGCCTTCTGCAGGGACAATCGAAATGTATCATCCACCTGCAGGTAATGGTATTAGATTGGATACATTTATATATTCTGGTTATAAAGTACCCCATTACTATGACAACTTATTAGCAAAACTTGTTGTAACAGGCAGAACTAGAAACCATGCCATCAAGAGAGCACTTAGATCGCTTAATGAAATTGTAATTGATGGAATAGAAACAAACATTGACCTCCATAAAAAAATACTTTCTTCAAATGATTTTAAAAATGGAGCTGTGCCAATTAATTGGCTAGAAAAAAATATAAATAAACTTTAACTTAAAAACAATCTTCAACCCATATATCATAAATTGGATGTTCCATTGATGAAATTGATGGTAATGATTTAAGCATCCATCCATTAAATATTTTTTCTTTGGAATCTTTATGGTGAATATTTAGATATATTCCAATTTCACTTTTTTCATAAGGTCCACTTAAATGACAATCAATTGGATGTATCTTTAATTCTTGATAAAGATAATCTTCTTTAAGTGTTAACTTAATCGTATCCACATTCGTGGTGATTTTATTTAATATACTAATTTCTGCAATTTTAGCATTAACATCATTACCTGCAGCATCTTTTTGCTTACTTTCAGTATATTGGTTTTCAAAATTATCCAAAATAAGCTCTTCATCATAAGTTGGCTCAATCTCATCAAGATTTATAAGCGGAGCAACCTTAATTTCTTCTGCGTAAGAGACAAATATAAGTGAAATAAAGAAAATAAATATAAACTTGCTTAAATTATTATGGTATCCATTTAATATAATCATCGTTTCTTTTCTTAGAGCTGACATTTGTAGTACTTTTTTCAGGATCATATGCTTTTTCTGTTCCAGTTTGATTTGAAAGATGATTTTTTTGCCATTCATATTTTTTGTCTTCTGAGGCCTTTACCTTAGACGTGAACCTTAGCCAATTATTCCACTCTGGATTAACGTAGGTAGATTCGACCTCATCAGCATATATAACCCACCTTTTAGTATCTTTTTTGTTATGAAAATATTTATTGCCTTGGCTATCTACTCCAGCAGCAATGCCATAAAAGTATGTCCATAATCGGGTTCCAAGCGTTTGGCCGTTCCACCACGTAAATATTTCTTTCAGCATAAATCTTGATTATACTTATTTAAATTAACAGTTTTTTCAACAAAAATTAAATTATAGTAACTATTTAAGCTATTGAAATAAAAGCATATTTTAATATTAACCACAATTACTACACTTTATATAGTGGTTATAAATTTTTTTTATACAAGATGTTGACTTCATTTTTCAAATAATAAATATTGGATTTCTAGAAAGTTACTCATTTAACATTCTGGTAATAAATCGGTCGGAACCATTCTTAACTTGTTCTTGATTTAAACTGCTATTGAAGCGTAATTGTTAATAAGGAAAAAAAATGAAAATAAATAGAGAATTTACAAGTGATAATCAATCTCCCTATCAAGATATTAAATTTAAAAAAGTTTCTACAGAAATACGAAATCCTGATGGTTCTATCGTTTTTGAATTAAAAGATTTCGAAGTACCTGAGCAATGGAGTCAAGTTGCAAGTGATATACTTTCACAAAAATATTTTAGAAAAGCTGGTGTTCCCAATAAGCTTAAGAGGACTGAGGAAAGGAATATACCCTCTTGGCTATCTCCAAGAATAGCAGACGAAGAATCAAGTGGCCTCAATTATTCATCAGAGAAAAACTCTCAGCAAGTTTTCGATAGACTAGCTGGGGCTTGGACATATTGGGGATGGAAAGGTGGGTATTTCTCCTCAGAAGAAGATGCAAAAGCTTTTTTTGATGAAGTTAGATATATGTTGGCCAATCAAATGATTGCTCCAAACAGTCCTCAATGGTTCAATACGGGCCTTAATTGGGCATATGGTATTGATGGACCATCTCAAGGTCATTTCTATGTTGACCATGAAAACGGCAAACTTACTAGATCCTCCAGTTCCTATGAAAGACCCCAACCTCATGCTTGTTTTATACAAAGCGTAGATGATGATCTTGTTAATGATGGTGGAATCATGGATCTTTGGGTTAGAGAGGCTCGATTATTCAAATATGGTTCAGGAACTGGAACAAATTTCTCAAGTCTAAGAGGCTCCACAGAAGGACTGTCTGGCGGTGGAAAATCATCAGGCTTGATGAGTTTTTTAAAAATTGGAGATAGAGCTGCTGGTGCAATAAAATCTGGCGGAACTACAAGAAGAGCGGCTAAAATGGTTGTCGTAGACATTGATCATCCAGACATAGAAGAGTTTATAAAATGGAAAGTTACGGAGGAGCAAAAAGTTGCATCTATCGTGACTGGTTCAAAAATATGCTCAAAACACCTTAAAAGCATTATGAACGCCTGTCACAACTGTGAAGCAGATGGAGAAAGCTGCTTTGAACCCTCGAAAAATCCTGCTCTGAAAAGAGAAATTATCGCTGCAAGGCATAACGAAGTGCCTGAAAATTATATCCAAAGAATAATTCATTTTGCAAAACAAGGGTATAAATCAATAGAGTTCGAAACTTATAATACGGATTGGGATTCAGAAGCTTATGTAACAGTTTCGGGTCAAAATTCTAACAACTCTGTGCGTGTAACAGATGAATTTCTTGATGCAGTTATAAACGACAAAGAATGGAATTTAGTTAATAGGGCCGATGGGTCAATTAATAAAACTGTAAATGCAAAGGAACTATGGGATCAGGTTGGCTATTCAGCTTGGGCCTGTGCAGATCCTGGGATACAGTTTCATACCACAATAAATGATTGGCATACCTGCCCAGAAAGTGGGGAAATTCGTGCGTCAAATCCATGTTCTGAGTACATGTTTCTAGATAACACTGCCTGTAATTTAGCTTCGCTCAATTTAATGACATTTATGGATGAAAATAAGTGCCTTAATACATCTTTATTCAAGCACGCTGTAAGAATCTGGACTCTAATATTAGAGATATCAGTTATGATGGCACAATTTCCTTCTAAAGAAATTGCTAAGTTATCTTATGAGTACCGAACTCTTGGATTGGGGTACGCAAACCTAGGTGGATATCTAATGTCTAAAGGTGTTGCTTACGACAGTGAAGAAGGTAGATCTAACTGTGCCGCTATAACATCATTGATGACAGGCATATCTTATGCAACCTCAGCAGAAATTGCATCTGAACAAGGTCCTTTCCCTGGCTATCAACAGAATGCAAAAAATATGCTTCGCGTAATAAGAAATCACAAAAGGGCGGCTTATGGTAATGCTGAAGGATATGAAGACTTAAATATTAATCCTGTGCCATTTATTGTTGAAAATTTAAGAGACACTAATCTTGGCATGGAAGCCCAAAAAGCTTGGGATGAAGCTTATGAAGGAGGTCAAAAATATGGATATAGAAATGCTCAGACCACAGTTATAGCGCCTACTGGTACGATTGGACTAGTTATGGACTGTGATACAACTGGAATTGAACCTGATTTTGCAATGGTAAAATTTAAGAAACTTGCTGGCGGAGGATACTTTAAAATCATAAATAGAACTGTTCCAGAAGCATTAAAACAATTGCAGTATACTGATGAAGAAGTTGAAGAAACAATAAATTATGCTGTGGGATATGGGACTTTAAAAGACGCTCCTTTCATTAATCACGAGTCGCTTAAAGAAAAAGGCTTTGATGATGAGCAGCTAGATTTGCTAGAACAAAACTTAAAGAATGTTTTTGATATAAGATTTTCATTTAATTCGTTCACTCTAGGAAAAGAATTTTGCTCAGAAAAATTAAATATCTCTGATGAACAGTTAGCTGACATGAATTTTAATATGTTGGCTTTCTTGGGTTTCTCTAATGAAGAGATAGATGAGGCGAATACATATTGTTGTGGAACAATGACTCTAGAAGGTTCTCCTTATATTAAGGAAGAGCATTTATCTGTTTTTGACTGTGCTAATCCATGTGGAAGAATAGGTAAAAGATTTTTGTCTGTTGAAAGTCATATAAGAATGATGGCGGCCGCTCAGCCGTTTATTTCAGGAGCAATTTCTAAAACAATTAATATGCCTTCTGACTCAGATGTAGAAGATTGCAATGAAGCCTACCTTCTCTCTTGGAAGCTGGGAACAAAAGCCAATGCATTGTACCGAGATGGATCAAAACTAAGTCAGCCACTTGCGTCTAAATTAGTTGAAGATGAAGATGTTACAGAGTCTGAACAAATTGATACAGCGCAAACTCAAGTTGAGAAGACGATTGCTGTTGCTCAAGAAGCTGTAAATTCAATTGTTTACGGATCAAGAAACAAGGTTCCTGACAGACGAAAAGGCTACATACAAAAAGCAATTGTTGGTGGTCACAAAGTCTATCTTCATACAGGGGAATATGAAGATGGCAGCTTGGGTGAAATATTTATTGATATGCATAAAGAAGGTGCATTTTTGAGAAGCTTGATGAATAATTTTGCCATAGCTATTTCCATTGGACTTCAATACGGAGTGCCACTTGAGGAATACGTAGAGGCATATACATTTACGAGATTTGATCCTGCTGGAGTTGTTCAGGGGAATAATAGGATCAAAAATGCCACATCAATTTTAGATTATGTATTTAGGGAATTGGCTGTTTCTTACTTAGGTAGAAATGACCTAGCTCATGCAGATAATACTGATGTTGACTTTTCGCTTGGCACGGGTGCCGAGGAAGGAACACTTAAAAACAACGAGATACCCTGGAAACTAGTAAAAAAAGTATCTAGCCAAGGTTACTTAAGAGGTCAAGATGGTCTTTCGGTAGTTAGCTCGTCTGGTGATATGGGCGCTGTAACTGCAGAGCAAGCAGTGTCAAGTAGTGCCTCTTCTTCTACAGGCACATCAGATGCTTCAATGAGTAGGGTTCAAGCGGCAAGGATGATGGGCTACGAGGGTGATGCTTGTCCTGAGTGTGGTTCATTTACCTTGGTGAGAAATGGAACTTGTCTCAAATGCGATACGTGTGGAGCTACTACGGGCTGTTCTTAATCTTCTTCTTTAGGTATTACTTTTAGGCTCAGCTCATCCAAAGTCTTGTCATCAACTTCTGCTGGCGCAAGCATCATGAGGTCTTGTGCTTGTTGATTCATTGGGAATAAGATTACCTCCCTGATATTCTTTTCTTGAGCTAGAAGCATTACAATCCTATCGATGCCAGGAGCTATGCCTCCATGAGGGGGCACTCCGTAAGAAAAGGCGTTAATCATTCCCCCAAATTTATCCTGTACTTGTTTTTTTGTATAACCACTTATTTCAAAAGCTTTGTACATAATTTCTGGTATGTGATTTCTAATGGCTCCAGATGATAGCTCAATGCCGTTGCAAACAATATCATATTGAAATCCTAGAACATCTAAAGGATCACTATTTTCTAATGCTTCTAATCCACCTTGTGGCATAGAAAATGGGTTATGACTAAAATCAATTTTGCCTGTATCCCTATCCTGCTCGTACATTGGAAAATCTATAATCCAACAAAATCTAAATACATCTTTTTCGATAAGATCAAGAATCTCTCCGATTTTATTTCTTGCTGCTGCAGCAATATCATATACCAACTTACCTTTATCACATGCAAAGAATATAGAATCTCCTGAATTTAAATTTGCTTTTTTAGCAATTTCTAATTGAATATTGCTTGGTATAAATTTTGCAATTGGGCCTTTTCCAGTAAGTATGCCGTCTACTTCTTCAAAAATAATATAGCCAAGACCGGGAGCATTCATTTCTTTTTTTGCCCAATTGTTTAAATTATCAAAAAAACTTCTTGGTTGCATTGAAGATTTTGGCGCAGGTATTCCTAGTACTCGCCCACCAGCATCTATAACTTTTTTGAAAGCCTTGAATTCAACATCGTCATCAGAAAATTCTTGAGTAATATCACATACCTCAATTGGATTTCTTAAATCTGGCTTGTCTGTTGCATACTTTTTCATTGCTTCTTTGTAGGTAATTCTTGGAAAAGGCAAATCGGTCACTTTAAAATTTGAAAACTTTTTAAATACTGATGATAAAACGGGTTCAATGGCATTAAATACATCATCTTGCTCAACAAATGCCATTTCCATATCTAATTGATAAAATTCACCAGGACTTCTATCTGCTCTGGCATCTTCATCTCTAAAACAAGGAGCAATTTGAAAATATTTATCAAACCCCCCTGCCATTATTAATTGTTTAAATTGTTGAGGCGCTTGAGGTAAGGCATAAAATTTTCCAGGATGAATTCTGCTTGGAACAAGATAATCTCTAGCGCCTTCAGGACTTGATGCAGTTAAAATGGGTGTCTGCATTTCAAGAAAACCAGCCTCGGACATTAACTTTCTTATATAGGAAATAATAGATGATCTTAATACAATGTTGCTATGCAATTCTTCTCTTCTAATGTCTAAAAACCTATACTTTAATCTTATTTCTTCAGGATAATCATTTTCACCGAATACAGGCATTGGTAATTCATTTGCAGCAGAAAGAACTTCTAACGCATCAACAGAAATCTCAATTTTACCAGTTACTAGGGACTCATTAATGGTTTCTTTATCACGCTTAATAACTTTACCATGTACCTTAATAACGGATTCAGACCTTAGGCTTTCAAATTCTTTTAATAGCTTTGTATTTGTTTTTTCAATGACACACTGAGTTACACCATAATGATCTCGCAAATCAATAAACAAGACGTTACCATGATCTCGCTTACGATTAATCCATCCAGCGAGTATGACATCTTTATTTTCATCGCTTTCTTTTAACTCGTTACAATTATGTGTTCTATATTTTACCATGCTTTAAATTCAAGTTCATATATAGTTTGATTTATGAAAATAGTCCAAGACAATAAATCTCTCAAAAATCTATGCAAATTACTAAAAACACAGAAAGTTATCTATCTAGATACTGAGTTTAAAAGAGACAGAACATACTGGCCGAAACTATGCACTATTCAATTTAAAACACAGCGAAACGTATATTTGGTAGACATGCTTCTAATTGAGCAAATGAATATGAATGCACTAAAAGAAATATTAATAGATAAAAAGTTAAGAAAAGTAATTCATTCAGCTAAGCAAGATATTGAGGTCATTAATTACGCTTTAGATATCAAAATCGAAAATATTTTTGACACTCAAATGGCCTATAATGTGCTTCATGGAGGCGATGAAATTGGCTATACAAATTTAGTGGAAAAACTTTTTCAAATAAAATTGTCTAAAAAGTATCAAGTTTCAGATTGGGAATCAAGGCCACTTAGTAAAAATCAGCTGGCATATGCCGAAAATGATGTTTTATATTTACCGAAAATTTATACTTATTTAATTAATTTTATAAAAAATAGAAACTTAATAAATAAAATTAATAATAAAAACCAAGAACTAACTGAGAATAATGACATTTATAATCCAAAGTTTGCATATAAAAAAATTAAAACAAAAAATTTTAATCAAAAAGAAAAAACTCTACTAAAAAAGTACTCTAAATGGAGAGAGGTCTGTGCACAAAATCTAAACATACCCAGGAACTGGGTTATTTCAGATAAAAATTTAATCAAAGCATCTAAAGGCAAAGAGGTTGGTTTAGAGAAAAATAAAAAAATGTACAACCAGCAACTAAGTAAATTTAGTGATTATATTAATTCAAAAAATCTCTCAAAAAAGGGATAGTAATCTTGCTTTTAGTTTGCATGGAAGAAAAATTAATTTTTTCCATAAATTGGTATAGTTTTGAATAATCTCTTTCGACTCGTTTGGTGAGATATTCTATTACATTAGATTCTACTTTTAATTGAAGATCACTAAAGAACTTAACTATTAAGATTTTTATTAGTCTATCATCTGGGTCATCTATATAAGAAGAAGTAAATGAATTAAATCTTGACCTTAAATCATTTAACGAGATTTTAAAGTTAGCATCTGTGTCAACTGAACAAAGTATTTTAAATTTCTTGAGCACCAAATTATTGTAAAAATGAAAAAAATCATTTTCACTCTCCACTTTGAGGTAATGCAAATCATCAATTGCATAACTACAGCTAGATGACAAATTTTTCCAATTACTTACCTCATTACAATTAAGAAAAGTAGCGTTATTGTTAGCTGTCCATATTTTTAATAAGTGCGTCTTCCCAGATTTTGACTTACCATAGACGACCGCTGAACCATTGAACCAATTATTTGTTTCATTAAGTAAAGATGAAACTTGCTGGTTACTTTCACTAATAAAAAAATCATTAGGATCGAAATTTTCAACATTGCCTAAATCAAAAACTAACTGACCTTTATTCATCTAATTAATACTTTCCATCCAATATCTTATATAAATAAACAACGATATTAATGTAGTAATTACAACGATCCCTATCAGTAATTCAATTAACCTCGTCTCATTTATCAAATTTTCAAATCCTGCTGTATTGCCTAATAATGTAGCTATTACTAAAAAAAATTGAAAAAAAGTGTTCCACTTACTTACTTTACTAGTCTTTAATTTAATCTTTATTCCTGCGAAAAATGTTATTACAAAAGAGCCTAAGATAATGATATCTCTTGATATTACTAGGATGATGATAAAAACTGGTAAAAGATTTGCTGTGCCAATCAATATATAGATTGAAATCACAAATGCTTTATCAGCAATAGCATCTAAGTAGGAACCCAATTCACTTTCCACCTTTAAAGACCTTGCTATAAATCCATCCAAAAAATCACTAACGGCAATAAGGATTGTAAAAAGAGCTGCATAAAAAAATAAATCAATTAATAGTAACCAAGCTACGATGGGAATAGTTATTAATCTGAATATCGACAATAAATTAGGAATATTCTTAATCATACAAGCTAATTTTATAGTAAGGACCCATATTAGCTACATCAATATTATTTTGAGACATTATTAATTCTAACTTATTATTATTACCAGAAAAATTAATAACCCCTTCAACCCTAGACAGACTAAATGAAGTGACGTGGAAGGAATTAAGCAACTCTAAAGTTTCTAGTTCTGTTCTTAGTTTTACCCAATCATCGATTGAATTAATATCATAAACAAAATTATACAAAAACTTATCATTCGATTGTTTTGTTATATCAATCCAAACTGATAATAACTCAGAATTAATATCTTTAATGATCTGATCAAAAATATCATCTCTATAAAAGCTATTTTCTTCTATGAATGTTTTTCTAAATACATTTTCTTTATTATTTGCTATTAACTTAATAATAATCTCAAATTTTATTTTATTATTTTCAACACTGGTTGGATTACACCAAATCAATATAGCGTCCTTGATATCGCTCACTAGGTTTAAATTCGATCCTTCCAAGAATGTTGCTAAATCTAACTGATACATTTCAGATGAAGAGAAAGTTCTTACGTTTAAATTAATTTTACTTCCAATATTATTTATTTTTTTCCATTCTGAGTTCCATTTATTAAATAATGTAAAGAAATTAAATTGATTTGAAAATGCAATATAGGCAGTAATGTCTTTTGAGCTCACTTCTGAATATATTAATAAGCGGGAGTCATAAAACTCTCTAACTTTGAATGGGCTGAAATAAACATTAAAACTGCCACTATAAGTTTCAGATGATATTTTTTCATCAACAAACTCAATACTCTCTACTAAATATTCATAATTAATATCACTTGTTTCAATGATTTGATTATAACCTCTGGGTGTCAGAAGCTTTTTTGAAATTTTCTCAAATGCTAATTTTTCTGCTTTTAAAATTGCTAGATTTCTTACATTTGAATTATTAGCATATGGAATTTTCACTTCAATATTCATTTCTGAAAAAAATAAATCATCATTAGCCATAATGGGAAAATTCAAAAATAAGATTAAGATAACAGCAAGTAACCCTTTAATATGTTTGGCGAAAAATTGATAAATCATATATATATAGTAGACAAATGAAAAAATTATCATACTCAAGTTCTGGTGTAAGCATCAACAAGGGAAATGAGTTTGTAAGCAAAATTAGCAACTTAATCAAAAAAGATAAAGATCTTATTAAAACTGAAATTGGAGGATTTTCAGGTCAGTTTCCCTTAAGTTCTAAAATTAAAAAGCCAATACTAGTTGGAGCAACAGATGGTGTGGGGACAAAAATTCAAATTGCAGAGGAAATGAATGATCATAAAACAATTGGTATAGATTTAGTAGCTATGTGTGTGAATGACCTGATTGTTGATAAAGCAACTCCATTATTTTTTTTAGACTACATCTCAACTGGAAAATTAAATGTATCCAAAGGCGTTGATATAATTAAAGGGATTATAAAAGGATGCAAAATTTCACATTGTGCTTTACTTGGCGGTGAAACAGCCGAGCATCCGGGATATGATACTAAGGAAAAATATGATTTAGCTGGTTTTTGTGTTGGAGTAAAAAGTGGTATTTCGAAGAAAGTTTTCAAATTAAAAAAAAGTGATCTTATCATCGGAATTGAGTCGTCTGGAATCCACTCAAATGGCTTTTCACTCATCCGTAAAATTATAAAAGACAATAATATTAGTCTAAAAAAGAAAATTATCAAAAATAGTACATTAGGGAAAATATTATTAAAGCCTACACATATTTACGTTGATGTAATTCTTGATCTTTTTAGCAAAAATCTTATTAAGACTTGTTCACACATTACTGGTGGCGGTGTAACCGAAAACTTACCCAGGTCAATCAGTAAAAATACCAAAGCTATAATAGATCTGAATAAATGGAAACTTCCAGTAATATTTAAATGGATTAGTAGTTTTAATGTATCTCAAAATGAGATGTTACGAACATTTAATTGTGGCTATGGAATGGTAGTCATTATTGACAAAGAAAATCTTAGTAAAGTTAGAAAAGTTATAAAAAAATATAAATTCAAATCAAATATAATTGGCAATGTTGACGTAAAAAAATCTGCTCAAGAAAAAAGCATAAAATTTATTGGAAGACTCAATTTCAATGATTAAAAAACCTATCGGGGTTTTTATATCTGGCAGAGGCTCTAATTTAGAATCGATTATCAATGCTTGTAAAGATGGAAACTTTCCAGCAAAAGTTGTATGTGTTTTTTCTGACAATGCTAATGCAGCGGGTCTTCAATTTGCATCAAAAAATAATATTGATACTCATACTCTAGATTTAAATAATTTTGAGAGCAAAGGTCATTATGAAGAAGAGATTCTTAAACTACTAAAACCTTATAATATTGAGCTTATTTGTCTTGCAGGATATATGAAAACAGTTACCGATAAATTAATCAATAGCTTTCCAAACAGAATAATAAACATACACCCCTCCCTTCTTCCTAAATTTAAAGGCCTAAATACTCACCAGAGAGCATTGGATGCTCAAGAAGTCGTATCAGGATGCAGTGTGCATTATGTAAATAGTAAAGTAGACGATGGAAAAATCATTATGCAAACTTCTGTTGCTATTGAAAAGACAGATAATGCAGATACATTGTCAAAAAAAGTTCTAAAAGCAGAACACGAGCTTTACCCTGCTTCAATAATAAAATTACTTAGGAAATAATATCTTCTTCTGAAAAAAAGTGACTTATCTCAATTTTTGCATTTTCAAGGCTGTCGGAGCCATGAACGGAGTTCTTTTCTAGTGATAAAGCATATTTTTTTCTTATTGTGCCTTCAGCGGCCTCTTCAGGATTAGTAGCTCCCATAATTTCTCTATTTCTTTTTACAGCATCTTCCCCTTCGAGAACCTGAACTACAATTGGCCCAGAACACATAAAATCGCACAAACTTTGAAAAAAAGGTCTCTCTTTATGAACTTCATAAAATTGTGAAGCCTTTGCTTGATCTAGCTTTAACCTCTTAGAAGCGACAACCCTCAATCCTGCATTTTCTAGCATTGCAGTGATTTCACCTATTTTATTTCTTTCAACTGCATCTGGCTTAATAATTGAAAATGTTCTTTCAGTACTCATTATTTGCCCTCATGATATTTTGATACAAACTTGTTTAGAAGCTTTACTCCAAATGCGGTTGCACCTTTTGGAGATGTCGGTAAATTTGTTTTTGACCATGTTGTTCCAGCAATGTCTAAATGTGCCCAAGGGACCTTATTAACAAATCTTTGTAAAAATTGAGCTGCAGTAATAGAGCCCGCTCCTCTTCCACTAGAAATGTTTTGCATATCTGCAATTGGTGAATTTATCATTTTATCAAATTTATCATGAAGCGGGAATCTCCATAGTTTTTCATCTTCAATCTTACCAGCATCTTCCAGCTGCTTACTTAATTTGTCGTTATTGGAAAATAATCCTGCATATTCATTGCCGATTGCGATAATTATTGCTCCAGTTAAAGTAGCTAAATCAACCATTAACTCAGGCTTATATTTCTCTTGGGTATACCAGAGAGCATCAGCAAGCACTAGCCTGCCTTCAGCGTCAGTATTTAAAACCTCTATTGTTTGACCTGAATAAGATTTCACTACATCACTTGGTCTTGTTGCCATATTTCCAATGTGATTCTCGACAAGACCTACAACACCTACTACATTAGCCTTAGCTTTTCTTAGGGCCAATGTCTTCATTAAACCAATTACAACACCTGAACCTCCCATATCATATTTCATTTCTTCCATTCCACCTGCAGGCTTAAGTGAAACTCCACCTGTGTCAAATGATACTCCTTTACCTATAAACGCGATTGGTTTTTTCTTTTTATTTTTATGGCCTTTCCATTCCATGATGGCCAGCTTGGACTCATGTTCACTTCCACGGCCAACACTGAGTAATGAGCCCATGCCCAGTTTTGTCATTTCTTTTTCACCAAGAATTGTAACTTTCACGCCTATTTTCTCAAGTGAGGCGGCATTTTTAGCTAATTCAGGTGGCGTCATAACATTTGGGGGTTCAGTAACAAGGTTTCTGGTCATAGTTACACCCTCATGAATTGCCTTCACTGTTTCGTAGTTTTTTTCTAATCTCAAAAATTGATCTGTGTAAATTTTAATTTTTAGTTTTTTGCTTGTTGTTTTCGTATCTTTTTTGGAAAAATATTTTGTAAACTTATAAGACGCCAATAGAATTCCTAGTAGCAACTCACTTGTTGAGTTCACAAAGCTTAATTTAGATGTAGTAATTCCATCAGGATAAATGATGACGTTATTTTCTTTATAAAATTTTACAAGCGATAGTATATTTCCTCCTAAGATTTGAAATTCTCTATTAGAGGCGTTCTTTATATTTTTTAATTTAAATATATATAATTTTGAGAGATTAAGGTTTTGCGGATTATGAATAATCAAATAGTCAAAATTTTTTGATTTTCTAATCCTGAATGACTCGTCGGCATTGATTGTATTTGATAGGTGTTTTTTTGAGAGCTGGTCTAGTTTTTTACCATAGCCAATTAATTTGCAGTTATGATCACAGAATGTAATGCCAATAGCACCTTTTTCTTGTTTTAAGTTATTAAATTGAATATCCATACGTGTATACCTTTAACAAAATATTGATATAATTGAGAAAATGTCAAGATTTACAACATATGCGATTAAAGAAATCACTTCAAGTTTTTTGTTTCTATCAGTTTTGCTAACTGGGATAATATGGTTAGGACAAGGATTGAGACATATTGACCTACTTACTTCAAATAATGTTTCTATTGAAACTTATATTTCTTATGTAGTTCTTTTGTTGCCTAAAATAACTCTGCTAACTTTTCCAATATGTGTATTTTTAGCTATCCTATTTAATCTAAATAGGCTTCGTAATGATAGTGAGCTAATAATACTTGGAACCTCAGGAAAATCTGAAAAAAATATTTTAATAAAGCCCATAATTTTATTTTCTTCCATGATATTTCTAGTAGTTTTATTTTTTAGTCTTTTTTTAACGCCTAGCTCATTAAAAGAACTTAGGTATAAAATTATTGAAATAAGATCCTCTGGCATACACATATCATTATTAAAAGAGAAAAAGTTTATCTCGCCTACTAATGATTTTACTATTTTCTTACAGGAGAGAAAAGATAACGAGATATTTGGACTTCTAATACATGACCAAAGCAATGCAGACAAACCTCAGACTTACATAGCTGAGAAAGGAAAATTTATTTCAATCGATGATGTAAGTTTTTTAAAATTGTTCAATGGTTCTATACAAATATATGATAGCAGTGTAAATCGAGTTTCAGAAATTGCTTTTGATACCTATAATCTTGACCTTAGTCCTTATAGTAAGAAAGAAAGTACACACATTTACCCTGATGAATTGTCTACAAATGATATAAGAAATAACTTGGCGAATATGTCTCCTAAAAACTTTTCAAAATATGAAAAAGAACAATTTGCTGAATTACATAAAAGGTTTGTTAATCCAATATATATAATGTTTTATGCATTACTGCCACTTCTTATGATTAATTTTTCTAAGAGGCCTGATGATAGCTGGCGCTACCCTATAATTGCCGTTTCCACTATAGCTTTTACAATCCAAATATTTCAAATTACGTTTTCGAATTTACTAATCGACAATAGTCAATTAGTTACATTTTATTACATTTTTCCTATAGTGTTAATTTTTATAATTGTAGTGTATATGTTTAAAGATTTTTTACATTTATTAAGAAATCAAAATGTTTAATAAAATAAATTATTATATATTAAAAAAGTTTTTATACTCGTTTTTAATAACTTTTGTTATATTGGCCTCTATTATCTTTATAGGAGACTTTGTTGAACAATTTAGAAAAACAGCAGGAAAAAATGTACCATTTAATATTATATTACAGTTAACATTATTTAATTTTCCTAATCTAATCACTTATACTTTACCAATAACTTCTTTTTTTTCATCAATTTTGGCTCTATTAATTTTAATAAGAAATTCAGAATTAATAGTAATTAGTGGCATGGGTATTTCTAATTTAAAAACTATTCTTCCAGCTTTACTTCTTCATTTCTTTATTGGCATTGTATTCATCACTCTAGCTAACCCGTTGATTGCTATATTTGATGACAGATATTCTAATTTAAAATATGAATACATAGATCGAGTTGATAAATTTGCTTCTATTACAAAAAATGGTCTTTGGCTCAAGCAAGATAATTACGAAACAAATCTGACAAGTGTGCTTTACGCTAAAAGTACTGAGCAAGAAGGTAAAATATTAAATTCATTTATGTTATTGGAATACGATGATAAAGGAACTTTTAATGGCCGAATCGATGGAAAAAAAGCTGAACTTAATGATGGATATTGGAGGATGTTCGAAATTCAAGTTACACCTAAATACGGTGAAACAACATACCAAAATTACCTCAATTATAAAACTAATATTAAACCTGAGGATATATCAGATAGTCTTTCATCGCCCTCTAGTATTTCTATATGGCGCTTATTAACGTTTATTAATTTTCTTGAAGAATTAGGTTATTCTGCAATTGATTTCAAAATGCACTTATACAGCCTCATAAGCTTACCCTTTTTTATTTCTGCGCTTGTTCTTTTGGCATTCTGCTTAGTTCAAGGGATTAAACAAAATGATAAATTTTCTAAAATCATTATAAGTTCATTAAGCATAATATTTTTCTTATACTTTGTATCTAATTTGCTTAATGCCTTAGGATCAACTTCTCAAATTCATCCTGTTATTGCTAATTTTAGTATGCCACTTATTACGTTTACGATGGGAATATTTATATATCAATACTCGGAGTTACAGCGAAAAAAGATTTTTTAAATGAACTCAAAACAAAAAAATAATATATTTTTTATACTTTCTATCTCAATAGTCTTTTTTCTACTTTGCTATAATATAATTAATGCTGAAGAAAAAGTTAAAATTTATGCGGATGAAGTTAGTGTCGATGAAATTGGTGAAAAAATAATAGCAACAGGAGAAGCTGTTGCTGTAAATGAAAATAATGTAAAAATTAAGTCAAATAAATTAACATATGATAGGAGTAATAATTTTCTAGAAGCTAAGGGAAATGTTATAGTTATTGATCAAATTGATAATAGTTTCTTTCTTGATGAACTAAATGCATCTGACAATTTTAATATAATTTCTGGAAAAGCTGTCAAAGCTCGACTTCACGATGAATCAAGAATAGTTGGATCCAAATTTGAAAAAAAAGATGCAATTAGTATTGTTGAGAACGCAGAATATACTCCATGCACAGAAGAAAATTATTTAATAAAAAATTGCCCCGGTTGGAAGCTTAAGTCTAAAAAAATTTACCATGATACTGAAAATAGAACAATTCACTATGATCACGCTCAACTTCAATTATTTAATATTCCAGTGTTCTATTTGCCCTATTTTTCTCATCCAGATCCATCAGTGAAAAAAAGGTCAGGGTTTTTGATGCCTACTATTCAAACTGATAATCAACTAGGTGAAACTTTTTCAATGCCTATCTTTCTTAATCTAAGTAGTAATCGCGATATTACATTTACACCTAACATTCAAACCGCTGGTAATAATTTTTATAACTTTAATTATAGACATCTGAACGACTTGCTTGATCTAGAAATTAATTCAAGTATTGATGATAATGATGATAATACTGGAACAAGTAATCATCTATTTTTTGAAAGTAAGATTATTAATCCGTATGGCAACTTGAATACATACCTAAAAACAACCAACAATGATACCTATATGCGTAAAAATAAAATAAATAATCTTACTGTTTTAAAATCGGGAATTGAGTTTGATAGAGAAGTGAATGATACTTTTTTTTCAATTGAAACAATAGGATACAAACATTTAACGACAGAGGGCCAGCAATGGGAGTATTTATATCCAAATATAATTTACGATATCAGCAATATTGATAATAATATCTATAACGGAAATGTTTCGCTTAATAATAAGCTTTCATTTAGAAAAAATTTAAATGAAAATTATGTATCTCTTGCCTCTTCTCAAATAAATTGGTCGAATCAAAAAATAAATAAAACTTTTGGACTTATTTATAATAATGAAGCAAATCTGAGAGTAACCTCGATATCAATTGACGAAAAGTCAAGATCTGATACAAGCAATATACGCATCTATCCTCAATACAGTTTAAAAATATCATATCCTTTATTTAAATCTTCCTCTTTATTTAATCAAACTGTAACTCCTATTATTATGCCAATTGTTGCTCCTTATAATAACTATACAGAAGCCCAGACCGTTACAAATAGTAATTTATTTTCAACAAATCGAGCCACTTCTATCAGTGAATGGGAAAGTGGTCCAAGAATCAATTATGGCATAGAATGGTTTATTAACTCTGTAAAAGGAACTGACATTAGAACAGTCATAGGACAAAACTATCGTTTTAACAAACTTAGTGATGATACAGCCAGTGAGATATCTGATTATTTCATCAATTCTAACATAAATGTAAATTCAGAGAATTATTTAGATGGCTCACTTATAATCGATAGAGATGATCTAAAAATAAGGTCTTTAAATGCTAATACATTTAATAGGTTTGGTGATTTGATATTTGCCTTAAATTACGATTATACCTCAGGCAAGTATAATGCCCCTGCAGAACAAGTTGCAATCGGGGGGAAATATGAACTAGAAAATAATTTATTTATAAAATTTACTGGAACTAAAAACTTAGATACGAACAAAAATATAGGCTACCAATATGGTATTTTATATGAAAATGATTGTCTAGGAATTGACTTTAACTACTATAGAGATCTTACAAAAGACAGAGATATTGAAGAAAGTGATGGATTTAGTTTTACGGTAGTACTAAAGCCATTTGGCTCAACTAAAAATTATGGTAAAAATATAGTTTTTGGCCCTAAAGTTTAATTCTTTAAATGAACATTGCTATGAAAAAATTACTGATAATTATTATTTTTCAAACATTGTGTTTAAATGCAAATGCATTTAATACCAGCGATCATAGAATAGCTGTACTTGTAAATGATCAGCTGATCACATCTTATGATGTCGTACAAAGAATGAAATTGAATGCAATATTATCAGGCATTAATGTTACTACTGAAAACAATAATCAACTATTAAATTCAGTAATGGATGAATTAATTATGGAAAACCTTAAAAATCAAAAAATAAGTGAATATAATATTTCTGTAAGTGAAAACGAATATTTACAACAAGAATTGGTCTTTTACCAAAACAATCCAATGACCAAAGAAGATCTTAAAAAAATATTTGAACTGAATGAAATCAAATATAGTGAGTTTAAAAAATATTTAATTGATGGAATTTCTTGGCAAAAAATGATTTCAGGAATGTATTATCGCTTAACATCTACTAGTGAAATTGAAATTGAGGAAGTTATTATGAAGTATCCAGATATATCAGAGGAAGAAGCAAGAAACATTATTGTACAAAAACAATTAGATCTGAAAAGTAATAAAATGTTAAGAGACCTTTTTAATGAAGCTACAATCGAATACAAATAAATCTTTTCCAAAAAAATCTCTTGGTCAAAATTTTATTCAAAATAAAGATTTTATTTTAAAATTAAGTGCATTAATTTGCAGTGATAATGATACTAATATCTTTGAAATTGGTCCTGGCATGGGAGCGTTGACCAATCAATTGGTAAAAAAAAAATTTAAGAACTTATATTTAATTGAAAAAGATTTTTTATTATTTCAAAGATTAGAAGATAGATTCCAAAAAGACAAAAATATATTTGCATTTAACGCCGATGCGCTTGATTATAATTATGAGGGTATAAATAATAATCAAAAATCATTAATTGTCGGGAACTTACCATTTAATATTTCATCGCAGCTTTTAATTAATTGGATAGTAAATTATAATTGGCCACCATTTTATAGTAAAATGGTATTGATGTTTCAAAAAGAAGTTGCTAATCGGATAATCGCCAAACACAATCAGAAAAGTTACAGTCGTATTTCTGTTATATCTCAAGCCCGTTGTGAGATAAAAGTACTTTTAAACGCACCTTCAAATATCTTTTTCCCAAAGCCAAAAGTTGATGGAACTATACTTGAATTTAGTCCAATTACTAGGTATCTAGATATTGATATCTCAAATTTACAAAAATTACTTAAAAAATCTTTTGAGCACAGAAGAAAGAAAATTAAAACAAGTTTAAAAGATTATGACTATCTTTTAAAAAAGTTTGATATTGATGACGGATTAAGAGCGGAAAACCTATCAGTTGATGATTATTGTAAATTAGCTTCAGCTATTTAACTTTGCCCTAGCTTCTAATATAATTTTTTTTATTTTTAAAACACATTCTTCAAAATTATCATTTTCAACAATGTGCTCATACTCATGTTGATGGCTCATTTCAGTTTCGTACATTTTCATTCTATAGTGAATATCTTTTTCGCTGTCTCCAGATTTTTCTGCCCTCAACTTCAGTCTTTCGTAGACAATCTTTTTTGAAGGAGGTGTAATGAAGATAGTTAACAAGTTCGGCTGATTAGAGGCTTTAAGCTGCAGTGATCCTTGCCAGTCTATGTCAAACAGTACATCGAAGCCTTTATCTAGTGAGATTTGAACATCTTTATGAAGTGATCCATAATAATTACCAAAAACATTTGCATATTCAATATACTTATTGTTCTTAATTCTGCTCTCAAATTCATTTTTTTCAATAAAATTATAGTCTGTTCCATTAGTTTCATTGTCTCTGGGGAGTCTTGTGGTATCTGAAATAGATATGCTTAACTGCTGATCATCCTTTAATAGCTCCTTACATATAGAGGATTTTCCTGCGCCAGATGGCGATGATATCACAATAATCAATTTTTTTGATTTAAGACTATTTGCCATCAAACTTAGAAAATATCAATGAAACATTTGTTCCACCAAAACCAAATGAATTTGATATTATATTTGATATATCTACTTTGAGCGGCTTAGATTTAATAAAATTTATTTTTTTTGTTTCCAGCTCATTTTCTAGGTTTAAATTAATTGGTAGAATTTTATTTTCTAAGCACATAATTGAAAATATTGCTTCAACAGCTCCAGCGGCCCCCAATAAATGGCCTATTTGAGACTTAGTTGATGATACACATACTTTTTCTGAGTTCTCCAAAAATAATTTATCAATGGCTAATGCTTCAGCTTTATCACCTGCTGGAGTTGAAGTGCCATGAGCATTTATATATTGGATTTCATTTGACTGAAGGTTGGCGTCCTCAATTGAATTGTTCATAGCCCTATAAGCTCCATCTCCTGAGCTATCTGGCAAAGTATAATGATACGCATCTGATGACATTCCATAACCCTTAATCTCGCACAAAATTTTTGCATTACGTTTAAGGGCATGGCTTAATTCTTCTAGAATAAGAACTGCACCACCTTCTCCCATAACAAATCCATCTCTCTCTTCATCAAAGGGTCTTGAAGATTTTGATGGTGTATCATTAAATTTTGTGCTCAATGCTCTACAAGCAGCAAAACCTTCTATTCCTATAGGGCTTATAGTGGCTTCTGATCCACCAGTCATCATGACATCAACCTGACCATGCTGAATAAGGCGAAACGACTCACCAATAGCATGAGCGGAAGACGCACAGGCAGAAACTGTTGAGTAGTTTGGTCCTTTAAGATTATACTTAATCGACAAGTAGCCAGCTGGCATATTAATTATTCTACCAGTTATAAAAAAAGGACTGATTTTTTTTCCATTTGCGTAATCAATGGATGTTTGTTCGATCCCAGGTAATCCGCCCATACCCGAACCAATAA
>QBZD01000012.1 GCA_003282485.1 Pelagibacteraceae bacterium AG-333-C14
AGCTATTATGAGCAAATATTAACATTTACGAATAATATTCGACAGAAAGATGGGGGCACTCATTTATCAGGTTTTCGTTCAGCTCTCACTCGAGTAGTAAATAGCTATCTAGAAGGAAGTAAAAATTCCAAGAAGAATAGTGTTCAACCGAATAGTGATGATATTAGAGAGGGTTTGACGTCAGTAATTTCAGTAAAAGTTCAAGATCCTAAATTCTCGTCACAAACTAAAGACAAATTAGTGTCCTCAGAAGTAAGGCCAGTGATAGAAGGAATTGTAAATGAAAAATTAACAGACTGGTTTGAAAGGCATCCAAATATATCAAAAGAAATAGTACTTAAAATTCAAAAAGCTGCTGAAGCAAGGGAAGCTGCAAGAAAAGCAAGAGAACTAACGAGACGAAAAACTGCTTTAGAAATTACGAATCTTCCAGGTAAGCTTGCGGATTGTCAGGAAAAAGATCCATCACTTTCAGAAATTTTTATTGTTGAGGGAGATTCTGCAGGAGGTTCTGCTAAGCAGGGACGAGACCGTAAGTTTCAAGCAATACTTCCTTTGAGAGGAAAAATTCTTAATACTTGGAAATCAAGGACAGATAAGATTTTAGGCTCTACTGAAATTGGAACATTAATAACTGCTCTTGGTACAGGTATAGGTAATCAAGAATTCGATTTAAATAAATTGAGATATCATAAGGTTGTTATCATGACAGATGCTGATGTTGATGGATCACACATTAGGACTCTATTGCTAACATTTTTCTTTAAGGAAATGAGGAGTCTTATAGAAAAAGGAAATTTATATATAGCCAGACCACCCCTTTTTAAAATTAAAAGAGGAAAGGAAGAGCATTATCTTAGCGATGAAAATGCACTTCAAGAATCTCTTATCAAATATGGAACTAAAGACTTATTATTTAGAACAGCACTTAAAAATGAGTATTCAGGCAAGGACCTCACTAACATGCTTGTTAAGGTTGGAGAAATAATTGATCTTTTCAATAAAATACCAGATAGATACGATCAAAAAGTTCTCGAACAAATAGCAATTGCAGGATGTTTGAATACAGAAAAATTTTTAGATTCTAAAGAAAAATCAAAAGAAGCCTCAAATTACGTTGCTCAAAGAATAAATATTAGTAGACCTGATTTTGATCGTGGATGGAAAGGTGAATACTCTAAGGAAAATGGCTTTGTCTTCAGAAGAGAACTGAGAGGTGTAGAAGATATAATTAATATTGATAATGACTTACTCCATTCTCAATTAATTGAAAATCTTAACAAAAATTATAGTGACATTTTACAGCTTTTTGAATCTCCTGGATTATTAATAAATAAAGAAGGAGGTCAAGTTGAGATTTATTCACCCTCACAATTATTAGACACGATTAATGATATGGGCAAAAAAGGCTTAACAATGCAGAGATATAAGGGCTTAGGTGAGATGAACCCTGAACAGCTGTGGGAAACAACACTTGATCCCAACAACAGATCTTTAATTCAAGTTAAGATTGATGATGAAGAGTCATCAAAAGGCATTTTCGAAGACTTAATGGGAGAAAATGTTCTTCCAAGAAAAGAATTTATTGAAAGTCGTGCTGAAAGTGTGACTAATTTAGATATTTAATCAAATCGTACTCGGTATAGATAGTTATCATTTTTTTTTAGCCATTTAATTTGTTTCTTATAATCAGGACATAAACTTTCTACCTGACGCCAAAATTTATCGCCGTGATTGAATTCAATTAAATGACTTAATTCATGAGCAACAATATAATGCATGACTTCTAGAGGAGCAAAAATAAGACGCCAATTAATACTAATAACACCAGCTGAATTACAATAACCCCAATAATTATAACTACTGGATAGCCTTATTTTTGTTACATGAACTTTTAAATTCTTAGAATAATTTTCAATTACATTTTCCAAGATAGAAAGAGCTCTTTTTTGCATCCAATCTTTTAGTATAATTTTGTGTTTATTATCTTTTCCTTTAATAACTAAACTATTTTTTGTAGTAAAGACGTTTGTATTGGTATCGTTTTCAAAAATTATTTTTTTTGTTCTTCCTTCAAATAGAATATTAGAATTATTCTCTATGAATATTAGAGGAGAGAAGGAGTTTACTTGTTTATATATCCACTCAGCATTTTCTTTAGCAAACGTCAGCCCTTCATTAAAACCAACATATTTTGGTATAGAAACCAATCCTCTCAAGTGTTTTTTGTCAAAAGTAAATTTATAATTGCGTGATAATTTATTTTTTTTGACTATGATATCAATGGCAGTATTTTTATATTTTAAACAAAAATTTTTTTGAGATTTGCTAGCCATAATGCAACTATAAATTATTATATAAATATTTTAACTTTTAAATTTACTTTGAAAAATTCTCTTGAACTATCACAAAATGAAGACATTAATTTACGATTAAGAACACTCAATCTTATTCGTTGGATAGCAGTGCTTGGCCAATTCTCTGCTGTTGTTATTGCTTTTTTCTATTTCCAGATAGTTTTTAATATTTATATCTGCATTCTACTAATCTTACTTAGCGTAACTCTTAATATAGCTGTAAGCGTTTTATATCCTCTAACAAAAATTCTAAACTATAATGAAACTTTCTTTTATTTAGTTTTTGATCTAATACAATTAGTCTCACTTCTGTATTTAACTGGAGGACTAACAAATCCTTTTTGTGTCTTGATATTAGCACCACTTGTAATTGCAGCCACATATTTAGATTTTAGAAGAACAGTCCTGATAACAGTGGTTGCAATCATATCCTTCAATTTTTTAGCTTATTATTACTATCCTCTTGAAAGTATAGCCCTTGGGATAGGCAAAGATGATTTTTCAGGATTTGAAATATTTTTAATTTGGTCAGCCTTAGTAATTACTTCAATCTTTATAACCGCCTACTGTTTTAGAGTTGCAGAAGACTCAAGGAAAACAAGACAGGCTCTAAGACAATCTCAATTATCATTATCCAATGAAGAACAGGTCTCTGCTTTAATGAGTTTAACAGCAGCAGCTGTTCATGAACTTGGAACACCACTATCAACAATTTCAATCATCAATAAGGAATTAGTTAACAATAACAAAGATGGAGTCTTAGGTGAGGATTTACTTGTTATCCAGTCTCAACTAGAGAGGTGTAAAGAAATATTAGAACGACTGAGATCAAATAATTTATCTGATAAAAGCAATGAATTTATTAATCAATTAAATTTTGTACGCTTAATAAATGAAATTGTTTCACCATATGATAATAATAAAATAAAATTTTATATATTTTTTGATGACTATTTTGAGAGAGAAAAAGTTGTTATACCCAGGTCTGCTGAATTGGTGCACTCTCTAACTAATATCATAGATAATGCATTTAAGTACGCCATAAATTCTGTAGAAATCAGTCTAAAAAACGAAAAGGAAAAAATCATAATAGAAATCGTCGATGATGGTCCAGGTTTTGCATCAGAAATTTACCCATTCCTTGGTGAGCCATATTTACGTAATAATAGGGATAAAAATAAGGAAGGTCTTGGTTTGGGCTTATTTATTTCAAAGAACTTACTTGCAAAGTCACTTGGGGAGATTAAGTTCCTTTATAGAAAAAATAAAGGTGGATGTGTTCAGGTAATTTTAATTAAAAGTGCTTTAGGACTTCAAAATGAATAATATAGAAAATAATTTAAATCTGGATAAGTCGCTATTGATACTTGATGATGATGATGTATTTAGAAATAGACTGATCACCGCCATGAAAAGAAAAGGGTACGAAGCATATGGTGTCGCTTCGGTTCAAGAGGCCAAGTCTTCATTATCTGAGAAATTTCCAAAATACGCAGTAGTTGATCTAAGGCTTGATGATGGAAATGGCTTAGAGATAGTGTCTCTACTTTCAAAACAAAGATCTGATAGTAAAATTGTTATGCTCACTGGATATGGAAATATTCCAACTGCTGTTGCAGCTGTGAAAGAAGGAGCTTGCGACTATTTGGCTAAGCCTGCTGATGCAGATGACATTGATGCAGCTTTAAAAGCACCTTATTCATCTAGTCCAGAGCCTCCAAAGAATCCTATGTCAGCTGATAGAGTAAAATGGGAACATATATTGAGGGTTTATGAATTATGCAATCGAAACGTTTCTGAGACAGCTAGAAGATTGAAAATGCATCGAAGAACATTGCAAAGAATACTTCAAAAAAAATCACCGAAATAAATTATACGGAAATTACGCTACTTTGCGGCCCTTATTAATTTGTTCAAGTTGAGCTAATCCTTCGTTTGCTATGTCAATTCCTGCAACTTCATCGTCTTCAGCATTAAGCTCTTCCATGTTTACAAATTCAGCATAAGTTTTTCTTGTTCTTTCAGTTATGATGTTAGCTTTAAGTAATGTCTTACACAGAACTCTGAATATATTGTTACTCTCCATCATTTCTTCACGTATTACAGAGTCTCGATCAATTTCTTGCATAAAGTGTTTAGTTACAAATTTATGGTCTAGGCCAACACTTTGATAGATTGCTTTTTTTTCCCAAGGATTAACAAGGTTGTAGAGTAAATCTTTAAAAATCATCGCTGACCAATCTTCCACTTTGTATCTCTCTGATTCAGATAACTTTGGCACAGTTCTATCTGCCCAAATTTTACCAAACTTATGATGAAATGCCTCATCACTCATTGTAAATTTCAAAAGAGTTTTTAGGAGCGGATCGTTAGTATCTTGGTGAGCCATTCCAAAAGCTCCCATAGCAAGTCCCTCAATCATCATTTGCATGCCTACAATTTTTTTATAAACAACATCTGAAGATACAATTTGTTCTAAAATTCGTCCTAGAGTTGGGCCAACTGGATATGGAGATCCCCATCTTGCTTTTATATAATTAGTGAACCCAGTAACATGTCTAGCTTCTTCGCGAGTCTGGTTAGCTGCGTATTCTTGTGCGCCTGGATCTTTTAACACATGACACAGGCTTGCGCTTAGAGATAAAGCACCTTGTTCACCATGTAGAATTTGAGAAAGTACCCATCTAAAACTCTCATTATTTAATTTTATTTTTTGCTTTTCAGTTAAGCTATCAGCAATTGCAGGAACTCTAAGTTCCATACAAAATACATCAGGGTCTACTATATATTCATTTTCCATATCAAACGGCTCGTCAAAGTCAATGTAAGATTTATCGTTTGGATCCCAAAAATGTTTATGAGTAGCTGATATCATCTGATCAAAACTATCAACTCTTTCTATGTACCTATCTTTTTCTATCATCGGTATAAAATGGCTAGGGTTGGTAGCATTATATGCAGGATCTTTATTCATCGCATTTTTTCCATTACGCGACATTTGCCACATTCTTTTCAGTTTAAAGATTTGATCTTTTGCGTATATTTTTGCAAAATCTAATTTTTGCTGTAGTTCTGCCATGGGACAATTATACACAATTTCAGAAACGATCATAGAAATTTATGAGCATATGTTCATAAATATTAATAAATAATTTATAAATTTCAGTAGCTTATTATTATTTAAAAATTATGTCATAATTTTAGCTTACTTTATACAGCAGATATTTATATTAAATTCTAAAAGATTTAGTTGTACAAATTGGGTTTTTTTCCATATTTTGAGCCACTATTATAAATACCTATAATGTTACAAAAAATAGAAAATTGGTTTTTTAAATTCCGCCTACCTGTTCTTGCAGCATTCGTCTTAATTACAATTGTAATGGCTTACTTCGCAGTTCAAATAAGAATGGATGCTGGTTTTGCAAAACAGCTACCTAATAGCCACTCATTTGTAAAAACTTATTATGAATACCAAGATGATCTAAGTGGAACAAATAGTATAACTGTAGCCCTAAGAACTACTAAAGGTGATATATTTACAAAAGAATATTTGTCTAATCTTTTCAGATTAAACAATACTATAAGATATCTTCCTGGAGTAAATCAGGGATCTATGCAATCTTTATGGACTCCCAATATCAGAGTAATGAGGGTAACTGAAGAGGGATTTGAAAGTTCAGAGGTAATACCTGGAACTGTTATACCTGAAAACCTTACACCTGAAATAATTGAAAATATAAAAGAAAGAATTTTAACTGGTGGCCATGTAGGAAGTATTGTTGCAAATGATTTTACATCCTCACTAATTAAAGTTGAATTAACAGAATATAATCCCAAGACTGGTGAAAAATTAGATTATCTTAAACTTGGCCAAGAAATTGAGACCATTAGAGAGCAGTATGAAATAGGCGAATACAGGGTTGAAATTACTGGCTTTGCTAAAATGATTTCTGATATTGCAAACGAAGCTTATAATGTTGTAATCTTTTTTGGACTAGCTTTCTTACTTACTGTATTTGCAGTTTATTGGTACTCAAGATCTTGGACATTAACATTTCTCCCATTAATTTGCTCATTAACATCGCTTATTTGGCAATTTGGGATGCTGAAAATTCTTGGTTTTGGATTAGACCCTCTTGCAATTCTCGTTCCTTTTTTAGTTTTCGCTATTGGTGTTTCTCATGGAATTCAACAGGTAAATCAAATAACAAAGGAAGTTATTGAAGGAGAAACTGCTGAATATGCAGCTAGGGCTTCTTTTTCAAGATTGCTTGTACCAGGGTCAATGGCGTTAGTTACAGACTTGGTAGGGTTTGGCACACTAATATTGCTACCAATAGGAATGATTCAGGAGCTTGGCATCACTGCTTCTATTGGGGTTGCTTTTAAAATTGTAACCAATCTAATTATGTTACCACTTGCAGCATCTTATGCGCGATACAACGAAAGTTTTGCAACCAGAGCACAGTCTGCAATTTCTTATAGGCAAAATCTTATGGGGTTTTTTGGAAAATTAGCAAGGCCAAGAGAGGCTGTTATTACACTTTCAGTTAGCGCGGTATTATTTATAGGCGCTGTATATTTAGCAAGTGAGAGGCATGTTGGAGATTTGCACGCTGGGGCTCCAGAGTTAAGGCCAGAAGCAAGATTTAATCAAGACATAAATGAAATAACCAAAAGATACAATGTTACAACAGATGTTTTAGTGGTAATTACCGAAGCGTCCTTCACAGGAGGTGTTAATCCCTGCAGGTCCACATATGTTATGGACGCACAAAATAATCTTCATTGGTATTTAGAAAATATTCCAGGAGTATCAAAAGTAATATCTCTCTCAAGCATAGCAAAGAGAGCTTTAAGCGGTTATGCTGAGGGTAATCTAAAATGGTCTTATTTACCCCGCAATGAACAAGCACTAGGTTTTGCTACAAGCGTTGTAGATCCATCTACTGGGTTGATAAACGAACAATGCTCTATAATGCCCATTTACGTTTTCACAGAAGATCATAAAGCTACTACTTTAAATGCAGTTATAAGTAGTATTGAGGAATATAATGAAAAGTTCCGTGAATTAGACGATACAATAACTTTCAAAACCTTAATTGCGAAGCCTGCAGAAGGGACTGATGTAATACCAGCAGTCGATAGCTTGGGAGGTGAAGAAACCAATATTGAGGATTTATTAAACATTAATAATCCAAAGATATTTACTGATGATGAGTTCACTGATTTTGGTTACGAGAACGGCTTCAATACAAGAAATATTATGCTTGGCCCTGGTCTTATTAATTATTATAGAGATATTGATTCATTCGATGACAATGTAAATTATATGGTAAGGGATATTAAGCAATCAGAAATAAGCTTTAAGGAATTTTTCAATAATAATCCAGAGTTCGAAAGTATCATTTTTGAATCTGATGAAATTAAAAATAGACTAGCAAGCGGATCAGTAGGAATTCAATATGCAACTAATGAAGTTATCGAAAAAGGTGAAATGCCAATGATGATAATTGTTTATATAGTAATTTTTATTCTAGTTTTTGTAACCTATCTTGATTGGCGAGCAACGATATGTTGTACAGTTCCACTCACATTTGCAACTATGCTAGGTTATGCATTTATGGACCTAGCGCAAATAGGATTAAAAGTATCTACGCTTCCAGTTATGGTATTAGCGGTTGGTGTAGGTGTTGACTATGCATTTTACATCTATAATAGAACCCAGACACGCTTAAAAGAGGGTATGAATATAACTGAAGCTTTCGAACATACTTTTGCCAATACTGGTGCTGCAGTTGTTTTTACAGCAATTACTCTTGCAATTGGTGTTTCTACATGGTCATTTTCTGCATTAAAATTTCAGGCTGATATGGGATCATTATTGACATTCATGTTCTTAATCAACATGGTTTGTGCAATGACAACACTTCCTGCACTTGCGGTTGTACTAGATAAGCTTTTTCCTAGAAAAATTACTTCTGAGTGAGCTGAAGAAAAACGTCCTCTAATTTAGTTTCTATTATCCTCATGTTTTTTATTTGAGATCTTGAAGAATTTAGTGCATTAAGCATTTCATTAAAATTAACTTCACTAGGCTTATAGTTCACTTGAACTTGTCTATCTTTAATTTTTATCTCTACATTTAATTCATTAAGTCCTGATAAATCAAAACTATTATCATTATAATCAACAATTACTGTTATTTTATCTAAAAAGGATTTTATGTTGATTGTAGTATCATGAGCTATCAACTTACCTTCATTAATAATTGCTATTTCATTGCATAGCTCCTCTGCTTCATGCAAATAATGAGTAGTAATGATTATAGTTTTTCCATTTTGATTTAGTTTATGAATATTCTCCCATAAGTTACTTCTAAGCTCTACATCAACACCTGCCGTTGGTTCGTCTAGTATTAATATTTCTGGATCGTGGACCATTGCTTTAGCAATAAGAAGACGTCTTCTCATTCCTCCAGATAAAGTTCTAGCATATGCTTTAGCCTTATCTTCTAATGCAAGCATTTTCAGAATTTCCATTGTTTTCCTGTCTTTCTTTTTAATACCGTATAAGCCAGCCTGGATTTCTAAAAGTTCGTATGGAGTAAAAAAAGGATCAATGTTTAATTCTTGAGGTACAATGCCCATAAGCCTCTTGGCTTCTATTAAATTACTATCGTGATTGATATTTAGGACTTTAATTTCACCAGAAGTTTTTTTTGCCAAGTCTGCTAATATATTAATGAATGTAGACTTCCCAGCTCCATTAGGTCCAAGTAAGCCGAATATTGAACCTTTCTTTATTGCCAATGAAATATTATCTAATGCAAGTTTATCAATGTCAGAACTTGATTTGTAAACCTTGCTTAAATTATTAACTGCTATTGCCAATTCACTGTTCATATATTTTATTATTTAAGAGAATATATAGTTTTTCAAAGTAATTTCTTGTATCATTCAGTATATGAATTCTCCAGAAATAAAAAAAAATCAAGATGAAAATTTTGAATTGGTGTCATCAAAAAAAGTAAGTTGTTCCGGCCCCGATGGTCCACTTGGGCACCCAAAAGTTTATCTGGATATGGGCGATAATGAAAGTGTGGTTTGTCCTTATTGCAGTAAAATATTTAAATTTGTTTAAATGAAAAGCAATAATCATCTTTTTCTAGTTGATGGCTCAGGATACATTTTTAGAGCATATTACGCATTACCACCATTATATAGAAAGAGCGATGGATTACCAACCGGTGCAGTAAACGGTTTTTGTAATATGCTGTATAAGTTAATTGAAGATACCAATAAAAGTATTGGACCAACTCACTTGGCTGTAATTTTTGACAGCGCAAGGAAAACTTTTAGGAATAACATTTACAAAGACTATAAAGCTAACAGAGGTGACCCACCAGAAGATTTAATACCACAATTTAAAATTATAAAGGATGCAGTGACTGCTTTTGGGATTCAATCAATAGAGTCAAAAGGATTTGAAGCAGACGATATTATAGCAACATACGCTGATGCTGCTGTGAAAAAGAATTGGCAAGTTTCGATTGTATCCTCTGACAAAGATTTAATGCAATTGGTCTCTGAAAAAATTAGCCTTGTTGATACAATGAAAAATAAAAATATTGGACCCAAAGAAGTTGAGGAAAAGTTTGGTGTAGGGCCAGATAAGGTAATTGATGTTCAAGCTCTTGCCGGCGATAGTTCAGATAATGTTCCTGGGGCACCCGGCATAGGTATAAAGACAGCAGCTCAACTAATAAATGAATTTGGAAATCTTGAAGAATTATTAAAAAAGTGTGGTGATATTAAACAAGAAAAAAGAAGAGATAATATTAAAAATAATAAAGAGCAAATAATAATAAGTAAGGAATTAGTAACTTTAAAGAAAGATGTAAAAGATATTCCATTACTTGCAGATCTAAAAAATAATAATTTAGCAATAGAGAAATTAGTGCCGTTTCTAGAGGATCTTGAATTGAAAAAATTAGCAGATCGTATTAGAAAAAAAAATCCAGAGGCAAAATTCGAAACTATAAATATCAAAGAATCAAAAGTCGAAAAAAAAGAAAAAGGCAATGTCAATACTGATAAGGAAATTTCAACTAAAAATGTAAGTACTAAATATATACTTATAGATAACATAAAAAATCTCGAGGAATTAAAATCAAATATCTACGATACTGGTCATTTTGTTTATGACGTAGAAACTGACTCTTTAAATATATTAGAAGCCAATCTTATCGGTATATCAATTTGTTATGGCCTTGAGACTTCTTATTACATTCCATTTCAACACACTGATGAGCTTAATCAAATAATAACAAAGCAAATTAAAATAGAAGAGTTCTTTAAAATATTTAAGCCGATAATGGAAGACTCATCAATTATCAAAATTGGGCATAATATAAAATATGATAATGCCATATTAAAAAAATATGACATCAACGTTATTGGCTACGATGATACAATGTTAATGTCATTTATTTCTGATGCAGGAATCAATCGTCATGGAATGGACGATCTTGCAAAGATACATCTCAATAAAGAAACTATAAAATACAAAGAAGTTGTGGGAAGTGGAAAATCTCAGATCACATTTGATCAAGTTGATTTAAAGAGCGCATTAAAATATGCAGCTGAGGATGCTGATATTACATATAAACTTTATTTATTATTTAAAAAAAGAATAAACCATGAAAAAAATAATTATATCTATTCCAATATTGAGAAGCCCTTAATTGATTGTATTCAAACTATGGAATTCAATGGTATAAAAGTTGATAAAGAATACTTAAAAAAGCTATCAACAGATTTTTCAAAAAGAATTTTAAAATTAGAAAGTAAGATATACAAGGATACTGGTACAGAGTTTAATATTGCATCACCAAAGCAACTGTCTGAGGTATTATTTGATAAACTTAAACTTATACCACCAAAAAAAACAAGAACAGGAGAAAAATCTACAGGAATAGATGTTCTTGAAGATCTTGCCTACGGTGGCAACAAAGTTGCTGAAACCATTATTGAATGGAGACAACTATCAAAGTTAAAGAATACTTATACAGAGGCCTTACAGTCTCATATTATTAAATCTACAGGAAGAATACATACTTCATATGCAATGGCTTCTACTAGCACAGGTAGACTCGCTTCTTCAGATCCAAACTTACAAAATATTCCAATCAGAACAGAAGAAGGTAGATCAATTCGTAAAGCATTTATTCCCGATAAAGACAAAACAATTTTTGCTGCAGACTACAGCCAAATAGAATTAAGAGTATTGGCTCATATGGCTAACGTATCTCAACTAAAAGATGCTTTCAATAATAATGAGGACATACATCAACTAACTGCATCAGAGATCTTTAATGTCAAACACAAAGATGTCACTAAAGATTTACGTAGAAAAGCGAAAGCTGTTAATTTTGGAATAATTTATGGTATTTCTGCATTTGGACTGGCAAAACAGTTATCAATATCAAACTACGAAGCAAGCGACTTTATTAAAGAATATTTTAAAAAGTTTAATGGAATAAAAGAATATATGGAAAATACAAAAGAGCTTTGTAGAAAAAATGGTTATGTTGAAACACTGTGTGGGCGAAAGTGTTTTTTTCCACGAATAAAAGATAAAAATTTTGCATTAAGGTCATTTCAAGAAAGGGCGGCTATAAACGCCCCAATTCAGGGGACTGCAGCAGATATAATAAAGTTAGCTATGATAAAGATTAATGATAAAATAAAGTCTACTAATGAATGCAAGATGCTTCTCCAAGTTCATGATGAGCTCATTTTTGAAATCAAAAATGACAAACTAAAGAAATATAGAAAAATAATTGTATCCGAAATGGAAAATGCACTGAAGCCAAAGTTCGATCTCTCTGTACCTCTTTCAGTTGATAGTAATAATGCAGATAACTGGAGCGATGCGCATTAATGACTGAAACTATTATACTTGTTACAGGAGGATTTGATCCTATTCACAGTGGACATATTGCTTACTTTAAGGATGCAAAAAAATTAGGAAATAAGTTAATAGTTGGTGTTAACTCGGATAATTGGTTGATGCAAAAAAAGGGTAGTGCGTTTCTTCCTATTAATGAAAGAATAGAAATTGTTTCAAATTTAGCTGTAGTTGATGTTGCCATTGAATTTGAGGATGATGAGTACCAATCAGCGTCAAATGCGATTCAAAAAGTTTTAGAGATGTACCCAGATGATAAAGTAGTTTTTGCAAATGGTGGCGATAGAAATCAAGCTAATATTCCTGAAATGGATAAATTTGTGAATAATGAAAGAGTAAGTTTTGAGTTTGGAGTTGGTGGAGATTTTAAAAAAAATTCGTCAAGTTGGATATTAAAAAGTTGGAAAGGACCAGTCGAATATCGTCCGTGGGGATGGTACCGAGTTTTAGATGATAGTGATGACCACAAGGTCAAAGAGATAGAGGTCAATCCTAAGTCCCGATTGAGTTATCAATCACATTCAAAAAGATCTGAAGTTTGGACTGTAATCAGCGGAGAAGCTTTGGTTACCATTGATGACAAAACAACAGAGCTAAAGATGAACGATTCAATATTTATTCCAGTTAATTCTAAGCATCGGTTAGAAAATAAATCAGAAATAAAATTAAATATTATTGAAATTCAAACGGGTTCATATTTTGGTGAAGACGACATAGAAAGATATGAAGATGATTACAATCGATCGTAATATATGAAAGTTAATTACCCATATCTTTATTTAGCTTTTTTTTTACTACTTAATATATTTAATTTTGTAGATAGAAATCTTCTTATAGCTTTTGCTCCTCAAATAAAGTCTGAGTTTAATCTTACAAATGTGCAATGGGGACTCCTGACAGGCGTTTATTTTCTCTTTTTTTATTCAGTTTTCGGCATATTTATGGGCGTGCTTGGAGACAAATTTAGTAGAATGAAAATTGCTGCTGCGGGAGTATTTTTATGGAGCTTAATGACAGCTTTAACTGGCGTTGCTAAAAATTTCTCACACTTAATTTTCGCCAGAGCTCTTATCGGTGTTGGAGAATCTGCATTAACTCCTAATGCAATATCAATGCTATCTGATCTTTTCAAACAAAATCAAAGAGGGACTGCTTCTGCTATTTATTATTTAGGCATACCTCTGGGTGTTGGATTTGGAATGTTAATCGCAGCTTTTTTTGGACCAGTTTTTGGATGGCGAGCGGTATTTATCACATTAGGTTTGATTGGAATGGGTCTAGGAATAGTAACTTATTTTCTTTTTGAACCGAGACGCGGTCAATTAGATAAATCTTTTAATCAAGATAGTAAATCTACAAGCATTAGAGAAATTATCAGTATGACAAAATTTGCTCTTTATAATTCTAGATGTCTAACATTTGTAATTATTGGTAGTATTTTTTTGCACATACCATTAGGCGCAGGAAACTTTGAAGTTTTATGGGCTGTAAATGAAAGAGGTTTTACCGCAAGCTCATATAATTCTCTGTTTGGGATTTTTTTTATATTAGGTGGTACTGTTGGCGCAGTCCTCGGTGGCGTTTTGTCTGATCGCATAAGTCATTACTTTAAAGGAGGTGTAATGACCTTTTTAGTTATATCTTATTTAATTTTAACACCCTTAACTATTAGTTATCGATTTATAAGTCCTGAAACAAACTTCTTCTATTTAACTTTATTTTTTGTTTCATTTAACGTTACCTTTTTCTATGGGCCAGTTTTTGCTTCAGTGCAGGAATTAACTCCAGTTAAAGTGAGGTCAACGATGGTTGCCGTATTTATATTGGGAGTAAACATTATTGGAATGGGAGTAGGCAGTTTCTTTACAGGCTATCTTATTGATTACGTATTTAATGATTTTTCATCTCCATATACATTTTCTTTAATTACAATTGGGCTTACAGGAATTATAGCAATCATTTGTTATTATATTGCCAGTTTTAGCTATAAAGATGATATCAAGAGAGTAAATAAATCTTAATTAGCAATAGGACCTGAAGCTCTAACATTTTCTTCAACGTCAGATTGAAACTTAGTAAAATTACTAATGAACATTTGTACTAGTTTTTTGGCTTGCGCATCGTAATCAGCCTCACTTTGCCAAGTTTTTTTAGGATCCAATATCTGACCATTAATTCCATCAACTTTCACTGGAACTGAAAAGCCAAAATTTGGATCTTTTCTCATTTCAGTATTAGCGAGCTCACCTGAGAGGGCAGCATTCAGTAATGTTCTAGTATTTTTAATTGAGATTCTCTCACCAACTCCATAAACACCACCAGACCAGCCTGTGTTCACAAGCCAGCAGTCTACCTCATGATCTGATATCTTTTTCTTCAATAAGTTCCCGTACTCAATTGGATTTCTTGGCATAAATGGCGCTCCAAAACATGTTGAAAATGTTGCTTGAGGTTCATTTGAAAGACCAATTTCAGTGCCCGCAACTTTTGCTGTATAACCTGATAGAAAATGATACATCGCTTGACTTGCAGAAAGCTTCGCAATAGGAGGCAAAACTCCAAATGCATCAGCAGTTAACATAATAATATTTTTTGGGTGACTAGTTTTGCCAGACGCAGTAACTCCCGGGATATAGTCTAAAGGATAAGCTCCCCTTGTATTTTCTGTCAAAGAATTGTCATCTAGATCTAAAGTTCCGTCATCTTTCATGACAGCATTTTCAATAACTGTCCCTTTCATTTGAGTGGTAGCATAAATTTCAGGCTCTGCTTCTTCTGATAGTCTTATGAGTTTTGCGTAGCATCCACCTTCAAAATTAAAAAGACCTTCATCTGACCATCCATGCTCATCATCCCCGAGAAGTGATCTTTTAGGATCTGCACTTAATGTAGTTTTACCTGTACCGGATAGACCAAAGAAGATCGCAGCATCACCATTTTCACCAGTATTAACAGAACAATGCATTGGCATAATATTTTTCTCAGGAAGCAAGAAATTTAAAAGAGTAAATACAGATTTTTTTGTTTCGCCTGCGTACTCAGTTCCAGCTATTAAAATTATTTTTTCAGCGAGATTAACAGCTATTACAGTTTCACTATTCGTACCATGAATGTTTGGATCCATTTTCAAACTTGGAAAATTCACAATAGTATACTCTGGATTAAAATGCTCAAGCTCATCAGCATTTGGTCTAACAAGTAAATGTCTAGCAAATAATCCATGCCAAGCATATTCTGTTATTATTGAAACATTTAACGAATGATTACGATCTGCACCGCCCATTAAGTTATGTAAATATAATGATTTATCCTTTGAGAAATCTATAAATGCATCGGCAATTTTTGTATAATGTTCTTCTGAGATAGGAACATTTGTTTCACCCCAATGGATTTTTTGATCATTTATACTTTCTTTAACAAAAAATTTATCATTAGCTGACCTACCTGTATGTTTACCTGTTTTAACAACTAAAGCTCCATGCGATGTTAGCTTGCCTTCGCCAGATGTATGAGCAACTTCATATAGTTCCTCAGAGTTAAGGTCATTTTTAACTGAAGAAGCGTTTTGTATAATACTATTTTTTACTGAATTTTGCATATTTTGAGGTTGTGATAAAAACATATAATAACATGTATGTTAAGTGCTAATATCTAAATAAATGAAAAAAGCTGTTAGTTAAATTATGCAATATTTCTGCCATTTTATGGTCATAAAATACTTTAAAATATAATTAAAATTTAAAATGAAACACCTTATTGCCCTCGTAGATGATGATCGAAATATTTTAATTTCTCTTGAAGAGTTGCTTAAAAAAGAGGAATTTGAAATCCATACTTATAGTGACGGTCAGTCAGCATTGATCGGCATGTCTAGGTATCCTCCAGAATTAGCAGTAATTGATATTAAAATGCCAAAAATGGATGGATACGAATTATTTAAAAAAATAAGAGAAAAAACTGAAATACCTGTGATCTTTCTGACATCCAAAGACCAAGAAGCCGATAGATTGAAAGGCTTAATGCATGGTGTTGATAATTATGTAACAAAAAGTGGAAATTTTTCCAAGGAAATCTTAATAGAAACAATTAAAAATACACTCAATAGAAAAAATATCGAGAAAGAAAATTCTGAAAAAAAACAAATTATTATACTGGGAAATCTCAGGTTAGACTGTTTGAGATATGAATGTGAGTGGAAGGAGAAATCACTTTTAGAACCTCTAACCACTACTGAATTTAAAATAATAAAGGAATTGGTTGAAAGACCAGGCATTGTTAAATCAAGAGATAGATTAATGGAAATTGCTTACAGAGATGAATTAGATGTTGATGATAGAACA
Source organism: Pelagibacteraceae bacterium AG-333-C14 (assembly GCA_003282485.1). Lineage (GTDB taxonomy): Bacteria > Pseudomonadota > Alphaproteobacteria > Pelagibacterales > AG-422-B15 > CACNXQ01. The sequence goes on from QBZD01000012.1 coordinate 16,673, forward strand.
ATTGACAGCCATATAAAGAGGATTAGAAAAAAATTTAAAAAAATCGATCCTGAGTTTAAATCCATCAATACTTTATACGGATCAGGATATAAATGGAAATAATACAGTATACAACTTGAACAGCCTATTTAGAAAATTTTTGTTATATAATTTTGTTGGATTACTAATTTTAATAGTTAGTGCAATATTCATAATTATTTTTCTTAATAACTATCAACTTAATAAAAGACTTAAACAAATCGATAATCAGTCATTGATTATTTATAACTTCTTAAAAACCTCAAATTTGCTCAGAGATATACAAACACAACTATCAACGGAGATCATTCTCTCTAAATTAGAAATCAAAAATCTTTCCATTATAATTATGGATGAGAATATGAGTATCTTGTTAGATACGAAAGGCTATGACTTAGAAAATAGTTCTTTTGCAAATCAGCCTGCTACAGAAGTAGAGATCATAGATAAAAATAGTTCAACAATTACTTTTAGCTCAGATCAAAAAGAAAACTTAGCTAATAGAGATTTTTTAAATCACCCAAAGTTTCTAACTAATTTTACAAATTTAGAAAAAGGGACTCAGAAAAATTTTTCAATCGAGTTAAATAATAATAAACTTGAATTGGTCTCAATATTGCCCATTAGTTATGATGACATTTACTACTACATTGTTGCGCATGAAGATAATACCAACATTCAAAACATAAATAATCAAATACAACTAAACGTATTATTAACAGGTTTAGCTATTGGAGGGTGCTTAATATTATTTTCATTTTTTTTAAACTTTATAATTCTCAAACCTATTAGAAACTTAGCAAATGCTGCTGAAAAAGTCCAAATGGATCATAGAATAAAGCCTCTTATTTCTGGACTAGATAGAAGAGATGACGAAATTGGCCAACTATCTAAAATCATAAATGAAATGTTAAATAGTTTATATAATAAAATTGATAATGCTGAAAATAATTCTGCTGATTTGATGCATGAAATCCGAAATCCTCTTGCCTCAATTAAAATGGCTTCTGAGGTTATTACGGATGAGATGAGTGATAGTCAAAAAAAATTTCTAAATCTTATTCAAAATGATATTTCAAGAATTGAAAGTATCATCACTGATTATTCAGCGATGATTAAAAATGAGGTAAATTTGTATAAAAGTCAATTGCAACAATTTGAAATTAAATCCTTATTACATGAGATTATAGAAGACACTCAAAAAGTATTACCAGATCAAATCCAAATAAAATTTTTATACGATCAAGATAATCAAAAGGATATTTTTGTTGATGGTCAACAGAAGTTTTTTTCACAAGCTATTAAAAATATAATAGATAATGCAATTTCCTTTTCTCCAAATCCTGGAATTATAAAAGTCCTTTTATCATCGACCAGTAACTACCTGAGTATAGCAATTGTTGACGAGGGGCCGGGCATAAAGGAGCCTGATATGAAAAGAATTTTTGAGCGTTTTTATTCCTTAAGAGAAGAAGATAATAAATCACATTCTGGACTTGGATTAAATATTGCCAAACAGATTGTTGATGCACATGAAGGCTCAATTTCTGTAGATAATGTTATAGAAGAAAATGTTATTAAGGGCGCGAAATTTATTGTCAACCTACCACAGGTAAATATTAATAAATAATCATATTGAATATTAATCTATTTAACCCTATATTTTATTCATAATTATGGCCAAAGAAGATTTTAAAGTAGCAGATATAAAACAAGCTGAGTTCGGCAGGAAAGAAATATCCCTTGCTGAGACTGAGATGCCAGGTCTGATGGCCTTAAGAGACGAGTATAAAGGCCAGAAACCGCTAGATGGTGCAAGAATAGTAGGCTGTCTTCATATGACTATCCAAACTGCAGTTTTAATTGAAACTTTGGTAGAACTGGGAGCTGACGTCAGATGGTCATCCTGTAATATTTTTTCAACACAAGATCATGCTGCCGCTGCAATAGCTAAAGCAGGTATCCCTGTCTATGCCTGGAAAGGGGAAACAGAAGAAGAGTATTGGTGGTGTGTTCGACAAACTATTGAGGGAAAAGAAGGTTGGAAACCCAATTTAATATTAGATGATGGTGGTGATCTTACAGGTCTTATGCATAGGGAATACCAAGAGCTGCTTAATGATGTAAAAGGTCTATCTGAAGAAACTACTACTGGAGTGTTAGCACTCAAAAAAATGGAAATTGATGGAACTCTCATGGTACCAGCAATAAATGTGAATGACTCTGTAACTAAATCTAAATTTGATAATCTCTATGGATGTAGAGAGAGTTTAGTGGATGGTATTAAAAGAGCGACCGATGTTATGATGTCAGGAAAGGTTGCAATCGTTGCTGGGTTTGGTGATGTTGGAAAAGGTAGTGCAGCTTCTCTGCGTCAAAGTGGGGCAAGAGTAATGGTCACCGAAGCAGATCCTATATGTGCATTGCAAGCAGCAATGGAGGGTTACGAGGTTGTTACAATGGATGATATGATTAAAGAAGCGGATATTGTTGTTACTGCTACAGGTAACAAGGATATTGTAACTGCTGATCATATGAGAGAAATGAAAGATAGAGCTATACTGTGTAACATTGGTCACTTCGATAACGAAATTCAAGTTGAGGCTTTAAAAAATTATAAATGGGATGAAATTAAACCTCAGGTTCACGAAATTACTCTTCCTAGTGAAAAAAGAATTATTTTACTTGCAGAAGGCAGGTTGGTTAACCTTGGTTGTGCAACAGGTCATCCTAGTTTCGTTATGAGTGCATCATTTACAAACCAGGTTACTGCTCAGATTGAACTTTGGAATAATCCTGAAAAATATGAGAAAAAAGTATACGTACTTCCAAAACATTTAGACGAGAAAGTTGCAAGACTTCATTTGGAAAAAGTAGGTGCAAAACTTACTAAATTATCTAAAGAACAAGCAGATTATATAAGTGTTACTCCTGAAGGGCCTTATAAGCCTGAAGCTTATAGATACTAATTCACATTTTTAAGATATTATTCTTTCATGCTTCTAAGGAATGAAGGTGATACAGAGAAACTCGCCAAAAGACTGGTTAAACTATCTAAACAAGACAATACAGTTATATGCTTAAATGGCGATTTAGGTTCAGGAAAAACTACATTTACAAGATATTTTATTAGAAATTTTTTTAAAGGTATAGAATTTAAAGAAATTCCAAGCCCAACTTTTACTCTTTTGCAAGTTTATGAGCATGAAGGCTTCACAATAAATCATTATGACTTTTACCGATTAAAAAATTCTAGTGAACTTTTTGAACTTAATTTTAGTGAAGCAGTAACAGATGACGTCTGTTTGATTGAATGGTCAGATAAATTTATAGAAATATTACCAAATGACCGCATCGAAATTAGTTTTCAAATTAAAAGTAAGGTTTCAAGAAGTGTAAAAATCACTTTAAGAGGCAAATTCAAAAATCAAAAATATTAGATGAATAATCGAGATTTAAACCTTCATAGTTTTGTTCTCAATTGTGGTTTTAAAGAAGAGGATATTATTTCTATAAAAAATGACGCGTCCTTTAGAAAATATTATCGAATCAAAAATAAAAATTTAATTGTTATGGATGCGCCTCCTGAGAAGGGAGAGTCAATTGAACAATTCAGAACTGTAGCTGATATTATTCATACTTTTAATCTGAGTGCACCACAAATAATATCTTTCGACACTAAATATGGATTTATGTTACTAGAGGATTTTGGGCAAACATCATTTTCAAATATTCTCAATAAAGATAATGAGAGTGAATTATATAAAAAAGCAGCTGAAGTATTAATAGAAATTAATCGACAATCAAAAAGTAAAGAAAAAGAACTTAGTAAATTAAAAAGCTATTCTATAGATTTTCTAGTAAATGAGTCATTGCTATTTATAGATTGGTACTTGGAAAAAAGAAAAGGTGAGATGGTTAGTAATGATCAAAAAAAAGAATTCATTCAAATTTTAATTGATTTTTATAATAATATAAAACCGCAATCATCGACTTTGGTATTAAGAGACTATCACGTAGATAATTTATTTTATTTAAATAATCAGAAGTCTCTAAGGCAAGTTGGTTTAATTGATTTTCAAGATGCCGTAATTGGATCTCCTCTATATGATTTAGCGTCTTTACTTGAGGATGTTAGAAGGCCACTTAAGAGTAACTTAAAGAAAAAATTATTAGAATTTTATATAAAAACTATAAATACTAATTTTCAGGATGCAGAGCGAGAAATGAGGTTCTTTTCAATTCAGAGAAATTTAAAAATATTAGGTATTTTTTGTAGACTTTCTATAAGGGATAAAAAAGATAGTTATCTAAAATATTTACCAAATACAGTAAAACTTATTCGAAAAAATTTAAAAGATCCATTTTTTATTAATCTTGTAAACTGGCTAAAGCAATTTAAAAACCATGAACTAATATGATTGATTCTGCAATAATTCTAGCAGCAGGTCTTGGGAAAAGAATGAGAAATTATAATCCTGATATCCCCAAGCCACTAATTAAAGTAAACAACAAGCCATTCATCCAATACGCAATTGATTTACTTAACGAAATTAGAGCCAAAGAAATTATTATAAACGTTCACTATAAGTCAGATAAGATATTAAATTTTATAAAAAATTTAAATCAAAATAATATCAGGGTCTCAGATGAGTCAGATTTACTTTTAGATACAGGAGGGGGAATAAAGAAAATACTAGATAAGTATAATATTAACAAATCTCTAGTCTTAAATAGCGATGTTATTTGGGGTGAATCAGATAAGGAATTAATTGTAGATATGATAAATAGCTATCCGGAAGAGGCTGAAGCATTTCTTGGTTTGGTGCCTAAAAGTAACTTAAGAGCATTCAAAGATAAGGGTGATTTTTGTAAATTAAAGAATAACGATTTAATAAGATATGATGCAAGTTCTGAGCCATATGTTTATATTGGTGCTCAAATTATCAGTCAAAATGCATTTAACGGTATAGAAAAAGAGGTTTTTTCCGTTAATGAAGCTTGGAATTTATGTATTAATAAAAAAACCCTGAAGGGATACCAATTTAATACAAATGCACTACATTTAGGAACATCCGAATTATTGAATGAATATTTAAAAGATGACAAATAAATTATTTCAAACAACGTTAACACTATTTTTACTTTTTAATGTGTTCAGTATTAGCTTTGCTGAAGATGATCAAAATCTAGCAAGTTTCATCGTAAGAAATTATGACATTGCTGCCCTTCCTACAGTTGGAAACAGTGAAGCAGATTATACAATTATAGAGTTCTTTGATTACAGATGTGGGTATTGCTCAAAGCAGGCTAATGATTTTCAAAAGCTCTTAGATAATTCAAATAATGTTAAAATAATTTATATGGAATGGCCAATATTTGGTGATATATCTGAAACGGCTGCTAAGATTGCTCTAATTGTTTGGCAAAGAAATCCTAATTTATATTTCGAGGTTCATAATCAGTTTATGCAGCTTGGTCCAAAGATGAGAAAAGAGAGTATAGTCGATATACTTAACAAAATAGGACTAAATGGCGGAGCAATATTTCAAGAGGCAACAAGTCAAAAGTCAAATGAAGTAATCGAAGAAAATTTTAAATTAGCAAAGAATCTTGGGCTTCGTGGAACACCTGCTTCGATTGTAAATGATTCTATTTATCCTGGTTATCTTAAATATAAGACATTAGAAACATTAATTAAGTAATTATTAGATATATTGTTTTAATAACATACTTGAAAATATAAGAGAATATACTTATTCTTTTAACTAATGATCAATAAGGCAAAATTTCAAATTGGTTCGATTGTAAAACATAAGTATTTCGATTTTCGTGGAGTGATATTTGATGTTGATCCAGAATTTAATAATACTGAAGAATGGTATCAATCAATACCTATGCAAGTTCGACCAAGAAAAGATCAGCCTTTCTATCATTTACTTGCCGAAGCACCAAGCCAACCATCTTATGTGGCATATGTTTCTCAACAAAACTTATTAGTTGATGAATCAGACGATCCTGTGACACATCCATTATTAGAAGAGATGTTTGAGGGTATTAAAAATGGAAAATATATTTCCAAAGCAAAGCATAATTAAAAATATATTTATATGCGTGGTTCCTTAAAACAAGTATTTGAACTCGGACCTTTAGTTGTTTTCTTTTACTTCTTTATTAAGACAGGTGAAATTCAAGAGGCTATACTCCCTTTGATGATTGCGGCAGGTATTGCGATTGCTGGATCATACTTAATCGAAAGAAAAGTATCTCCTATGTTATTGTTTAGTACAATCCTGATTTTCGTTTTTGGGGGTTTGACGATTTACTTCAATGATCCGTTCTTCATTAAGTTTAAAGTGACACTTGTAAATTTAATCTTCTCTTTAGCATTATTTATAGGCTTATATTTTAACAAACCTTTATTAAAAAATCTTATGGGATCGGCAATTAATTTAACGGATTTTGGCTGGATAAATCTAAGTAAAAGATGGGCGTATTTCTTTCTATTTTTAGCCGCTGCAAATGAGGTAGTTTATAGGAATTTCTCTGATGCCGTATGGGTAAACTTCAAGCTTTTCGGCATTATGGGGCTAACCTTTATATTTATCTTTTCTCAAGTATTTTTTATCCAGAAAAATCTCTTAGATAATTAATAAGGACGGTCTCCTAATACTGCAATTCTGTCCATTACTCTTTCATGTCCAAGACCTCTGCCAGGAAAAAAATCTGCTATTGCGTAATGAATTACGCTACGATTATCCCATATTGCTACATTATTTTCGGACCATGTGTATCTGCATGTTAAATCTAGACGTGATTGATGTTCAAATATTTTAGAAAGTATTTCATTACTTTCAGATTCTTCTAATCCTTCAATTTTTTTTGTATAGGTCCAATTTACAAATAATATTTTCTTTCCTGTTTCAGGATGAGTTCTTACAATAGGATGATGATTGGAATATTCTTCAGCATCATTACCATTACTTTCAAAATATTTATATTCATCTATAAAGAATCCTGCTCCAAGAGAGAAGTGTTCAGCTCTTTTATCTTCAACAATATCTTTAATTTCCTTATCCAGCGTCTCCCAAGCCAATTCCATGTTTGAGAAAACTGTATCTCCACCTACTGGTGGTACTTTAACTGATTTTAGTATGACAGCTTTTGTAGGGTTTTCATTATAGCTGACATCACTGTGCCATCCTTCACCCCATTGATTTTTCTCTTCAGCACCTTTAATTAGCCTTGTTATTTCTGGGTAGCCTTCTCTTCCTTTAACATAAGCGTGTTCTTCAATAGGACCAAAAAATTTTGCAAATCTTATTTGTTCCTCAGGAGTAATGTTTTGATCTCTAAAAAAAATAACTTTATGTTCAAGCAATAATTCGTTTACAGTATTAAATATTTCTTTATTAATATTATTTAGAGATATACCAGAAATTTCTGCTCCTAATGCACCCGAAAGAAGTTTAACATCCATAATAAAATGTACTTTTTTTTGAAAAAATTGTCATTCTTTATGTTTCTCTACTTCCAGAAATTGATCAATCAGTCTCCAGAGGACAAAAGAAAAGACAATTAATCCCCCGAGTAGGTCAATGTAAGGAGGTGTTTCACCAACACCGATCCATGCCCATAGTGGAGCCAGCACAGGTTCAAGCAGTATGTAAAGCGCAGCTCTATGTGGAGGGATATATCTTGATCCGATTGTGATTAATAAAAATCCTAACCCAACTTGAAATGCGCCCATAAAAAGAACTATAAACAAATCTTTTATGCTAATTGAATAATCTGGGATGATAGCCAGTCCTACAAATAATACAAAGATACCTGAGAGAAAGACAGAAGGAACATAATCGACGTCAGGCTTGCTATTCACCATTGTTAATTGAATAGCAAAACAAATTGGAACAAATAAAATAATTACATTTCCTAAACTATTGGCCGATCCTAACCCTTGAGAAAACATTATAGCAATTCCCACCATTGATCCTGCTATTGCGATAATAGTTTTAGTGCCTATTATCTTTTTTAAAAAAAAATAGCTCGCAAAGGCTGCAAATAATGGACCAGTACTCATTATGAATACAGCGTTTGCAACAGTTGTATTGCTCATCCCAAAAACAAAAAAAATATTACTAAGCCCTAGAACGAACATAAGTATTAAACCATTTCTTCCAATGTTAATAAATGCTTTTGGGGTCTGAGATTTATACTTAAATAAAATATAAATGAGCGCCACAAGTGAGAACGTAATTGAACGGTAGGACGTAATCTGCATCGTTGATGCTTCATCAACAAGTCTTATAAGCAGCCCTCCAAAACTAAGAAAGAATCCTGCAGCCAACAAACATAAAGTTCCAAAAATTTCATTGTTGTATTTGCTCATATTTTAGTTCAAGATTAAAGCACTTAATGGGACAAAAACAATCTTATATTCTTGGGTTACTCGGACTTGTTCCATTCATCATAATTTTTTTGATGTATTTCATCTCTCCTCCTAATGATGAAATATATGATTTAATGATATTTATCTATATTGCATATGCCGCAATCATTTCATCTTTTTTGGGAGGTATACAATGGGGGTTAATAACAGCTTTTGCAGACAAAATTTATTATGTATTTACTCCACTTTTAATAACAGTAATTCCAGCGCTAATCTCATGGGTCGCATTATTATCTTTAGAAAATTTAAAATTTTCTCTGGTACTATTACTTATCGGGTATGTTATTTCCCTACTTCACGATTACTATCTTTATCAGCAGCTTAAGATTACGCCGCTTTGGTTTATTACAATGAAAGTGCTACTTTCACTAACAGTATCAATACTAACAATTATACTAATAATTTTTATATAAGTTAGATTATTAGTCTTTGAATAAAAAAGTATAGGCCAAAACAAATTAGTAAAGCAAAAGAAGTATCTTTAAATAAATCAATAATGAAGTTTAGGCGAATTAAGCTAATTAATTGAAATATTAATAATACTCCTGATACAAACAAGATTTGACCAAACTCAACTCCTAAATTAAATCCTAATAAGCCTGATAAAATATTACTTGAATTTATTTCTGTATTTAATAAAAAACCTCCAAAGCCAAAGCCATGAATTAGTCCAAAAACTATAGTTATTAATATTAGCAAATTATCACTATTCTTTAAACTTGCTTCGAGAAAAAAGTACCCTAAAGAAAATAATAACAAGCCCATCATGAGCAACCCGGAAAATTGTATATCTATAAAAAAGCTTAAAATAAACAATATTGGTAAAAGTAAAATTAGAAACCCGATACTTAATAATTTTCCATTATTGTGTTTATAGAAATATTCCAAACCTACAAACATAATAGTAAAGCCAATAAGTGACTCTACTATGCTTGTATTTACTTGAACAATATCAACTAAAGACAAGAATAAAGTGATGCTATGTCCTATGGTAAAGCCAGTAATGACTAAGATAAGTCTATTAAGGTTTGTTATTATAATCAGAAGTCCTAAAATAAAGAGAAGATGATCATACCCACCTAAGATATGGTTTAGTCCTGAATAAAAAAAATTTTTAAAACTGCTAAAAAAGCTTAATTCAGTCTCTTTTTCAGAAATATCCACTGATTGATCGTTAAAAAATAGTGCCTTCTCTGTGAGTAATTTATTCTCTACATATATACGTGCTATGTGTATATGACTTTGAATAACATTAAACAAAGCATTATTAATTATTCTAATGTTTTCCTTTGATGGACAAAGAAATGTTAGTTCATATCTTAAATATCCTTCATCTGAACTTAACTCGTTTATGTCATTGCTAGATTTACATTTTATGTCAGCTGAATAAACATGTACGTGATCATTTAAATAGATTTTAAATATATCTTTTTCACTAAGTTCATTGTTTATTAGTATTTTTTCATATTCTTTAACTTGGAGTATTCTTGTTGCCTCCAGTTCTAATATGGAAAAACTAGCGATAACATCTTGTCCCATAATATTCCACTTGGAAAAGGACTCGCTAAAATAATGTGAATGTGCCTGCGAATTAAATAAAAGAAATATTAAAACTATTAGTGATTTATAAATGTTCATCTAATTTAAAAGGTGTATCTAATAATAACAGAATTATCTTTTAAGTATTTTAGATAGTTTTTTAATTTTTCATCATCTAAACCATTATTGTAATCAAAAATAATCTTTTCCTTAATTTCATTATAATATTCTTCGTCGATTTCTTGTTTAATCCGATCTACAAGTTTAAAGATAAAATATCCATTATCAAAAAATATTGGCTGAGATATTTCATCAAGATTTAGTGAAGCAATTTGATTACATATAGATTTTCCAAAAAGAAGATTACAATCTTTAATGTTAATTAATTTATCGGGCACCTCAAAAAAATTATTTTCATCAAAACTAGATTTAATTTTTAAAAAATCTGTTGTTTTAAGTTCATCATATAATTTTATTAATTTTGGTTGAAGCGTCTTTAAGTCTGACTTTGTGCCGAGTAGAATGGACTCTTTATTGAGAGAGTTTATGTATATTGATTGGAATTGAATTTTTTGTGTAGGTGTATACTTTCCAATATTTTCATTATAAAAATCTCTAATATCTTCTTCACTAACCTGATTTTTTTCAACTTGAATTATGAAGTCAATCACCTGTTTAATCATTTCTTTTCTGACACCAATATCCTTCTTGTGCAGATCGAGTTCAATTCCTCTTTGTACAAGAAGTTCCTCCTCTATCATTCGTTCTAATAATAATTCTAAGATTTCAACATCATCTTCTGGTTGAACATCTGCTCCAAGGTTTGAAGCATATTTCAAAAATTGATCTTCAGAAATAACAACATCATTTACTAAAGCGACAGCCTTTTTATTTTTAAGCTGAAGAAATTCATTGTTGAACGAAATAGTCTCATAAAAAATAAGGGCTATGCCTAAAATTATTGCGATAATAAATATGAGACTATTTTTATTTAAGATCTTGGTCATTGCATGAATCATTATACTTAATTATAATTAAATATTATCAAATAATTTTCTTATGAGTATTGTAAAAGTTATAAAATATTTTTTCATTCTTTCAATCCTCTTTATAATTAGTGTACTCGCAGTTTTACAATTCCATTTATTTAGTGAAGACTTAGACGGAGGAGAAATAACTGGTAAAATTAATACTATCGAGTTTGTAAAAGATAAGGAGACGAGGCAATTAAGTGCAATGGAAACGCTTAAAGAGTTACCAACTAAACAAATTTTGTTTGGTGATCTTCATGTTCATTCAACATTTTCAGCTGATGCACACATGATGAGTCTGCCAATCACTGGTGGTCATGGTGTGCATCCTGTTGCGGATGCTTGTGATTTTGCAAGGCATTGTTCGGCATTAGATTTTTGGTCAATCAATGATCATGCTGAAGCTACTACACCAAAAAGATGGATGGAAACAAAAGAAACGATCAGGAAGTGTAACGCTTTAAATATTGATCCAGCTAATCCAGATTGTGTTGCTTTTTTGGGATGGGAATGGACACAAGTTGGCGTTATAAGAGGAAACCATTGGGGTCATCACAATGTCATTTTAAAAGAAGAGTCTGACGAAGCTGTTCCAAGCAGAGCCATTGCATCATTATCTGTAACTCGACAAGCAATGACTTCTAGACCTTTAGTGCCAAATGTATTTTTCCCTTTTGTGGATTTTGAAAATTTCAAAAGATATAATGATATCAATCGATACTTTAAGGAAACAGGAAAAATAAAAAATTGTGAGCAAGATGTCCTTTCTAAAGATCTTCCAATGAACTGTCATGAAGAAGCAGTAACCCCATTAGATTTAGTAAATAGGCTTGAGGAATATGATAGTGACTACATGGTTATACCGCACGGACAGACCTGGGGACTTTATACACCTGCTGGATACACCTTAGATAAAGGTTTAGAGATCTCAAAAAAATATCCAAAAATGTTTGAACTATTAGAAACTTATTCTGGACATGGCAACTCGGAGGAATACCGCTCATGGAGAGGGGTTGATGTTGTTAGGGATGGCCAAGAAGTAATTAGACCATTTACATTTACGATGGGAGAAATTGATTTAGATCAGGGAACTTTTACTCTTAAAAACCAGTCTGGGCAGGATGAGATCATTGATATTGGCACTCAAACCTGCCCAGAACCATCTGATAATTATATTCCTCAATGCTGGCAAGCGGGTAAAGTAATATATGAGAGATGTATTGCTGATGGTGAGTCAGTTGTAGAATGCAGTAAAAGAAGAGAAGCAACTGAGCAAGCATCAGTTAATAGAGGAAGATCAGGGTACAATGTTGTTCCAACATTCACGGAATTTGATCGAAATATTTCAGGCCAATGTTTAGATTGTTTTAGTCCGCCTATGAACCATGTTCCCGGAGGGAGCTCTCAATACGGATTAGCGCTAACAAAATTTAAAGAAGATGGTTCAAAACACAGATTTAGGTATGGTTTCATAGGTTCTAGTGATAACCATTCTGCCGCACCGGGAAGTGGGTATAAAGAACTTTTTGGAAATAATATTGATGGTAGTGGGCCCCCAAGCGAATTTCTGGATAAGGTATTACACCTTAAGCCATATTATTTTCCTAAGAGTACAAGTCCAATTGGAAGAAATTCTGACCCAATTGGTGAATCATTTATTTCTACTTCACACCCACAGGTTTATGATATTCCTGATTTAATTGTTGGATTCAATACTGTTGAGTGGGAAAGACAAAGAGGTTTTTTCACTACTGGTGGACTAGCAGCCGTTCACTCTGAGGGTGTGAAGTAGAAATAAATGATTCACCAATTGGGTCAGAATTTCTTCCAATTGGACTTGTACTCTTAGGAAAATAATATGGCTTAAGGTGTAATACCTTATCCAGAAAATCGCTATGGGTTCCTCTATTGAAACGGGCACTCAACCTGAGTTTGAAGTTAAAGCTATGGGCTCATTTGTTCAGAAGCCAGGGTGTCCTGAGGATGCATATAATGCATTGGGTGAGGAAAGAGTGGATGAACTTTGCTTTAATGAATGTTATAATCCTTCAGACGATAGAAAATTTATTCATAGAATTGAAGTAATTAAAGTTCTGCCACAAGAGTATTTAGATCAACCTATTGAAGGACGAATTATAGATCCATGGTATACACATTACTGTGATCCAAATGAATTAGGTTGTTCTTTTAAATTCTCGGATGAAGAATTTTCGATAGACCAAAAAGATGTGAGTTATTATGTGAGGGCAATTGAAGTGCCCACACCACAAATTAATGTTAAAGGTGGCGTTTGTGAATTTGATGCAGATGGAAATTGTGTAAAGTTTAAGCTTTGTACTCAAGACTGGAAGCATCCAAGAGATATTGAGACTTGCTCTGAAATAGATGAACATCGTGCTTGGTCATCGCCAATTTATTTAGATTATTTATCCTAAATTTATTTTAAATGAAATATTTGATCCCATCCATTATATCATTAATAGTAGGCAGTCTATTTAGTTGGGCTTATTTAACAGCTTATGGATTCGGTTTCTCTTACTTTATTTATCTAAGCATGATGATAGCAATGGTATTTCTATCGATTGACGCTTGGCGAAACATCAATAAATAGCTCAATAAATTCAATGTCCGAATTGACTAGTATCATTTCTATT
>QBZD01000013.1 GCA_003282485.1 Pelagibacteraceae bacterium AG-333-C14
CATCATTGGGTCAGGTCCCATCATAGGTCCCATACCTGGCATGCCCATCATCATAGGGTCTGGTCCCATTGGACCCATGCTCATCATCATAGGATCTGGTCCCATTGGACCCATACCTGGCATTCCCATCATAGGACCACCCATGCCCATATCCATTCCAGGCAGCATAGACATATCCATATCCATCATTCCGCCAAAGTCAGCTGGTCCCATCATATCGCCTGTCATCATAGGACCCATAAACATGTCTCCACCTTGCATTGCACTTTGCATCATTGATTGCATATCAGCCATTTGTAATTGCATATCAGCCTGTAATTGAGCTGCCATATCGGCCCCCATTACATCGCCCATATCAGCCATAAATGCTGCGCCTTGGTTACCCATCATTTGAGTCATCCCAGCTGCCATCATGCCAGCCATTTCAGGATTGGCTGCCGCCATTTGGCCCATAAACTCACCAGCTAAATTTGCCATACCGCCTTGCGTAGCTAATTGTGCCATTCCACTTGCAATATTCGCTGCCATATCGGGATTAGCAGCAACTAAATCCCCAGCAAACTGTGCTGCGGCTCCAGGATCAAACTGAGCCATACCAGCAGCAACTTGTCCTGCAATAGCTGGATTAGCTTCAGCCATAGAGCCCGCAATTGCACCAACAGCGTCTGGAGCAAATTCAGCTACTCCTGCAGCAACCATCGTTGCAGCGGCAGGGTTAGCAGTTGCCATGGCGCCTGCCATATCTCCTGCTAGTCCAGGATCAATCGCAGCCAAACCACCAGCCATTTCACCGGCAGCAACAGGGTTAGCTTGCGCTATACCTCCTGCAAAGGCACCAGCAGCATCTGGATTAGCAGCTGCTACATCTTGCATAATTCCAATAGCAGCTTCCCCATCAGGAACTGCCGCTAAAACTCCACCAGCTACTGCTCCAGCAGCAGCAGGATTTGCTGTCATTGCAGCATCGATTACTCCAGCAGCAACATCAGGATTATCAGCGACCATTGCGCCAACAACACCGCCAGCAGTGGCAGGTGCCATCTCAGCAACCCCTCCAGCAATATCGTTAACTAAATTCGGATCCGCTCCAACCATTTCCATTGCAACACCAGCGGCAACAGAAGGATTACCTGCAGCAGCTCCACCAGCAATATCTCCTGCCATTTCAGGATTAGATTCCATCATTCCAACAGCAATCTCACCTGCCAGTTGCGGTGAACCAGCGGCCATACCTCCAGCAATCTCTCCTACGAAATCTCCAGCCATATCTGGATTGTTCATGGCAGCATCCATCATCACTCCGGCCATATCGGATGCGATATCAGGATCACCTGTTGCCATTCCTTGAGCAATTGCGCCTACTGCATTACCAGCAAAGTTACCAGCAAGTGTTTCTAAATCTTCTACACTTAAATCAGGATTTGCAGCAGCAGCATTTTCAGCAAACTCTGCAGCAAAATCAGGGGCCATTGCTACTTCCATCATTGCACCGGCAACATCTCCAGCAACTTCAGGAGCAGCATTTGCCATACCAGCAGCAGCTTGTGCGGCAGCGGCAGGATTTGCTTCCATCATTGCACTTGCAGCATCTGCGGCAAGAGCAGGATCAGCTTCGGCAATTGCGCCGGCAACTACGCCAGCAGCGCCTGGAACTGTTTCAGCAATTGTAGCCGCCATATCAGCAGCGCCATCTGGATTTGCTTCGACCATTGCACCGGCAACATCGCCTGCAGCACCAGGAGCCATTTGAGCAACTCCACCAGCAATATCTCCCATTAATTCTGGATTAGCGTTAACCATATCAGTTGCCACTTGAGCGGCAATATCAGCATCCCCTCTTGCAACCCCTCCAGCAATTGCACCAGCAGAGTCAGGTGCAACTTCCATCATTGCCGTTGCAGCTTCAGCAGCTAATTCAGGAACAGCGTCAGCCATACTTTGGGCTGCAAAACCAGCAGCATCAGGATTGGCTTCTGCCATCGCAGTTGCAGCTTCTGTTGCAATCTCGGGAGCAGCTTCGGCCATTGCTCCCATCGCAGCACCAGCGGCAAGTGGGTTGGCTTCAGCCATTGCTGTTGCCATTTCTATTGCGGCTTCTGGGTTGGCTTCAACCATTGCGCCTGCAACATCTCCTGCAGCAGCAGGAGCAAATTCAGCAACACCACCGGCAATTTCACCAGCAGCATCTGGGTTAGCAGCGGCCATTGCCGTTGCAATATCTGCAGCTTGACCTGGGTCACCCGCAGCCATTCCGCCAGCAATATCGCCAGCAAATTCTGGATTAGCTTCTGCCATAGCACCAGCAACATCAGCAGCTTGGTCAGGTGCGGCAGAGGCAATTCCTTGAGCAATTCCCTGAGCAGCTTGAGGAGCAGCGTCCATCATGGCGCCAGCAACATCACCTGCAATTTCTGGATTTGCGGCGGCCATACCTGCGGCAATTTCTCCTGCAATTTCTGGATTAGCAGCAGCCATAGCGCCCGCTGCATCTGCAGCAAGGTCAGGTAAAGTATCTGCAATTGCACCAGCAGTTCCTTCAGCAGCCATTGGATTGGCTTCAGCCATTGCACCAGCAACGGCAAGTGCGGCCTCAGGATTAATTTCTGCGACAGTATTCATAATATTATCAGCAGCACCCGGTGCAGTTTCAGCAAGTACAGCGGCCATCGTTGCCGTTGCTTCAGGGTTAGCTTCAATTAAAGTACTAGCAACATCTTCCATTGCAGCAGGAGCACTCATTGCAACTCCAGTAGCAATGTCTCCAGCCATTTCAGGATTAGCTTCTACCATCGCGCCAGCTATTTCTGCAGCAGCATCAGGATTGGCCATTGCCATTCCACCAGCAATATCTGCAGCAGCCTCAGGTGCAGCAGCGGCCATTGCATTAGCAGCCTCAGCAGCTAATTCAGGGGCAGCTTCCATCATGCCTTCCGCAGCCATCTGTGCGGCAGCAGGGTTTGCCTCAGCCATTGCGGCGGCGGCCTCAACAGCAAGTTCAGGATTTGATTCAGCAATTGCGATAGCCATATCTCCAGCCATTTCAGGAGCAGCTTCGGCAACAGCTCCAGCCATAGCGGCAGCGGCTTCAGGTGCAGCATCCATCATTGCCCCAGCAACTTCTGCTACGGCGTCAGGATTTGCACTGGCCATTCCTCCAACAATGTCAGCAGCAGCGGCAGGGTTTGCTTCAACCAACGCGGTTGCAGCATCAGCAGCAGCTTCAGGTGCTTGTGCAGCAACGCCAGCGGCAATTGCTCCAGCAGCAGCTGGACTGGCTTCAATTAAAGCGGCAGCAGCATCAGCAGCAGCTTCAGGTGCTTGTGCAGCAACGCCAGCAGCAATTGCTCCAGCAGCAGCTGGATTAATAGTTGCCATATCTCCTGCGATTTCAGCAGCAAGATCAGGATCAGCAGCGGCAACAGTAGCAGCAATATTAGCTACTACATTACTCATTGCCTCAGGATTTAGTGTCGCCATGTCAGCTGCAATGTCACCCGCTAATTCGGGAGCAGCTCGTGCAATTGTTGTTGCAATTGCAGCTGCAGTAGCTGGGTTTGCTTCAGCCATCGAACCAGCAACTTCAGCAGCTAGTTCAGGTGAAACTTCCGCAGCACCAGCAGCAATCAGGCCTGCAGCTTGAGGTGCGGCTTCTGCCATTGCAGCAGCAGTCTCTGCAGCAGCAGCAGGATCAGATTCAATAATTGCAGCAGCGGCTTCTTGAGCGGCAGCTGGATTTGCAGAAGCCATAGCGGTTGCGGCAGCGACCGCGGCTTCAGGATTAGATTCAATAACGGCATTCATGGCATCACCTGCAGCAGTAGGTGCAAGTTGCGCAACACCAGATGCAATGTCATCAATACCTTCAGGGTTTGCTTCAGCCATAGCTCCAATAATATCTCCAGCAGCTTCTGGATCAGCTGAGGCCATTCCACCAGCTACAGCAGCAGCAGCTTCTGGATTTGCTTCAGCCATTGACACAGCAATTTCTGCAGCAGCATCAGGGGCACCAGCGGCAACACCGGCAGCAATTCCGGCAGCGGCTTCAGGAGCAGCTTCCATCATAGCAGCTGCCATTTCAGCAGCAACACCAGGATCAGCCTCAGCCATAGTTTGTGCAGCGGCAGCGGCAGCGGCAGGATTTGCCTCAGCCATCGCAGCAGCAGATTCTGCGGCAGCTTCTGGTGCAGCTTCCATTACAGCGGCAGCTATCGCGCCTGCAGCAGCAGGGTTAGCTTCAGCCATTGCAGAAGAAAGTTCAGCAGCAGCAGCAGGATCATTTGAAATAAGTTCAGCGGCAACTGCTTCGGCAGCGCCAGGGGCAAATTGTGCAACTGCAGCAGCCATATCGGCTGTTGCTTCAGGGTTGGCTTCTGCCATTGCAGCAGTAACTTCAGCTGCGAATTCAGGATTTGCATTGGCAACACTTGCTGCAATTTGTGCAGCAGCATCAGGATTTGCATCTGCAAGAGCAAGAGCAGCTTCAGCTGCGACTTCTGGATTACCTTCTGCAACACCAGCGGCAACAATACCCGCTAATTCAGGAGCAGCTTCAGCAATTGCTCCGGCAGCCTCAGCGGCTAACTCAGGAGCTGCTTCAGCAAGACCAGCCATTGCCTCTTGAGCTGCGGCAGGGTTTGATTCAGCCATCGCAGTTGCTAATTCTGCAGCTGCTTCAGGATCTGCAGCAGCCATTGCACCTAATACTTCACCGGCTGTTTCGGGAGCAACTTGTGCAACCTGCGCAGCCATATCATTGTTAAATTCAGCTATGTCTTCTGGAGAAACACCAGGGATCTCAGACATTTGTTCCATCATTTGACCAGCAATTTCACCCGCAGCTTCTGGATCAGCAGCGGCAACCGCAGTTGCTATATTTGCTGTCATCTCAGCCATTTGTGCAGCAGGATCAAAGTCATCAGGAGCGCCAGGGATATCTGCCATCTGCTCCATCATTGCACCCGCTAATTCTGCAGCTTGCTCTGGAGCAGCGGCTGTAGCTTGTGTCGCAATATTGGTTGTCATCTCAGCCATTTGACCAGCCATATCAAATTCTTCAGGTACGTTTGGAATATCAGCCATAACATCCATCATGGCACCCGCTAATTCTGCAGCTCCTTCAGGATCAGCAGCAACAGCAGTTGCAGCCATATTAGCTGTCATTCCCGCACCAGTCTCAGCTAATGCTTCAGGTTCGATGCCTGGTATCTCAGCCATTTGCTCCATCATAGTACTTGCTAAGTCAGCAGCTCCTTCAGGATCAGCTTGGGTTGCAGCAGATGCAACATTTGCTGTCATCGCAGCAGCGGCTTCAGCTAAAGTGCTTTCATTGGCATTGCCCTCAATACCCGTAGTCATTGACTCTACCATCGCACTCGCAACTTCAGCGGCAGCTTCAGGTGCAGCACTTGCAACTTGAGTTGCAATTGCAGTTTGCATAGCTAGAGCTTCATCTTGAGAAAAGTTTTCATTGTTTGCAGCAACGTTCGCCATTTCAGCTGCAATTTCAATTGCAGCATCTGGATTTGCTTCAGCAACACTTGCAGCAATACTTGCAGCAGCTTCTGGAGCGGCTTCAGCCATAGCCACAGCGGCTTCAGTCGCTAATTCAGGTAATGCTTCGGCAACAACTTCAACTGCAGCGCCTGCAGCAGCAGGGTTTGCGTCAGCCATTGTCGCAGCTGCTTCAACAGCTTGTTCTGGAGCAACCTCGGCAACAGCATTCATTACGCCAGCAGCAGTACCTGGTGCAGACTCAGCTACTTGTTCAGCAATGTCAGCAACTGCTTCAGGGTTAGCTTCCATCATAGCGCCAGCAATATCACCTGCTAAATCTTGTGCTGTTTCAGCTGCAGTGCCTTGCACTTCTGCAATAGCTTCCTGTCCAGCGGCTTGGGCGTCTGCAATTTGTGCTTGAGCATCTGCGAGGGTGGCTTGAGCGTCGGCGACAATATTTGGATCATCAGAATTTAAATCTGCTTGTGCTTCACTGACAGCATCAGCAAGTCCTGCTTGAACCTCGGCAACTTGCGCTTGAGCTTCGGCTTGTGCCTCAGCAACTTCAGCCTGTGCATTAGCTTGAGCAGCAACAGCAACACCAGTTGCAATGTCAGCAGCGGCATCAGGATCAGCAGCAGCCATTTCGTTTGCTACCTCAGCAGCAACTTCGGGGTTACCTTGAGCAACTCCACCAGCAATTGCAGCAGCTGATTCAGGTGCAGCTTCTTGCATTGCCATCGCAGCTTCACCTGCTTGCTCAGGAGCAAGTTCAGCCATTACTTCTGCAGCAGCTCCAGCAGCAGCCGGTGCAACTTCGGCCATAGCCGCAGTAGCTTCAATAGCAAGTTCAGGATTAGATTCAATAATTGCTTCTGTTGCAAGAGCAGCAGCGGCAGGGTTTGCCTCAGCAATATCTGCACACATTTCAACAGCGCCTTCAGGATTTGACTCCATCATTTCTGTAACAATTTCTGCAGCAGCTTCAGGGTTTGATGCAGCAGTACCAGCAATAATTTCGGCAGCAGCATCAGGATTCATTGCAATCATTTCAGATATAATTTCAGCAGTGGCTTCTTGAGAAGCTGCAAGAGCGGCTTCTTGTCCTGCTTGATTGCTTTCAATTAGGGCATCTTGAGTTGCCGATTGAACATCAGCAATCTCTCCTTGTGCATCAGCAAGAGCGGTTTCAGATCCAGCGCCTGTGGCTTCAGCAAAATCAGCTTGTGCATCGCCTATTTGATCTTGAGCATCAGCTTGAATTTCAGCATTTGCTTGCGCTGTTTCTTGATTTACCTCTGCAATTGCAGCTTGGGCAACACCAGATGCAACACCAGCGGCTACAGCAGCTGCAGCTTCAGGAGCGGCTTGGGCCATTGCAGTTGCAACTTGAGAAGCGGCCTCAGGATCAGCGGCAGCTACAGCGCTTGCAGCTCCACTTGCAGCTGCAGGGTTTGCAGCGGCCATTGAAGCAGCGGCTTCAACAGCGTGTTCAGGAGCAGCTTGTGCAACAGCAGCGGCAACGGCACCTGCGGCGGCAGGAGTTGACTCAGCAATTGCAGCGGCCATTTCGACAGCGCCTTCTGGATTAATTTGAGTAAGAGATGCAGCAACGGCACCTGCGGCAGCAGGAGCGTTATTTACAATATCTGATGCAACATCTTGTGCAATATCAGGTGCGGCTGATGCCATTGCAGCAGCAGTTGCATTAGCAGTTTGAGGGGCTGCTGCAGCAATCGCTCCAGCTATCTCCGCAGCTTGCTCAGGTATTGCTTGTGCAGTTGCAGATGCGATTTGTGATGCAGCGGCAGGGTTCGCTTGAACCACAGCGGCCAACATTTCCTCTGGATTATCATTATTGGCTGCGTAATCTTGAATTAATGCCTGCTGTTCTTCCGGTGAAGCTGCAGCAGCAACCTCCTGAAAAAACTCTTGAGCTTCTGCTGGAGTTACTGGCATTTAATTATTCCTTTCTAATTTAATCTTTATTTTTCTAATTAATCTTTATGATGATGTGTTAAATGTTCCTTCGACCTTTGTATTTTCAATCATTGACGGATCAAGCAAGTTAATCACATCAAGAATTTCATACACAGTAGTTACAAGAGACATACTGTCATCAGATAGATCCTTTAGTGAGCTCTCAAGGGTCTCTTCAGCTGACAGAACAGCCGCAGCATCAGTCTGATCAGCAGCTCTTTCTTTTTGAGCAATGGCTAACAATTCCTGAGCAATTGTCGCTTCATTCTCACTGTAAGATAACATTGTTCTTGCATTAGAATATTCAATCCACGCTTCCTTCGCTATTTTTACCGTATCTCTCTCTTTAACTGCAAGATCATTAATTGCTCTGTCTAACGCAGAACGGTCATTTAAATAACCTGGCATTTCCATATACAAACCAGAAAGTGGGAACTCTACAGTTACCTTAGCTTGTTCTTCGTTATGGTTTCCACCCGTATGTGATGCATCTTGTTTGTCAGAATATTTTAGCTCAGCGTCAACAGAGGGACCAAAACCAGCAAGAGCAACATTCAAATCATTTCTTGCAATTTCAACATCCATTTTTGATTTCATGAGATCTCTATTATTAGTAAGAGCTAATTCAACAGTCTCCTCCATAGAATTTGGAACTAATGCCAACGCATCAGGGCTTAATCTAGGTTTAGTAAGATTGGCTGTTTCAATTGCATCTACTTTGAAAATTTTTTCAAAAGTAAATACAGCAGATTTAAAACTTTTTTCGTCTGTTATTACAGTTTTTTGAGCGCTTGCTAACTGTCTTTTTGCTTTCAATACATCGGATGCTAATCCAGAGCCAACTTGAACTCTGATCTCTTCTTGTCCAGAAGTTGCTCTTGTATTTTCCTCAGCTGCAACAGAGGCTTCAAGCTTTTCTCCAGCTTTGATTAATCCAAGATATGCATCTGCTGCCTCTATTAATAGATCATTTCTTGCTGTTATAAAATCTAACTCAGACTTTTCAGACTCTAATTGTTTATTTCTAATTCCATTTAAGGTTGCGCCTGAGTCCATTATTTTTTGTTTCCAAGTAAAATCCCATGTATCAAAATTTAGTTGAGAAGTTGAAGACGCTGCATATTTATCGTTTCTACCAGACTCGTATTTCACAGATAGATCTGGTGCGTATGCTAAGAGCTCATCAGTAATATCCCTATCTGCCTCTTCTAATTCTTTCTTTGCATTCACAATATCTTCGTGACTGTCAATAATTTGATTGACCATATTGGTTAATGTATCTGCACTGGCATTTGTTAGAGTAAATGAAACTATTGCCATGATTGCGAAAAATTTGTTTAAAATTGAAATAATCGATGTCATGTTAACTATTCCCCCTTAAGGAATCTCCCCTATTAAAAATTCATTAATAAAGTATCAATTAATAGTGAATGTTTTTCAAGAGAATTAGATTCATAAAAATCCCTGTTTTCAGGGAATAATGAAATCGCATTAGAAACTGCTATTTTATTGAGAAATTGGAGGATATTGCTTAAATATCAGCGTAAGTATGTGTTTCTTCTGTTGCTCCTGGATGAGTAACGGCCCCATTTGATGCGGAACCCACAGTTTTTGAATATTTCCAGAGAGTGCCAGAATTAAAGTCCGTTGTCCTTTCAACCCACTTATCTTTTCTTTCTTGCAGAACCTTTTCTGACACATTGAGCTGAATTTGACCTAATTCAGCATCTAGTATTATTTCATCGCCATCTTGAACCAACGCAATTGTTCCACATACTGCGGCTTCAGGGGATACATGTCCTACACAAAATCCTCTTGTAGCGCCACTAAAACGCCCATCAGTTATAAGCGCAACTTTATCACCCATTCCCTGTCCATATATTGCTGCAGTCGTTGATAGCATTTCTCTCATGCCTGGCCCTCCTTTAGGTCCTTCATAACGAATGACAAATACATCGCCTTCACTGTAATTATTGTTTTTTACACATTCAAAGGCATCTTCTTCACAGTCGAAACAAATTGCTTTACCTTTGAACTTAAGATTTTCCATTCCTGCAACTTTTACAATTGCTCCATCAGGTGCTAAGTTTCCTTTCAGACCAACAACGCCTCCTGTAGGACTTAATGGGTTGTCGTATGGACGAATAACTTTTTGTTCTTTATTAAATTTCACATTTTCTAGATTTTCTTTCATTGTTTTACCAGTCACAGTTAAGCAGTCTCCATGAATATAGCCGCCTTCGAATAATGTTTTGATAATGATGGGCACGCCTCCAGCTTCGTAAACATCTTTTGCAACATACTGACCACCTGGTTTTAAATCAGCAAGATAAGGGGTGCGTTTAAATATTTCTACTACATCATCTAGATCAAATTTGATACCGCATTCGTGAGCAATTGCAGGCAAATGAAGTCCTGCGTTTGTTGAACCTCCTGTAGCAGCAACAATCGTTGCTGCATTTTCAAGTGACTTTCTCGTAACAATATCTCTTGGTCGAATATTTTTTTCAATTAATTGCATAACTTGTTTTCCAGCCTCGTAAGCGTATTTATCTCTTTCCTCATATGGAGCAGGAGCTCCCGATGAATATGGCAAGGCTAATCCAATTGCCTCTGAAACACATGCCATAGTATTTGCAGTAAATTGACCGCCACACGCTCCTGCGCTAGGACAAGCTACACATTCAAGTTCATGCAACTCTTCTTCAGTCGCATTTCCAGATGAATACTTGCCGACTGCTTCAAATACATCAACTACAGTAACGTCTTTGCCTTTGTATTTTCCTGGCAGAATGCTTCCACCATACATAAAAACGCTAGGGACATTTAAACGGCACATGGCCATCATCAATCCAGGAAGAGATTTGTCACATCCTGCTAATCCAACTATTGCGTCATAACAATGCCCTCTAACTGTAAGTTCAGTGGAATCGGCAATTACTTCACGAGATACCAAGGATGACTTCATACCTTGATGACCCATTGCAATACCATCGGTAACTGTAATTGTGCAAAATTCTCTTGGAGTACCCTCAGCTTCAGTAACCCCTTTTTTTACTGATTGCGCCTGTCTCATGAGGGCAATGTTGCATGGAGCTGCTTCATTCCAAGTAGAAACAACGCCTACAAAAGGCTTGGCTATATCGTCCTCATTCAATCCCATCGCATAATAATATGATCTATGAGGTGCCCTCTCTGGACCAACAGATACATGACGGCTAGGTAATTTATTTTTATCAAATTTCATGTTTATCCCAAGCTCTTTATCGCCATTTGAATTTTTTCTTTTGAGAGAACATATTCTTTATGTCTATTTTTTTGTTCATCAATAATTGTCACTGGAGCATTCTCTATGAAATTTTCACTTTCTAACTTTTCATTAATCTTATTCATTTCTTTTTCTATTTTTGACAAGTTTTTCTTTAAGCGATTTTTCTCCTGTTCAAAATCAATAATACCCTTAAGCGACAAATAGATCAAACCGTCATTAAATAAGACTTGGACCATGCCTTCATCCTTTGAAAAAATTTTTTCAGTTATAGACTTAGATCTTGTTAAGCTTTGAATTGTTTCTTTGTGTTTATCGAAAATAGCGCCTAATTCATTGCTAATCTTCGAGTAATTTATATCTATCACTGCGCTTGCTGGTACATTCATTTCAGATCTGGTAGACCTAATTGAGGAAATAAGCTCAAGTAATAACTTAATCTTTTTATTATCACTATCATCTATACTTATACCTCTTGGCCATTCTGATTTATTTATTTTTACTGTGTCGTTCTTTAAAATATTTGAGGCCTGATGCCATAAATGCTCTGTAAAGAAAGGCATAATGGGATGAAACATTATTATGACATTTGATAATACATATGAAGTTATGTTTCTCGTCTCCTTAATTTCTGTATCATTTTTAGATAAGTAAATAACTTTCGAAAATTCTAAATACCAATCACAAAAAATATTCCAAGTAAATTTATAAAGTTCATTTGCTGCCTCATTAAATCGATAATGTTCTAAAGCGAGTTGGGCTTTGCTACGACAATTTTCATATTCAGACAATATCCATTTATTGAAAATATTTTTCGTCTTTTTAGTGTCTATTTCTTGATAGAAGCAATTATTTAACTCGCATAGTTTTACTGCGTTCCAAATTTTATTAATAAAATTTTTATAGCCTTCAATTCTTTGTTTTGATAATTTTATATCTCTACCTTGTGCAGCCATCGAACACAATGCCATGCGTAAGGCATCTGCACCAAATTCATCCATCAAAACAAGTGGATCGATTACGTTGCCTTTTGATTTTGACATTTTCTGGCCCTTCTCATCCCTTACTAATGCATGCACATAAACTTCGGTGAATGGAACTTTTTTTGTAAAATAAAGACCCATCATCATCATTCTAGCGACCCAAAAAAATATAATATCAAAACCAGTTACAAGAGCTGAAGTTGGATAGTATTTTTCTAATTCAGCTGTTTCCTCAGGCCAGCCTAGTGTTGAAAATGGCCAGAGTGCTGATGAAAACCAGGTATCCAATACGTCATCTTCTTGAACAAGCTCTACATCTTTGCCATAGTATTTATTTGCAGAGATATGCGCTTCTTCATTTGTTTCTTCCACAAAAATATTTCCATCAGGACCATACCAAGCAGGAATTTGATGACCCCACATAAGTTGTCTTGAGACACACCAAGGTTGAATATTTTCCATCCAATCAAAATAAACTTTATCCCAATTTTTAGGTATAAATTTTGTGTTGCCATTTTTTACATTATTAATTGCTTCGATAGATAATTTTTTTGCATCCACAAACCATTGATCAGTTAGGAGAGGCTCTATTACTTCCCCTGATCGGTCACCATATGGAACTGTATGTAGATTTTCTTCTTCTTTACTTAAGATGGCCTTTCCTTTGAGTTCACTAATTATTTTTTCTCTTGCTATATAACGATCAAGCCCTTGATATTCCTTAGGGCAATTTTCATTAAGTTCAGCATTTTCGGTAAAAATATTTATTATTTCTAGTTTATGCCTTTTCCCTAATTCATAGTCATTAAAATCATGAGCTGGAGTAATTTTTACTGCGCCAGACCCTTGATCCATTTTTACATATTCATCAGCAACAATTGGAATTCTTTTTTCAACTATTGGAAGTATCGCAAACTTTCCGACCAAATCTGCAAATCTTTTATCCTCTGGATGAACAGCTATTGCCGTATCACCAAGCATTGTTTCTGGTCTCGTAGTAGCAATAGTTATGTGGCCATCTCCATTTTCAATTTCATAATCAATATACCAAAGAGTACCTGTTACCTCCTTCTGAATAACCTCTAAGTCAGAAATTGTTGTTTTTAATTTGGGATCCCAGTTGCTCAGCCTCTTATCTTTATAAACGAGGCCATCTTTATAGAGTTTTACAAACACGTGTCGTACCGCTTTAGAAAGACCTTCATCAAGCGTAAATCTTTCTCTGGACCAATCACATGAACAGCCGAGTCTTTTAAGTTGATTGATTATCTTATTTCCTGATGAGTCCTTCCATTTCCAGACATGTTCTATGAACTCTTCACGAGATAGATTGGCCTTTTTTATTTTTTGCTTTCTCAATTCCCGTTCAACCACCATTTCAGTAGCTATTCCAGCATGATCAGTTCCTGGTTGCCATAATACATCCCTTCCTCTCATTCTATAAAACCTTATTAAAATGTCCTGTAACGTATTATTTAACGCATGACCCATATGTAAATTTCCAGTTACATTTGGTGGAGGAATAACTATGCTGAAGTGTTTATTTTTTGAGTCTACTGGAGCGTTAAAGTCCCCATCTTCTTCCCATTGCTTATAAATTTTTTCTTCAACTAAATCAGGCTGATAATATTTATCTAACATTTATTCTTTGTTATCTTGAGCACTTATACTTATCTTTGCCGAACTTAATCTATCTAAAATAACTCTTTTGAGTTCTTCATTTATAATATTATCTATCGTCTTTCCAGGTAATAACTCTATTGTATTTCTAACCACATTTCGAATTTGATCTTCACTTATCTGCATTTCTTTTGCTTCCAAAGTACCTTTTTTTTCAGTCACATTATCATCAATCAATTCTGTTAATTCAAGAATACTTGATTCACTTTCATGGATTTTTTCATCAATAGGTTCGGTTAATTCAATGACATCTTTTGGGAGCCTCTGCTCGCTATTAAGCTGATTGTTGCTCATCATTAATTTAATGGCATCTAGTATGTCATCAGTATCTTTATTGCTTTGATTCATATGTTACACATGTTGTTATATCTATTGGATATCAAAAACTAAAGATGTTTTTCTCTTTAAAAGAAGGCAATACTGGTAGAGAGCATGGAAACAATTGCTCGGAATGGAACATTGTTTCTTTCCTTGTAAACTTTTTTGCATTGCATAAGCCATTTTCTGACAAAATTGCGATTAGTCTTCCGCCATTTTCGAGTTGATTCAGTAATTTTTGAGGAACATAATTTACGGCGCCTTCAATAATAATAGCATTAAAAGGGCTTTGCTCTATACATCCGTTTGAAATACTTTTCTTGATATAAATAACATTATTAAGATTATTTTCCTTTGTAGCTATTTCTGAAGACTTTATACAACTATCATCTTCTTCTACAACAATTACAGTTTCGGCTATTAATGATAACACTGCCGTTAAGTAGCCAGTTGTTGAACCTAGAATAAGAACATTTTCATTTTCTTTTAAATCTATAAACATTGCTATCTTCGCAACTATTTCAGGTTTTAGGATAACTCTATGATTAGGTAGAGCCAAATTTTTTTCAACGTACGCGCTTTCTTTAAATTTTTCAGGCATAAAGCTTTCTCTATTTAAAGAATTAAATATAGAAACTAACTTTTCAGTCATGCCATTTATCGGCTTGATTTGTCCATTAACCATTCTTGAGTTGTCAGCATTAATTTCCATAAGCATCTTTATCCAGTTGAGATTTGATAAACATATCTATTAAAATTATTCACAAGTTTTCATTATTGATGATATAAGCTTCATTATTTGGCCACGTGGCGGAATGGTTACGCAGAGGACTGCAAATCCTTGTATACCGGTTCGATTCCGGTCGTGGCCTCCATTCATGAAATATGCTTTCTTAAGCTGTCGATAATTTTATCCGCCTGATCTTCCCTGATCCAAGAATGAAAATTTCTAATCATAGCGGGACTAAAATTGGGAAGAAGTTCCATGAGCTTAGCTTTCATTGATTTAATATTGTTCCCCTTTTCAAATGTAGCTAGGTAACCAATATATGACTGAGGGTATTCAGGTTGAAGTTTTACCAATTTTTCTGCGTATTTTTTTGCATTGTTTCCATCTTCATCCAGAAAACTAAATCGCCATAACTCAAAAAATGTTCTCCACTGCCCATAGGTATCTTCATATAATTCAAGCGCTTTCTCCATTTCTTTAGTCGCCCTTTTTTTGTCACCTATCTGATAAAGAGAGGAACCAAATAATCTTCTACCATGAGCAAATTTTTTATTTAGCTTAATCGAGTTGTATGAATGATTAAGAGATAAGTCAAAATTTCCCCCATAATAATATGATAAGCCAAATGCAAATTGACATAGATAATTACTTTCATTTAATGATACTGAGCTCCTAGCAAGGTTGAGCAATGTTTTTCTTACTTTGTTAGGATCTCTTACATTAAACATCCAGAGCTTATCTGCATAAGACATTGCAATTTTAGAAATAGTTATTGCTAAATCTTCTTTTGGTATAGAGTTGCTTAGTGTGTCATAGGAGTTTTTAGATAGTAAAAATCTTATTGTTCTTTTGTCTTTCTGATTTTTTGATTTTCTTATTACTCCGTTCTCCTCAAGATACTTTAGGCGTCTCCATAAAGTTCTTTCAGGGGATTGCGTAAAGTACTGAATATCATAAAAAGAAAGGCCTTTAAAAAAATTCACATAAAGTCTGAATACAATCTCTAGATCAAGAATGCTGCTTAGAGATAATGACTTTAATACCCTAAATAAGCCGCCATAAAGAAAACTAAATACTGCCTCGTCAAGAAGGTTGGTGTTCTTAGAAACACCATCGCTTCTTCCAAATCCAAACTCATAAATATTGTCTTTTTGTACAGTCATTACATATTATTTAATATATTTCTCAATAAAGTAAAACTAGATATGCAAGATAACATTTGATATAAAGTGTTGCTATTCCCCGGTAGCTCAGTTGGTAGAGCAAGCGACTGTTAATCGCTTTGTCACTGGTTCGAGTCCAGTCCGGGGAGCCAAACTAAAGAATTTGGCTAAGAAATGTCTTGGTTCTCTCGCTTTCAGGATTTGCAAAAAAATCAGTTGGGTTTTTGCTTTCCACTATCTGCCCCTCATCCATAAATATTATTTTGTCAGCGACTTCTTTAGCAAAACCCATCTCATGAGTTACAACAAGCATGGTCATGCCTCCTTCTGCAAGTCCAACCATAACATCAAGCACCTCTTTAATCATCTCAGGATCCAGCGCTGATGTAGGCTCGTCAAACAACATAATTCTTGGCTCCATACATAATGCTCTTGCAATTGCTGCTCTCTGCTGTTGACCACCAGATAGTTGTGCTGGGTACTTGTGAGCTTGATCATCAATTTGAACCCTTTTTAAATATTCCATAGCCTTTTCTCTCGCTTCTACTTTTGGCAACTTTCTCACCCATATAGGTGCCAAGGAACAATTATCTAATATAGATAGATGAGGAAATAAATTAAACTGTTGAAATACCATTCCTACTTCTCCACGTATTTTTTCAACACTTCTGTTATCATTCGTTAACTCCGTTCCTTCAACTACAATTTCTCCTCTTTGATGTTCTTCAAGTCTGTTTATGCATCTTATTAAAGTAGACTTTCCTGAACCTGAGGGTCCACAAATAACAATTTTTTCTCCCTTGGTTACTTTCAAATTAATATCGTTAAGAACATGAAGCTCTCCAAACCACTTATGAACGCTACTCATTTCTATCATTGTTTCTGATGTCATAATTAATGTCCTGTATCTAATTTCTTTTCAAGTCTTTGACTATACCTGCTCATGCCAAAACAAAAAACCCAAAAAATAGCCGCTGCAAAAACATATCCCTCATGAGAAAATCCAAGCCAATCGGGGTTTGTTCCTACAAATTGAATAATACCTAAAAAATCAAACAAACCTATAATTAAAACCAGAGTTGTATCCTTAAATAATGCAATAAAGCTGCCAATAATAGCTGGAATAACTATCTTCAATGATTGCGGAAGAATAATTAGGGACATCATTTTCCAGTATGTTAGCCCTGCAGCCTGAGATGCCTCATATTGACCTTTGGGCATTGCTTGCAATCCCCCCCTTACAACTTCCGCTAAATAAGCAGCTGAAAAAAACATTACACCTATCAAGGCTCTGATGAGTTTATCAAAATTAACTCCCTCAGGCATAAAGAGTGGGAACATATTTGATGCCATAAATAGTACAGTAATTAGAGGAACGCCTCTCCATATTTCAATAAAAATTGTTGAAAGCAATGAAACAATTGGCAACTTGGATCTTCTTCCTAAGGCTAGCATGATTCCTATGGGCAATGATAAAACAATTCCTACCCCTGCTATTACAAGTGTTAAAAATAACCCACCCCAAAGTCTAGTCTCTACATTTTCAAGACCCAGCCCACCTGAAAAAAGAAAAATACAAATGATGGGAAATATGAAAAGAAGAAAAACACCTACGCCACCTTTATATTTTAGGTTGGGTATAAGTAAATAAATTATACTCACAGCAAGCAGAAAGTAAGCGATGTTTATTCTCCAAAGCTCATCTGAAGGATATAATCCATAGATAATTAGTTTCATATTTTGTTTTATGAATACCCAGCATGCACCACTGCTTGTGCAGTCCTCTCGTGTTGTACCTGAAAACG
This sequence comes from Pelagibacteraceae bacterium AG-333-C14, assembly GCA_003282485.1. Classification (GTDB taxonomy): domain Bacteria; phylum Pseudomonadota; class Alphaproteobacteria; order Pelagibacterales; family AG-422-B15; genus CACNXQ01. Next base: position 17,421 of record QBZD01000013.1, read on the forward strand.
TTGCATCAAAAAATGCCCAAGAAAGAAATGGAGGAATTATTATATAAATAAAGTATAAACCAATTAAAGTCAGAACAGTATTATACCAAGTAGAGAAAAGATTTTTTCTCATCCACCCTAAGACGCCTATCTCTATTACCGGTGGAGTCATATTTTTATTAATGTTTGACATTATCTTTCTCCCACTTTCATGATGCGATTAAAAAGATTCATGATGATTGAAGTAAAGAGACTGAGAAATAAATATACTCCCATAACCATTCCTATAATTTCTATGGCTTGGCCAGTTTGCATAAGTGCAGTTCCTGCAAAAACTAAAACCAAATCTGGGTAGGCAATAGCTGCTGCAAGTGAGGAATTTTTAGTCAGATTTAAATACTGATTTGTTAATGGTGGAACAATAACTCTTAGAGCTTGTGGGATTATTATTAGCCTTAAAACTAAGCCTTCTTTAAGTCCAACTGATCTAGCGGCTTCAGTTTGGCCTTTAGAAACAGCCATGATACCAGCTCTCACAACCTCTGCAATAAATGCTGCTGTATACATTGAAAGAGCAAAAGTTAAGGCTACAAGTTCAGGTATTAATCTCATGCCACCTTTAAAGTTAAAGCCCTTCAGTTCTGGAATATCAAAAGATACAGGAAAGCCAGTTGCAGTTAGAGCTGCAAAAAATACTCCTACCACCAAAGCCACCGAAACATAAAACGCAGGGAATGTAATTCCAGTCTTATTTTGTCTTCGTTTTGACCAGATGAAAATAGAAATAGAAATTATTATGGTTATCCAGAATAAATAAAAAATTACTGAAGAGCCCTCACCAAAGTTGGGATCGGGTAAAAATAAACCTCTATTATTTAGAAAGACAGAGTCCATAAATTCAATACTTTGTTTTGGCCTGGGCAAGGCCCTTAGAACAGCAAAATACCAAAAAAATATTTGAAGTAAGAGAGGGATATTTCTTATTACTTCAATATAAGTCTCTGCTATTTTAGCAATAAGCCAGTTTGAGGATAAGCGCATGATACCAAATGCAAAGCCAACAATCGTAGCAAACAATATGCCAATGCCCGCTACAAGCAATGTATTTAGCAAGCCTACAATAAATGCATCAAAATAAGTTGAGGTTGGTGAGTATTCTATAAGAGTCATTCCAATATCAAATTGAGACTCAACCCCTAAGAAATGAAACCCACTGGCTAAACCACGTGCCATCATATTCTCAGCGGTATTTTGAACAATATAATAAATACCAAGGATTACTAAAGAAAGTGTAATTGCCTGATAAAATGCGCCTTGAACACTCCTGTTGAAGATAAAATTTGAAAATTTGGAAGGTCTCATAAGTATCTAAGTTTAGATATATTCTACAATATTTAGGCTTAATTCACATAAAAAAAGGAAAGCCAAATTAATGACCTTCCTCTTTTTTAACTTAAAGTAATCTTAACTTATAAATTTACAGCAAATTATCTTGCTGGGGGAGCGTATAAAACTCCACCATTTTTATAAGAAGCATTTGGTGAACCTGCTCTTGCAAGACCCACTGGAGTATTCTCTCCAACGTGTTTCTCGTAAACATCACCATAGTTTCCAACTTTTGAAACAATGTCATAAGACCAGCTGTCACCTAAATTTAAGCCAGCACCTGTTCCACCTTCTTTACCACATAGTCTTGCAACTACAGGGTTAGAAGTCATAGCGCAAGTTGTCTTAACATTAGAATTAGTTAAACCAAATTCTTCTGCTTCAATCATTGCATTTAATGACCATCTTACTACATCAGCCCAGTCGCCATCACCTTCTCTGACAACAGGTCCTAAAGGCTCTTTAGAAATTGTTTCAGGTAATACAACGTGTGCATCAGGATCAGCAAGCTTTGTTCTTTGTGCAGCTAAACCAGATTTATCTGTTGTATATGTATCACATCTGCCTTCGTCGTAAGCATTTACAACCTCGTCTGCTTTTTCAAAAACAACTGGCTCATATGCCATACTGTTTGCTCTGAAAAAATCAGCCATGTTTAACTCAGTAGTAGTACCAAGGTTAGTGCAAACACTTGCACCGTCTAATTCCATAGCACTAGTAATACCTGAGTCTTTTCTGACCATGAAACCTTGTCCATCGTAGAAATTAACGCCAGCAAATTCTAAGCCAATTTGAGCATCACGTGACAAAGTCCAGGTTGTATTCCTTGACAATACATCAATTTCTCCTGCTTGAAGCGCAGTGAATCTCTCTTTAGCTGTTAGTGGAACATATTTTACTTTGTCCGCATCACCAAAAATAGCTGCTGAAACTGCACGACATACGTCTACGTCAATACCACTCCAGTTACCATTTTCGTCTGGGTTAGAGAAACCAGGAACTCCCTGACTCACACCACAGTTGAAAAATCCTTGATCTTTAACAGTGTCAAGAGTACCTGCATAAGCAGCTGGCACCATCAATACTGAGCAAAATAAACCAAGAATCGCATTTTTTATATTATTCATAAATGATTAATCCTTTTTTTAATTAATTAATTAAACTTATGAATAAATTATAATCATAGATCAAGCAGGAATCTAAAAAAAATAGATACTCGCGAAGTTTTAAAATAATTTATTCTATATATTGTGTATGATCTTTATTGATATACTATTTGTCGTGCAGTAGTGACTCTAATATCGACTTCTTTAATATCATCCTCAACCAAGGATTTAGCTAATTCATACTGTTCTATGGTTAGTTGATCAATTAGGTCATCGATGCCATCTACGCCTGCTCCACATAAAGAAGTAGTATTGCACTGTAAATACCAACGCACAGATTGAGTCAGATCTTTTTTAACTCCGTCACCATGTTCATACATATTTGCAACATTAAATTGAGCCTCAGGTACGCCTCGTTTAGCGGAAAATAAATAATATTTGAATGCCTTTGTATAATTCCTGCTAAAATACCAATGATCATCATAATACTCACCAAGTGCATATGCAGCTCGTGGATCCTTATAGTTTTGGTAAAGTTGAGTAAATATTTTTCTTGCTTCTTTGTAGTTCGAAAAATTTTCGCTTAAACAAAAATCTTCTAAACCGCATAAATTTATGCTTGATGCATCATTATAAAGTAACCCAAGAATATACATTGCATCTTTATTGCTCTCGTTTTCTGCAAGATCTCTTAAAATTGCAATTCCTTTTTCTCTTTCTCCTGAAATAAGAAGATCATAAACGGTATCTGCCTTGGTCTGAGAATGTAAAGTACTGAAAATAAATAAAGATAATAAAAATATTTTTTTCATTTTTATAACTTGGCGCGCCCGAGAGGATTCGAACCTCTGACCCACAGCTTAGAAGGCTGTTGCTCTATCCAGCTGAGCTACGGGCGCTTATTTAAAATTATCTGCATAGGATTTACTTATAACTTTCCTCACAGAGGTTTCAAGAACTTCATAATCTATATTATTTGACTTAGCGTAATGAATAGCTTCTTCTTTTGATTTAAAATTTAATTGAATTTGAGATAATGTATTGCTGCCACCATTCCAGCCCATCATAGTATCTTTAATTTGATTCTTACTATCAGAGATTTTCAATATCCATTTATTGAATTTTGATCTTCCTGACTGCATTGCAGTTTTAGAGGGCTTGTATATTTTTGCCTTCATGATTAATTTTCTAACCCATCAAGTTTAAGTAGGTCGCCGTACAAATCCGTACGCCTGTCTCTAAACACACCCCATACATTTCGTAAATTTTCTGCTTCATCTAGATTAACTTTGCCTATCAATACTTCTTCTTTATCTCTACCTGCCTCAGCTATTTTATCTCCAACATGATTTGTAATAAATGATCTTCCATAGAAGTAATTTGATATTTCTTCTCCTTGTTCTGTTCCAATTCTATTTGATGCGACTACTGGTATTTGATTTGCTGCAGAATGACCAATCATTGCCCTTTGCCACATATCTGAACTATCAAATCCATCATCTTCTGGCTCACCTCCAATTGCAGTTGGGTAAAGAAGAACTTCTGCTCCTTTCAAGGTCAATATTCTAGATACTTCTGGGAACCATTGATCCCAACAAATTCCAATACCTATCTTTGCATAAGCTGTATCCCATACTTTGAATCCTGTATCTCCTGGATTAAAATAAAACTTTTCCTGATATCCAGGCCCATCAGGTATATGAGATTTTCTATATTTTCCCAATACATTACCATCTGCATTGATCACCGCAATTGCATTATAGTGTGCTCTATTTGCTTTTTCAAAAAAACTTACCGGGAGGACTACTTTTAGTTCACATGCTAATTTTGACATCTTTTCTAATGTGGGGTGATTTTCAAATGGCTTTGATAGTCCAAATAATTCATCTTTTTGATCCATGCAGAAGTAAGTTGATTCAAATAACTCTTGAATAAGTATAATCTGAGCTCCCATACCAGCTGCTTTTCTTATGATACTCTCAGCTTTATCGATATTTTCTGAACTGTTTTTTGAACAAGTCATTTGAGTTGCTGCTAAAGTTACTTCTCTCATTTCACGCTCCTTGGTTGCTGCTGTGTGATGCAATGAATATTTCCACCACCGAGTAATATATCACGCCCATCAAGACATACAATCTGTCTGTTTGGAAACTGGGATTTAATTACTTTTTCTGCATTTTCATCGGCTTCCTTATCTCCAAAAATTGGAAATATTATTGCATCATTAGCGATATAAAAATTGATATAAGAACTTGGCTCATCATCATCAGGTATAATTCTCTTATTAGACATTTCTAATTCAATAATATTAAACGGCTTTCCATTTTGATCTTTTGATGTCTTTAATATATCTAAATTTTCTGACAAAAGATCATAATATGAGTCATTCTTATCATTGCATGTCATGGTCAAAATAGTATCGCTTTTGGAAAAGCAAGCGACATTGTCAATGTGGCCATCGGTTCCTTCATCAGTACCATGCTTTAACCATATAATATTCTCTATTCCAAAATAGTTTTTTAAATTATTTTCGATTTGATCTTTCGAAAGATCTGGATTTCTATTTTTGTTTAATAAGCATTGCTCTGTTGTAATTAAAGTACCTTTACCATTCACATGTATAGAGCCGCCCTCCAGAACCATATTATTTTTAAAATATTTTGAATTTGAATAATCGATCATGAATTTTGCTACTTTATCATCAAGTTCAAAATTCTCTTTATAGCCCCAACAATTAAAATCAGAGTCAACTCCACCTAACTGATTTTTTTCATTTAGTAAAAATATCGCCCCCGAGTCCCTGCACCACGCATCATTAATAGGTAGCTCTAAGATTTCAATATTTCTATTCAATAATTTCGTTGCACTTTTAAGATCACTTGGATTAACAATCATTAATAATTTTTCGAATTTACTAATTGAATTAGCAACATTGGCCCAAGCAATACGACCCTTATCTAAATCAAAATGAGACCATGAAGGTGTTGCATTCGTAGGAAAAGAGTCTGTTGGCCACTGCATCCAACAACATTCATGTGGATGCCATTCAGGTGGCATATAAAATAATGATTCAGATGGTATGCTCATATTTTTTTTGGTCGGGGCGGCAAGATTCGAACTTGCGACCCTCTGGTCCCAAACCAGATGCGCTACCAGACTGCGCTACGCCCCGAAGTGATGCAGAATGTATATAAAAACCTTTCATCCTTCAATCTATTTAAAGAAATCTAGAAGTAGTTTATTTACCTGTTCTGGCTTCTCCTGTTGTACCCAATGTCCCGCAGACTTAATAGTATGACTTGATACCAAATTTTCGTGAAGACTAGGGTTTATAAGTGTCCATTTGGCTACGGGGTCATCCTCTCCAACTATGAAACAGGAAAGAGGGCAAATCTTCTTATCATGAGTATCTTTAGTCATTTCCCAATTTCGATCAATATTGCGATACCAATTAATGGGGCCTCTCATGCCACCTCTAGTAAATTCATTTAAATAGTAATCAAAGTCATCTTTATTTAAGAAATGTGGAATTTCAGTGTGCTCACCCATTGATTTAAGAAAAGTCATTTCCTTTTCAAATGGTTTGGGCTCAAATGTTTCCATCTTTTCGCCATTAGACGAAATAGAACTATATATTGCTAACAAAGATTTTCTCATATCCTTCTCAAGTTCTTGTTCGACTAAACCTTCTTTTTGAAAATAAAGCATATAAAAAAAAACATCTTTAAATAAAAATTTCATTGTTTCTATAGGTGGCAATTTAGATATTTGATGAGGTACACTCATGCCGCAAACCTTATCTACTCTATCAGCATGATATAATGATGTATTCCAAACAACTGGCGCTCCCCAATCATGTCCGATTAAATTAAAAGTATCTTTTCCTAAAGTATCTGCAATTGCTATAACATCAGAAGTCAGCTCCATGATATTATAAGATTCAATTTCAAATGGCTTAGAGCTCAAGCCATAACCGCGCATGTCTGGAACAGCTACACTAAAACCATTTTCAACTAAATAATTTATTTGATGTCTCCATGAGTACCATGACTCTGGCCAGCCATGAACCATTATGACAAGCGGACCAATTCCATCAACGTAAGTGTTAATCTCGATATCTTTATTAATAATTTTATTAAATTTTTCCTTATTAAATTCCATTTTTATGACGGATCCTTTTTACCTCTGTTTCTTAATATTTTAAAAATACCATCTGCAGTGAATATTACGTTATTATTTATATAAAGAGAGCATTTCATAAATAATATAGATTTTGTTTCTCTAGTAATTTCAGCAAATCCATAAACCCAGGAACCCTTTGGAGCAGGGCCAACATAATTGGCATTTAATTTTGCAGTCAAACAAGGAAACGAGTCTTTTTTCCATGCAGTATAGCCCATTATGCCATCAGCAAATGCTATTAAAGTACCTCCATGAGCAATTCCAGCCTTATTACAATTTATTTCCTCAACTCTGAATCCTTTATAATAATGACCATCCAATTCTAAATTATAAATGAAACCATTATTTTTAGAAAAAGGTCCAGGATCCTTATCCTTTATAAAATTAGACTGTTCTTTTAATATATTGAATTGCATTTTAAAAAAATATTTGAAATTGAATATGTTTTCAATGTATAGTTGATTTATTAACGGGGAGCAATTGCTGAGAGGTTTCTTTTGAAACGACCCACAACCTGATCTAGATAATGCTAGCGGAGGCAATATGAAAACTAAAATATTATCAATAATTTTTATCTTAATAACGATTAGTCCTATTTCTGCAAAGGAAGTGTTGGTCGTAGGTACTTATGACTCATTTTCTGCAGAATGGGGACCTGGACCTGTAATTGAAACTGAGTTTGAAAAAAATTGTAACTGTGACGTACAATACGTTTCAACTAGCCAAGCGGGAACGCTCGCCAATGAAATATTTTTAAAAGACAAAGATGTAATTCTAGGAGTAGAAATGCATGAGTTTGATTATACATCTGAGAATTGGAATATTTATGATTATGGTTATTTTTCATTCATATATAATGAAGAAACCTTAAAAGATATTCCTAATTCGTTTGAAGAATTAATTAATCAAACAAATTTGAAAATAGTAGTACAAGACCCCAGAACCAGTCCTGTTGGATTAGGCTTATTAAGATGGATGAAACTAACTCATCCAGATAACTTTCCTACTATACTCAAAAAATTTAACAATAATGTTTTAACTTATACTCCTGGTTGGTCTGAGGCATATGGCATTTTTCTTGAAGGCAAAGCTGACTTAGTTTTGAGCTACAGCACATCGCCATTCTATCATCAAGAATATGAGGATGAATATAAATATAAGGCTATTGAATTTACAGACGGGCATTTAGCAACAAAAGAAATAGTCTATGTAAGACCTGATTCAGAAAAACAAAAACTTGGAAAAGAATTTGTTGAATTTATGATGCGGGATGACATTCAAAAAATAATTGCTCAGATGAATATCATGTACCCTGCAAGTGAAAATGACAATAACATTCCTGATAAGATGAGACAGCTTAAGAAGCCAAAAGAATTTAAATATGATGATTTTTTAGAGGCCGAGCCTCTCATAAAAATATGGCTTGAAGTTGCTTCTTCTTAATTATAGAAACTTATTTCCATGGTTGTGCTTAACATTCGTGACATTAGCACTTTTACTTCCTTTATTTGCTATTTTTTCTCATTACGATATAAGTGCAAGCTTTGAATTTTCTAATTACACATCCTCAATTATTTTTTTTACCGTATATCAATCATTACTATCAGCTTTATTATCGATCGTTGTTGGTTCTCTTTTAGCCTTTTTATTGAATACATATAATAATTTTTATTTTGTAAAAATTATTGCACAAACTCAATCAATATTATTTGTACTTCCAACAATAATAACAATATTTGGAATTCTTTCTTTTTATGGAAATTATTTTGAAATTTATGGCCTTACAGGAATTCTTATTGGTCACGTAATTTTAAATACTCCACTCGTAAGCAGAGTTATTTATCAATCATTAAATGATATTAGCCCAAATGAGAAAATATTATCAAGGCAGATGGGCTTGAAAACAATGTCTTCTTTCATTGCATCAGAGTGGCCAATTATCAAAAAAAATATTCCTAGTCTCTTCGTTTTGATAACATTTATTTGTTTTGTAAGTTTCACTCCTGTCTTAATTTTAGGAGGAGGTCCTAAGTACTCTACCCTAGAAGTATCAATTTATTACTCAGTAATATTTTCAAACAATTTTAATGCAGCTTTAAATTTACTTTTTTTCCAACTTATAATTTGTTTTTCTATTTATTTTATTTTTTTTAAAAACTTTAGAAGTCAGAATTTTTTGATTGATGATAAACGACATATTAAAACATATTTTAATCTCACTTTACTCAATCTTTTTGGTTTGTTAATTTTATTGCTTATTACATTAGTTATTTTTTCACCTATTTTATTCATAATTGTAAAGGGAATAAATAAAGAGTTATTTAATATATTAACTTCCACATATCTTTGGGAGGCAATCTACAATACATTAATCATTTGTTTTTTCTCAGGTATTGCTTCTATATTTATTGTATACAATCTACTAGTGCTGACGCATAAGAAGACTAAAATATCTGAATCCCTAATTTATAGTTTAATAATTTTTTCACCAGCTGTGATGGCTGTCGGATACTACATATTGTTATTTAAATTAAATTTAATGTATCTCCCAAATATTATTATTGTAATTATTCTAAATTCTTTTTTTGTTTTGCCATTCACATACAACTATTTGGCACCTTCATTTTTTCGAGTGATAAAAGAAAATGATGATATAGCGAATAGTTTAAATCTATATGGATTAAGCAGATTTCTAACGATTGACTTGCCCAGGCTAAAAAAATCATTAATTACAGCCTTTTGTGTATCCTCAATATTGTCCGCAAGTGATTTGGTCGTAATCTCTTTTTTTGGGACGAATAACTTGTCAACCCTCACGCAAACAATATATAGACTAATGGGAAGCTATAGAATGAATGAAGCATATTCTGTATCATTGGTCTTATTGATATTTTGTTTTATTTATTTCTTCTTAGCGCATAAAATATTGGAAAAAAATAAATGGAAAATTCATTAGATTTAACTTATCACTGGGCCGGATTCTCTGCTTTAGCTATCTTTATTTTTGCTTATGCACTTGTGATGGCTGAGGAATTCACTCACTTAAGAAAATCAAAACCTGTTGTTCTTGCTGCAGGTCTAATATGGGGCATAATTGCGTTTGCATATTCAGGCACACCTTACTATGAAATGGTCGAACAAGAAATAAGACATAGTTTTCTTGAATATGCCGAACTTGCCTTCTTTTTATTGGTCGCGATGACATACATAAATGCATTGGAAGAAAGAAATGTATTTAATTCTCTAAAAACATGGTTGATTAAAAATCAATTCAGCTACAGACAATTATTTTGGATTACAGGAATATTAGCATTCTTTCTCTCTCCATTGGCAGATAACTTAACAACAGCATTGGTACTTTGCGCTGTTGTGTTGGCGGTTGGATCCTCAAGTCCCAAGTTTGTTGGTATTGCATGTGTCAATATTGTTGTAGCAGCAAATGCTGGAGGGGCATTTAGTCCGTTTGGAGACATAACCACTTTAATGGTATGGCAAGCAGGACAACTAGATTTTCTTCAATTCTTTGCTTTAGTAATCCCTTCTGTTGTAAACTACATAATTCCAGCAGGAATAATGCACTTTTTTGTATCAGATCATAAACCTGATGTTGCTGAAGAAACTGTTGAAATTAAATACGGTGGGAAAGTAATAATACTTCTTGGACTCTTAACAATACTTACTGCAGTTAGCTTTCATAACTTTTTGCACCTTCCACCTGTATTTGGGATGATGACCGGTTTAGCTTATTTACAACTTTATAGTTTCTATATAAAGATTAACACGACAAACATTGAAGAAAAAAAATATGATTTCTTCGAAAATGTAGCTCATGTTGAATGGGATACATTATTATTTTTCTTCGGGGTTATTCTGTCTGTTGGTGGCCTAGGGTTTATTGGTTACTTGGAATATGTCTCTCAATTTATGTATACAGATTTAGGTGCAACTAATGCTAATATTCTTGTTGGTATTCTCTCAGCAATTGTTGACAATATTCCTGTAATGTTTGCTGTCTTAACTATGGAGCCTGTAATGCCTGACTCGCAATGGCTTTTAGTAACATTGACTGCTGGTGTTGGAGGAAGCATGCTTTCAATAGGTTCCGCTGCCGGAGTTGCATTGATGGGACAATCTAGAGGAATGTATACTTTTTTTGGTCATTTGAAATGGACACCAATTATAGCAATCGGTTACTTTGCTAGTGTTTATGTACATATCTTAATTAATTTCTAATGAAGTATTTTATTTTAATCACAATCACTCTTATTTTAAACATGGGTACAGCTATGACAGAAAATGCATATGATCACTCTTTTAAATCAATTAATGAAGAAGATATAATTAAGTTATCCGACTACAAAGGAAAAACAATTGTTGTTGTAAATACTGCTAGCCTGTGTGGCTTCACTTACCAATATGAAGGTTTGCAGGCTTTATATGATACTTACTCGGACAAGGGTCTTATTATTGTGGGTGTGC
>QBZD01000014.1 GCA_003282485.1 Pelagibacteraceae bacterium AG-333-C14
ATTATACGTGATATTTAAGTTATACAATTATATTTTTTATCATGAATTTCAATATCGCGAAAAAAATTCCTACTCTTACTATACTTCTGATTTTTTTAATATTTATGGGATGTTCTTCAAATTATCAATGGGGCTGGTATGTAATTTTACCAAATAACAAAGTAGGAATCTCAAATATTGAATTTTTGGTCGGCGGCTTAGGGTATACAATAATTCTATCTGTGATTTCGATATCATTCGCGATACTACTAGGTTTAATTGTTTCTGTTGCTAGCATTTCAAGAAACAAAGCTCTTTATGCATTGAATATCGGCTATACAGAGATTATTCGAGCAATACCTGTCTTGGTAATGATTTTATGGGTTTATTATGGTCTACCAGTTTTACTAAACTTAAATTTTACTGCATTTACTGCCGGCATAATTGCTCTCAGTATATGTGAAAGTCCCTTTATTGCTGAGATTTTTAGATCTGGAATTCAGGCTGTACCGAAAGGTCAAAAAGAGGCTGGACTATCTATGGGTATGAATTTCTTTCAAATTTTCTATCACATTACACTACCTCAAGCTGTAAGAATTATTTTACCAGCATTAGGAAACCAGTTTGTTTATATGTTAAAAATGTCATCTCTGGTATCCATCATCGGTTTAAACGAGCTGACAAGAAAAGCTAATGAACTTGTAGTCAGTCAATATCGACCGTTAGAAATTTATACTTTTTTAGTCTTAGAATATTTAGTTTTGATTCTAATTGTTTCTTTTTTGGTAAGACGCTTAGAAAAGAAACTCAAAGTTTATTAAGTTCCGCAAAAGGTTTTATACGGAAGATTAGATCTAATGGGTGTATTTAAATATTTTTTAGGTACTTTTTCAATATTGTAAGGTGAAACAATTACTTTATTAAGTTCATTAAATTTATCAAACTTTCCAATTGTTTCTGCTTCATAAAGAGCTTCTTCAACTAAATTATTTCTAGGAATTAAAATGGGATTAGTTTCTTTCATAATACTTAAATAATCACTGTTATTGACCCTTTCTTTCCAATTTTTTTTCCATTCTACAAAATCATTATCTTCAAACTCTTCATCATTTGCATGGTTAATGCCCATCAAGTTGCTAAAAGTGTTAGTGAAATCTGGTTTTTTTGATTGCATCCATGCTAGCAAATCCTTGATTAATACTTCATCCTCTTCGCTTTGATCAGTTAATCCAAGTTTTGATCGCATCATTTTCTGCCATTTTTTATTAAAAATTTCACTGAAAGAATCGATTGTTTTCTGTGCAATTTTTACTGATTTTGACCCATCTTTATCAATTAATGGAAGCAAGCTCTCAGCAAGTCTAATTAAATTCCAATGGATAGTTGCTGGCTGATTTCCATAGGCATACCTTCCTTGAAAATCGATAGAACTAAAAACTGCTTTATGATCATACTGATCCATAAAGGCGCATGGACCGTAGTCTATAGTTTCTCCACAAATGGTTGAATTGTCTGTATTCATCACACCATGTATAAATCCAACCCGCATCCAATTTACTATTAGATCAATTTGTTTTGACATTACTAACTCTATAAATTTAATTACTTTATTTGGACTATCTAAAATTTCTGGGAAGTGTCTTTCGATGCAGTAGTCGAGTAATTTTGACATAGCATCAATGTCTTTGTGAGCTGCTAAGAATTGAAATGTACCAAATCTAACATGACTAGCTGCAACTCTTGTTAGGATAGCTCCTTTTAAAGGTGTCTCTCTCAAAACTTTTTCTCCTGTTTCTACTACAGCAAGACTTCTTGTGGTGGGAATATTTAAATAGAACATGGCTTCACTAATTAAATATTCGCGAAGCATAGGGCCAAGAGCCGCTCTTCCATCACCTCCCCTTGAGTATGGTGTTCTCCCAGATCCTTTAAACTGAATGTCATAAACTTCACCTTTAGGAGTGCTTTGCTCTCCTATGGTTATAGCTCTTCCATCACCAAGAATTGTAAAATTTCCAAATTGATGACCAGCGTATGCTTGTGCGAAAGGACCAACCCCACTGGGTATTGTGTTGCCAGATAAAAAATTAGAGAGGTCTTTACTGGATAAGTCTGAAAAATCTATCCCTAGCTCAGAGGATAATTCGTTATTAAGGACCACAGTTTTGGGGTCTTTAACACTTATGGGCATTAATTTAGAGAAAAGTATCTCAGGCAATTGGGTATAAGTTGCCTTAAGATTCAATCCAATATTTGAAAATGACTCATTATGATTTATCATTATTTTAAATTTAATTTAAATTCCTAATTATTGATATCTAAAATGTTAATCCAAAAAGAACTCGAAATTACTATTGATGGCAAAGGGCTTTATAATATCACTGAAATAATAAACCAGGCTATTGCAAAGCACAGAATAGCAAAGGGTTTGTGTACATTATTTATTAAGCACACTTCAGCATCACTTATCATTCAGGAAAATGCTGACCCAAATGTTCTTAGGGACATAATAGATTTTTTTGATCGTGTAGTCCCTGAGTCAGAAAATTATGCACACAGGGAAGAAGGACCTGACGATATGCCAGCCCATATCAAGTCAGCTTTAACAAATACAAGCATTAATATACCCATCAAAGAGAAAAAGCTTGATTTGGGAACATGGCAAGGAGTTTTTATTTTTGAACATCGTTATAAAAACAATGATCCAGGCATAAGAAGAATAATTAGTATGACAATTGTAGCTTAAGTTTAATGAGGCATTCTAAACTTATCGTGACAAGTCTTGCAACTTGACCAGATTAGTTTCTTTTGAGCATCTTTTAACTCATCTCCAGTTAGTTCAGATGCAAGGACTGTAAACTCTTTAACTTTATTTGAAGTCTCTATCATTAGAGTATTAAACTCTTCTTTTTGTAGCCATATCGTTGGCAAAGCCTCTGTATCGTAGCCTGTTTTAGTATTATCCGGAAATAAATCTAAAAGCTTGTCATAATTTGCACTCATCTTTTGTGATAGCTCAATCACTTTCTCATTATTCCCTTTAGTAATTTCAGCACTCATTCTCTTGGCATGACTATAATTCTGCTTAAATAGTGACTTTCTCTCCTTAATAATATTCCCATGATCGTCCGCAAAAGCGATTACAATTAATAGTAATATCGATAGAATTGAGGAGATTAGAAATTGAAAAAAATTAATCATGTACTTAATTATATAATATGAAAATTACAAATGACACTAATTCTTATGGACTTCTTGCACGTTTTTTCCACTGGATTACTTTTGTAATATTACTGTTCCAACTACCTCTAGGAATTTATTTAGACAATCTTGAGTTTTCTGAATTTAAACTCTCTATTGAGAATATTCATATAATCATTGGTATGACTATTTTTTACATAACACTATTAAGATTGATATGGAAATCAATTAATACAAAGCCCATTGATAATATATCAATGAGCAAAATTCAGATTATTGCCTCTCGAGTTGTGCATGGTCTTTTCTATATGACTTTACTAATCATTACCATAAGTGGCATAAGTAAACTTTTATTATCTGGTGAGGAAGTCAATTTTATCATCATGAAAGCATCAATAGATTACTACAACTATGATCTTGCTGACAGATTTTATGCAATCCACGCATTGTCAGCTTATTTTCTATTAATTCTTTTTTCTATTCATTTGTGTGCCGTCATATATCATCATGTTTTTCAAAAGGATAAGATATTGAGAAAAATGCTATAGAGTTAAATATGGAAGACAAAAAAAACTTTGCTGAATTTATTGAACGGCTACACAAGACAACTGATGATTTTCGAGAGAATGCAAAAAATAAACGACATAAACTAAATTTAAGAACTGCAAGAGAAAATCTTTCTGATCTTGTCGATAAAGATAGCTTTCTTGAGTATGGAGCATTTGCTGTAGCGGCTCAAAAAAGTCGTAAAAACAAAGAAGAACTTTTGATGGAAACTTCTGGTGATGGCGTTATCACTGGTTTCTGTAAAATTAATAGTAATATAATAGACAATAAGTCAACTGATGCTGTTGCTATTGTATATGATTATTCTGTCTTAGCAGGAACACAAGGTTATTTCCATCATATGAAGCTTGATCGAATTTGCGAGAAAGCAAAAAAATATAAACTACCTATTGTTATATTTACTGAGGGTGGAGGTGGTAGACCAGGCGATACAGATATCAATACAAGTATAGCAGGATTGCATGTCCCTACTTTTGCTCTATGGGGAAGTCTCACTGGAAGGTGCTTACGAATTGCCATAAATAATGGTTTCTGCTTTGCTGGCAATGCTGCTCTATTTGGCTGTGCAGATATTAGAATAGCTACTAAAAATTCATGGATTGGTATGGCAGGCCCTGCAATGATTGAGGGAGGGGGTCTTGGATCGTATAGTCCAAAAGAAATTGGACCATCAGAGGTAAATGAAAAAAATGGTGTCATTGATTTAGTGGCAAAAGATGAAGCTGAAGCAACAGATTTTGCAAAGAAAATACTTTCTTACTTTCAAGGTGATTTAGTTGATTGGAAAGTTGAAGATCAGGCTCAATTAAAAGACATAATGCCAAAAAATAGAAAGTGGTCTTATCCAATCAGAAATATTATTAGTATCATTTCTGATAAAGATACCTTTATGGAACTTAAACAGATGTATGGGAAGAGTATCGTGACAGGATTTATACGCATTGAAGGAAAATCATTTGGCTTGATGGCGAGCGACAGTCAACACTTAGGTGGGGCAATCGATTCAGAGTCAGCTGATAAAGTTGCAAATTTTATTGAGCTTTGCAATCTTCAAAATCTTCCAATCATTTCTCTAGTCGATACACCTGGTTTTATGGTTGGACCCGATAGTGAAGAAGAAGGGGCAGTTAGAAGAATGTCTGCTCTTTTTAAAGTAGGTTCACAAATAAAAATACCTTTGATCACAATTTTTTTAAGAAAAGGCTATGGACTGGGCGCACAAGCATTAGCTGGAGGAAGCTTTCATCAACCAGTATACTCGGCTGCATGGCCTACTGGAGAATTTGGGGCGATGGGATTAGAAGGTGCCATCAAGCTTGGATTCAAAAAAGAACTTGATGAAATAAAAGACGAAAAAAAGAAAGAAGATCTGTTTAATAAGTTAGTCGATCAATTGTACGAAAAAGGAAAAGCAATTGAAGCTGCAGCTCACCTTGAAATTGATGCAGTAATTGATCCTGCAGAAACTAGAAGTGTAATATTAAAAGCAGCGAGATAAATTTTATGGAGAAGAATTTTAAGCTAGATGATCCAGACTATTACAGTATGAGATTTGGATTAATCGTACTGCAAAGTGATGAGACAATTGAGCAAGAGATAAGAAGCACGCTTGATGAGAGTGTTGCCATTTATCACTCAAGGATTCCCTGTGACCAATCTGTCAATAATGAAAATCTTGCAAAAATGGAAAATGATTTACCAATTGCAGTGGAACTACTCCCAAAAATTGACTTTAACAGTATTGGATATGCTTGTACCTCTGGTGCAACGGTAATTGGCTCTGAAAAAATAAATAAATTAATTAGAGGGCAACATAAAAATGCTTTTATAACAGATCCCATAAGAGCTGTTAAGGAGGCGCTTAATAGCTTTGGATGCAAGAATATTGCATTTGTTTCACCCTATGAACAATCTGTAACTCAAAAACTCAAACGAAATCTTCAGAGTGATAATTTTAATATATCATACGAGAAATCATTTAATGAATCTGATGACACAGTAGTGGCAAGAATATCTGAAAAAGATAGTTTGAGCGCAATATTAGAAATTGGGAAAAATGATTGTGATGCAGTATTTATTTCATGCACAAATTTGAAAACATTTAAAATAATAGATGAAGCAGAACGCTTACTGAATAAACCTGTTGTATCTTCAAACCAGGCAATGATATGGCATATGTTTCGTGGTTCTGGAAATGACTCAACAAAAGGACCTGGGATGCTTTTTAAACAGAGTCTAACTAAGAGCTAACCAAATTCCGACGCCTACCATTAGTAAACCAGCTAAACGATTTATTGATTGAATATTTTTTTGTTTCTTCAAGATAATTCCAAGCATCTGTCCGCCAGTTGCGTAAATCATCAAAGATATGAATTCTATTATTAAAATGATGACGACCAACGCTGACATCTGAGGCATGAGCGCTAAGTCATAATTAATAAATGCGGGCACCATAGCAATAAAAAAAGCCCATCCCTTAGGGTTTGCAACTGCAGTAATAAAGCCCTGACTTGCTAGCTTTAAAAAATTAATTTCAAAGGAATGTGTTCCATCTAAGTTTAATGCCAATGATCCTCTTGAATTGAACATTTGATAGCCAACAAGCATCAAATAAATTCCACCCCCATATTTAAAAAAGAGAAATGTCATTGGATATGATGAAATAATTGCCCCACCACCAATAACTGCACTTCCAGCAACTATTAATACGCCTATGAGTTCCCCAACCATCATCTTCATCGTGTTTTTAAGGCCAATGGTAATACCCATAGTTAAAGCAAGAGTCATGCAAAGACCTGGGGTTATAGAAATAACAAAAAACAAAGGAATAAAAAAATAAAGAAGGGTAAAGTCTAAAAACATATGAAATTTGTATCCGATTTTGAGACACAAAGCACAAAAAAAAACGGGGCGCTACAAATACCCCGAAAGGTCTCTATATCGCCCCGAAATTCCGGACTAACTCTGAACAAACTCCCCGAAAGGCTTTCGATCTTCGTTGTTCCGATACTTAAATAATAATTTATTAAAAAAAATTATTAAATAAAAAAAAAATTATTTGCATTTCTTAACTTGTGGATAAGTGGAAAACTTATTTAGTAATAGAATCAATTAAATAATTAATAAATTTAATATTTACTTAAGCAATTTTTCTTTTGATTGGTTTTTCAGTAATTGGAAAATGCATTAATGCAGATACAAAACCAAGAGCTACACATATCCACCACATAATATCGTATGATCCATAAAAATCATAAAAACGGCCTCCAAACCAAGAGCCCATAAATGAACCAACTTGATGTGAAAGGAATGTAAAGCCATATAACATAGACATATATTTGGTCCCAAAAATTACAGAAATAATACCACTGGTAAGAGGAACAGTTGAGAGCCAAAGAATACCCAGTAATGCAGCAAAAATTAGCACAGTGATCTCAGTTTTAGGAAGAAAAATGAATACCAAAAATAAAAATGCACGAAGAGTATACAAAATGACTAAAAGATTTTTTTTAGAATTTTGATCACCTAAATGACCAAAATATAATGTTCCAAAAACATTAAATAAACCAATTAAAGCAAGTGACCAAGAACCAATCCATAAAGGCAATGAGAGATCAGTTAAATAAGCTGGTAAATGGGTTGCTACAAATGAAACATGAAATCCGCATACAAAAAAACCTACTGTTAATAATACATAGCTTTTATTTACAAAGGCCTCATTAAGTACAGATGCTAATGATTGAGCAGCTTGATCATCCTTTCCTGAATTAAAAGACGATTTTGTTAGAGTTAAAGCGAATAAAATCATTATTAAGGATATAAAACAAAGGTAGACGATTGATTTTTGCCAATCAGTTGCTTCGATCATAAATCCAGATAGTGGGACAATTAAGAATTGCCCTAAAGAACCTGCAGCCATCACAATACCCAACGACAAAGTTTGGTATTTTCCTGTAACCGCTTTTCCTACAGCTCCAAGAATTACTGCTGTTCCACATCCAGCACAACCAAAACCGAAAACTACTTGTGAAACTATTAGGAGACCTGATCCTTCTACAAGAGACATCATATAGAGACCAATTAAGAAAAATATTGCTCCATAAAGACCAGCGATAGATGAACCATATTTATCAGCAATAGCTCCGAAGATTGGAGATCCAATCCCAATCATAAGGAATTGAATTGCAATAGCTAAGCCAAACACTTCTCGTCCAGTCTGAATATGATCTGAAATAGGTATTAAATACAAACCTGATGAGTGTCTTATGCCAAACGAAACTAATAAAAGAACACAGCCACCAACTATTACTAATAGAGAAGAAGAATGTCTAAAAATTTTCATTATATATATTCTATATACAATTATTACTTACTTGCTACACTAATTACTAATGGAGTTTACAATAGTATATCTAATAGTCCTTGCACTGCTGCTTAGCTTATTTGTTAGAAAGCAAATCAAAGGTATAGAAAGTACAAAGAAATTTGATGAAAAAGCTATGCTTGTATTATGGCTAATCCTCGGAATGGTAGGGCTGATTACTGGCGGTTTATAAAAACATTATCAATATTAAGTAGTTTACTTTTTTTTTAAAAAAATAAATTTGTTTAATGTAAATACAATCGTTATTGAAGTAATATTTATATTGATTTTGGTTATTTATTTATCCTTTTTAAATATATTGAGAATTAAATCAAACAAAATGGCGGAAAGGATGGGATTCGAACCCACGATACGGTCACCCGCATACACGCTTTCCAAGCGTGCGCCTTCAACCACTCGGCCACCTTTCCTTATTCAACCTTCAAAGCAGCAATAAATGCTTCTTGAGGAATATCAACTTTTCCGTAAGTTCTAAGTCTTTGCTTGCCCTTTTTTTGCTTATCTAATAGTTTTCTTTTTCTATCCGTAGCTCCACCGCCGTGAATTCTGTCAATTACGTTTTTTCTGTATCCACGTACTGTTTCTCGAGCAATTATTTTTCCTCCGATTGCAGCTTGAATAGGTATATGAAACTGATGCCTTGGTATTAATTCCTTAAGTTTTTCACAAACCGCTCTTCCCTTCTTTTCAGAAAAGTTTCTATGAACAATAATTGATAAGGCATCAACAGGTTCATCATTAACTAGAATGCTTAAACGAACAAGATCACTTTCCATATACTGATCAATTTCATAATCGAAACTTGCATATCCACTTGATATTGATTTTAGTTTGTCATAAAAATCAAAAACAATTTCATTAAGTGGCAGCTTATAAGTAAGTATTACTCTTGATCCTGAATACGTCAGTTCGTTTTGAATACCTCTTTTGTCCTCACAAAGTGAAATGATGCTACCTAAATATTCATCTGGACATATTATAGTTGCTTTAATCCAAGGCTCAGAAATTGTTTTGATTTTCATTATCTCAGGCATGTCTGCTGGATTATGAAGCTCTATCTTACTCTCATCAGTAAGTACTATGTCATAAATCACACTCGGAGCTGTTGTGATTAAATCTAAATCAAATTCTCTGTCCAATCGTTCAACAATAATCTCAAGGTGAAGTAACCCTAAGAAACCACACCTAAAGCCCATGCCTAATGCAGCTGAGGTTTCTTGCTCATAATGAAAACTTGAGTCATTTAACTTTAATTTTGCAAGAGCATCTTTTAAGAATTTAAAATCTGCTGCATTAGTTGGAAAGAGACCACAAAATACTACAGGTTGACTGGGTTTAAAGCCGGGTAATGGCTGTGTTTTTTTATCATTTGATAAAATGATAGTATCTCCTACTTTAGTTTGAGAAACCTCTTTAATTGCAGCAGTAATAAATCCGAGCTCACCTGTCTTGATCTCTTCATTGATAATCATTTTGGGAGTAAAGCATCCAATTCTTTCAATTAAATGCTTGGTATTAGTTTGATGGAACCTGACTTCCATGCCTTTTTTCAATGTGCCATTAATAACTCTTACTAAAACTACAACACCTAAGTAAGCATCGTACCAACTATCAACGAGTAATGCTTTTAAAGGTTCCGTTGGACTCCCAACAGGAGCTGGGAGATCATTTACAATAGTTTCGAGTACCTCTTCTATGCCTATTCCAGATTTTGCAGAAATTTCTAAAACATTACTTGTATCGATTCCAAGAATATCATCAATTTGTCCTTTTACTCTCTCAGGATCTGCTGCAGGTAAATCAATCTTATTTAAGACAGGAATAATAACATGATCATTCTCAACGGCTTGGTATAAATTTGCAAGTGTTTGAGCTTCTACACCTTGACTTGCGTCAACAACAAGAAGTGAGCCTTCACAAGCTGAGAGTGAGCGGTTAACTTCATAGCTGAAATCAACATGGCCCGGGGTATCTATAATATTTAATGTATAGATTTCACCATCCTTAGCCTTATACTTTAATTGGACTGTCTGTGCTTTAATAGTAATCCCTCTTTCTCGTTCAATGTCCATTGAATCAAGTACCTGGGACTTCATCTCTCGTTCTGACAGACCGCCACAAAATTGTATTAATCTATCTGCAAGTGTAGATTTACCGTGATCAATGTGCGCAATAATTGAGAAGTTTCTGATATTTTTGGTTCCAGTCATAGAATATAAATTTTTAGGATCGAACAGTTCCAGAAGTAGATTTTTCAATAGCCTCAACTATTTTTGAACTCAAGCTATTAATCTCATTTTCATCTAATGTCTTTTCTTCAGACTGCAAAATAACTTTGATTGCCATTGATTTTTTATCGTCTCCCAAACTTTTGTCCTCAAATAAGTCAAATATTTCTGCACTCTTTATTATTTTTGTATCAACATTTAATGCAGCTTTGATTAAATCACTACTTTTAACATCCTTATCAAGTATAAACGCAAAATCTCTCGTTACACTTTGAAAATCACTTAGAATTAGTTGTGGTTTGTTCGTGGTATTCTTTTCGGTCAAGGGAACATTATCTATCATTAACTCAAATAAGTTTACTCTTGTTTTTATTTTAAATTTATTTGCAATTCTTGGATGTAATTCGCCAAAGTAACCAATCTCTATTTTCTTGTTTAGGATAATCTTACCTGAGCGTCCTGGATGATACCATGAAGGGGCTTCATCAGAAATTGAAATTTTCTTATTTCCTGGTACTAAATAATTTATAACATTTAATAGATCATTTTTAACATCAAAAATATCAAATTCTTTTTTTTCACTTCTCCAAGTCTTACTATTGCTTAAGCCATATTTCACACCGCATATTGAATTTATTTGATCTTCAGGAGTGGTTGAACTGTACTGACTGCCAGCTTCAAAAATAGACAAAGAGTCAATTCCACGTACTGTATTTTTTTTAATTGATGCTAATAAGTTAGGAATAAGACTGGGTCTTAATATATCTAAATCCTCTGAAATCGGATTGATTATTTTTAATTTTTCAACTTCGCCAAAAAAAATACTTTTCTTAGAATCTGAAAAAGAGAATGTAATAAATTCATTATATCCCTCTGATGCTATGAAATGCTTTGCCTTTGAAATAATCTTTTGAGTACTATTTAGTATATCTTTGTTGACCTTACTGATAGCTCTAATATTTGAAGTTGGAATATTTTCATACCCTTTGATACGAATAATTTCCTCACTTATATCTGCTTCTCCGTGGATGTCCTGCCGCCATGATGGAATTGTGCAGTGAATACTCTCACCACTTTTCTTTGCTCCAAAGCCTAAAGAATTCAAAATTAAAATAATTTCATCATCTGTGATCTCTAATCCCAATCTTTTAACTATATTTTTACCTGAAATATGAATTGTATTTAGAGTTTCAGATATTTGTCCGGCTAATACAATTTCACTACATTCACCTCCACATATTTCAAGTATTAGTTGAGTTGCATAGTGAATCCCCTCTAAAGTTGACCTTGGGTCAATTCCTCTTTCAAATCTGTATCTTGCATCGCTCAATATTGATAAATCTCTCCCAGTTCTTGCTGTGTTTACGTTATCAAAAAGTGCAGACTCTAAAAGGACATTAATTGTATCAAAATTACACCCCGTGCTTTCACCACCCATAATGCCTCCCAGACCTAAAACCTTTTCTTCATCTGAAATTGTGCACATACCCTTTTTTAAATTATAGGTCTTTTCATCTAAAGCTTTAAAGCTTTCACCGTCTTGAGCTGATCGAACTATAATTTTCCCTTTAACTTTATCAGCATCGTAGACATGCAATGGTCTATTTTGGTCAAACATTACATAATTTGTAATATCGACTAAAGCGGAAATAGGCCTTAAGCCAATTGACTTTAATTTTTTCTGTAGCCAGTCAGGACTTGCTACATTTTTTACATTTTTAATATAGCATCCTGCGAATGCTGGACATATATCATTATCTTGTATTTCAATTTTAATTGGAGACTCGAACGAACCTTTTTCTGTCTTGAATTCTCGATTCTTTAACTTCCCAACACCTGCTGCGGCTAAATCCCGTGCAACACCAAGAACGCCCAAACAGTCTTGACGGTTGGGAGTAATACCTATTTCAATTAAAATATCATTCATTCCAGACGAGTCTGCAAATGAGCTGCCAACCTCTTTATCTTGCTCTAAACTGATAATGCCGTCGTGCTCATTTGAAATTCCAAGCTCATACTCTGAACACATCATTCCATAAGACTCAACGCCACGAATCTTGGCTGCTTTTATTTTCATTTGATTTACAGGAATGACGGATCCAACAGGTGCATAAACAACTTTCATCCCTTTTGTAACATTGGGAGCTCCGCATACTACATCAACTTTTTCTCTACCGATATCTACTTTGCATAATTTTAGTTTATCTGCATTAGGGTGTTTTTCTTCTTCCAAAACCTGGCCAACAATAAAGTCTCTATAGGCTAGGCCTGTATCTTGAACACTCTCTACCTCCAATCCAATTGCCGTTAATTTATCAACTACTTCGTTATATTGATGCTCTGTTTCTAGATGCTCTTTTAGCCATGAGTAAGTGAACTTCATTAGCTTAAGTCCCTGATGAGAGAAGGAAAGTTCAGTGGAGAAAAGCCATAATGCTTATTCCATCTTAAATCGCACTCAAAAAAAGTTCTTAAATCACTTATACCGTACTTAAGCATTGCAAGGCGTTCTATGCCCATGCCAAAGGCATACCCTTGAAAACTACTTGGATCAATATTTACATTTTGTAGAACTTTTGGGTGCACCATCCCGCAGCCCAATATTTCTAGCCAGTCATCGCCTTCACCAATAACTAATTGATTTCCTTTTTTTGTATAACCTATATCAACTTCTGCTGACGGTTCTGTGAATGGAAAATGACTTGGTCGAAATCTCATTTTAAGTTTATCTGTTTCAAAAAAAGTTTTAAGAAATATTTCAAGACATCCCTTGAGATGACTCATATTGCTTTCTTGATCGATTACTAATCCCTCAACTTGATGAAACATTGGAGAATGTGTTTGGTCATTATCGCACCTAAATGTTTTCCCAGGAGCAATCAGTCTAATAGGAGGTTTATGCTCAAGCATGCTCCTGATTTGTACAGGTGATGTATGCGTTCTTAATACATTCTGCATATTGTCTGTTTGCGTTTCTACATAAAATGTATCATGCATTTGCCTTGCCGGATGATGTTCTGATGTATTTAGCGCAGTGAAATTATTATAGTCCGTTTCGACTTCCGGCCCCTCTGCAACATAAAAATCTAAGTCGCCAAATATTGTGACTACTTCCTCAATGACTTGAGTTATAGGGTGAATTGATCCAAAAGAACTTGATACTGGTAATGTTACATCGAGTGTCTCAGAGGATAGTTTTTCATTTAAATTCCTATCGTTTAGTTCTTCTGTCTTTTCTTCTATAAGACTCAATATTTTATTTTTAAGAGTATTTAGTATTTCAGCTTGTTTTTTTCTATCCTCGCCTGAGAGGTTAGAAAGCTCCTTCATTAAAAGAGAGATCTCTCCTTTTTTACCAAGATATTTTATACGGCATTCATTCAAGCTTTCTAAATCTGTAACTTTAGATAAAGAATTTGTAATTTCTTGCTCTAGTTTTATAAAATCAACCATAACAATACAACAATATCAGATTTAGTTTTTTCTGTAATAAGAATATATTTATGTAAAGGATTATAAGCTAGTTATTTAGCGGCAGATTGAACTTGTTCGGCTAAATGCTTAAACGACGATGGTTCATTCATTGCTAAATCAGCTAGGATCTTTCTATCGAGTGAGATATTCAATTTTTTCAATCCGCTTATAAAAACTGAGTATGATATACCGTACTCTCTTGCCCCAGCATTTATTCTTTGAGTCCATAGGGACCTGAAGTCTCTCTTTTTGGCTCGGCGATCACGATATGCATATTGTAGAGATTTTTCGACTGCCTGCTTTGCTACTTTAAAGGTATTTTTTCGTCGACCTCTGTAACCTTTAGCTTGCTTGATCACCTTTTTGTGTCTTGCGTGTGAAGTAACTCCTCTTTTAACTCTTGCCATAATAATAACCTATCTATGCGTACGGTAAAAACTTTTTAACAATGCGGGCATCTTGATCAGACAGAATAGTTGACCCTCTCTGATTCCTTATCTGCTTATTAGTCCTTTTAATCATACCGTGCTTTTTACCACTTTGATAAGATTTAACTTTACCAGATGCAGTAACTCTGAACCTCTTGTTAGCGCCCTTTTTTGTTTTGAGTTTTGTCATAATGAATGAGCAGGGTTATATCCCCTGGATAGGAAAAAATCAAAGGTTTTTATAATTGAAAAGAATATGAAAAAATAGCCTAGTTAGGAGTAAAAATCATTGTAAATTGCCTG
This sequence comes from Pelagibacteraceae bacterium AG-333-C14, assembly GCA_003282485.1. Taxonomy (GTDB): domain Bacteria; phylum Pseudomonadota; class Alphaproteobacteria; order Pelagibacterales; family AG-422-B15; genus CACNXQ01. Next base: position 14,565 of record QBZD01000014.1, read on the forward strand.
CCTTCTAGTTTGGGCTCTTGCTCAATTTTACTGGTTGATCCCATAGTCTCTCTTATTCTTTCCATTAAATTCTCAGCAATATCATGGTGCTCAAACTCACGCCCTTTAAACCTGATAGTAAATTTTACTTTATCTCCAGCAGTAATAAACTTTTGTGCCGCTCTTACTTTAAAATCATAATCATGAACATCTATCCCTGGCCGCATTTTTATTTCTTTTATTGTAACTTCTTTTTGTTTTTTCTTTGAAGTACTGGCTTTTTTTTGGGCCTCATATTTAAATTTTCCAAAATCTAGAATTTTGCATACCGGCGGATCAACTTGTGGGGATACTTCAACAAGATCTAATCCTACCTCTACAGCTTTTTTAATAGCTTCATCGGTATCAACAACTCCAAGGTTGTTACCTTTTTCATCAATTAGTCTAACTGTGGAAGTGGTTATGAATTCGTTAATTCGGAATTTAGGGCCTTTAGTAGATTGATTGTATCTATTATTTTTCTTTTGAAGTGCTATTTTAATCTCCTATATCTATTGTTGTGAAGGCATCATACATTTTTTTATAAAAAAATCATTTAAATTTTCAAACTTTATTTTTTCTTGCTTATCACTTCCAAATGCTCTCATTGTTATAGAACGTTCTTCAATTTCCTTCTTTCCAAGAATTAATTGAAATGGAATTTTTTTAAGTGAATTCTCTCTAATTTTATAACTAATTTTTTCGTTACGTAGATCTTTTTCAACCCTTATTCCCGCGTTTTTTAAACTTTCATAAACTTCTTCACCGTATTCATTTATTTCAGTAGTTATTGGTGTAACTACCGCTTGTACTGGTGAAAGCCATAGTGGGAGAGCACCAGCATAATGTTCTATTAATATTCCTGTGAAACGCTCTAATGATCCAAAGAGTGCTCTGTGCAGCATTACTGGATTATATTTTTGTCCATCCTCAGCAATAAAATGCCCACCTAATCTTTCAGGCATATTCAAATCAACTTGCAAAGTACCACATTGCCATTCTCGACCTATTGCATCTTTAAGAATGAATTCAAGCTTTGGACCGTAAAATGCCCCTTCACCTGGATTCAATGAATATTCTAATCCTGTAGCTTCCATGGCTTGTCGAAGAGCTTCTTCGGACTTATCCCATATTGCATCACTGCCAACTCTTTTCTCAGGTCTATCAGAAAATTTAATTGAAACTTTATCAAATCCAAAATCTTTATAAATACTGAGAACAAGGTCGCAAACTTTTTTGCTTTCTTCAGTAATTTGATCCTCAGTACAAAATATATGAGCATCATCCTGGGTAAATGCTCTAACTCGCATCAAACCATGCAGGGCTCCAGATGGTTCATATCTGTGCACTTTACCAAATTCTGCAACTCTTAATGGCAAATCTCGATAACTTTTCAATCCCTGCTTATATACTTGAACACATCCTGGACAATTCATTGGCTTTAATGCATAAACTCTATCTTCCCTTGCTTCAGTGGTGAACATGTTGTCACCAAATTTTTCTAAATGTCCTGAAAGTTCCCATAGAGATTTGTCCATAATATCAGGAGTATTAATCTCTTCATAACCAGCTTCCTCTTGGCGATGCCTCATGTAATCGATTAATGTTCTGAATAAGGTCCATCCTTTTGCATGCCAGAAAACAGACCCTGGAGCTTCTTCTTGAAAATGAAACAAATCAAGTTGCTTACCAAGTTTTCTATGATCTCTTTTTTCAGCTTCCTCTAAAAGCATTAAGTAGTTTTTTAATTCTTCTTCAGTTTCCCATGCCGTTCCATATATTCTTTGCAGCATAGGATTATTAGAGTCACCCCTCCAATATGCTCCTGCGACTTTTGTTAATTTAAAAGCCTTACCAATCTTTCCAGTTGATTCTAAGTGTGGACCTTTGCATAAATCAAACCAATCACCATGGTAGTATACTTTTAACTCTTCACTTTCAGGCAAATCTTTAATAATTTCAACTTTATATTTTTCACCCTTATCTAAAAATAATTTAATTGCATCTTCTCTTTTCATTACTTTAAACGACGTCTTCACATTTCTATTCACAATTTCTTTCATCTTTTTTTCGATGACACTAAGGTCTTTATCAGTAAAAGGGTCTTTGCGATCAAAGTCATAGTAGAACCCATTCTCAATAACAGGTCCAATAGTGACTTGTGTTTCAGGGAATAACTCTTGAACAGCCATGGCAAGAACATGGGCCGTATCGTGACGTAATGTATCTATAAATTTTTCTTCATTTTCCATAAAGGACATAACTACTATATCATCTATCTACAAATGAGAATCTATTTTCTCAATGACCATGTCAGGTGTAAGTTCATGTAAATTTTTACTGGAAATACTATGAAAATTATCTGTCTGAATGCTTACTTTCTCAGGAGATGTATGGCTTCCAAATATAGCTAAGCCTTTACAGCCCAAATGGGCTGCAAGGTGTGCAGGTCCAGTATCGTTTGAGATTACATATTTTGAGCCAGCCAATATCTTCGATAATTGAAAGAAATTTGTATGATCTTTATTATTCATTAATATTTTGACGTCATAATTTCTTGCTTTTTCATATTCTCCTGGCCCTGGAACAATAATGATATCGATGTCTGGATATTTTATTTTTAATTTAGTAATTAAATCCTGGTAATGAGGCCATAATTTCTGACGATGCTTAATGGAACAAAATGGAAAAAGTGTAATATAATTTTTCTTTATTGATGAGGGTATAGCAAATTCTTGATCAATCATCCATGTCACTTGGGGTTTATGTGTAAATTGTACATTCACATTAGCCCTAGATAATTGAATGTTAAATCTCTCAAGTATACTTTTTTTATCAAACTCTTCTTTTCTTTCATTTGGATTTAAAATTGTTCTTGAAGAAATCCATTCAATCGAATTCGATAAATATTTTCTATAGAACTCTGTTCTACGTGAATTTTGTAAATCAAATATTTTTTGAAATTTTAAGTTTATAATTACATTTTTAATCTTTAGTAAATAAAAAAAATCCCACCTAGATTTTCTTTCATCAACTATGACTTTATCAATGTAGGGACATCTTTCAAAATAAGATCTGAACGCAGGTGTAGTAAGAATATAAATTTCATTATCAATGTAATTTTCTCGTATATCTCTCAGGCAACCATTAATTTGTATAATATCACCAAATGATCCGTGTTTTATCACTAAAATTTTGTTGGTCATTTATCCGATTATTTCATTATAAAAATTTAAAGTTGAGTCACACATTTTTTTATCTGAATAATTTTTTTGAACATTCGTTATGCATGCCTTTCTAACTGTTTCTGAGCAGTGTTTATCTTCATTAATTGCTTTTAATATTTTAGCAGATAAATCATTCTCATCGGCGTTATTAAATAAGTAACCTGTTTCATTATTAATAATAGTTTCAGTTGAACCCCCATGATTAGAGGCTATAACAAATTTGCCCATTGCTTGCGCTTCAACAGAGATTCTACCAAAAGCCTCGGGATCTGTAGATGGTGAGACAACTATATCTGCAATACTGTAAAAGTTATTAATATCACTTCTTGCACTGATAAAATGCACATTACCTTCAATATCTTTTTCATGAACAAAAGTCGTTAATCTTTTTTTAAGTGAAGTATTGTCGTCAGGCCCTACCATTAATAATTCAAGTTTTTTCTCAGTTTGTTGGCTTACTTGCTCAAATGCTTTTAGTAATAGTAAATGACCTTTCCATTCTGTCATTCTCCCAGGCAACATTATTTTGATAGCATCTTTATTTATTTTAAACTCTTTTAAAATGTCATTTTTGATTTGTTGATCTATAGATGCTACATTGAAAAATTCTAAGTCAATGCCTCTTGGAATTATTTTAATTACTTTTGGCATTTTTTGATATTTGATCTTGATGTCGTTATATATAAATTTGGAAATCGCGATTGTGCCATCAGTCATTAGCATGACTGAATTATAATATTTTTTCAAAGCATTATTAAAATTATAGGTTCCATGAAAAGTAGAAACATATTTAGTGCGCGTCATTAAACAAGCAAAATACGAACTCCATGCAGGCGCCCTACTTCGTACATGAAGGATATTTATACCAAATAATTTAATAATCCTTGCAAGCCTAAAGATATTCAAAATTATGATTAAAGGGTTCTTTGAATGTACGGGAACTTTTATGACTTTAGTTTCATGTTCACTAACTTTCTTTATATTTTGTCCTGAATTTGTTGCAATGTAGGAATTATAATTTTTTTCTGTCAAATAATTTGCAACATCTACACAACCTTGTGAAGCCCCACTAACGTCAAGATTAGGTATAACTTGCAATACACAAATTTTTGATTGCATATAGTATTTCTAATAGTTAAATGCTTAATAGTAAATCATTATGCTCAATAAAATAAAATATCATAAATCATCTCTAAACGATCATATTGCATATTTGCATGAGAATCAGAATTCAGAGATCTCCATATTTTTTTTTGGAGGCTACAGCTCTAGCATGACTGGAACAAAAGCAACTGCTTTAAGTGCATGGTGTAAAACAAATAATTTAAATTTCATAAGATTCGATTATTCAGGTCATGGATCGTCAGAAGGTGAGTTTGAAGATGGGGGTATTAGCAAGTGGTCGGAGGAAGCTCATGAGATTTTCAATTTATGTAAATCAAAGATTAATATAATTATTGGGTCAAGTATGGGGGGTTGGATTTCTTTAATAGTAGCTAAGAGAAATCCTCTAACGATCAATGGATTAATAGGCATCGCATCGGCTCCTGACTTTGTAGTTGGAGAGTGGAATAGGTTGAGTAAAGAACAAAAAACTCAAATTAAAAAAGATGGAAAAATCATTATCAATTGGGACAAATATTCAGAAGATTATACGATAACTTATAAATTCTTAGAAGACGGCAAGAAGAATATGATATTACACGAGCCAATTAAAATAAAGTGTCCTATAAGATTGCTTCACGGGCGACTAGACCAAGTTGTAAGTTTTGAGACTTCTGAAAAAATTATTAATAAGATCGAAAGTGAAAATAAACAACTGAAAATAATTGAAGATGGTGATCATAGTTTGTCTAGAGATCAGGATCTAAAAATATTATTCCAAACAATCACAGAGTTAGCTCTGTGAATTCCACATTAAATAATTATTTTCTTCTAATCTTTCTTGGTGCTGTATGGGGCGCATCATTTGTTGCAATAAAATTTTGCAATTTAATGTTTAACCCAATTGAAGTTGGTTTTTTTAGAACGTTTATTGGTGCTTTAATATTATTATTGGCTGTTCTTTTTCGTTCAGGAAATTTAGAACTCTTTCAAAAAAATTCATTTACTTATGCAATCATAGGATTATTTAATGCAGCAATACCATTTACATTAATTCCATATGGGCTTATGTCGCTGCCAAGTAATATTGGAGTGATAATCATGTCTGCTAATCCTTTCTTAGCTCTTGTACTCGCACACTACTTTACTGAAGATGAAAAACTCAATTTGAGAAAAACAATTGGAACGATTATAGGCTTTTCAGGAGTCGTATTTGCTGTAGGTGTGCAGGTATTTGTTACAGATATGTCAAGTTTTATTGGTGCCCTTGCTATATATGTTGCAGGTTGTTCATATGTGGTATCAAATTTAATTATCAGAAAAGTCTCGGACTTGCCGTCCGACATGGTAACGATGAATACGCTAGCGTGGGGAAGCATATGGCTTATTCCGTTTATGTTCATTTATGCACAGCCAATGAGTTATGAAGTAAACACTGCAGCAATAATTGCTGTGATTTATTTAGGAATTATTCCTACGGGTTTAGCTTTTAGCTTGAGGCAAGTTTTAATTCGCTCTGCAGGCACCACATTCATGATGCAAGTTGCTTATTTAATACCTGTTTTTGGGATATTTTACGGGTGGGCATTGATGAATGAACCTTTGAAATTTTCACTATTAATTGGGGTTATTTTAGTCGTGATAGGTATCGCAATAAGCCGTTTACAAGTTGAAACAAATTCTGGAATTTAAGAAATTAACAATTAATAATTTTATTATAGCCTTCAATATATGTTGGGTACTTTAATATTACGCCTAATTCCTCCTTTATTAGTTTATTATTAACCTTTTTATTTTCAGTGAAGAAACTTTCTCTTTTTTCATCTTCACTTAATTCTGAGTATTGCACTTCTCGATCAATTATTATTCCTGTTTTCTCAGATATATATCTAACAACATCATTTAAAGATGATGGTAGATCATCAGCAACATTGTAAATACTTATGGGATTTGGCTTATTCATTGAAGCATTAATTATATTTACCAAGTCATCAATATAAATTCTCGAAAAAAAATGATTATCTTTAATTACATTAATAAAATTTCCTGAACTTATTCTATCTATAATGCTTCTTTGCGGTCCATATATGCCTGCAATCCTGAATATATGAAGAGGAAGATTATATTTATTTGAAATATCAATCCATTGATCTTCTGCAAGTTTTCTATTGATACCTCTAGTGAACTTTGTAAGAAGTTCAGAGTTCTCATTTACAAATTCACCTTTATGATCTCCATACACACTTGTAGCTGATAAATATCCAACCCACTTTAAATTTTTAAGAGATTGTAAATCTTTATTGAAATTATTTAAAAACGGATCCCCATCATCACTGGGTGGAACTGAAATCAATAGATGGGTTATTTTATCACTGTATTCCTTTATAATTAAATTTGATTCACTAGGTGCAACAAGTTCAATATTATCATTGATTGATTTTTTCATTTCACAATTCCGAGAAGTTGCAATTATCTTGTTACTAATTAATAGCTTGCACAAATGTTGAGAAGTATAACCATATCCATAAATAAAAATCATGATGCTAATCTAACCATTCTGCTTTTACATCTTTATCTACCTCTAAAGATATATGCTCTTTTCTAAAATTATTGAAATCATGAGTATCTGCTATTTGTTTAAGGGCCCACACGGCCATTGTCCTAACTAAGCTTGACTCATCATGAAGAAGGTCTTTTACATCCTCAATAAAAACCTTATTTTTACTATTTCCCACTGCAATCAATACGTTTCTAATAAATCGATCCCTTCCAATCCTTTTTATACTTGATCCACTAAATTTCTCTCTAAATTGTGCATCATCAAGTTTGATAAAGGATTTGAGATCAGGTTCTATTAGTTCTGCTTTAGGATGAAAATTCTTTTCATTAGATAATTTGGCAAATTTATTCCACGGGCACACAGCTAAACAGTCATCACATCCATAAATTCTATTTCCTATTAGAGATCTCAAATTTTTATCTATTTTACCTTTATGTTCTATGGTGAGATAGGAAATACATTTTCTTGCATCTAGCTTATAAGGTTCAATTATTGCCCCAGTGGGACATATGTCTATACAATCCGAGCAGGAACCACAATGATTTACCTCAGGTTCTGAAAATACAATTTCTTTATCGACAAATATTGTTGAGAGGAACAGCCATGATCCAAAGTCTTTTGAAACTAGATTTGTGTGCTTTCCTTGCCAACCAATTCCTCCTAACATACCTATAGGTTTTTCCATTACTGGCGCTGTATCAATGAAATATTTATAATCACAATCATATAAATCGGAAATTTGTACTGATAAATGTTTTAAGTTTTTTTTGATAATTTTATGATAATCGTTATTTCTTGAATATACTGATACAATTCCTTTTTCCTTATGTGATAAAAGCTCAAGTGAATTACAATTAAAATTATAATTTACTCCAAGTACTATTATTGATTTTGCTTTGTCCCAAAGTGATTTTGGATTAGATCTCAGATGTGATCTTTCATACATCCATTTCATATCACCGTGATGGTTGTTATCTAAAAATTCATTAAGCTGTTTTTTAAAATCTAATTTAGAGCTTACTGGTATAACTCCAAAAACATCAAAACCATTTTCTTTAATTAATTGATCTAGTTTTTTATAATTGCTCTCTGTAATTAATTGACCAGCTTCAATTTTTTTTCGAAACCCAGAGGTTGAACTAATATGTTGGCTATCTCTTTCGGACATACGTGAATGAATTTTAATTTTTCTGTTTCCCAGTTATCTAATATATTTTTGGCATGCAAACTTAATGTATTTTGATGGTGATTAAGAATAATTTGGTAAAGCTCATTTGTCCAATAATCCGAGGAAATTGTATCAAAGATTAAAGTGTCTGGATTTACTCTTAAATTAAAATTTTGATCCTCATCATATATAAATGCCATGCCACCAGTCATTCCGGCCCCAAAATTGTCTCCTGTTTTTCCTAATATTACAACAGTACCACCAGTCATGTATTCGCATCCATTTGAACCACATCCTTCCACTACAGTTGTTGCACCTGAGTTTCTAACAGCAAACCTTTCACCCGCCTCACCAGCAGCATATAATTCGCCAGACGTCGCACCATAAAGTACAGTATTTCCAATGATTGTATTTTCGTTACTAATCAAAGAACTTTTTTTGTGAGGCCTAATTGAAATTGTAGCTCCTGATAAACCTTTTCCAACATAGTCGTTTGAGTCCCCAAAGAGATTTATTTTTAATCCTTTAATTCCAAAAGCGCCAAGTGATTGTCCAGCTGATCCTGTGAGATTGATAGTCAAGTGCTCCTTATTAACTTCAGTGTTTTTGAATGTTCGGTAAATAGTTGATGATAATCTAGTGCCTACCGCTCTATCAGTATTTTTAATTGGATAATTTAATTCAGTTTTCTGTCCGGTCTGTAAAAATTTCGAGGCATCTTGAATAATTTTTTCATCAAGAGTAGAGCCTACGTCATTAATTATAGAGTGATTGAAGTACTCAACATCTGGATCCTTCTCAGCTTGAATTAAAAGTGAATTCAAATCTAAATCATCTAAATGAGTAGATCCCCTTGATATTTGATACAATAAATCTGTTCTTCCAATAACATCATTTAAACTTTTCACGCCTAAGTCAGCTAAAATTTCTCTGACTTCTTCTGCTATAAAGCTAAACAGATTAACCACTTTTTCTGGGCTACCTGAAAATCTCGCTCTCAAATCATCATCTTGCGTACAAACACCTACTGGGCATGTATTTGAATGACATTGTCTGACCATAATACATCCCATAGCCACTAAAGAAGTTGTGCCAACTCCAAACTCTTCAGCTCCCATCATCGCAGCGATTACTACATCTCGACCAGTCTTAATTCCACCATCTGTTCGGAGTACTACGTTCTGACGCAAGCCATTTAATGTCAGAACCTGATTTACTTCCGTCAGGCCCATTTCCCAAGGAATGCCTGCATATTTAATGCTTGTTTGTGGACTCGCTCCAGTGCCCCCATTGTGACCAGAAATAAGAATTACATCAGCTTTTGCCTTAGCAACACCCGCAGCAATTGTTCCTATGCCAGAAGAAGCAACTAATTTTACACATACTCTTGCATTAGGGTTTACTTGCTTCAAGTCATAAATAAGTTGTGCAAGATCCTCAATCGAGTAGATATCGTGGTGTGGAGGAGGACTAATTAATGTTACTCCTTGAGTTGAATGTCTTAATTTAGCAATTTCCGCTGTGACTTTAAACCCTGGTAATTGACCTCCCTCACCAGGCTTTGCCCCTTGCGCAATCTTAATTTCAATTTCTTCACAATTGTTAAGATATTCTGTAGTCACCCCAAACCTTGCAGAGGCTACTTGTTTAACTCTTGAATTTGCACTATCCCCGTTCTCAAGTGGATATGATCGTTCAATTGACTCACCACCTTCACCAGAGCAAGACGCTCCTCCAATTCTATTCATTGCAATCGCAAGTGTTTCATGGGCTTCTTTTGATAAAGCACCATGGGACATGCTTCCTGTTCCAAACCTTTTTCTAATTGATGTTATGGACTCAACTTCAGAGAGATCTAAACCATTTTCTGCTTCTTTAAACTCAAGAAGGTCTCTTATATTGATTGGCGCAAAATTCCCCATTGAGCTTGAGTACTTTTTATACATATCATAAGAATCCTCGGCCACTGATGTTTGAAGAAGGTGTATTAATTTACCTTCATAAGCATGTGTTTCTCCTCCACTTCGATATCGATATATTCCACCTATAGGAAGTGTTTGAACGGTATCTGAATAAGCGTAATCATGTAATTCGATAAGTTTTTTCTCAATTCCAGTAAGACCTATTCCTGACATTCGGCTTTGCACACCAAGGAAATATTCATTTACTGTTGAACGGCTAAGACCAACTGCTTCAAAATTAAAACCACCTCTATAGGCACTAATAACGGATATACCCAGCTTCGACATTACTTTTAGGAGTCCTTGATCAATGGCTTTTTTATATCGATCAACACATTCTTCATAGGACATGTCAGCAAATAACCCTTTCTGGTGCCTTTCATAGATACAGTCTTGCGCCAAATAAGGATTTACAGTTGTTGCCCCAACGCCAATTAATACAGCGAAGTAATGAGTATCAATGCATTCTGAAGATCTGACATGTAACGAAACAAATGATCTTATTCCTTTTCGAGTAAGATCTGTGTGAACTGCAGCAGTAATGAGAATTAATGGTAATGCAATTTTTTCTTCATCGGCATTAATATCTGATAAGACTATGTGAGACTTTCCACTTAGTACTGCAGTTTCAGCTTCTAACTGAATACGCTTAATTTCTTTTTTTAAATCAAATGACTTTTTTTCTACAGTACAATCAATATTTGTTGTTGTCTGTTGACCGCGTGATGAAATTTTTTTAAAAAAGCCATTAGTAATAAATGGACTATCTATTACAAAAACATTTTCTTCATATGGATTTGGATTCAAAATATCCTGAAGATTTCCAAATCTCGTTTTTAAACTCATTCTACTTTGCTCTCTTAGGCTGTCGATGGGAGGATTTGTAACTTGGCTAAATTTTTGTCTAAAAAAGTGTGACAATGGTCTGTACTTATCCGACAATACTGCTATTGGCGTATCATCGCCCATGCTGCCAGTAGATTCTTTCGCATCCGAAACCATTGGGTGCAGGATGAGTTCAAGTTCCTCCATGGTATACCCAGCAGCAATCATTTTCTTTCTTAACTTGGCTTGATCAGTAACCGTTGATTCTTTAGAAATTTTAACTCGTTTATCTAATCGTATTATTTTTTTGACATACTCTTCATATGGTGCTTCAGATGCCAATCGTTCCTTCATTTCATGATCTCTAAATATTTTACCTTCTTTAAGATTGATACCGATAATTTCACCTGGTCCTAGTTTACCTTTTTCTATTATTTTAGATTCATCGACTGTCACCATGCCTGTTTCAGAACCTACATATATAAGATTATCTCTGGAAATTGAGTATCTCATAGGCCGTAATCCATTTCTGTCCATACCTCCAACGATCCAATTTCCATCAACTGCTGCTATTGCAGCAGGACCATCCCAAGGTTCAACAATAGCGTTTGAAAATTCATACATATTTCTATGCTCAATTGGCATAAGCTCGCTTCTTTTTGACCAGGCTTCCGGTATCAAAAGAGTTTTTACAAGAGGAACTGATCTTCCCGCTCTTACATACAGCTCAAAAGCTGCGTCTAAGGCCGATGAGTCTGAAACGTTTTTTTCTATAATTGGCTTAACTTGCTCACTGTCATCTCCAAAAATTTCAGTGGTAATTCTTGTTTGGTGATTCCTCATCCAGTTGGTATTTCCTGATATTGTATTAATTTCACCGTTATGAGCTAACAGTCTAAAAGGCTGAGCTAAACCCCAAGACGGGAAAGTATTTGTTGAGTACCTTTGATGAAATACAGCAAAAGATGAAATAAATTCTTCATTCGCTAAGTCAGGATAAAAAATTGATAGTTGTTCGGCTAAGAAAAGTCCTTTGTAGATAATTGACTCGAAACTTAATGAGCAAACATAGAAACCATTGATTTGTTGCTTAGCTATTCTTTTCTCAAGTCTTCTTCTCACAAGATACAACTCTTTTGCAAAATCAAAGTCTTTATCTCTTTCTATGTTATTTACGAACATGACCTGTTCAATCTCAGGACGAGTAGAGTTTGCTTTTTCCCCAATTACACTGTTATTTATTGGAACCTGTCTCCAACCATAGATGTAATAACCATGATCTAGCAGTTCGGACTCAATAATTGTTCTACATTTTTCGAGTGCGGCATAATCATTCCTTGGAAGAAACATCATGCCAATACCGAGAGGTTCATCTCTTTTTTCATGGCCTGTCTTAGCTATCTCATCGTCAAAAAAATTATAAGGAATCTGAGTAAGTATGCCTGCTCCGTCACCAGTCTTTCCGTCAGCATCAACGGCACCTCGATGCCATACAGCCTTTAGGGCATCAATGCCGCCTTGGACAACCTCACGTCTTTGTTTGCCATCTGTAGATGCTACAAAACCTACGCCGCAAGAGTCATGTTCATGTCCCGGATTATATAAAAAGGCATCCTCTAAATTTTTTTTATTTTTTAAATTTCTTTTTAATTCATTTGTCATGATGCTTTAGTATTTAGATTTTTTGCATTATTTTTTTCTTCAATATAATCATGAATAGAGTTTGCTACATCTCGCCCATCTCTGATTCCCCAAACTACCAGGGAAGCTCCTCTGACAATATCTCCTGCAGCAAATACACCCTCAAGACTGGTCATCATGGTATTAAATCCTACACGAACCGTACCCCATTTAGTGACTGGAAGTTCTTCGACTTCAAACATTTTTGGCAAATTTTCGGGAGAAAAACCCAGAGCAGCAATTACTAAATCGGTCTCTAATTCAAAATCAGAACCTGCTATCTCTTGAGGTATTCTTCTACCATCGGACTCTGGTTCACTTAATTTCATTTTTATACAATGTAAGAGGCTACCATTATTATTGCTTTCAATTTTTTTTGGGAGAGATTGCCATAAAAATTCTACGCCTTCTTCCTCAGCATTGTTAACTTCTCTGGCCGAGCCAGGCATGTTTTCTTTATCTCTTCGGTAAAGACACTTAACGGATTTTGCCTCCTGTCTAATAGCTGTTCTTACGCAGTCCATAGCTGTATCTCCTCCACCAATTACAACTACATTCTTGTCTTTGGCGTTGAGCAATCCATTATCAAAAGCCTCTACGCTATCTCCCAAGCCTTTTCGGTTTGATGCAGTTAGAAAATCCAGAGCAGGAACTACTTCGGATGCATCACC
>QBZD01000015.1 GCA_003282485.1 Pelagibacteraceae bacterium AG-333-C14
TATTTAGCAAATCATCACTTGGCGTAGATTTTGTGATTTTCGCTTTACTTAAACTATCCATAATTTCATTTAAATCATAATCATTTAAGAGCATTTCATCCGCAAAATTAACAGTGTCATCAAATTCAACATAAGCAGCTTCTTCTGCCAAATACTTCTTTATTTCTTTCTCAACTTCGCTTAATAGTTGGGTTTCCTTTTCCTTAATACTTAATAACTTAAAAACATAGAACCCTATATCTTGATACTCGAGAGGAGAAGAAACTTCATTTATGTTTAAACTAAATATAGAATTGGCTATTTCATCATTAAATGAATTTTGAGAAAGCGTGAAGTCTTGAAGTTTAGTAAACTCTACTTCATTGCTTTCCATAAATGAAAAAATTAATGCTGGGTCATTTTGAGACCATACATTGTAAAATTCGTTTGCACTTTCTTTATTTCTAAACCTAGCAAACTCTATATCTCTTTTTTCTTCTTTGATATAAAGATTTATATTATCATTGTAATATTCAATAATCTTATCATCATCTATAGAATCCAAATCCACAAACTGATCTAAACTTATTTCAATATAATCAATTATTGTTTTCTGAGAAACTTCATATTTAAATTTTTCTGTCTCATAATATTTTCGAAGCAATTCATCGCTCAATCTAATTTCTAAGTCTTCATCATTTAATATAAAATATTTCACAGATCTTTTCTCACCCTCGTGCTTGAATAAATGGCTTATAATCTGTTCATCTAGAAAGCTACTTATGTTAAAATTTTCAAAAATTATGCCTTGATAGATTGTATTCTCAATTTCTTTTAAAAAAACCTCTTCATTTGGGAAATTATTAAAAATGTAATTTTTGTATTTTGTTTCAGAAAATAATCCATCAGCACTTTTGAATTGTGGTAGAGAGGTAATTATTAGCTTTAAAGAATTATCATTAATAAATATATTTTGCTTGTTGGCGTAGTCTTTAACCATTCTTGAGTAAATCAATTCATTTAATAAAATATTGTGCAGCTGCAAATCTTTTGCCTCTTTTAAATTTATGCTTGAACTAGTTTGTTGGTTATAAAGCGAAACTGTTATTTGCAATTCATTATAGAATTCATCTAAAGTAATTTTTTCATTTCCAACTTTAGCTGCAAGCTGGCTATTTCCTGAGGTAAGAATATCTCCAACGCCCCAAAGTGCAAAGCTCAAGACCATTAATCCAAGGAGAATCTTTCCAAAAATTGAGGATACTAAATTTCTTACTATATCTAACATTTTGTCTTATGATGTATAAAAAGGTGTTATAAAAGGAATAACGTTGAATGAAAAGAACTAATTATACCATTGCCAACTGGAAGATGAATGGCCAAAAAGACTCTTATAAATTAGTAAAATCGATATCAAATTACTATCAGAAGATGAAACGCAAAACATCTAAAGTTGTAATTTGCCCACCATTTACTCTTTTGTCAGAATTTATAAAAAAAGAAAAAAATATTAAATTTGGTGGTCAAGATTGCCATTATATGTCTGAGGGTGCATATACTGGTTCCATAAGTGCAAATATGCTTAAATCAATAAATTGCCAATATGTTATTTTGGGTCATTCTGAAAGAAGAATATATCAAAAAGAAACTTCACAAGAGCTGAATTTAAAAATTCAATCTGCAATTAACAATAATCTAACTGTTATATATTGCATAGGAGAGAAATTAGAGGAAATAAAAAAAAGAAATATAATACTTAAAAAACAACTTTCATCATTGCCTAGAAATATTGACCCAAAAAAAATCATAATTGCTTACGAGCCAGTGTGGGCTATTGGAACTGGGAAGGTTCCATCACTTAATGATATTGATAAAATACACGAAAAAATAAGAAGCATACTTTCAAATTTAATGAGTCTCAGTTTTAGTAAACATGTATCTATTCTTTATGGGGGGTCAGTTAATGCTGCAAATTCGGTTGATATTTTAAAGCTTAATCATGTAGACGGTGCTTTAGTCGGAGGGGCTTCATTGAAGTCAAAAGAATTTTGTAAAATAATTGATTCTTATCGCTAATTAGATATATAAGGACGCAATGGAAAGTGCTCTATTAATTATACATGCTGTTTTAGCCGTTATCTTGATAATCATAGTTCTTATTCAAAGAGCTGAAGGTGGAGCTCTTGGAATCGGTGGTGGTAGTGATGGGATGTCTCCAAGAGGTAGCGCTGACGCCTTAACAAGAACTACGGCAGTTATTGCCGTTCTTTTTGTTGTCACAAGCATCAGCCTCACGGTTTTAAGCCTTAGATCTTCAGACAGGACACTATCCTTCGATGAGCCTGAAAACATCTCTTCTGACCAACTGAATATTGAGGATTTGCCAGAACTTCCTCAGTTAGATTAGTTCTTTATTTTAAATCTTTTTTGAAGTATAAAATACTTCCATGGCGCGATTTATATTTGTCACTGGCGGCGTGGTTTCTTCACTTGGTAAGGGTTTAGCTTCAGCATCACTCGCTTCATTATTGCAACATCATGGATATAAAGTAAGGATTAGAAAATTAGACCCATATCTAAATGTAGACCCAGGAACGATGAGTCCGTATCAACACGGTGAAGTATATGTAACGGATGATGGCGCGGAAACAGATTTAGATTTAGGTCACTATGAGAGGTTCACTGGAGTTACATCTAAAAAATCAGATAATATTACATCAGGAAAAGTCTATCAAAAAATTATAGCAAAAGAAAGAAAAGGCGAATACTTGGGTGCGACAGTACAAGTAATTCCTCATGTTACAAATGAGATAAAAGAATTTGTTTCTAAAGATCTTAATGATGAAGATTTTGTAATTTGTGAAATAGGAGGAACAATAGGCGACATAGAAAGTTTGCCGTTTATAGAAGCGATAAGGCAATTTCACAATGATAATGGTCATGAAAATTCTTTGTTTATGCATGTAACATTAGTTCCATACATTGCTAGTTCTGGAGAACTAAAAACCAAGCCAACTCAGCACTCTGTCAAAGAGTTGAGGAGTTTAGGTATACAGCCAAATATTTTACTATGCAGAGCTGATAGAGAAATTCCAGAGGGTGAAAGAAGAAAAATTGGTTTATTTTGTAATGTGAAAGGTGACTGTGTTATTCCAGCAATTAATGCAAACTCAATTTACGAAGTTCCTATTAATTTTTTCAATGAGGGTCTTGATAAGAGGGTTCTAGAGTACTTTAGATTAGAGTCTAAAAAAGAAATTGATTTAAAAATGTGGTCACAGGTATCAAAAAGAATATTGGAACCAGAGGGTAGTATAGAAATCGGCATTGTTGGCAAATATACAGGTTTAGCTGATGCATACAAATCCCTTAATGAAGCACTGTCGCATGGAGGCATTTTTAATAATGTTAAAGTTAAATTAAACTGGATTGAGTCTGAAGAATTAAACAGTTCCAATATTGAAAATAAGCTAAATAATTGCCATGGCATCTTAGTTCCCGGCGGGTTTGGTGAGAGAGGAGCAGAAGGTAAAATAGCAGCAATTAGATATGCAAGAGAAAATAAAATTCCTTATTTTGGCATCTGTTTTGGAATGCAATTAGCTGTAATTGAAATGGCAAGAAATATACTTGGCATAAAAGATGCAAATTCAAGTGAATTCGCTGATTGTAAGGAGTCTATTGTTGGATTAATGACAGAGTGGTCTAATATAGATAACACCACTGAAAAAAGAACAAAAGAGAGTGATTTAGGCGGATCAATGAGATTAGGAGCTTATGAGGCAAAATTAAATAATAATTCTAAAGCTAGAGAAATTTATGGTACAGATTTGATCAGTGAAAGACACAGACACAGGTATGAAGTAAATAACAATTACGCTGAAGATTTTGAAAATAATGGAGTTCATTTCTCGGGTTATTCTCCAGACGGCTTATTGCCTGAAATAGTGGAATTAAAAGATCACCCATGGTTCATAGGTGTTCAATTTCATCCTGAACTTAAATCTAAACCATTTGATCCACATCCATTATTTAAATCATTCATCGAAGCTGCAAAGAATAAAATATAAAATGCAAAAAAGTGTAAATTTAGGCAGTACCGTATTTAGTAATGAAAAGAAATTAGTATTGATTGCAGGTCCTTGTGTACTAGAGTCATACGAACACGCAAAAATGATGATAGAATCATTACTGGAGATAACGTCTAGATTAAAAATTGATTTTGTTTACAAGACTTCCTTTGATAAAGCGAATAGAACAAGTATTAAATCAGAAAGAGGACTAGGTATCGATCAGTCCATTGAAATATTTAATAAGTTAAGAAGCGAATATGGAATTCATATATTGACCGATATTCACAGTGTAGATGATTGTGATAAAATAAAAGACTATGTAGATATTTTACAGATCCCTGCATTTCTATGCAGGCAGACTGATCTTTTGATAGCAGCAGCAAAAACTAATAAAGTAATAAATATAAAAAAAGGACAATTTCTTGCTCCAATGGACATGGTTAATGTGGCTAAAAAAGTTGGTGAAAGTGGAAATAATAAAATACTATTAACTGAGCGGGGTGTTTCTTTTGGTTATAATACGCTTGTTTCAGATATGAAATCATTGCAGATAATGAAAGAGGAAATTGGTTTTCCGGTTGTATTTGATGCGACACACTCAGTTCAAATTCCAGGAGGAAAAGGTGATAGTAGTGGGGGAGATAGAAAATTTGTCCCAACGTTAGCAAAAGCAGCAGTTGCTGTTGGGGTATCTTCAGTATTTATGGAAACTCATGATAATCCAGATATTGCACCTTCAGATGGGCCAAATATGGTAAAACTAGAAGAATTAGAGAAATTGGTCGCTAAACTTATTCAAATTGACAATTTAGTTAAAGAAAACTAAATAAATAATTAAATAATATCGTTATTTTTTATGTCTAAAATTAAAAATATAATAGCCAGACAAATTTTTGATAGTAGAGGCAACCCCACGGTAGAAACTGATGTTTATTTGCAAGATGGCACAATGGGGCGGGCAAGTGTTCCTTCTGGTGCATCAACGGGCAAATACGAAGCATTTGAATTAAGGGATAACAAAAAGTCATATCATGGTCGATCTGTTTTAAAAGCGGTAGAAAATATAAATGTCATAATCTTTGACACCATTTCTGGTCTTGATTCGCTAGATCAAAACAAAATTGATCGAATAATGATAGAATTAGATGGAAGCAAAAATAAAAGCAAATTAGGTGCTAATGCTTTATTGTGTGTTTCGCTAGCTGTCGCAGATGCTGCCGCTAAATCATTAAAGATACCTCTTTATAAATATCTAGGAGGATCCAAAACGTTTAAAATGCCAGTACCGATGTTAAATGTTATTAATGGTGGTGCGCATGCAAATAATAATCTTACATTTCAAGAATTCATGATTATTCCTATAAACGAACAAACATTTGGCAACTGTTTAAGAAAATCATCTGAAGTTTTCCATAATCTAAAGCAGATACTAGAAAAAAAAGGCCTTTCCACAGCTGTAGGTGACGAGGGTGGGTTCTCACCTAATTTAAGAGATGAGGAAGATGCATGTAAGCTAATTAATGAAGCAATTCTAAAATCTGGATATAAACTTGGCAAAGATTTCATGCTTGGTTTAGACGTTGCTGCATCAGAATTTTATATAAACAAAAAATATAAGATAGAAAGTAAGAATAAGTTATTTACTAGTGATGAATTTTCAAAATTCTTAATTAATTTATGTAATAAATATTCAATTATTTCTGTAGAAGATCCTTTTTCAGAAGATGATTGGAATTCTTGGGTAAAATTCACCAAATCAAATGGAGATAAAATCCAAATTGTTGGTGATGACCTGTTTGCTACTAATTTAAATTTGATTAATAAAGGCATCGAGAAAAGAGCTGCCAATGCAGTATTAATTAAACCTAATCAAATAGGCACATTAACTGAAACTATGGATGCAATTGAACTTGCTCAATCAAATGGATATGAGACTGTTATTTCCCATAGGTCTGGTGAAACTGAAAATACTTTCATATCAGATTTAGCTGTTGCTACTAATTCTGGACAAATAAAAACTGGTTCAATGTCCAGGTCAGACAGAATTGCAAAATTCAACCAATTACTTCGAATTGAAGAAAATTTTTCTTTAAAAAAATCATTAAAAATCAATAAGTTCTACTAATTATTTGATAGATAAGAGGAACAAAAAGAGTCCAAATACCTATTTTATCATTTTTTTGAAGGTTTTTGATCCAATAGAATTGTTATGATTCGTGAACTATGATTCTCTATGGTCTATGATTAGAATTCTTAATTTAAGCTCAAGAATTAGAATATATTATCCATATTTTTTCTTGCCATTAATAATCATATATCTTTCTTTTAATATACTTGATGGAAATAATGGCCTTTTATCTCATGCAAGGTTTGATAATGAAATTATAACGCTAGAAAATAAAATTAACTCTTTAAAAACCAATAATAACCTAATGCAAATTAAGATTTCTTCTCTACAAAATCTAAGCCTCAACAGCGACCTGGTTGACGAACAGATACGCAATGTCTTAGGCTATGGAAAATCAAACGAATACATTGTATTTTTTAATAATTAGTATCACTTGAAATATAGGTGAATTGTCTTTACTTATTAATAAAGAACAATGAAAAATCAAGTTTCTAAAGCATTACTAAGAAAAAATTTTTCTGATTTTAAAAGTCCAATAAAACCTGACTGGATTAAAGTATCTATTCCGTCAAGCAAAATCAGTCAAACTAAGAATACCTTAAAAGAAAATAAGATAGTTACAGTTTGCGAGGAGGCAATGTGCCCAAATTTGTCAGAATGTTGGGAAAAGAAACATGCGACTGTTATGATTTTAGGAGATGTATGTACCCGATCATGTAGTTTCTGTAATATTAAAACAGGAAAACCAAATAAGGTTGATATATTAGAGCCATCAAGAGTTGCAAGTACTGTTAAGAGTTTGGGTCTAAAACATGTAGTTATTACATCGGTTGATAGAGATGATCTAAATGATGGTGGGGCCCAGCACTTTGCAAATACAATAAAAAAAATTAAAGAAAAATCTCCAAATACAACTGTCGAAATTCTTACTCCAGATTTTAGGGGGAAAGATTCATCATTGGGAATTATAGCTAAAACAGAAATTGATGTTTTTAATCACAATCTAGAAACAATAAAAAGACTTTATAAGGAAGTTCGTCCTGGTGCAGATTATCACCATTCTTTGAAAATACTTCGAGAAATTAAACTTTTGAAACCTTCTATATTTACTAAATCTGGAATAATGATTGGTCTTGGTGAAAAGTTTGATGATATAAAAGTTTTGATGGACAATTTAAGAGAACAGGATGTAGATTTCATTACTATCGGTCAGTATCTAAGGCCGACATTAAATCATCATCCTGTAATTAAATATCATAATCCAGATTATTTTATACGCATTCAAGATGAGGCGTTAAATAAGGGTTTTAAAATTGTATCATCATCACCGTTTACTAGATCATCTTATCACGCAGAGAGTGACTTTAATAAATTAAAATTTTTACATTCAGGTGCCTAAGCAAGAAGAAAAACAACTAGTTACATACACGAAAGATCAGATGTTTGATTTGGTTTCAAATATTGACGAATATAAGGAATTTCTTCCGTGGTGCAATGACTCTAAAATTATTAGCAGAG
This sequence comes from Pelagibacteraceae bacterium AG-333-C14, assembly GCA_003282485.1. Lineage (GTDB taxonomy): Bacteria > Pseudomonadota > Alphaproteobacteria > Pelagibacterales > AG-422-B15 > CACNXQ01. The sequence goes on from QBZD01000015.1 coordinate 7,699, forward strand.
AGAGATTTGATGACTATGAGGTAGTTATTGCAGATTTAGAGATTGGATATGATCAATTTGTTTACACATATAGAAGTGAGGTAAAACTAGCAAAAGATAAATCATTTATAAATGTCAAAAACCTTGATGGCCCTTTCAAGTATCTTACAAATGAATGGAAATTTGCTGATATTGATGAAAATAATTCTGAAATTGAATTTATGATTGATTTCGAATTAAATCTCTCCTTATTGGATGTATTGATGAAAAAATTTTTCAACTTAGCATTTCAGAGAATGGTTAGTGCATTTATTGATCGGGCAAAAGAGATATATTAAATCTTCTTCAGCTCTTTTAATATTAAATAAATCGCATACTCTGTACTCTTTTTTTGAATAGCAAGTCTTGTTTTTTCATGAAATATTTTTTTTGTAGTTTTAAATGTATGTTTCTTATTAATTTTTGAACCGATACCAAAAAATACACATCCAACAGGTGTTCTTGCAGTGCCACCACTTGGTCCTGCGACTCCAGTAACGGATAGAAGAATTTCACTATCTGTTATTCTTTTAAGTCCCCTGACCATTGCAAGAGCAGTTTGGTGACTAACAGCTCCATAATTTACAATCGTATTCTTTGGAACCTTTAATAATTTTATTTTCATTTGATTTGAATACGAAATACATGCTCCATTAAAAAAAAGAGAGGAACCATTAATGCTTGTTAAATATTTACTTATCATGCCTCCTGTACAGGACTCAGCTAAAGATATTGTAAATTTCTTTTTTGATCGTATATTTTTTATTTTTGATAAATCTAGAGTCATAGCAGCAGTATTAATATCTTATATAACATAAGAATAATTAATGAATATATTCCAGCAACAATATCATCTAATATTACACCATACGATCCCTTTAAGTCTTCCATTTTGTTTATTGGATAGATTTTATATATATCAAAAAATCTAAACGTAACAAATGCAATTAAAACTTCATATGTATTAAAATTCACTATAAATAATAACGGTATCGATTGACCTAGAAATTCATCTACAATTACCTCAGAGGGATCTTTTTTTTTATAATTATTTAGATAGATATCTGTAAAATAAAATGAAACAGATAAGACGAGCAAAAATAAAACTATGTAATAAAAAATAGAAAACAAATCAATAAAAACATACCAAATAAGGATTGCAAACAATGACCCAAATGTACCTGGCGCAAGAGATATAAAGCCAATCCCAAATAGTGTAGCAAAATATTTAGTGAAATTTTTCATTAATTAATAAGGTTGATCGTTGCCCAGCAACCTATAGCTTCTGATTTTCCAAAAATGCCTACTTTGTCAGCTGTTTTACCTTTAATGTTAATTAAATTTTTATTACATTTTAATAGTTTAGATAAGTTATCTTTAATTGGAGCTTTATATTTAGCTAATCTAATTTTCTGACATATAATTGTAATATCTAAATTAATGATTATTGAGTTATCTAGATCTATTTTATTTTTAATGTTATTTAGTAATTCAATAGATGAAATATTTTTATATTTTTTTAATGGAGGAAAGAACTTTCCAATATCACCTTTTGCATTGGCTCCAAGTAAAGCATCAATTATTGAATGAAGCACTACATCACCATCAGAATGTCCTATAGCTTTATAAACAGATTTTATTTTTATTCCTCCAATTGATATATAATTACCTTTGCCTAGTTTATGTATATCAAAGCCATTTCCTATTTTTGTTTTATAAGACAAATATTTTTTGAATAAATTAACATCATTTTTTGCTGTAATTTTTAAGTTCTCATAATCGCCAACTATATATTTAATTTTTACATTCTTTTTATTTTCAATTAATTGAACATCATCTGTCGTAAGAATATTTATTTTTTTATTGTAATTCAAAAACTCTTTTATTTTAAATATCTGAGGTGTTTGGGATGTTTTATATAATTTACGGTTAACAGTTTTATTATCTTTTTTTAATGTATCTATAATTTGAAGAGCAGGAACAACTGCGTCATATTTGTTTTTTCTAATATTATCTATTAACTTTGTTACTAATGCCACAGATGTATTAGGCCTTGCAGCATCATGTATCATTAAATATTTATATTTAGTCGTATCAATGCATTTTAAAGCCCGCACGAGACTTTTATAACGGCTTGAACCTCCTAAAATTAAAGCATTTTCAGTATATTTGGACAAAACACTTTTCTCTTTTTTGGTTATTTTTTTAGGAATTGTAATATATAAACAGTCCTTGCTTATTGATTTTGATATGTTTTTAAGAGTATGTTCAATAATTGAATGATTTTTAACTTTATAAAAAAGCTTTGATTCTTTATTGCCAAACCTTGTGCTAGAACCTGACCCGAGAACTATACAAACAATTTTCATATGTCTTATTTAATATATTTAAACATTAGTACTTAAACTTAAATTATCAATGAATAAACAAATAAATAGTTTAAATTTTTTTAATTTTAGAAATTTATTACTAATCGTACTTTCATTCATTTTTATTATACTTTCAAGTATTACACTCATTACTCAAAGATCAAATAATATGGAGACATTGCCATATCTAAACACTTATATTGTTATATCATCTCTCTTTATATTAGCTTTAGTTGTATCAATAAGTTTTATTGTATTTCCAATTATTCTTAGAGTAAGAAGGAAAAAAATTAGTACTTTAAATAGCAAATTCACTCTTTATTTTATTTCGATTGCGCTTACACCCGCAATATTACTTGGTGTATTGGGTTTAGCTTTAATAGAACTGGGTATCAATGATTGGTTTAATGATAAAATTAAAAATGTAATCAATAATTCAGTATTTGTAGCAGAAAGTTATTTAGAAGAGCACAAAGAAACTATTAAAGGCGATCTTTACGCAATGTCAAATGACCTTAATAATTCGAGTGAACTATTAACTCAAGATCTATCTAAAATGGCGATAGCATTAAGGACTCAAGCGCTGATTAGGTCTTTACCGGAAACATATATTATTAATAGAAATAGTGATATTTTATTCCAGGCTTTTAAAAATAATATGCCTTTTTACGAACCTCCTTTAACATCTTTTAATCGTGCTGATAGTGGTGAAATGACAATTATGTCATCAACACAATTAAATAAGGTTTATGCCATGATAAAACTTAATAAATTTGATGAGTATTACTTATATGCTGGAAGATCTATGGATGGAAATGTAATTAGCGCATTAAACGACACTGTTTCAGCGAAAAATGAATATACACTTTTAGAAATAAGCAGAGATAAGATAAGTCTCATATTTATACTTCTTTATGTAATTGTATCTCTAATTCTAATCTTAATTTCGATAATAATTGGGATAAATTTTGCAGATAGAATTGTTAAACCTATATCAAGCATTATAACTGCCACTAACAATATAAGCAAAGGCTTATATGATGATAAAATAAAAAAAAATAACGATTACATCGAATTAAATAGACTTGCAGATTCTTTTAATAAAATGAGTGGAGATATAATCAAGCAAAGAAATCAAATTATAGTTTCAAAAAAACATGAAACCTGGTCGGATATTGCAAGAAGAATAGCACATGAAATAAAGAATCCTTTAACTCCAATTCAATTATCTGCGGAACGTCTAGAAAAGAAAGCAATGGGATTAAAAATTGAAAACAATGAAATAAACGACTGCATTGATACTATACGTCGTCAAGTGAATGAGATAGGATACTTGGTAGATGAGTTTTCTAGTTTTGCTAGATTGCCAGATCCAGATTTAAAAAACAATAATATAGCCAATACAATGTTAGAAGTTGTATCTGATTACAAAAATGATAATAAAAATATTAAATTCATAAATAAACTTCATTCTAGTCAAATTAATGTGAACATAGATAATTCACAGATAGCGAGAGTTTTCCAAAACTTAATAGTTAATTCAATTCATTCAATTAGCGAAAGTAAAAATAAAGACGGTGAGATAATATATTCATCATACGAAATTGATAATAATGTGGTACTCTCATTAATAGATAATGGCATCGGACTAAAATATGAAAAAGAAGAACTTATAAAGCCTTATTTTACAACTAAGAAGAAAGTTGGCGGCTCGGGACTTGGCTTAGCAATTGTAGAAAAAATCCTATTTGATCATCATGCTGATTTTGTTTTAGCAAATAGAAATGATGGAAAGATCGGCGCTGAAGTAAAAATTACTTTTGGAAAAATTATGATATGAAAAATATCCTAGTAATTGACGATGAAATTGATATTTGCAATAATATTAAAGCTATTCTTACTGATGAAGGTTTTAATATTGAAGTAGCACATAATTCAGATGATGCTTTTAATTATATAAATAAGCATTCGTATAATCTTATAATCCTAGATGTATGGCTGGACAACTCTAGATATGATGGCTTAGAAATTCTTAAACAGATCAGGAAAAACTATAATATCCCGATAATAATCATATCTGGACACGGAAATATAGAAATGGCAGTTTCTGCAATAAAAGATGGTGCAAATGAGTTTATTGAAAAGCCATTTAATACTGAAAGATTGCTACTTTCAGTCAACCGGTCTATAGAGCTTCATGAAGTTAAAGATGAAAATAGAATATTAAAAGAAGGAAATATTTTTGATTATAAATTTATTGGCGAATCTTCAGCTATTATAAAAATTAAACAACAAATTGTTAAGATTGCACCTACTTTAAGTAGAGTGATGGTTTATGGAGAGTCAGGAACAGGAAAAGATATCATAGCAAAAGAGATACATAAAAATTCAATAAATAAAGATGGTCCTTTTGTAATCTTAAATGCAGCATTGATGGATCCTGAAAATTTAGAAAGTGAATTATTTGGAGTACAGGTCAATAATTTAAATGAGATTGGACATTTAGAAAAGGCTGAAAATGGAACATTATTTATTGATGAAGTTGGTGAAATGCCTCTACAAACACAAGCTAAGATATTAAGAGTACTTACAGATAAAAATTTTACAAAAAGAGGGGGCAATGAATTAATAAAATTGAATTGTAGAATTATATGTTCTTCTACGAAAAACTTAGAACAATTAACTAATGAAGGCTCATTTAGAAAAGACTTATTTCATAGACTAAATGTAGTAACTATAAAACTTCCGAACTTAAGTGAGAGATCTGACGATATTAACTTATTAATAGATTATTTCACTGAAATATTCTCTAAGGAAAATAATCAAAAGAATATTGATCTTAAGCCAATAATTAAAACTAAATATATCAATTACGATTGGCCAGGTAATATAAGAGAATTAAGAAACGTTATTGAAAGATATTCAATTTTAGGTGAAAAATATGACGATAACAATGAAACAGAAAAACATAACGATTTTCAAAATAAAAATGTTATCTCTTTACCATTAAGAAATGCACGTAAACTTTTTGAAAAGAACTATCTTCAATCACAAATAAATAGATTTGATGGAAATATATCAAAAACTGCAGCATTTATTGGAATGGAAAGATCAGCTCTGCATAGAAAATTAAAGCAATTAGGCATTACAGAAGAGGATAAACAATGAAAATTATCATATGTGGTGCAGGAAAAGTTGGAACAAGTATAGCAAGACATCTAGTTGATCAAGGAAGTGATGTTACAGTGATTGATAGTTCAGATAAACTAATTGATGATCTTAGAGAAAAAGTTGACCTTAAAACAATTATTGGATCAGCTTCAAATCCATCGGTATTAAAAAATGCAGGAGCTGAGGACTCCGATATGATTATAGCTGTTACACTTCAAGATGAAATAAATATGGTTGCATGCCAAATGGCTCATACTTTTTTTAAAATTCCAAGAAAAATAGCGCGTTTAAGAACAGAAGACTTTTTAAATCCTATTTGGAGAGATTTATATAATGCTGATAATATGCCAATTGATCTTATAATTAGCCCAGAATTAGAGGTAGCAAGGTCTATTGAAAGACAGTTAAAGGCTCCAGGCGCTTATGATGTTGTACCTTTCTTAAATGACGAAATCGAGCTCCTAAGTTTAGTAATTAACGAAAGATGTCCTTTAATTGATACGAGTTTAATAAATATTCACGAACTTTTTCAAGAAAATATAGATACTGAAAAAAACCTCAGAGCATCAATATTGGGGATCAGTAGAGATGAAAAACTTTTTATACCAAAAAAACAAGATATATTAACCCAAGGTGACCATGTATATATATTGGTTGATAAAAATCACGTTAAAAGAGCAATGAGTGCTTTTGGATACGATGAAAAACCAATAAAAAAAATAATCATCATTGGTGGTGGAAATATTGGTTTTAATTTAGCAAAGGATTTAGAAAAATATCAGTCTGATATATCTGTTAGTATAGTTGAAAATAACGAAGAAAGGTCAAGGTACATTGCAGATCAGTTATCTAACACATTAGTTTTAAATGGTGATGGTTTAGATCAAGATTTGTTAGATGAGGCAAATATTAAAGATGCAGACTTATTATTAGCTTTAACAAATGATGATGAAACAAATATTATTATTTCAGCAGTTGCCAGAAAAAATAAGTGTGAGTCAATAATTATTGTTAATAATTCAGAATATAACAAACTTAAAGATGTTTTAGGGATCAGTAAAGTTGTTGACCCAAGAAAAATTACTGTGTCTAAAATACTTAAACATATTCATAAAGGAAAAATTGAATCAGTTTTTGCAATTGATAACAATCAGGCGGAAATTATTCATGCACAAGTACTTAAAAGTTCAAAATTAATAAATAAAAATATTGAAGATGCAGAATTTCCAAATGGTTTAAGAGTAGGGCTAATTAAGAAAGCAGATAAGATAATAATTCCTGATAAAGAAACAAAGATTGAGATTCATGACGAAATATTATTTTTGTGTTTGAAAGATGATATTAAAAATGCAGAGGAACTATTTCAAGTAAGAGATGAGTATTAATGAGCAGAGAAGCATTTGTTAATGGTGAATATACAGAATATGTTAATTCAAAAGTTCACATAGAAGATAGAGGTTATCAATTCGCAGACGGCGTGTATGAGGTATTTGCAATATTAAATAGAAAAATTGTAGATTATGAGGGACATATAAAACGACTTTACAGATCCCTTAAAGAATTGAAAATTACATCACCGATACAAAAAAAAGCATATAAATTTCATATCAATGAGATTATAAAACGAAATATAATACATGATGGTCTTGTTTACCTACAAGTTACCCGAGGCGTTGCTAGCAGAGACTTTAAATTTCCAAAATATTCAAAAAGTTCAATTGTTATTATTGGCAAAAATACACCATTAAATTATTACAATAATAATTTCAGTAAAGGAATAAAGGTTAAAACAACCAAAGATTTAAGATGGAAAAGAGTCGATATTAAATCATTAAATTTACTACCACCTGTTTTAGCAAAACAATATGCTGCCGATAGTGGCTGTGATGAGGCATGGTTATTAGATGATGATGGTTATATTACAGAAGGAAGTTCAAGTAATGCATGGATAGTAAAAAATAAAACTGTAATAACAAGACCAGTATCCAACTCTATACTTAACGGAATAACTCGTTCAACACTTATCAAATCTCTATCAAAAGCGGGATACAAATTTGCTGAAAGAAGGTTCAATATAAATGATATTAAAGAAGCGGACGAAGCCTTTATCACTAGTGCAACGCAGTTTGTTATGCCTGTAATTGCAGTAAATAATATTAAGATAGGTGATGGATGTGTAGGAGAATTTGTGCAATTATTTAAAGAAATTTACTTTAAGTATATCAGCTTATCTTGAATAAAACTATTTCGCATATTGTTCATCTAAATGTAGATTCTGATCCTAAGTTTATTTCAGAAGAAATGCTTTCTGAAATTGAAAATTTGGTAATAAATCTTGATATAATCATTAAAAAAAAAGAAATTATAAAAATAAAAAGAATAAATCCATCAACTCTGATTGGTGATGGTAATTTACTAAAAATTGATCAGGATATTAAGAAAAAAAAAATAAATCTATTAGTTGTGAATAACAATTTGACGCCTGCTCAGCAAAAAAATTTAGAAAACAGACTCAAAATAAAAGTAACTGATAGAACTGGTATTATATTAGAGGTTTTTGCTAGAAGAGCAAAATCTAATGAGGGTAAAATGCAGGTGCAACTTGCTGAATTAATATATAGAAAATCAAGACTTGTTAGGGCTTGGACGCATTTAGAGCGACAGAGAGGCGGCACAACCTTTATTGGAGGACCTGGTGAGCTTCAAATTGAATTAGATCGCCGATTAATACAAGAAAAAATTCTAAATATTAAAAAAAGGCTAAGAAAAGTAAAACGTAGAAGACATTTGCAGAGGAATTTGAGAAAAAACAATAAATTTAAGACAGCGGCTTTAATTGGATATACAAATGCAGGAAAAACATTGCTTTTTAATAAATTAACTAAAAAAAAGCAATCAAGTAGGTCAAGGTTATTTGAAACTTTAGATACTAAAATTAGCAGGGTATATTTAGGTGCAAATAAATACATAGGACTTATAGATACCGTAGGTTTTATAAACAATATTCCAACGTCATTAATAGAGTCATTTAAAGCAACGCTAGAGGAGGTTAATAAAGCAGATATTTTATTAAATATTGTTGACGTAAACGATCTAAACGCAAATCAGAAAATTAAAGTAACAAAAAGTATACTTATAGATACGGGTGTAGAAAAAAATAAAATTTCAGAGATGTTAACTATATACAATAAAATAGATATTAAGGGATTAAAGAGTTCATATGAGTATAAGAAAAATTATATTAGCGCATTAACGGGTGAGGGTATTGCTGATTTAAAGAGGATTTTGAAAAACTCACTTATTTAACTTCATTAATAAATAAAGTAACAGCTCCGTTATTTGCTTCGTAACCATAAAATTCTTTCTTGTCATTATTATTATATATCACTTTAATATAATCAGATGACGCAAAAACATCTTCGGGTTCATCAGTTTTATAGCCTCCTAACTTTACTTGATTTGCTTTGCAATATATAAGGTTATTTGAAATAATTTTGTCATCTTTAGTAAACAAAATATCATATCTGCGCTTACCATCAAAGATTCTAAAAGTTTTCTCGCAATCGTTAATATTTTCATAGTTCAATATATTTAAAAAAAAACTAGAAGGATCGATTGTATTGATGAGCATACCATCTTCAATTTTAGTTAATTTATTTTTGTCAGGCTCTGGAATTAAGTTAAGCTCAGAGATGGATGAGTCACTGTACTTTATCTCAACAAATTTCTCTTTTTCTTTTCTTTTATACCTATACTTATAATGGAGCGGTTTATAAAATTCATCAATAATACCTATAATGCTACCATCTCCGTTAACTTTATTAATAAAATCGACAATATTATTTGTTCTAATGCTAAATTTATACTCATAATTATTATCTTGGATTTCGAGAACTGTATCAATACTCATAACGGGTATTTTAGGTAGAATTGATAATTTGGCCTCAACAACAAATTTTCTTTCTTCAATAAATGGATCTGCTAGAGTAGTAGCTGATACAAATAAAGATAAAATAATAAATATACGACTAATTAACTGCATAAAAATGAAAATACTTCATATATCAAATTTTGTCCAAAAGCAAAAAGGAAGATTACAATGGAATCACTGTTTTAAAATAAATAACGGTTTTATTAGAAATGGTCATAACGTATGTACATTTAGTGACAGAGATATGAGTCGGATGAATTTGATAAATAAATTAAATAATAACAAAAACTTAAATAAATCTTTAATTGAAACATTCAAAAATTATTTTCCTGACCTAGTAATTCTAGGACATGCAGATAAAATTCATAATGAAACTTTAAATGAATTTAGATCTATCAATAAAGATATAAAGATTATTGAATGGAATGTAGATAATTATTATTTAGATAATACAGAGGATAAATTTAAAAAAAGATCTCATTTAATTGATGCATTCTTCATTACAAATGCAGATGAAAATTTAAAGTCTTGCTTAACTCAAGACAATTCTATTTCTTTTTTTCCCAATATTTTTGATAAATCAATTGAGCACATGAGGATTTTTGACTTAGTTGATTATACGTATGATGTATTTTATGCGCTTAGTTATGGCGTTGGTACTGGGAAGATTAAAGCGAATAAATCAGATTACGATAGAGAGGTGTATCTTGATTTCATTAAAAATAACTACCCTGAAATTAAAACAAATTTTTTTGGTTACGACAATATTCAGCCTGTATGGGGAACTGATTTTGAAAGAGAAATTTGCAAATCACTAATTAGTTTAAACCTGAGTAGAAAACCTCATCTTAGATATTATAGCTCAGACAGAATATCGCAATACTTAGGAAATGGGTCATGTATTTTTGTAGATAAAAATTCAAGATTAGAAGATCTATTCACAAAAGATGAGGTTGTTTATTTTGATCCTGAGGATTTAAATGAATTTGGTATAAAGATTAATTATTATCTAGATAATGAAGATGAAGCAAAGAGAATCGCTAAGAAAGGATGGGAGAGGGGTCATAAGAATTATAATGACAAAATTATAACCAATTATTTCCTAGACATAGCTTTTAACAACAAGCCATCCAATGATTATAGTTGGCCTCTTGTTCAATATTTCTTATAAGCCCTGATTTTAAAAAAAGGGCTTATAATTTTAGCTATTAATTATTTTTTGGACCCCAAATGGTTCCTAAAATCATTACAAGGACTACCAACAGAAATAAAGACCCCGCTATGCCTGGATAGGCCAGTGGTTCACTTAAATTTGAGTAATACTCAAGAAATCCCTCAGCAGCAGCAGACATTTCATATCCTTCTGGCATAACTTCTTTAATTCTTTCTAATGCTTTATAAGTTCCAGTAATTATTCCTTGATTTACAGTCCATGCTATATAAGTCCCGTAAACAACAAGAATTCCAAACAATGATGACAATACTTTAGTCGCAACATTCATATCAGGCCTATCTCGAACCTGTATTGCCATTCTTAATGAAAGCCAAATTGCAAGTATTGTTCCTATAAACACCATTGCATTAGCAACTCTGCCCATTTGATATATTGTAAATGTAGATATTTCAGGTTGGGCTAGTTGGTATAATTGCATTGCTTCATCCATATTTTCTCCTTTTTTAATTTTTTGATAGAATGTACTAATTTATTTAAATTTAAATATTAAGTATTATATATATATTAAATTCGTATAATATATATTATGTTAAATTATATTAATTTATAAATTACAATGACTTAATTCATTAGTATAACATATAAAGTAAATTATCAGTTTAGAGATATATGTTATTGATTTTATACATTATTTTTAAAAAAGTCTTATTTAAGTCTAATGATTTGAATATAAATTGGTAATAACCATTGGTATATGGCTTAAATTCAGAAAATGCATTTCTGGTTATTGTTCTATCAAATATATCAATAATATTTTTATTATAATAGCCTGCAATACAAGAAATGGCACCGTGCGGGCTAATAATTAAATCTGAATCCCCTATTTCTTTCATTAAACTTTCTGCATCTACGGGCCCCAGAAATTTAATGTTGTGGTTATTTTTAAAAGCATTAACTAGCTCTTCGCTTGAGCTGTTAAGTTCTATGTCAGTACTAATTTTAATGTATATATTAAATTTTCTTACTAATTGAGAAAAAAAATTATTAAACTGATCTATATTGTCATTAATATCTCCAAATATTTCAGATTTGTAATGAAAAAGAGCATTAAGTCTTTTTCCTTTAGGGTCATATTTTAAATAATCATTGCGCTTATTTGATTTGGCAATTGGCATTACATTCTCTAGTAATTTCTGTTCCATTTCATAAATAGGTAATTTTTTTATATTTTTCGACCTATCATTAACATAAAACTTAAATAAATATTTACGCAGAAAAGTACTTGGCCTTTTACGTTTCACTCCATCAACACATAATGCAAGAAATTTGATTCTTCGAAAAATTAAAGGAAGATAATAATAAAAATTTTTTGGCGATAATATAAAAACATATTCATAATCATTTTGCATTAATTTATAAAATAATTTTAATTTCTCTACTATGGACAAATTATAATTCACCTCTTGTAATAACAATTCATTTGAATTGAATACTCCTGAAAATCTAATATTTATTTTAGATAAATATATTTCTATTTTGTGATTAGAGTAATATTCTTTTATGTGCTGTATATTTCTCAAAGAATGAAAAAAATCACCAACTCTATCATTTTTTAAGATAAGAATTTTTTTATCCATATATCAGCTATGAAATCCCAATTTTTAAAACCTCTTCTTTTGAACATTTTACGTCTTATCTTATTGTAAAATTCATCGTTGAATAAGAGCATTTCAAGATATTTTGCAAATTCCTCATCATTCTTTGCAATAAACCCAGTTTCATTATGTATTACCCTATCTTCAACTGATCCAATTCCATAAGTAACAATTGGAACACACATTTGCACTGCCTCTTCTACAGTTAATACCCAAATATCAGATTTATGCCCTGTATATGCAAATACTCTTGTATTTCTTAATTCATTTATAAGGTCATCTCTTGAACCAAATTTTCTTTCATAAATATTTGATTCTTTCATTTCATCGGTATATTCAATTAAATTGGGGTTAATAAAAAGCTTTGCTTTTCCATTTTTATTATTAAAGCTCTTAGTCCATATATCAATAAGCCAGTCTAAATTTCTATGTGATCTAACATTGTTAAGCGCATATGGGCTTGGGATATTTTCTAAATCAACTTTTTCAGTGTAAAATCTCGGATCTACAGAAAGAGATATCATATGTTTACCATACATAGATGTTAAATAGCTTCTTTTATAAAATTGATAATTACACATGGTAACTACTTCAGGCTTGTGCTTTAGAAATGGAAATAATTGTTTTTTTCTTAAAAATTTTTCAAAAGGCTGTAACGAATTTGACCATACAACTTTCTTTTTTGCTGATATCTTATCAAATAAGTTTGCATTTGATATTGCAACACATAAATCAAAACGTGTCTCTTGATGAACATTTTTATTACTATAGATAACACCGTTACATGAAACATCTTCATTTATTTCAGTAAGTACTTTTACATAGATATTATTTTTAACTAAGCTCTCAGCGAGTAATATTAACGAGCTTTCTGTTCCTCTTACTTTAGTGGTGTTGAGGTCTAAACCTGTAAAGTCAGAGCTAGAGTTATCTATAAATAATATAGATTTATCATTTAATGCCATTAAGCATTTTTTATTTGATTTTCATCGTAATCGACCATTAATTTTACTAATTGTTTTAAACTTGTTTTTGGTTTCCATTTTAGCTGACGCTTAGCTTTACCTGGATTACCTATTAACAAATCAACTTCGGCTGGTCTAAAAAACTCTTTATCAATCTTCATAATAGTTTTGCCATTTTCCTTATTAACTACTCTTTCGTTCATCTCCTTGCCCACCCATTCATAATCAAATTTTAAATAACTGAGTGTTAAATCAATAAATTGTCTTACGCTATGTGTTTTTCCAGTTGAAATAACAAAATCATCTGGATTCTTTTTCTGAAGCATTAACCACATAGCATAAACATAATCTCCTGCAAAACCCCAATCTCTTTTGGCATTAATATTGCCAACTCTTAAAGTTTCTTTAGACCCGTATTTTATCCTTGTTAGAGTGGATGTGATTTTTTTTGTTACAAACTCGCTGCCTCTCAATGGCGACTCATGATTGAATAAAATGCCAGAAGATGCGTGAATATTGTATGACTCTCTATAGTTAATTGTTATCCAGTGAGAGAAGACTTTTGAAACCCCGTATGGACTTCTGGGGTAAAATGGTGTGTTTTCTGATTGGGGAATTTGTGCAACCTTTCCAAACATTTCGGATGTAGAAGCTTGATAAAACTTTATTTTCTTATTAATTGAATTTATCGAGTCAAGAATTCTTAAGGTTCCAAGAGAATTAATATCGGTAGTGACAATAGGAACTTGAAAAGAAGTCGGCACGAAACTTTGTGCAGCCAGATTATAGATTTCGTGAGGTTTAGTCTCTTTTATTACATTCTGAATATTACTAAGTTCTAATAAATCGAAGTCATAAAATTTTATTTTATCATACACATTAAGATATTTAAGGTTAACAAATTTCTCTGAAGTGCTTCTCCTCACTGTTCCAAATACTTTATATCCTTTATCGATTAAAAGTTTTGACAAGTATGCCCCATCTTGACCAGTTATGCCTGTAATTAATGCTCGCTTCATATTTTTTTTATTAAATGTTTTTTTCAAAATCCTTAATTAAACCATATAGCCAATTTATTTCATTTGATAAATCTCTAAAATCATTTCCAACGAAAAATCCATTTTGATGTATTTCATCAGAAATAGCTAGATTTCCACAAACTTCATAATCTAAAAATTTAATTACCGGATTTTTAGTAAAGTTGCCAGCAACAATTGGCCTACATTCAATATTATTTTGAGTTAAAATATCAACAAGGTTGTCTCTCTGTCCAGACAATGAATTAGTTAAAATTAGTGAAAACCCGAACCATGAAGAAACTTGAGTTTCATGCTGGATTCTAATGTTAGATTCATTTTCAAATAATGCTTTGAATACTTTAGCGTTTTTTCTTCTTTTATCAATAAAGCTAGACAATTTTTTTAATTGAATAGAACCTATGGCACCACTCATTTCTAAGGGCCTTACGTTATAACCTGGTAATACAAAATTAAATGAGTCATAAAAAGGATTTCCTGTTTTATTAACGATAGTATTATCTTTTGGTAAATCTCTTATCCAGCCGTGAGCTCTTAATGATAAGCATAGTTCATACAGATTTTTATCATTTGTAAGTATCATACCACCTTCCATTGTCTGCATATGATGTGAAAAAAAGAAGCTAAATGAGCCCATTAAACCACAAGTGCCTGTATACTTATCATTATACTTTGCCCCTAAACTCTCACAATTATCTTCAATTAATATAATCTCGTTCTTTTTACATATAGATTTTAATTCCTCTAAATCACTAGGATTTCCAAGAAGATTTACAGCAAAAATTAATTTAGTTTTTTGGTTAATTGCCTTAATGACTTCTTTAGGGTCAATATTTAATGTTTTTCTATCTATATCTACAAATACAAGTTTAAGTCCGTATTGATACACTGGATAGTATGTTGTGCTCCAACTAACAGCCGGCACAATCACCTCATCTCCTTTTTTTAGATCGTGGTCATTAGAATAGAATAATGATGCTATCATAAGTAAGTTTGCTGAAGAACCTGAATTCACCATAATTGCATAATCAGCTTTGTGATAATTGGCAAATTCTTCTTCAAATTTTTTGACTTTCGGCCCCATAGTAAATTTATTAGATTTAATAACATCATTTATTGCTGAAATTTCTTCTTCACCCCAAGAATCTGATGCTAAACTGTACTTAGTATTCTTCATAAGATTTTACTTCACTGATCAATGAGTTCGTTTTTATATTAATTTCATTTTTCAAAAATGCCCTTTTATCATTCATATGATAAACTTTACGCGCAAAATTTACGAAATCCTTTTTGAATGACTTGTTCTTTTCGAAAATTCTCAATTTGTCTTCAACATTCCATAGTTGTAAATTAATATTTTTTAACTGCTTTATTGTAGGCGCCAACTTCCTTCTATTAATTCTTTTTGTTATT
Source organism: Pelagibacteraceae bacterium AG-333-C14 (assembly GCA_003282485.1). GTDB lineage: Bacteria > Pseudomonadota > Alphaproteobacteria > Pelagibacterales > AG-422-B15 > CACNXQ01. The sequence continues at coordinate 23,432 of QBZD01000015.1, forward strand.
ACAACCTTTTTTAACAGTGAAAGCTCTTGATTTACAATTTTTAGTTTAGTCTTATCTTTAATCTTTAATTTTTTGATTTCAAGAATGGTTATTTTATCAAAAAGCTCACCTATAGATGCTGGTAAATTAATTTTCATTATTTAATATGCTCTTTGAAATAAATTAAAAAAGTTTTTTGTAGTAATTTCAGAGAAATCTTTAAAACTGAGATTAAACATTTTTGAGACATAATCAACAGTATGAGTTAAGTACGCAGGCTCATTCACCTTACCTCTCATAGGAACAGGTGCTAAATATGGAGAATCTGTCTCGACAAGTATTTTATTCAATGGAATATTTTTTACTGTTTCCCTCAATTTATTTGAATTTTTAAATGTTACGATGCCACTTAAGGAAAAGTAAAAATCATAAGGCAATAAACTCTCCATGAACTCTAATGAACCTGTAAAGCAATGGATTACACCTGAGAATTCTTGTTTCTGGTTGTAATTTTTAATTATTTCAAGTGTATCTTTTTCTGCATCACGCATGTGAACAATTAAAGGTAATTTAAGTTCTTGAGCAATTTCAATATGCTTTATGAAGCTATTAATTTGAGTATTTCTATCTGAATTATTATAAAAAAAGTCTAACCCAGTTTCACCGATGCCCACTACTTTTTTATTTTTACACAAGTCAAATATTATTTTTTTTATTTCATCATTCATGCTGTGTGATTCATGCGGATGTATACCAAGCGAGCAAAATATATTTTTATAATTGTTAGAAATTTCAATTAATGATTCAAATTCATCAAACTTTGTTGAAATATTAAGTAATTTAAACACTTCATTTTTTGATGCATTTAAAATTATTTTATCTAATGGTTCAGTATTATTTTCGTGCATTAAATGGCAGTGGCTATCAATTATCATGATCGATCCTTGAAAATAAATGACTTATTTCACCTAAATTATTTCCACTTATTAATGTTAATTTTTCTTGTTCAAAGCTAAAATTTTCAATACGCACTCCAAGCATAGTAAGTATTTTATTTGAAGTTTCTGGCATAATAGGATTAATCAAAAACGCGATCTTTTTAATGCTCTCTGCAGTAAGAGCTAGTGTATCAGAGAATTTACCTATATCTTTATCAAATAATTCCCATGGCTTATTATCATTAAAGAATTTATTTACTTCATTAATATATG
>QBZD01000016.1 GCA_003282485.1 Pelagibacteraceae bacterium AG-333-C14
TCACTACCAGCGCTACATCCGTATAAGGCACTTCATGGTTAAACATATATTCCTGTGTCAAATTGTAATTAAATATCTTGAAGACGGCACCAAACACAAGAAAGTAGATACCTATAATTATCCTACCAATTAATAAATTTATACTACTCAAAACTAATCATTCCAATTCATATATTTTTTACAGTTTACAGGAGTTTCAGATAAATAGCTAAATCCTTCTTGCCAAATATATTCAGCGTTTAAACAGCATTCTAACATTTCTTCATTTGTGCTGTGTTGCTGGTAACAAATATTCTCAAGAGGTATTCTTTTTTGATGATTAAATATTTCTAGTCCAAAAATTATTACAGATGAAATAATTAAAAATAGTATTCCAAAGATAAGTGTTAATTTTTTAAATTTATTAATTGCCTTATCAAAGTAAAAAAAATAACTAAATGGAATAATTAAAAAAATAATTATTATCAAGAAAAGAATATAATCTGGAACGAGGTATTGTATGTTTACTTCATTTTCAAAATAATAATCGATAAAAGGTATGTAGGTCAGAAAGGCTAGATAAACTAACCATGAGAATAGTAATATTGATTTAATATTAATAAGTGTCTTGCTAGCTTTTCGAGTGATGGCAAAATATGGAAGCAGATAAAAGAGAAGGATTTTAGAAATTAAATAAACATAAAACATTACTTTTTAACTAATTTCCATATTCCGCTGTTGTCATCATCTATAATGACAAATATTTCACCAGCATCATTTTGCTCAACATCACGTAATCGTCCCATACCTTCTATTAAGACAGTTTCATTAGACGCCTTACCTTCATTAAAATCTAAGCTAATTAGTCGTTGGGCTTTTAAGCTGGTTAAAATGACTTTATCTTTTAGCTCCGGAAAAAGGTTGCCTTTATAAAAGGTCATATCACTAACCGCTATTGAAGGGATCCATCTATAAATTGGCTTAAGCAGACCTTCTTTCCAAGCACTCCCATCGCCAATTATAGAGCCATCGTAGTCAGTTCCACCCCATGCTACATCCATCCAACCATAATTAGTGCCTTTTACAACTTCACCAAAGAAGTCTCCTCCTTTTGGCCCGTGGTTTGTAATATAAATAGAATTATTATTTTGATTTAATGCCATTCCTTGAGGGTTCCTTAGTCCAATTTGAAAGACTTCTGGAAGCCAGTCTGGCTCAGACGAAAATGGATTATCTTCAGGGGCGGAACCATCTCGATTTATTCTTATAATCTTGCCTATATGATTTGTTGGATCTTGAGTGACGCTGCCTTGTGCTCTCTCACCCACACTTGCATACAAAAGATCATCTTTAATCATTAGTCGAGAGCCCCAATGTATATTGTCCCATAGAGGTGGCTGTGACTGAAAAATATTTTTTAAGCTTATCAATTCATTATCTTGAATAAGGCCTCTTGCAATAGATGTGCTAGTTTTATCATTCCCCATGTCCTCTGTATAACTAACAAATAATTCATCATTGCTATACAAGATATCAAGCATACCTGCTTGCCAATGAGGTTGCACAACTTTCAGCTCATGATCGTAATTGATCACTTCTTTTGTTTTCAAATTAATTTTTAAAATTTCACCAGTTTTTTGAGTGAGAAACAATTCACTGTCATTAATGAAGCTCATGCCCCATGGTTTATTCAAATTATCGATTACTTTTTCAAGCTTGTACTCTGATGCATATGAAATTGATGAAAATAAAATGTATATAAAAATTGTTATTAATATTTTCATAATTACTAATTTATTTTATTTACTGCAAATTCTTCAAGCTGGTCTTTGGTTACATAAGATAAAGCATTTAAATGACAGCTCTCTAAATACACACGAGGTGCTACTCCAGCATCGTAGGCCTCTTTCCATCTGAGCGCACATAAACACCATCGATCACCTTCTTTTAAACCAGGAAAATTAAACTCAGGTCTTGGTGTAGATAAGTCATTTCCCATGCCTTTGCTAAATATAAGAAAATCCTCTGTGATTTCAGCACAGACTACGTGACTTCCAAAATCGTGTTCATCCGTATTGCAAAAACCATCACGAAAATAGCCGGTCACTGGATCATGACAACATGCTTCTATTTTATCTCCAAATATATTGATAACTTCTTCTTTGCTCACTTAACTAAATTAGGTCAAAAGGTATATATTTCCAACTATAAACAGCGGTATTTGAAGCCCAAAATTAGTTAATATTGCTCTATCCGCAGTCAAGTATCCAACGGTAGTCCAACCAATAGCTCCTGTTCCATGTACGAATATATTCAATGGGTAAATATTCAGATTTGTAAGTAAAATTCCCACAAGTATAAAGCAAGTGCTGCCCCATTTAATATAATTAACCATAATTTACTCCTATTTATTTTTCTAAAGTATTATAACATTACTCTCATAATTTTATTTATTTACAATACTCTAACCATAGGAAGATCATGATTAAAACGAAAATTACAGAAATGTTTGGAATTGAACACCCAATAATTCAAGGTGGAATGCACTACGTTGGTTTCGCTGAAATGGCAGCTGCAGTTTCTAATGCAGGCGCACTTGGTATTATTACCGGTTTAACTCAAGAGTCCCCAAAAGCTCTTGCTGATGAAATTGCACGATGTCATGATATGACTGACAAACCTTTCGGTGTGAACTTGACGTTCTTGCCTGGATTCGCAAATCCTGATTACCCTGGATACATTGAGTCTATTGTTAAAGGTGGAGTTAAAATTGTAGAAACAGCTGGAAGGAGTCCAGAAAAATTTATGCCCCTTTTAAAAGATGCTGGCATAAAAGTAATTCACAAATGTACTTCTGTAAGACATTCATTAAAAGCTGAAAAAATTGGTTGCGATGCAGCTAGTGTTGATGGTTTTGAATGTGGCGGTCATCCAGGTGAAGATGACATTCCTAATATGATACTATTGCCTAGAGCATATGAAGAATTAACAATTCCTTTTGTAGCATCAGGTGGCATGGGTAACGGGCAACAATTAGTAGCGGCGCTCGCTATGGGTGCTGAAGGCATAAACATGGGAACACGATTTATTGCGACAAAAGAAGCTCCTGTTCACCAAAATGTTAAAGATGCCCTCGTGAATGCAAGCGAACTCGATACAGAACTGATTATGAGACCTCTAAAGAATACTGAAAGGGTTTTAAAAAATGACGCTGTGACTCGCATACTCGATAAGGAAAAAGCTCAAGGTGACAATCTTCAAATTCAAGATATTTTTGGCGAGGTTGCTGGCGTTTATCCAAAAATTATGCAAGAGGGAACAATGGAAGCAGGTGCTTGGAGCTGTGGAATGGTTGCTGGATTGATACACGATATTCCATCTTGTAAAGAGCTTGTGGATAGGATTATCTCAGATGCTGAAAGCATAATTCATGATCGACTATCGAAAGTGAAAATTGCTTAAATATTACTACCAAATTTAAGTATTTTATTACTACCAGGATACAGTAGTAATTCTTTGCAAATGACTGTTGATAAAGAAAAAATTGTAGCTTCAATCGAAAATTCTCTAAAGTTTTATGAGTATGAATTAACGGTTCCGTTGACTAATTTTATCTTCAGAACACCTTTGCATTGGAACGTAATGCTCATTATAGCATTAGCAACATTCAAAGATGAGTATGTTGCTTCATTTCAAGACATTTGCAAGTCAATCCCTTCTAAAGTAGGCTCAAAATCTTCAATTCAATCAATTATAGAAAATGGTATTGAAGAGGGCTTTATATTCAAGGAGCCCTTAGTAAAAGATATGCGAGTTAAATCGCTTACTCTTACAGATAAAGCAAAGAAAGATTTTGAATCTTGGTTAAAGGCTGATGCTGAAACGTATTCACCGCTAGCTTTATCAGCGCCATTTTAAATTTATCGAATTACTTTTTTTCTAGTTCCTGGTTCAGGTGGTTTTTCAGCTCCTCCTGCAAAACACTGTGCAATAGACATCCATTCATTTGCAACATCTCCCACGAGTTTTAGGTCAACATCTTTTATATTTCGTACTTGAGTAACAACTTGACAAAATTCTTCAGCTAACCCCTCAATAATATTTTCATTTGCTGGATCGTTGAATTCCCAAATTTCTCCAGATGGTGAGGTCAGTTTTAAATAGGGAGTATCTTTTGGTAATGGCTTTTGATGAACTGTGTAGCACCACTTAAACGTATTATTTCCAATAATCACAATATTCTTAATTCTATCTTGATTAATTCGATCAACACCAAGTGAGTCATAAAGTTCTTGTGCATGCGCCCAGGTTTCCATGTGTCTTGCGCTAATCGAGGACCGGGCACTCATATCGGGCCCCATCCATTTAACTCTCTTTTTTGGATCTGCAGCAGCAAACCTTGTTGTCATATCTTCATAATAATTCTTCCATGTATCCAGTAATTCTTTTCCTTGTTTGCCTTGAGTAATAGTTTCTTCAAACTGGTTCATGGTTGATCCTTTGCCAATCATTTCAAGTGCTGCGTTTGCAAAATTTTTCCACTCCTCACCGTCTATTAATGACAAATCTGCAGCATGGTTCCATACATGAAGGTGACCAATTACATTATTGATCGTCCATCCTTTGAATTGAGTTTTCTCATTGAAATCATTGTCTGATAGATTTGACAGTAAATCATATACTGCGTTACTTTCATCACAGAAATCATAGGCTTGCGGTAAAGATGTTTTAGCATCAGTCATTTTGTCCACTTTGGCTTTCTCTTTTCAATAAATGAAGATATTCCCTCTTTACCTTCATCGCTCAACATTCGTTCCGCAAATCCCTTTGCTGCAAATTCTATCATTTCTTTTCGTGTTAGATGTCGCGTAGCTAAAACAATTTCTTTTGTTACTGCATTGGCTCCCGGTGCACATTTGAGAACGCCTTTCTTTATATCAGCTTCTATAACCTTTAAATCATCAGCATCTTTTGCAACAAAATCAGCTAAACCCATTTCATGTGCTTCTTTTCCAGTAAACCTTGCTGCTGTCAGCATAATTCTTCTGGCCTTTGCAAGACCAATTCTTTGAGAGACAAAAGGTGCAATTTGCGCGGGAGGAATACCAAGCGTAGTTTCAGTCAGAGCAAATTTACAATCTTCTGTGACAACAACAATGTCGCCAGCGCATAACATTCCAAGTCCTCCAGCCATGGCAGCTCCTTCAGCCAGCATAATTACTGGCTTGGGGTATGAGTTAATCATATCAAAAAATAATCCTGTCATTTCACTCGCATGATGCACATCTTTCATGCCTTGCTCGCCTCCCTGGAAACCTGTTTTAAACATCTTTAAATCACCACCGGCACAAAATATACCCCCTTCGCCTCTGAATGTTACGCCTCTAACACTCAAATCTTCTCTGAAAGCGTCAAAAATATTCTTTATATCGGTGGTCAGTTCTTCTGTAAGAGCATTTCGCTTTTCAGGTTGATTAAATGAAATGGTTAACCATTCATCTTCTAATTGTAAGTTACAAGCTTTGGTGTTTGGTAAATTGCTCATGATAAATTTATATCAGTTTTTCTAAAGTATCATAATTATAAATATTCTTGGTTCTTCTCATAGCTATATTTGTATTTTTTAGTAAGTAGTCTCTGACATTTTTTAAAAGAGGGCTAGTCAAATGATTAACGTAGCCTTGAAGCGCTGAAGAACTTTTTATGTAATTTACTCTTTTCCTTCTTAGGTCATTATATCTCACTTGCGCCAAGTCATAGCTTGGTAATTTTAGAAGTAGCTTGCCAAGAACGAAAGCATCCTCAAAGGCCATTGCCCCACCCTGCCCTAAAAAAGGCATCATTGGATGAGCAGAATCTCCTAAGAGAGTAATATTCCCTTTTGAAAAATTATTTAATTTATTTCGATCATATAAACCCCATCGAAATACTTTTTCTGAAGATTTAAACAATGAATGTATAAAATCTCCATAATCAGATAAATCACTTATTAATTGATCATGAGTGCCCTCTTCTCTCCATGACTCATTATTTTTAGCATTATTCTTGGTGACTCCTATAAAACTTGTTTCAAGAGAATTGTTGATAGGGTAGCAAACAATATGACTTCGTGGTCCAAGGTAGATATTTATTCTTTTGCTATCTGACGTACCGATACCTCTCCATGCAGTATATCCAGTAAATCTCGGTGAATCATTTTTGATGTAATTTGATCTTACAAAGGATTTAATTCCATCACAGCCAGCAATAAAATCAACATGGGCTTCATTTCCGTTCTGAAAAAGAAGCTCTTTCTCGTTTCTAATCTTAACCAGCTCATGTGAAAATTCTATTTTTCCACCAAGTGACAAGTACTTATCCAGTAGATGTTTAATCAATATCTTTCTATTTGTAGTGATAAGTTTACCAAATTCACTTACATTGACTTCTCTGATTACTTTCCCAACATTATCTCTCCATACAATGTCGATAGGAAGACAAGATTCTTTTTCAACCTCTTCTAAGATTTCTAGTTCATCTAATAAGCGAATAATATTAGGAGAAAGAGAAATACCAGCACCATAGTTACTTGGGCCATCTAGCTTCTCATAAATAGTACAATTTTGTGAACCCTTTACTAGTATGCAGCCTAAAGTAAGGCCAGATATTCCAGCACCAATGATTCCAATCTTATCCGTCATTCTATCTCTATAAATAAAATTAGTTTTTCCTCTGATTTAATCAAACATTTATCAGAAATAATTCGATTACTTATACCGTGAGAAAATGAATTTAGTTTTTGATCAGATAAATTGTATTCAAGGCCTGATGTTGTAATTCTGTTATCGTTAATCGAAGAGATCATGGATAAGCTTCTGTATTTCTTTTCTAAAATTGCTTTACTACCATTGACAAAATATATCTGAAAGAAATTAGTAACTATTTCAATATTAAGATCATCTGAATATTGTTGTGCGATCAGAATATTGGCCAAGTTATGATCGTCTCTTTCACCTGTTGCGCCAATTATAAAAATATTCTTAATATTTTTAGCAATGCAGTAATCCAATGACTTCTCTAGATCAGTTTTATTTTGATTTTCCTCATTTATTATGGTGCTTTTAGGACTAGCTGTATTAATTTCTACTGTATCCAGGTCACCAATAATAACATCTGGTTCAATATCTAATTCTTGGAAGAAACTTAAATTTGAGTCAACGCAAATTCTAATATTATTTTGCTCAATAAGTTGCTTTGCGTAATTTGAAACAGGTTTTTCACCGTTTGCGACTAAGACAGCTGATGTACTCAAAATTATTGCACTCAGTAATTAATTGGACCTGAGATTACTTTGAACCTCTCATCTTGAACCTGGAAAAAATATGAAATGTTACTTCCTTGTCTTTTGTTTTCATTAAATGTCACAGATCCTAGTTTTAATGGATCTTCAAAATCTTTTAAAGTTTCTAACGCAGCAATAAAGGATTCAACAGTTAAGTCTTGGCCAGCTCTTTTGATGCCTTCGACGACCATGTCAGCAAATATATATCCATATATTGCACCGGTATTTGGCTCCGTGCCATATAATGAATTAAACTTATCCCACCATGCTCTCTCATCGCTATTAGCCGTATCATAATATGGAAAGACTAGAGAGTTTAAACAGTATAAGCCGTTCATTACACCATTTGGCTGTTCTGCTACGACCGTGTAATAACTTGCTGAAGTAGCTACAAAATCTACATCCGTCCAATTAATTTCCTTAGATTTCATGAAAGGTAATATGGTCGTTCGCACAATTGTGCCCATAGCAACCAAATCACAACCTGCGTTTGATAGTTTTTTAATTTGGGCAGTGAAATCGGTATCTGTTGGCTTAGCAGAAGCACTTTCAACGATTGTCATTCCCATTGCTTCTACTTGATCGTATGCAGCATCAACGATCTCTTGTCCAAAGTCTGTATCTTCATAAAGTATGCATACAGCTTCACGATTATTGTTTTCAACCAAATACTTGATGCCTGTTCTGATTTGATCATAATAAGTTGAACCGGATGTAAATTTTAATCGATCAAAAGGATCGAACATTGATCGTGCGGCCGTGAGTGGAAATAAATTTGGAACATTCATTGCTAATTGATCAGTCATCACAGCATTATTCATGGGTGTGCCCAATGATCCCATCATAAATGCTACTTTGTCTTTTCTGAGTAACTTATTGGCAGCTTGTACTGCTCTTGGTACAGTATATTGATGGTCTTCAACAATAAACTTAACTTTTCTTCCAAAAGCTCCGCCATTTTGATTAAATTCATTAAAACGCATATTGGCACCATCTACACTTTGTTTGCCAATCATTGATGCTGGACCGCTAATGTCTGTGTGCATGCCAATGAGTATCTGATCAGAACTGATTCCTTGATCAGCTAATAGTTCATTAGATAAAAAAATAAATAAAAAAACCGACGATAGAGTCTTAAGAATTTTAGTACTCATATTTCATACTGTCAGCGCGAACAAATCTTCCGTCTTCTACAACAAATAGATATGCATCACTTGAACCTAAATGCTTGTCTGGACCCCAAGATAAAACTGACTCACCAAAAGGCATCTCATAATTATCAATTGACTCGAGTCCACTGGTAAATGATTCTACATTCAAATCACTTCCGGCTATCTTAATCGCCTTTGCGGTGATATCTGCGTACATATACCCGTAAGCTGATCCAATATTGGGACTGTTTCCGTATATACTTTCATATTTATCTATCCAATTACAAACCCACTCATCACAATTTTCTCTACTTGGCGTATCAAATTGAGCAAATGTATAAAAACCATCTGTAACTCCGTCAGGCTGACTTGCTATTACTGGGTGAAAACTCGCTACCTGGCCAAAAAATAGAGCATCCCATCCCATTTGCCGAGCCTTTGTATAAGCTAATATCGTATCCTTTACGATAGTACCCACTGCAACAGCCTCACAGTTTGCATTTTTTAGTTTTGTAATCTGTGCAGTTAAATCGGTATCGGTTGGTTTGTTTGTAGTTTTTTCATGTAATGACATGTTCATTTCTTCCAACTGATCCACTACTCCGTCATATGTCTCTTGTCCAAAATCATTGTCTTGATAAAGAACGCAAATTTTATCCATATTCTTAACTTCTACAGCCCACTTAACTCCAGATCTTATTTGATCATAATATGTTGATAGGGCTCCAAATTTTAATTTGTGAAATGGTTCTGCCATTGAACGCGCAGATGACAAAGGAAATAAGTTGGGTATATTTTTTTGTTCTTGCAGCTGAAATACTGCATTGTTCATAGGCGTGCCTAAGCTTGCTACCATTAAAAATATTTTATCTTTATTAATTAACTTGTTTGCCGCTTGAACCGCTCTTGGGACTTGGTATTGATGATCTTCAGCTACAAGCTTTAAAGTTCTGCCATTAATTCCACCAGCTGCATTAATTTCATCAATTCTCATCTTAGCGCCTTCTACCGAATACTTTCCAAAAGACGAGACAGGACCACTAATATCCGTATGCATACCAAGCATTATCTCATCATCGCTGACACCCTGATCAGCAAAGCTTGATGTCGAATAAACAAATAAGATTGAAACAAAAGTTAATAATTTTTTCATAAACTGCCCCTTTAAATATATTGAAATATTAATGAGATCGAGGCTGAAAATCAAGCAGATTGATACATTTGATCAATTACAGACCTGTACTTATCATTAATGAATTTTCGTTTTAATTTCATTGTTGGTGTCAGCTCATCATCCTCAGCTGTTAGCTGTGTATCAATAAGGGAGAATTTCTTAATCTGCTCTACATTTGCAAATTTTTTATTAACTGAAGATACTTCATTGTCAATTAGTTCAATAATATCCTTAGATTTGCATAAACTTTCAAAGTTTGAGAACGGAATATCATTGTCTTGTGCGTGCTTCATTACATTTTCTTCATCTATCATGATTAAACAGGATAGAAACTTTCTTTTATCTCCTATGACAACTGCGTCTGATACAAAAGGACTAAATTTTAATTCATTCTCTATTTCAGATGGAGAGATATTTTTACCACCAGCGGTAATTATTATGTCTTTCTTCCTATCAGTAATTTTTACATTGCCATAATTGTCCATTTCACCAACATCGCCTGTATGTAGCCATCCATCTATTAGTGTTTCTTTTGTTTGTTCGGGTTTATTTAAATAACCACAGAAAACTCCAGGTCCTTTAAAAAGGATTTCACCATCGTCTGCAATTCTAATTTCTGAATCATTAACTGCCCTACCAACATGCCCAAGTTTTATTTCTCGTGAATAGAAAGCTGTACCTACTCCAGAGGTTTCTGTCATGCCCCACCCCTCCCTCATATCTACACCAAGAGATAAATACCAATTAATTAACTCAGGAGATATAGGAGCAGCTCCGCTTAAACCGTAACGACAATTATTGAGACCAAGCAGTTTTTTGATATTTTTTAAAACTAATTGGTTGCACAGCCAATATAATATTTTAAGAGATAAAGGAGGTACCTTGCCGTCGATGAAGTACTCTTTATATCTGGAGCCTACGTTTATTGAAAATTGATATGAGTACTTGCCTATAAAAGTCGCATCTTTCATTAAGATTGTTATGGATGAATAAAACTTTTCCCATATTCTTGGTACAGCAATAAATACAGTTGGAGAAACTTCACGAATATTTTCAGGAACTGTATCTATGCTCTCTGCAAAATTAACAACAGCGCCGGTTTTCAAAGGTATCATAACTGATACTGAGCGTTCTAATATATGACATAATGGAAGAAATGATAATTGCTCCTCATGTTCCATCGTTTCAAAAATGTCGTAACCAGTGTTGATTGAATAAAGTATATTTTCATGGTTGATCATGGCCCCTTTGGACGGGCCTGTTGTGCCAGATGTATAAACCAAGATGGCAATATCACTAGAATTAACATTGTTAATTAAACTTTCCCATAGATCAGGCTTTTCTTGATTTGCCTTTTCACCAATTTTTAAAAACTCTTCATAACTAATGACTTGATCGTCATGAAATTCATTTAATCCCTCCATATCAAAAACAATAATCTGCTTCAGTGTGGGACATTCACTTCTTACTTCTAATATTTTATCAAGTTGTTCTTCATTTTCAGCAAAATAAAACTTCGTTGAACTATCGTTTACTAAGTACTTTACCTGCTCAGCTGAGTCTGTTGTATAAATTCCACTTGAAATACCTCCTGCACCAATGGTTCCCATGTCTGTATAGAGCCACTCAGGCATTCCCTCACTAGCAATTGATACGACGTTACCTTTTTCGAGTCCAAGTGTGTGGAGTGCTAAGCCAGTTAGTTTTGCTTTTTCTCCATATACAGTCCATGAAATTTCTTGCCAAATACCTAGATCTTTTTCTCGCATGGCAACTCTATCTGCTCGAGATTTAACTGAATTCCAAAATAATTTTGGTATTGTATTCATCTCCACATTTTTTTCTTTTTCCAGCGTCTTTCCCCTCTAATGCCTTCATCTTGTTGTCCAAGATAAAATTCTTTAATGTCTTCTTTCTCAAGTAATTCTTTACTATTGCCTTCCATGACTATTCTTCCTAACTCTAAAACGTATCCAAAATCAGAGTTACTTAATGCAATATTCGCATTTTGTTCAACCAGTAATATTGTTGTTTTTAATTCTTTATTAATTCTGATTATAATCTCAAAAATTTCTTTAACAAGTTTTGGCGACAAGCCTAATGAAGGTTCATCTAAAAGCATAATCTCTGGCTTACTCATTAAAGCACGACTAATACAAAGCATTTGCTGTTCACCACCAGAAAGTAATCCAGCAGTCTGATTTTTTCTTTCCTTTAGAATAGGGAAGTAATCATAAACCTGTTCAATGTCTTTATGTATGCCTTTTCTATCACTTCTAGTGTAAGCACCCATCTCAAGATTTTCTAATACTGAACAGTAAGGAAATACTTCTCTTCCCTCTGGTGCATGGCTCATGCCCAATCGAAGTATTTTATCAGGGTCCTTCTTTTGTATTTCACTTCCACTCAAAAATACTTTCCCTTTTCTAGGATCTATGGCGCCTGAAATTGTCTTTAAAATTGTTGTCTTACCTGCACCGTTTGAACCTAATATTGTTACAATTGATCCCTCTTGCACTTGGAAACTGACACCCCTAATTGCCATAATGGGCCCATAAAAAGTTTCAATATTTTCAACATTCAGTAATGGTTCTGACATTATCAATCCATCAATCTTTTAGGTATAGGAATTATTTGGTCTAGCAGTATTTGTGCATAAGCTTTCCCTTGAGGGTCATTTCTTAGACTAGCAGGCCCACCGCCACCAAGAACATCATTGAGTATAAAATTTATGGAATTGGATCCAGGTAACAAATATTTTTCAACTGATCCTTCTAGAAAGTTCTTAAAACATTTCATAACTACATCTTCAGTTAAATAACTGCATATTGCAGGGTAAAATTTAGGATCTCTTGAAATAATCCCTATATTCGCCTTGTTACCTTTATCTCCGCTTCGTCCATATGCAATTTTAATTAAAGGAACATCAGTAAATTTTTCATCTTTCGCATCAAATGCTGGATGTTTAGGTTTTTCTATTTCGGAGATATTAAATTCTTTGGATTGATGAACTGCAAACTCTTTGTTTGAGCCTTCTAAATCTATAAAAATTTTTACATCTTCTTTGTTAACCATAAAAGAGAACAATCTAATAATTGGCGAGGGCTTAGGTCTACCGCCAACAAAACCTGATAAGCCTGGTGGCGTTGCTAATCCCAACCCTACTGACTCTTTCAACACTATGCCAACTGCTCTGATGTCTTGATGTTTTGCAGCAAATTTTAAGACAACTTCTCTATTATCTGCATTTTGACCTTTATTGCTATATTGGCTGTTGTCACCAATGATTTCAATGCTGGTTTCATCAAAGTCAGGAATATTCATCATCCGCATAATCATTTTTGCTCTTTCAAATATTGCCTCTCCATAGGTTCTTGCTTTTTTTGCAGCATCAATTCCCACAAATGAACAAACATGGCCCGCTCTAAAACCATCGGCGTATGTTGCGCACACTTTATATTGTTGAGGTGCAGGATATCCTTTTGCACCCGAGACCTTTACTGTATCTTTTCCAATTTCAGAAATAATAACATTTGAGAAGTCACAGACTACATCTGGAAGTATATACGCTTGAGGATCACCAATTTCATATAACATTTGCTCTGCTACAGTTCCAAAGCTCACTAATCCCGATGTATTATTTGATTTTGTGCAAACAAATTCTCCACTTTCAGATATATCCACTATGGGATAACCAATCATGTGCAGATTTTTTGAAACAAGTTCCCAATCTGTAAAATTTCCACCAGTACTTTGAGTACCGCACTCAATAATGTGACCCGCTAAACTCCCTGAAGCAAGCTTGTCGTAATCATCTTCTTTCCACCCGTAAGTATGAATGCACGCGGCTAGTGTTACGGCACTATCCACACTTCTTCCTGTAATTACTATATCCGCACCATTATTTAGTGCTTGTGCGATTGGGAACGCTCCTAGATATGCGTTGATGCTTGCGATTTTATCAATCTCTGGAAATTTTTCATCAGAGTACATTTCTTGAACGCCACTATCAAAAAATTTATCTTTATGTTCAAGTAAGTCATCACCCAATACAACTGCAACTTTTAAGTCTAAATTGAGTTCTTTTATTAGCACTCGAATAGCTTCTGCGCATGCTTGAGGATTAACGCCTCCTGCGTTACTAAGAATTTTGACTTTCTGATCAGCAATTTGCTTCAGATTTAATTTCAATACACTTAAAACAAAATCAATGGCATAGCCTTTTGAGGGATCTTTCGCTCTGGCTCGAGCCATAATAGACATGGTTATTTCAGCAAGATAGTCATAAACAATAAAATTAAGGTTATTTCCATTTAGTAATTGAGGAGTTGCCACTACAGAGTCACCCCAAAAGCCGCTTGCTCCACCAATTCTAAGTTGTTTCGACATATTTTAAGATTATATATTTTTTTGTAATAATAAGTTAATTAAATTAATATTCTTATACTAATTATGAGCTTTGTTAAATCAATCAATAATGCATTTGTGAAATGCTTTGACTTTAAAACGAGAGCAACTCGCTCAGAGTTTTGGTACTTCTATTTATTCACTACAGTCATTGGTTTTATAGGTTTACAATTTGATCAATTGTTTGAATTACAGATACTTGGGATAGATCTTAATAATTCTCCAGGAACCATTATGTTGGGTCCCATGTATATTTTTTTATACTTCTTATTTATTTTGCCTAGTATTGCTCTTTATATTCGAAGGCTTCACGACACTAATAGAACGGGTTGGTGGTTGTTGATTGTTGTGGTTCCCTTCATTGGAATAATTACATTAATTTTCTTTCTCTGCCTTAAAGGAAGTGAAAAACAAAATGATTTTGGTGCACCGTCTTACTAACTAATGCGTTGTTAGTCATTGAGACTTTGATACTTGCTTCTGTAATAAATGAGTGGCTTCTTGTTGTCATCAGTCTCTAAGTTTTGAACTTGACCTATAACCAACACATGATCTGCTATATCAATTTGTTGAAAAACAGATAGCTCGATATGACCTAAAGTATCTTTCAAAATAATATTTTTATTCTCAGAAATAGAATGTTGAGTTTTATTAACTTTCTCAGGGTCTTTAGTGGCAAATAAGCGTGATATCTCTTCTTGTTCACGCGAAAGAAAATTAATCGCAAAAGAGTTATTTTTTAAAAAATCTACATGATCTGTTTCTGTTTTATAAATATTGAAAATAATTAATGGTGGATTTAGACTTAAAGAGGAAAATGAATTTATGGTAAATCCACTTGAGTGTGATGTAGCAACAGCAACGCCCGTCGCAAATGAGCCAAAAGCTTTTTTAAGGGCTGTATTGTCAAAATCTGATGTCATAAGTACAAAAAATGATGATGAACAGTTAAACTATTACTGATCTAAGTAAAGATATATATCCGTCTTTTATTTCAATTTCTTCTTTATACCCCTTGTTTAGCAGCAACTTATGTGCCTCGTTGAGTTTATAGCAAGGAACAAACATGAGTAAGTGATGCTCTAAATGATAATTTACGTAATATGGTGCAACAAATGTTCTTTCTAAAATATTTGCATAAGTGGTTCTGGCGTTATTAAAATCATTACAATTATCCTTTACTCCAGCATGTTCAGCTATGTTTCGAATACGTAAAAAAAGTTGAAAAAATGTTAATAAGGGAAGAAGCCAAAATACAAAATAATACCACCACTCACCAACTGTACTAAAGGAAATAAAAATAATTATATTTGAGATGAGTATGCCAAAAAGTGTTTTCTTTGACTGAAATCCACTAATTTTTTTACCATCATCTTTTTTTGTGTCGTTTGTTAATAAAGTTTTAAAAATTAATTCATAGCGCTGCACAAGACCAGTTATGCCAAAAATATCTCTGAGTACTTTTCGGACAAAGCTAAATTTGTTAACTGGAAATGGCTTTGATAAACTCAAGTCAGGATCATCAGAAGTTTGTGTGTGGCGATGATGAGTTAAATGGTAGTGTCGATATCCATACGTATCAGACCAAACTGGAAAAGCACATATCCACTGAGATAGCATATTATTATTTTTTGTATTATTAACTATTAATCCATGAGCACCTTCATGCATTAAAATGGCAAGTCCAAGTTGCCTGCCAGCTATAACTAATACCGCTATAATAAAAGTGAAGATATTTGGAAAAATTGTGAAAAATATTATTGATGCAAAAATTACAAGCCAGGCATGAAGTAGTAAACTCATACCATGCAAATCACTCTTTTGTCTTAGATATGAAATTTCATTTTCCGCAAGAATGTCTTTAGGTTTAATGACCGGCGTAAGTGATGTGCTCATAATTAAATATATAAAAGTTTTATTACAAATTTCACAGTACAATATATTTTCCAATATATTACAATTATTTAAATAGTTTTATTAAACCATTATTTAAGATATATACTATGTAACTTATTGTTTCTTTAGTGTAGTTGCTCTAATTCAGATGGCTATGCCAATAGATAGTCTCTTTTATCAGGTACAGTTTTTTTGTTTTTTGATAATTGAAGCTGAAAAACTACCAGCCCTGCTTCTTCGAAAGATGCCTGGGAAGACGACAGATAAAAATCCCACATACGACAAAATTTTTCATCGTACAGTTCTTTAACCCTGTCTATATTATCATAAAAATTATAACGCCATCTTTTTAATGTTTCGGCATAGTGAAATTTTAATACCTGAACATCGGATAAAGTTAGACCAGACTTTTCAACGCGGGACATGGTTTCACTAAGAGCTGGAATGTAACCTCCTGGAAAAATGTATTTTTCAATCCAAGGATCGTTATTTGTAGGTTCTGAAAGCCTCCCTATCGTATGAATTAAGGCAATACCAGTGTCGTTAAGTAAATCATGAACTTTATTGAAAAACTTCTGATAATGAGACGTTCCTACATGCTCAAACATTCCAACTGATACAATGCGATCATAAGTTTCATTAACATTTCTATAGTCTTGCAATCTGTATTCAACTTTATCCAACTTTTCATTTATTTTTCTCTGATTTGCATATGCATATTGCTCTTCTGATAAAGTAACACCTACTACACTAGCGTTTGATTTTTTATATATATGAGCAGCCATACCACCCCATCCACATCCAATGTCTAAAACTGACTGTCCCTCTTCCAAGAGTAGCTTCTTAGAGATTAACTCCTTTTTGTTTATCTGAGCTTGTTCCAATGTATCATTTGGCGAATTAAAATATGCACAAGAATATTGTCTATCAGGATCTAGGAACAACTCATACAATTTATCTGATAAGTCATAATGATGAGCGACATTATGTTTTGACTTAGAAATATAGTTACTTGTTCTGATTTTATTTTGTATTTGTCTTACAATCTTAGATAGTTTCATGACCCAATGGTCTATCTCACTGCTAGTATTCAAGAAAATAAGTTTTAGAAAATCATGTATTTGGCCTTCTTCAACAATCAGGGACCCATTCATATAACTTTCACCAAAATGGACAGAGGGATCCATAAGAAACTTTAGTTCAGAAAAACTATTTGTTGTACGGATACGTATTGGCTCTCCAGAGCCATCGCCGTAAGTATTTAATTCACCGTTAGGACTAATCCAAGTTAAGTTTCCAACCTTGATAATTTTTCCAAGAAGGCTTTTTGTAATCATGCAGAAATTAAATAATGACTTTAGAATTATATCAATAATAAAAATTAATCTTGCTTTTCAGTCAAAAAAACTAATATTTTACTGTGTTTATCAATCCCACATTCACTATATTTTTTAGCTTCTGCAATTGCCGCATATCCAGCGCCCCCTGATGGCGTGGTTGCTAAATCATTTTCATCTAAATCACTAAGTGAATTTTCTGCATCTTCATCTTCAATGGTTATGAAATGAGTACAAGTTATAGCTAATGAGGAAAGAGCTTTTAATGAAGGACTTTTACAGTCAAGTCTTCCCATATTAGAAACACCTCCTGTAACCGTAGTTGCTTTTCCTGCATTAATTGACTCTTGTAATACTGGAGCCTTTGTTGGCTCAACAATAATTATTTTTGGTTTATCTCCAAAGTATTTACGCGCCAAAGTCGCTATGGACGCAGGAAAGCCTCCAACGCCTGCTTGTAAAAATATATGTGTAGGCATTTCTGAACATTTATCATAAGCCTCTGCTGCCAATACTAGATATCCCTGCATAACTTGAAGGCCATAATCATATCCATCCCAAGTTACGTCCGATAAAAGAAACCAATTATTTTCTTGAGCAGCGTCCTGAGCTCCCTGCAGGCTTTCCTCATAATCATCGCCGTGAATGACAACATCGGCGCCATAGCTTCGAATTCTATCAGCAAATGTAGAAGGAACATTTTTCGAAAGGTAAATAACTGCCTTAGCGCCAAATATTCGTGCACCCGCAGCTAGAGATAATCCGTGGTTACCTGCGCTAGCCGATACATACGTTTCTTCAGATAAACTTTTTTTCCAGTCATCATCTGTTCTTTCCTTTGCAACCTTATTGGCCGCGTGAGATGCAATAACAAATGTAGCGCCTAAAGCCTTGAAACTGCCTAGACCCATTCGATTTCTTTCATCTTTTAGCCAGAGCTTATTAATTCCTAAGTTTCTTGCCAAGGTATCTGAAGTAACTAATGGCGTTTCAGCAGCAACTGGGCACATTGCCAACAATTTTCTTACTGCTTCCACATCTGTACTGACTGGATCTTTCCCATTTTCCGTGGGGAAACCTTTTTGAAAAAAAGGATTAACAATTAACTTTTTCATTTTATATAAATAAGATTAACAGATTTAATTAAATGAAGATATTTATAAAATATTCAATTTTTGCCTTATTTTTTCTTACAATAAACGTGCATTCTGCAGATGAAAAAATAGGAAGAAACTTTATTGATTTAGAAGACATTGATGATGGTTATAATATTCATGTCATGTATGTCATACCAGCAGATGGCGTAGATAAAGAGTATGATCTAAACAGCAAGATAAGCATGTTGCTGTATCAAATTGATAAATGGTTTAATTCAAAAACAAAAGCTAGATTATATACTGATGGACAGAATTTAAAATTTGATCGTAAAGAGAATGGTAAGATAGATATAACTTTTTTAAGACTTGAAAAAGTAGATAATGAAATTTCAAAAGAAGGTATACAAGCAGTAAATGTGCTTCAACCAGCTATTAGCTCTCATGGTTTCAATGATCCAAAAAAAGTTTATTTCATTATTTATGGCGGATCTAATAGAGATGTCTGTGCTTCATCTCAGTTGCCTAGTTATGCAACTGAGGGAATAATAGCAAACACTGCAGCCCTCTACTATCCAGGCAAAAGAAGTGGTTCTTGTATTGATAATAACGGGGGTTTTAAACCTGAATTCAATGAAACAGCAAAAGCAGCACTCCACGAAATTTTACACGTATTAGGCGCTGTTCCGCAGTGTGCTGAAGATCATTTAGTTTTTGAAAGTGAAGGCACAATTAATGATGGCATTGGAGGTCACATAGCCATTCCAGGTGATATTATGTACAGTGTGCAAAGTAATGTCACATACGATAAAGCGAAGCATCTAGATTATAAAAGCACGAATTACTACAATCACAATAATGAAAATTGTCTTGATATTGCCAAAAGTAGATATGTAATCCCTACTGTTGATAACCCACAGATGCCAACTTTTACTGTGAAATAATTATCTAGTTAGCTGGTAATGGTGTGTAATTATATCTTACATACATTTGTTGATAGCAAAGCTTCCCTGTCTTCATGGCATAGTCCTGATGATAATCTTCTGCAGGATAGAATTTAGTGGCTTCTCTAATTTCGGTTACTACAGGATTTTCATGAATACCCATTGCATCGATTAGTTTAATTTTATCTTCAACAACATTTTTTTGTTCATCGTTATTATAAAAAATAACTGATTTATATTGCTCGCCAATATCAGGACCTTGACGATTTAGTGTTGTTGGGTCATGCATAATGAAGAAGGCATCAATAAGTGTATCGAAGGTTACTTCGCTTGTATCGTAGTCTATTTTTACAACTTCAACGTGACCCGTTTCACCAGTTAATACGTCTTCGTAGCGTGGATTCTCAAGTGATCCACCGGCATAGCCTGATGTAGCATTTAATACTCCTGGCATATCTTCATAGAGCGCTTCAACACCCCAAAAACAACCAGCCCCCACAATTAAAGAAGTTAACATACTAACTGATATAAATTAAAAAACAGGAATTCAATGATTATTCACGCTCAGCAATAAGCATTTCATCATAAAACCAAAGCCCGTCGTTATCACGGATTACTTTTTCTACACATTCAATATAACTTTGATCAGCTTCTTTTTCCTTCACCATCTGATCGCTTATTTGTGCAACGTAAGTACATGCATTCCATGCGGAAAAAACTAAAGAGGTTGAAATGCCACTATTTATCTCATTTGGCTGAGATCTTAATTTGTATTTAAAGATTTCAGGATCTCTAAAATGAATTGGGTTCTTTGTTTCCTCTTTTGAATCATTTTTCATATATTGAATAATGTCATGACCTTTATTTGGAAAAGGCTCTTCGTCGGGCCATAACTCATTGATTGCTTTCATTCCTGGATCTCCACCGTAAGAATGAAACACTGCTAATTTTCCATTTGGCGCCAAAATATTTGTCATTGGTTTAATCACTGATTTTACCTTTTTTTCTACCGAAGCGCGTGACCTATATGCTTGAGATACAATCACTAAATCAAACTCATTAATTGAATTTTCAATATTTGGTATGACCTGATCAAGTGAAAACTCTTGATCTTTTCTATAAATTGTCAAAACCGCTGGCTTTTCATAAGTTGTGTTTCCAGCTTTATTTTGCTCAACTCTCCAATTTTCTTTAAGCAAAGGGCCTAGTGTTCTTAATTGCTCATAGAAACCAAATGATGAGTTGCCTTCAAGGGAAATATTACTCCAGTTCATGTTCTTTTGCTTGTCAGCATTGTTTGATTTTAAGTGACCAGCTTCAGAGTAATGTAAATTTGAAATTACAAAGACCATATTTGGATGTTCAACAAAACGGTCTGCTAGTTTTTCAATTGTTAGTCTAGCATCTTCCATGCTTACATCCTTGCAAGATACATAGATAGGAACAGTTGGAAATTTCTGATGACAAATACGTAATACATTCATTAACACTGCACCATCCCCAACTCCGGCATCAAATATTTTTAAGGCTGGTTTTGATGGTTTTAATTCGTTTATTAAGTGTGATAGCTTTTCAGAAATAATAGCCTTTTCGTTTGTTGTTGTAACAAACAATAGGTAACGCTGTCGGTTATCAAAAAATTTGACCTCATTAGTCATCATTTATCTTAACAACTCCTGAAAAAAATGGAACACTTCTATTGTATGGATATAGATGAATTAGAACCAATAATTAAGCCAAAAGAAGTTGATTTTGATACCTTAAGTATAGAGGAATTGAATGAATATATTGTTAACCTTAAAAAAGAAATTGAAAAGGCAAAGCACTATATTTCATCAAAAAGTAAAGATCGACTTAACGCCGAGGAATTATTTAAAAATGATAAATAGATATGGCTTGGTCCCTGCGGCATTTTTTTTGTTTGTTTTTGCAATTTTTTTTACAACACTTTTTCCATCTCTACACAAAACATGCATTGATAAGAATATGATTATTTTGAATAACTTAGATAGAGAAAAGTATTCTGAACAGGAAATAGTTGCTTATGGCAAATCAATAGGAACTGGCTGCAATGAAGACACTTCGTATCAACTTACAGCCAGTGAGAATTTGATTAATTAGGAAAATCCGTTAGAGCGTCATCTCCCAAAATTGTCAGTACCGTTGTCTCTGTTAGAGCTCCAGCTTCTTGACGGGCTTTCGTAAGCTCTTCATCATTTTTAAAAGCCATTAAGCCCTCCTTGTTCTCATAATGCATAATCACAACCATAGAATTATCATCCTCTGCATGAGCTCCTGCATAAAGTACTTTTCCTTTAAATCCTTTTATTTTTTCAGCATTGGCTTCTGCCATTGCTTTCCAAGATTTAAAGCCCTTTGATAGTTTTTGAGTTAACATTACATACATATTTTATTCTCCTTCTAATGACATCATTCAAACTAATTACTTAGTCATCGCATTATATGCGGTTAAAGTATCGTCAAAAGTCATCATGACTTTCATTCTATCATCTTCCACTTCAAAATAGTGACCGAACATTGTGTCCATGCCTTCTGCCGTTCCTTTTACAATAACGAAAACTTTATTGCCTTCATTTATCATTGATACTGGTTTAACCATAAAATTATTCCAGTATTCTGGTATCTTCATCATATTAGCTATAAAATTTTCTTTTCCCTCATGTATTCCAGCTAGTGGGTGTTTGTCTTTATCGCCAGGAAAGGTCCATGTTATGTGATCGTGAACTACATCATTAAAAAATGCTTCCATGTCTCCTGCACCAAAAAGATCATAGCCCTTTTGAACAACTTCTTTTGCTTCCATTTTTTGTCTCCTGCTTTTAATTGTTTATTAAGAGCTTTTTCAGCGTAAAACTGATTTACCCTTTGAAAAAAAATTATTATGTACTACTTTTATTAATTATTTATAACGAATTTTTATACCTTTTTTTTAAAGATAGGAGAACTTAATGGCTGACTTAAAGGGAAAGACTCTTTTCATTACCGGCGCTACACGTGGAATCGGTTATGCGATTGCTGAAAAAGCTGCCAAGGATGGTGCTAATATTGCGATTATTGCAAAAACAACAGAACCTCACCCAAAATTACCTGGAACTATTCATACTGCTGCTGAGGATCTCATTAAAGCAGGTGGTAATGCAATTGGAATAAAAACTGATATTAGATTTGAGGATCAAGTACTAGCTGCTGTTGATAAAACAGTAGAGACTTTTGGTGGGATCGATATCTGCATTAACAATGCAAGCGCTATTAGCCTCACACCCACTCTAAATACGGATATGAAAAAGTACGACTTGATGCATAATATCAATACTCGTGGAACGTTTATGGTTTCAAAATCATGCATTCCTCATCTTAAAAAAGGAAATAACCCTCACATACTAAATTTAGGCCCACCTTTAAATATGCAGAGTCAGTGGTTCAGTCCACATGTTGCCTACACTATGGCAAAATATGGAATGAGCATGTGTACTCTTGGTATGTCAGAAGAGTTAAAGTCTGCTGGAATAGCTGTAAATTCTTTGTGGCCTAGGACTATGATTGATACAGCGGCTGTAAATAATATTTTAGCTGCATCAATGGAAGATCAAGGCAAAAGTAAATGTAGAACGCCTGATATTATGGGTGATGCTGCTTATATCATTTTAACTCAAGACTCAAAAAAGTTTACAGGTAATATGTGTGTCGATGACAGCACAATAATACACTCAGGAAAGTCTGATTTATCTGAATATCTGGCAACACCAGATGCGGAACCATTTCCAGATTTCTTTGTAAATGATAATGACGGAAAAGATATAAATTTGAGTTAATATTTAAATATCAAGATGCATATAAATAAATATGGAGCAATTTAACTTTAAGCAATTTTTGCAAATTATTTATAGAATATTAGTTTTTCCAGTTATGGGAGCAACTGTATTTTTAGTTCTTTTTCTTATTGTTTATTTTTTTTAGCTTATATATCACTCATCATACCTTTTTGTATTGCAGGATTGAGTCGTTTGATCGTACATTTGTTCTTGCTCACCTGAGCAACATGGATCAATATTAATCTTGCAATTAGGACATTGATAGTGACCATGTACCTCAATCGGGATAATATTTCCGTTGCACCATAAGCAGTTAGTTAGAATCATTCGTAATTATGTAATTTTTTATCAATTTTATTAATTGAATTATTATGTTTTTTATATAAAAGGTTTATCAATTCACGTTATCATCATGAAAAGCTTAAATACTTTTGTATTTAGGCTTTTTTCTTTTTTAATTCACATAAAGACTACCCATTGATAGACTGTAACTGATGATAAACGTGGAGGTTAAAAAGATGGTCCCGCCAACAGTATAGAGGGTAGTGACCACAACAAAAGCCACCCAAGAAAATTCTCTGTATTCACAGATGTTGAAATATACAATATAAGCCCCGTTCATTTATGAGTGGGGTTTTTTTTATTAATGTCTATCTGCCATTGTTTCTTTTATAAAAATAAATTGACATGAAATAAAACAGAGGTGTTCCAATTAACCAAGCAGACTGAGATTGCAATGTAATTTCACGCTCGCCAAATGATATAAGTGTAGGATTAAAAAATGATCCTAATGGCATTAAAGGTGCCCAAGATAACAAGGCATCACCTCCTACTTGGTTATGATAAATTATTGTCTCAACAATAAAGTTTTGCCCCATAAACCATACAAAAAAGACTGTGAAAAATAATAAACTAAATCTTTGATAATTTTCTGTTTTCTTAGGAAATAGCCAGTACACCAATATAATTGCGAACCAAACTATTCCAGTATCAGCAAGTGAGTTTGCTAGCCAGTTAATATGTAAGGGTATCGCACAGCTAAGTGCTTCTGAGCGCCTAAGTGTAACTTCATCACCATTTAAAATGCCATAATTTACCCATAGTTCCCATCCAAAGGCAGCAATTAAAAATGAAGATAAAAGCGTAAAAGCTATCCACTTTTTCATTTGTTTTTTATAAATTAAATAAGCCGCTAAGATTAAAGGAGCCAAGGCTGATGAATAAACAACAATTACTCTTCTCCACTCAACGCTGTCTAATCCACAATCAAGTAACAACATCGTTAGATGCTGCTTATAACAAAATATAAAATAATTGACGCT
>QBZD01000017.1 GCA_003282485.1 Pelagibacteraceae bacterium AG-333-C14
TGAAAGTGCTTTTACAATGAAAAATTATAAAACAAACTATTCAATTGGACATCCCTTCCTATTAAACAGTAAAGATTTCATAGGAAAACAGAATAGAGAAGATAACAAAGATACATTTAAAATAAAGTACATAGACAGTATTCAATCATGGTCTGCCCCTTTTGTTATGTCTATTGCTAATACAAGAGTCGTCAGAAGAAGCGCTGAATTGCATGAATTGAATCAGTCGGGTTATGGATCAGACTTTATTTATAAAGAGTTCATGAATGTTAAAAAATATTCTTCAGCATTGATAGTATCAATTGGACTTGCAGTACTAGGATTAATGATTGTTAGCCCTATAAGTTCTCTATTTCGAAAATTATTCACAAAACCAGGAAATGGACCTAATAAGAAAACTCGAGATAACGGATGGTTTGAAAGTATATTTGTTGGCAAAAATACCAATAATGAAACCTATAAGTTAAGAATGTATGGCGATGGTGATCCAGGCTATAAAACTACAGCAAAATTTATATGTGAATCTGCATTGTGCTTGGTTAAATCTGATGGGTATTTAGAAAATACAAACAGAGGAGGTGTCTTAACTACATCAACTGGACTTGGAGACCACCTCATAGAACGACTCAAAAAAGCAGACATTCTATTTGAAGGTCCAGAAAAGATAGCATAAACATAGACTTACGCATCAACCCAGAATGGGTATTCAAAATCGTACAAATATTTATTTATAGTGCATAACAATTAGATATACCTTATGATTTTACAGAAAATAAACGCTGGAGTATTTAACGAAATGGTTCAAGATGAAACCGGCACATTTGTTATGAATAAAAACCAACCTTCTCATGTAAGTAGTGAAATTGACAGTGACACTGTAAAAAAAATTAGAGAGCTATCTAAATTAAGAAAAAGTATTGAACTTGATTTAAAGGCAATTGCTACAGCGACAAAAATCTCTACAAATCAATTGAAAAACATTGAATCTTTTAAGTTTGAAAAATTACCTCCCAACCCAATGAGATTATCATTTATTGATCAATATTGTTCAGTAATTGAAAAAGCAAATAAAAATTAATTTTACTTAAGGATAATTTCTTTTAAGAAGCTTGTTATACAAATAAGCAAATACAACCAGCATAAATGCACCAACTGCTACTGGAAATAAAACAAACGATATTCCCTGCCCTGTTAAAATAACTATAATTGGATTAGCGCCCGCTGGTGGATGTATCGTATCGGTAACAATCATCACGAAGACTGCTAGAGCAACAGCAATTCCAAGGGCAAGAAAATTATCGCCTATAAAATATAAGATGATGACGCCCGATAAGGCTGATAATATATGTCCTAGTAAAATATTTTTTGGTTTCGCTAAAGGACTCTCATGCACAGCCATCACTAAAACCATAGAAGCTCCAAATGGCGGTATTAGCCAAATCATGCCTTCAAATGACCTGTCTAGAAAAGCTAAAAAACTAATAAAAATTAAAGCTCCAAGCGAACTCAATAATGCATTGATTATTTTGTTATTATTCATTAATTATAACTATGATGATTAAGCTATACATTACAACATTTATATATTTTATTATTATTGATTTAATAGGTATTAGTTTTTTTGTAAGAAAAGTTTATGAAAAAAACTTACCTAAAGATGTCAAATTAGATTTCAACATACCAGTTGCATTGATTTTTTATTTTATTTTTGTATTTGGTTTAGTTTATTTTGTCATAGCGCCAAACAAAGATAATGGCATTTCATCAATTATAATGCCTTCTATTATTTATGGCCTCGTTACTTACGCGACTTACGCGCTTACTGTAAAAGCTGTATTTAACACGCTTAACACACAGATAATTGTATTTGATATTATTTGGGGGATGGCTCTTTGTTTATCAATATCAGTTCTAACAATCTATACGATATCAAAATTTGAGTTTCTGAATTAAAGATTGTTATATATTTTAATTCTAATAAATTAAAATTGCCTGGAGAGGTGGCTGAGTGGTCGAAAGCATCAGTCTTGAAAACTGACGAGGGAGCAATTCCTCCGTGGGTTCGAATCCCACCCTCTCCGCCATTATTAACTGCTTGGTATTATTATTATGAAATCTATTGTTATTACCGGGACCTCAACTGGAATTGGATATGCATGTTCAAAACACTTTATAGAAAAAGGCTATAAGGTATTTGGGTCCGTTCGAAATGATAACGATGCAAATCGAGTTTCTAATGAACTTGGTAGCAATTTTGTTCCTCTAATGTTTGATGTCACAGATGAGACTGATGTGAAGGAATCTGTCAAGGTTGTAGAAAATCGAATTGGTGATCAGAAATTATCTGGCCTAATAAATAATGCTGGTCTTGGTGTAATGGGTACTATTCAGAGCCTTTCAGCTGAACAGTTTAAGTATCAATTTGATGTTAATGTCTTGGGAGTATTTCATTGCTGTCAGGCTTATTTAGATTTATTGGGAGCAGATAAAAACCGTAAAGGAGACCCTGGTAAGATAATAAATATAAGTTCTATTTCAGGTGAAATAGGAATGCCTTTCATGTCTGCATATAATATGAGCAAGTTTGGCTTAGAAGGGTTTTCAGAGGGCATTAGACGTGAATTATTGATGTATGGAATTGATGTTGTTGTTATTGCACCAGGACCAGTTAAAACACCAATCTGGAAAAAATTAATGCAAAAAAATGAAGCTAAACGATACGATAACTCAGACTATAGAGAGTCAGTATCTAAATTAATGAGAATGTCAGAAAATATGGAAAAAGCTGGTGTAGAAGCAAGTGTCATAGCTGAACGAGCATTTTCTGTTATAGAAAATATAAAAAATAAGACACGATACCGAATTGATCCAACTAGGATGCAGAATATTATGCTCCAGCTTTTCCCAAAGCGTGTAGCAGATAGAATGATTGCTAAGCGAATGAAAATTATAAAAGAATAATCATTTTATCGTTGATCAGTCTGATAATTTGGACTCTGCCAAGTTTGCAACTCTATTCGATTTAAAGCATCAACTCCTAATATTTTGTCACTAATTTTTTCAGCAATCATTATTGTAGGTGCGTTTGTATTGCCGTTTGGAGCAAAAGGCATAATAGAAGCGTCAACAACTCGTAAACCAGTAAAACCGTGAACATTGCCTGAATTATCAACTACTGAGTATTTATCTGACTTTAGGCCCATCCTTGCCGTACATGCTAAATGCCATTGGCTCGTAGTATGCGAATTCATTTTTTCATCTAGGTCAGAGTCTGACTTGCAATCATTACCAGGAAAAATCTCCTCGCCTTTTAAGTCGGAAAATGAAGGCTGATCCAATAATTCGCGAACCAAATGAATACCTTTACGCATTAATTCCCTATCGCGATTATCTTTTAGATAATTAACTAATATTCGAGGCGGATCAGTGGGGTTGCTTGAGCGTAATTCAATCTTTCCACGGCTGTGTGTTCTCATTAACCCAACATGAACCTGAAACGCATGCTCTTGTAAAGGTTGCCAAGTGTTATCATCCATCGCAATTGGTGAAATACAAAATTGTAAGTCCGGATACTCAATGCCTGGCCCTGACCTAACGCACGCTACTGCATCAAAATGATTAGATGCACACATACCCTCTTTAGTTAATAGCCATTGAATGCCAGCGCCAATACTGCTTAGTCTTTTTGTCTTTGGCCAAAGCGTAACTGGCTTTAAGCATTTATATTTGATCATGAAATCAGGATGATCTTGAAGATTCTGACCAACACCTGGTAAGTCAGCTTTAAGATTAATACCCATTGAATTTAAATGATCCTTTGGGCCAATTCCTGAAAGCATAAGTATGTGTGGTGTTCCTACTGCGCCAGCACTTAGGATGACTTCTTTTTTTGATTTAACATTAAATACTTTATCTTTGTTATCTATAAAAGAAACTCCTGTTGCTTTGTTATTTTCAATAATTAATTTACATACAAGTACTTTCGTTAAAATAGTTAAGTTGTCTCTATCTCGCACTGGATCAAGATAGCCACGTGTTGTACTCCATCTTTCTCCTTTAAATACTGTTCGGTCAAAAATACCAAAACCCTCTTGGCAATATCCACTGATATCGTCTGTTTCTTTGTACCCTGCTTCTTTTCCTGCATTTATAAATGCGAGAGAAAGGGGATCTTTGGGTATGCTTCTATGAACCTTTAATGGACCTGAATCGCCTCTGAAATCATCACCTCCACCACTATAAGACTCCATTTTCTTAAAATAAGGCAAGACATCTGCATACCCCCAACCTTCACAACCCATTTGTCTCCAGCCTTCATAGTCCAGTGAATTTCCTCTAATAAATACCATACCGTTTATTGAAGATGAACCACCAAGGGTTTTGCCGCGATCATGTTGCAGCTGTCGACCCGCAAGCTCAGGTTCAGGTTCGCCTTTAAATGCCCAATTATGCTTAGTGCTTTTAAGATTTAATAAAACAGCTGCAGGCATTTTCAAAGTTAATGATTTATCTTCCCTACCCGCTTCAAGTAGAAGAACACGGTTTTTTGGATTTTCAGATAATCTGTTTGCTAATACACAACCAGCTGAACCAGCGCCAACGATGATATAATCATATTCAGAATCTATGTATTTCATTGCAAATTAAATTTTTTTTATACTCATCAATAATGGTTAACTAGTGCATAGTAAGCTATTATTCAAATAAAAAAACGTGCTAAATGAAGGAAAATAATTTTCTTGCAATAACATATATCATGCTGGGCATGACAGCATTTGCATTGCAAGATACTGTTATAAGATTACTAGCTGTCGATATTTCAATTCTACAGGTAATGTTTGCTCGTAGCGTTGTTGCGTTAATTCTTCTCACACTCTTTTTAAAAATTACTAAAAAAGAAATTATATTAAAAACGGAGTTTCCTAAATTATCAATTTTCAGAACGGTAATGTTTATTTTAGCTTTTGTTTTTTATTATATTGGTCTTCATTATTTAACATTTGCTGAAGCAACCGCCTTATTTTTTACCGCGCCATTTTTCATTACGATATTTTCAGGAATATTTTTAAAAGAAAAAATAGGTTTAATAAGATGGGCAATCATTGTTTATGGCTTTATTGGCGTATTGTTCATTGTCTCACCAGATATCAACTCATTCAATATTTATATGATCTATCCTATTCTCTGTGCTGCAGGCTACTCTGCAAACATGATTATTATCAAATATACATCTGAAAAGGATAATGTTTACACTCAAACATTACATGTTTATATCGCTACTATAATAATTTGTCCTATAATTACGTTTTCAGGAATATTTTTAGACTTTGGTAATTCGAATAGTGAAGTTTTAAATTTTCTTTTCAGAGACTGGTTTTTTAATGATCCTAAGTCCCTATTCATGATATTTGTTGTAGGTGTATCTGTGATATTCGGATTTGTTTTTCTCTTTAATGCATATAGACATGGACGGCCATATATTATAGCGCCATTTGAATATATATTTCTGATATGGGCTGTTATATTAGGCTGGTTTATATGGAGTGAAACAGTGGATCTTAAAACCTGGACTGGGATTGCGATAATTGTTTCAGCTGGAATATTTATTTTATACAGAGAAAAAATTAGAGATCAGAATATCACAACAGATCAGCCAATAAGATAACTAATCTCTAAAATTTACAAATTGTAATGGCAATTCTAATTTCAATTCATTAATCTTAGTCATCACATCTTGCAAATTATCTTTTTTAGCGCCACTTATTCTTAACTCGTTACCCTGAATTTTTGCTTGGACCTTTAATTTTGTATCTTTTATCATTTTAGTAATCTTCTTGCCCATTTCCTGATCAATGCCTTCCAGCAAATCGTACTTCTGTCTGATAGTATTGCCTGAGGCATTTTCAGAAGATTTTAACTTTACAGCTTTTGGGTCTATTTTTCTTTTTATTAAGTGTGATGTTAGTATTTCTATTACTTGTTTTGCCTTCATATCATCCTCTGTTAAAAGTGTGACAACATTATCAGATCTCTCTAATTTCGATATAGAACCCTTAAAATCATATCTTTGAGTAATTTCTTTCATTGCGTTAGATACTGCATTATCAATTTCTTGCATCTCTAATCTACTTACTACATCAAAGCTTGGCATAGCTAAATAACCTCATTTTCATAAAACTTTTTAATTTCTTCATCACTGTATCCAATTTCCTTCATAATATCATTATTATCTTGCCCAATTTCAGGTGCTTTCTTAATTTCAGCTTCATCATCAGAACTAAATCTGGGTGCAGGCGCTGGTTGAACAACTCCATCTAATTCAATAAAATTATTTCTATCTATCATATGTGGGTGATCTTTAGCTTCATTTATCGACAAAACAGGCGCATAACACACATCAGTACCTTCAAATAATTTATTCCATTCACTTATATTTTTAGTTTTAAATATAGATTCCAATTTATCTTTTAATTTTGGCCATTCGTTCATATCTAATTGGTTATTAAATTCACTCTGAAGATCTAGTTTTTCAATTAATAATTGATAAAACTGTGGCTCAAGTGAGCCTAGAGATATAAATTTATGATCTTTTGTTTCATAGACTTGATAAAATGGTGCACCCCCATCTAGTAAGTTCATTCCTCTCTTATTAACATCCCATAGTCCTGATTGCGATAAGCTGTAAAAAATTGACGTGAGAGTTGAAACACCGTCTATCATAGCTGCGTCAACTACCTGGCCTTTACCTGTTTTTGAAGCTGACAATAAAGCAGCGCAAACACCAAATGCTAGAAACATTGTGCCTCCACCATAATCACCGATAAGATTTAATGGCACGGTTGGTTTTTCAATAACTCCTATTGAATTCAGCGCACCAGCTAGTGCGATATAATTTATGTCGTGTCCAGCAACTTTTGATAAGGGTCCTGTTTGTCCCCAGCCAGTAATTCTTCCATAAACCAATTTAGGGTTTATTTTCATACAATCATCAGGTCCAACTCCCAGCTTTTCTGTAACGCCAGGCCTGAAGCCCTCTATTAAGGCATCTGCACTTTTTATAAGTTTATTAAATACATCAAGGGATTCTGCATTTTTAAGATTTAGACTTAAAGATTTCTTATTTCTTCCTGTGATATCATACTTTGGTTTTGAATTAGGTAATGCTGTTTTTTTTCGATCTATTCTGATCACTTCTGCACCAAGGTCCGCAAATAACATGCCGCATAACGGTCCTGGCCCTATTCCTGATAATTCGATTATTCTATATCCACTAAGTACACCCATACCGTTAATTATAGCGAGGCCAATTCTTTTGCAAAGCTAAAAGCTTTGTAAATTCTCTGTTTATCGTTGATTTTACTAAAGTTATAAACGAGCGTTTGATCAGTTCTTAATTTAATATCAAATTTGTTAAGATTTATAAAATCAATCAATTTATCAGTTTTTTCAAATTTATTATTCCTAAATTTAATTGTAAGTCCTTTCTTCCCAAGATCAAATTTTTCTACGCCTAATTGTTTACAGAGAATTCTCAATTCAGTTATCTTAAATAAGTGATTTACTTCGTTTGGCATTAAGCCAAATCTTTCTTCCATTTCTTTTTTAACTTCTATCAATTCACTATTAGAATTCAAATATGCTAATTTCCTGTAAAAGAACAATCGAGTATTTAAGTTAGGTATATATTTTTCAGGAATTAAGACACTTAAACCTAAATTAAGTTGTGGAGACCAATCATTATCTATTGAATCACTATCATTCTTCAGTTCTACTATTTTGTCTTTTAATAAACGATGATATAGCTCTAATCCGATTTCCTTTATATGACCGGATTGTGCATCACCAATTATATTGCCAGAGCCTCTCATATCAAGATCATGACTTGCTAAATTAAAGCTAGAACCCCTGCTATTAAATTTTTTAAGCAAAGAAAGCCTTTTAAACGAATTTTCAGTAATGCCATTAATATCTTTCACGGTGTAATAACAAAAAGCCTCGATATTTGAGCGGCCAATCCTTCCCCTCAATTGATAAAGTTGCGATAATCCAAACTTATCGGCATTATGAATGATCATCGTATTCGTTTTTTGTAAATCTAAACCTGATTCAACAATAGTTGTGCATAACAATAATTGGAATTCATTATTGTAGAAATCAATCATAGTATTCTTAAGATTTTTTGGTGACATTTGCCCATGAGCTATTTTATATTTTAGTTCAGGCATTGCCTTTTTTAAAAAATCCTCCACTTGTTGTAATTCTTTGATGCGCGGACATACATAATAAATTTGACCATTTCTTTCTAATTCCTTTTCAATAGCATTTGTAAGGTCTTTTTCATTAAAATTTATGACTTCTGTCGCTATAGATTGCCTATTTAAGGGGGCGGTAGAAATAATAGATAAATCTCTTAATCCCACCAAAGACATTTGAAGTGTTCGGGGAATCGGCGTTGCAGTAAGAGACAATACATGAATGTCTGACCGTAAGTTCTTTATTTTTTCTTTTTGGGAAACGCCAAAATGTTGCTCTTCATCTATAATGAGCATGCCAAGATTTTTAAATTTTATTTTATTACCTAGTAGTGCATGTGTACCAACAACAATATCAAGCTCCCCATTATTTATTTTTTCTAAAGTTGAACTAGTTTCTGAGGCTGAAACTAATCTTGATAATTGACCTATTTTGATTGGATAATTTTTAAATCTTTTTATAAAGTTTTCATAATGCTGCTGACATAAAAGTGTCGTGGGAACTATAATTGCAACTTGAGCTCCATTCAGTGCAACATTGAATGCGCCTCTCAGTGCAACCTCAGTTTTACCAAAGCCAACATCACCACAAATCAATCGATCCATAGGCACACCATGACTTAAGTCTGATAAAATATCTGATGTAGCGGTTACTTGATCCTCAGTGTCTTGAAACTCAAATTCATTAATAAAGTTAGAGTAGTAAGGTTCTTGAATTCTATATTTTTTACCTTTTTTTAAAGATCTTTTTGCTGCAATGATAATTAATTCTTCAGCTATTTCTTTAATTTTATTTTTCGCACTCGCTTTTCTGAATTGCCAATGAGAATTACCTAATTTATCAACTTGTACATACTCGTTGTTGCCACCATACTTGCTCAGCAGCTCTATATTTTCGACAGGAACATAAAGTTTATCATCATTAAAATAATTTAATTCAATACAATCATGACTATTTCCTAAGACTTCTAATTTCTTTAAGCCTCGAAATTTACCAATTCCATGATTAGCATGCACTATTAGATCATTTTCCTCAAAGCTACTTAGGTCAGATAAAAAAGTATCCGCTTTTATTGATCTCTTTCCTTGATTAAATGCAAATTCATTGAATGGTCGAATGATTGCTCTATTAATTTGTTGAATTGTTTTTTGTGTTTTTAATTCAAATTCTTCAAATTTTTCTATTTTATCACCAAATAAATTTATTCTAATAGGTTTAGCAAATTCTGAAGGAAATATATCGATAACGTCACCCTTTACAGAAAACTCCCCTGGTTCACGTATTGAACTTACCCTAACATACCCATTCGATGATAAGTAATTAAGAGTGTATTCGTAATCAAATTCACTTTCAAAATTAATATTTAAGTTTGAAAGCGTTGAGGCTGTAACTAGTGCTTCTGATGGCATTACAATAAGGTGTAATCTTTAAGTAGTGTGAATACTCTATTGTTTAAAAAATCTGGAATTTCTTGTTTATTTAATGCGTATTGGTAAATATCATTATCATCCATTTCAAGTATTGCTTCAAGCATCTTCAATTCATCTTCGTTGAATAAAGTTAGATACTTATTCGCAAATTTTCCCAAAATTAGATCCATTTCTTTAGACCCACGATGAGTTGACTTGTATAATAGTTTTTTTTGAAATGTTGATAAATCTTCCATATTTTTTAATTAATTTGATACATTAGATATATGAGGCCTAAAATCTTATACAAGCTTTTTTCAAATATAATATCACTTAAAGGTATTGGACCAAAAAATGCTAAGGTAATCGAAAGGTTATGTGGCAAATACGTTATAGATCTCTTGTTTCATAAGCCATCTACATACATTGACAGAAGAAACAGTCCTAAAATAATAGATCTGGAAGAAGGGAAAATTGCAACAATCATAGTCACGATAGACGGTCATTCACCATCATTCAACAAAAGGATGCCCTATCGCATTAATTGCTCCGATGATACTGGAGCTATTTCAATCGTATATTTTAACTTACGAGGCCCTTATCTAAAAAAAATATTTCCAGTGGGAAGACAAAAAGTAATTAGTGGAAAATTTGAAAAATTTAATGAAAACTTTCAAATAACGCACCCGCAACATGTAGTAGACTTAGAAAATCTTGATAACGTTAAAAAAATTGAGTGTATTTATCCACTTACTGCTGGATTAACCTCAAAAACTATACAAAAATCTATAAATTCTGCATTGATTAATCTTGACCCTCTGCCTGAGTGGATACCTGATAATAAAATAAAAGGAAATAATTGGCCGAATTGGAATGAAGCCATTAAGAAAATACATAACCCAGTCAATACATCAGATTCGGTTAATTCTCTTTTTTTAGAAAGATTAGTTTTTGATGAACTATTAGCTCAGCAATTAACTATACGTCTTATAAAGAATAAAATAAGTCATACTCAAGGCGTGCCTATAAAAAGAAACAATAAACTTATAAAACGATTGGAAGAAAATCTTGATTTCAGTCTCACTAATGATCAATTGAAAACTATAGACGAGATATCTAGTGATCAATCAAAGCCAAACAAAATGCTTAGGCTTTTACAGGGCGATGTTGGGAGCGGTAAAACAATTGTGGCTTTATTTGCAATGATGCAATGTTTAGAAAATGAAAAAAGATCTATACTGATGGCGCCAACCGAGATACTTGCAGAACAACATTTCAATACAATAGCAAAGATCATTGATTCAATGGACTTAACATGCTCCTTAATAACATCATCAACAAAAGAAAGTCATAATTTTAAAGCGGATATTTTAATTGGTACTCATGCACTATTTCAAGAGAAAGTTTCTTTTGATAATATTGGTTTAGTTGTAATTGATGAGCAGCATAAGTTTGGTGTTCACCAAAGAATTTTACTTAATGAAAAAGCAGGAAATGAATGCGATGTATTGCTCATGACTGCCACTCCTATCCCAAGAACTTTAGAGCTTGCTGCCTATGGTGATACAGATATTTCAAAAATTATGGAAAAGCCAAAAAATAGAAAAGAAATTAATACTAAATCAATAAATATAACTAAAGTTGAAGATCTTAAGGAAAGTCTTAATAAAATAATTAGTAAAGGTGAAAAAATTTATTGGGTTTGCCCTTTAGTTGATGAATCTGAAAAACTTCAACTACAATCTGTTAATGAAAGATTAAAAGATCTCAGAAGTTATTATAGTGATTATTCAGTTGAAATTGTTCACGGGCAAATGCAGCAAGAAGATAAGAATTCTGTTATGCAAAAATTTAAATCTGGAAAAGTTAATATATTAGTTGCTACTTCAGTAATTGAGGTGGGCATAGATGACCCTGATGCTACAGTTATAATTATTGAAAATGCAGAAAGATTTGGCCTTTCACAACTTCATCAATTACGAGGCAGAGTTGGAAGAGGTGAAAAAACATCCACATGCATTTTATTATTTAACGGCCCTCTAACTGAAAACGCTAAAAGACGCATAAAAATTATGAAAGAAACCAATGATGGATTCAAGATTGCTGAAGAAGATCTAGATATAAGAGGTGCAGGTGAAATTCTTGGCTCCAAGCAAAGTGGCGTACCAAACTTTAAACTATCAAACCTCGATAAGCACAAACATCTCTTAGAAGAAGCAAGGGAAACAGCTATAAAGACCATTAAAGATGATCCTCAATTAAAATCTTCACTTGGAAAAGCGCAAAGAGTTTTGCTTCATTTATTTAGGAATGATGTCGCAATTGATTATCTTAAAACGGGTTAATTATTTTGTTGGAGGAACAACCATTCCTGCTGAAACAACTAATTTTATTGCATCCTCAACAGACATATCAAGTTCTACAGCGTCTTCCTTGGGAATAAAAAGTAAAAACCCTGACGTTGGATTCGGAGTTGTTGGAACGAATACATTGACCATATCGATTTTTTTACGATCTTTGATTTCTCCTTTTGTTTCACCGGTCATGAAGCCAATCGCGTAGATATCTTTCCTTGGGTATTCAATTAAGACAACTTTTTGATAAGCTGCATCCGCATTAGAGAATGTTTCAGTTATTTGTTTTATCGCTTTATAAACATTACCCGCAAATGGTATTCTGGTAATTAAGTTATCAAAGTAACCTAGAATTGCCTTTCCAAATAATGTTGAAAAAATCAACCCAATTAAAATAAAAGATAAAAAAGCGATAATTAGTTCTAGACCAGGAATTTCATATCCAATTATTTCTGGAAGCAGGCCATTGGGGTTAAATCTTTGCGGTACTAAACCCGCAATAAATTCAACAATAAATATGGTTATATAAATTGTTGCCCCTATAGGAGCTGAAATTAATAATCCAGTAAAGAAATACCTTTTTATAAAGTTTACGAAGCTATTTCCTTTTTTCTTATCTAATTCTGACATAAGCTTATTATTGAATTATAAGAATATCACATTTTTTAAATTAGGATAATTAATAATGGCTATATTTGAAGAGTATACGAATTATGACGGTGTTGGACTAAGTGAGCTAATTAAGAAGAAAGAGATTTCTCCTATTGATCCTCTAGACTCAGCAATTGACCTTATTGAACGGCTGAATCCAAAGCTCAATGCCGTTCATAGATCCATGTATCACTATGCATTTGAATCCATAAATAGAAATAGTGAACTCAAAGGACAATTTGTGGGTGTGCCCATGTTATTGAAAGATATGGATAGTTCACTTGCTAATTACAATATGATGCAAGGCAGTAAATATTTAAAAAATACCAAAATGAACTATGACAATGAATTAACCAGACAATTTCGTAATACAGGAGCATTAATATGCGGTAAATCAGCTACTCCTGAGTATGGGTTAATGATCACAACAGAACCACTTGAATTTGGACCAACAAGAAACCCTTGGAATCCAAATTTAACTACAGGAGGCTCCTCTGGTGGAGCGGCTTCCGGTGTAGCAGCAAGAATGGTCCCTTTTGCGCACGCCAGCGACGGTGGCGGATCAATAAGAATTCCTGCAGCATCTTGCGGATTAATTGGATTAAAACCAAATAGAGCACGTACTTCATTTGGGCCCTCACATGGCGACAAATGGGGAGGCTTAACGCACTCTGGCATAGTATCTAGAACAGTACGTGATACTGCTTATATGTATGATGAAATATTCGATAATAATGTGGGAGATCCCTATTCTGTTCATTATGAAAAAGGGTCATTAATTAAATCTTTGGATGATAGAAGAAAATTAAAAATTGGCTTCAATCTAAAAAGTCCAGTGGGCATAGATCCATCAAAAGATGCCGTAGAGGCCATAAAATATAATGCAAAACTCTGTGAAGATTTAGGTCATGATGTTGAAGAAATGAATTTTACTTATGATGGCCGTTTAGCTTCAAGGGCATTTACAATAATTATAACATCTCATGTAAGTCAAATGTTCAATGAGTTAAAAGATGTTGTAGGTAGAAAATATAAATCGCATGAAGTGGAAACCGCTACAAGATTATTTGATTATTTAGGTAAAAGTTTTAGAGCAAGTGATTACACTTGGGCCCGATATACGATGCAGTCAATCGCACGATCCGTAATGCAAGCCACTGATAAATATGATGTGGTTTTAACTCCTATTATTTCTCAGCATCCTCCTGAAATTGGAAAAATTAGACCTGACAAACAATCAAAAATAATTGGTGAAATTATAATGAAGTTAAAACTTGGTTTTGTGTTCAGAATTAAACCATTACGTGATGCTATTTTAAATGGTCTTGCGCCTAAAAGCCTTTGGTATGCTCCAGATGCGCTACTTCAAAATATTACTGGCCAACCATCAATCTCTATTCCAACTTATTGGTCTGAAAGTGGCATTCCTCTCGGTGTACAATTTGCATCTCGATATGCGGATGAACACACATTAATTTCTTTAGCTGCCCAACTTGAAGAAGCAGCGCCTTGGATACAAAGACGTCCTGGACTATAAATTTTTTCTCTTTATCTGACTATCAAAACAGAATGTTAGAGAAAATATGCTTATGATATGAATGATGGCTATAGATTTTTGCATTAATACATTTTGAACTAGCAATTCTTCATTAACGCGTGGGTTACCAGAATAAATCTGATAAATTACATAAATGACTGTGCTAATAAGGAATATTATATTGATGATCGTATACTTGTTGTCTGCATCACTGAGGAAAAAAGCGATTACAAAAAATAAAGATGCCGGAATAAGCCATCGAAATGCATTGATTGCAAAAAAGACATGGGCATCTCTGTATAAATCATGCGGTGTCAATGCAACGCCAGCAA
The DNA here is from genome assembly GCA_003282485.1 of Pelagibacteraceae bacterium AG-333-C14. Classification (GTDB taxonomy): domain Bacteria; phylum Pseudomonadota; class Alphaproteobacteria; order Pelagibacterales; family AG-422-B15; genus CACNXQ01. Next base: position 14,537 of record QBZD01000017.1, read on the forward strand.
AAAACACCATCCCAATAAAAAAGAGAACTGAAGCTATACACGCGCAAATAAATGAAGTTTTATTTTCTCTAAATAATGGGGGTATGAAAAAACTTGAGAAGCCCACTAATAGAAAACAAAAAAGAGCAGAGTTAAAAAAGAATGAAGATACACTATTTATTTCTCCTGCAAATGTGACGTAGCCACCCAATTCACTTAAAAAGTTGTGACTGAATGAATATCCTATCTGATCAGGGTTATGAATATTACCTCCTGGAAAGAAAAATGAAGCTATGATGCAAGATATTACAAAGAAAGTGGCAACGAACCGAATAATATGAACTGTCCAGAATTTGGTCATTGAGTTTCTTTTTTATTTATTAGTTTATTGAGACCGAAGCTAAATGTAATAATTGTTATAATCATAAGACTTATAATAACTTTCTGAAGTACTACATTAAATATCAATAAATCCATAGTATAGACTTCAAGATACAATTCACGGTCCTTAATTGCATCTATTGGTTGATATCCTGATAAATAGTAAGAATAAACACTGACAGCAATCAGCAGTAATATTGCTCCTGATGTATAATAGTTGGATAACGAACTTGATATAAATGCAAGTACATAGAAAAAAATAGACACCGTATATAAATTGAATGCCGTCGTCGTTGTGAATATATGTGCGTCAAAAAAAATATCCCCTGGCGTTAAGGCAACACCTACAAAAAAAATGCACGCTGGAAACATAAATAACGTTCCCAAACATGCGAAAGCAAAGGAATATTTATTTTCTCTAAATAAACTTGGTATAAATAAAAATGCTATACCCTGAAGAAGCAGCATATACATGGCTGTATTCCAAAAGAATGAAGAAAAGAAATTAAGATCTCCTGACATTGTTTTATGAAAACCAAGTTCACTTAAGAAGTTTTTGTGCAGAGAGTAACCAACTTGATCAAGCTCTATATGATTGCCGCCAGGATAAAGCAGTATTGCAATAACGACTGCAGCTAAATAATAAACGGAAGCTATCCGAAGAGCATCTACGCACCAAAATTTAGTCATTTATGAGACGTTTATATCCAAATGTAAAAACTAATATACTAATCATTGAAATAAGAGTGATAATTTTTTGCCATACTACAGAAATTATAAAACGATTGTAGTCAATAAAATCGCTTACGTTTTCTAACTCAAAAGGATTAAAATCAGGTGGAGGCTCACTTGTTTCAAAAATTGTATAAAGAGCAACATTAATAAAATAAATAAATGCGACAATAGTGTATTTATTGCTTACCTTGCTCAGTAAGAATGCAATTGTCATGAAAAGAACACCTATTGTCTGTGCATTAAATGCAAAAATTACAAACCAAACATGTTCCTCAAAGTAAATATCGGCAGGAGTCAAGCCTACCCCAATGAAGGAGAGTCCTGCTATAACAAACAATATTGCTGCAATAATAGAAAGAATATAACTTTTCTTATTTTCCTTAAATAGTTTTGGTACAAAAATATGCGTAACAGCACAAAGTCCTAATACCAGTAAAGAACTATTGAATAAAAAACTTGAAAGATAGTTTTGCGTGCCATCTTTAGTGAATGTGATTCCCAGATCGCTAAAAAAATTTTCAGAGAATGAGTATATTTCAAGTTCAGGGTGAAACAGGGTTCCGCCAGGAAATAATGCCATGGCTATAGCGTTCGTTACAATAAAGTAAATAACCATGAATCGTAACGCATATACCGGAATATTGCCAAAATTTACCATGGAAATTAACTGTTAAAGCTTGATACCAAAATAAATACTACAAATGCAGCCACCATTATGTACATTATTTTGTTGTCTAGATTCATGTGCCGAAATATAATGTTAATTGCATGAAAAATCCAGAGAGATATACAAATTACAATGATTTTTTCCCATTCTATTTAAGGGAGCATAGAAAGCAAAGTACTAGAGTCTTCCATTATTTTGGTACTATTGCCTATCAGGTTCTTTTTTGGACATTAATTGCAACTCAAAATTTCTTATTTATACCTTTAATACTGCTTGCTGGTTATGGGCCAGCTTGGGTATCACACTTCTTTATCGAAAAGAATAAACCTGCGACTTTTAAATACCCACTATGGTCCCTAATGGGTGATCACCATATGGTATGGTTAATGCTGACAGGTAAGCTCAAAAAGAAATTAAATGAAGCTGGGGTTTCAGCTTAATAAAATATAAGCACTACCAATGAATATTAGAAAAAGAGCGGTTTGGGAAAATACCCAAATAGCGCCCCGTATATTTGTATCAGTAAAACAAATATGCCAAATTGAATGAGCTACTCTTAACACTAAGTAAATCCATGCACAGATGACTAGGAATGCATTGGCGATATTAAAATAAATTATCATCGCTATCAAAAAGTAGAATAGAACAGGAAATTCAAATAAATTGCTGATATTGTTTTTCATCAACTTTAAATACAAAGGTGCATTTTTGTAAGGCTCTATAGGAATACCACTTTCTTCCCAACTTTTATTCTTTCTCATTAAGTCAGTTGAGGCAATTGTGTGAATCAGTCCCACTATAAATGTAAGCAGGACTAATCCGATTGCAGGTAATAAAATATTTTCTGACATTACATCATCATAGAGCAAGCTCTATACGCCATCCAACCAAGAATTATTGTTGAAGGTAACCAAAATAGAGTCCTTACAGGGATTGCAATGCCTGGAATGACTTTGTTATAAAATATATGCGTAACTGTGTGTGCGACTCTCAACCAGAAAAACCAAGTGGCCAACAGCACAAAATAACCATCTACATTTTTTGTTAGAAAAATCATGACACACACAACATAGAAAAAGACTGGAAATTCAAATAAATTGGTCAAATTCCTCTGACTATTTTGAATAAACTCACCACCATTATCAAATGTTGGAATCTTGAAATCTTCTTCTTTGCTTTTTTTATCTATAATAATGGATTTAAGCCTCAGAGTGGTTCCAAAGGCAAAAACAGCTAAAGAAAGCCATAACATGTTGATGACTGGCTCAAAAATTAATTCAGGCGACATAACAAACTCCTTGATTGAAATAAGAATCCAGTAAATTATATATATATCTATATTTTAAACCATATTTAATGAAAGGAGGTGGTCTATGTCTATCAGTAGTATAGAGGAGCTTTGCTCGAGTAGTGAGATTCCATGTGATTGTAGATATGGAAACCTCCACTTTTTGAGTGGAGCTCCGTTTTAACTACAGTAGGCCCCCAAGTTAATGGGGGCTTATTTTTATATCTTTAGATTAGGTTTAAATTTTCTTGTCTTATTTTTATCATTGATTGCAATGTATGAAAATTCCCCCACTGCCACATCAACTTCTTTTTGATTCATTTCAGATCTTTTTGCGGTAATTTTAAAAATCATTTTGGATTGCTTAACACCAACGACAGATCCATAAACATTAATAAATTTACCAACATGCATCGGGTTTTTATATTTAACTTTTGACTCAACAAGTACTGCATTGCCCTTTGATACCAATTGGGTCATGTAAATTCCAGCATGCGCCATTTGTTTTACTACCCAAGCCCCGTGTGCCGTGCCGTATGGATTGCTGTCAGGGGGTTGACAAATATTTCTAATAATGAGCTTATCCATAATTTTTTCTGTAATAGTTTATTAAATATATCGCTGACAAACAACCAACTATATTTGCAACCCCTTCCATCATCACAAAATCGCGAAAAGGAATAAAAAAATGTATAAACTCAATAAAAATACTTGTGATCAGAGCCAGGCTGATTCCAAATACAAAATCATTATTTTTATTGTTAGCCAATTGTGCCAGGGCGCCAAGTATGAAAAATGAGATAAAGTGTATTCCATAATCACTAATTAAATTTGCCGCTTCTCTTACTGTGGAGTCAACGGGTACAGATCGCACATATGAGTAATACAGATAAAATAAATAAAAAAAGAAGATTACTCGCAGAGGATTTGCTAAAATGCTCATGAACGTACTATAAGTTTATATATAAAATGAGCAATATATTAATCATAGGAGCTAATCGAGGTCTTGGACTTGAGTTTGTAAAGCAATACAGCAATACAAACCATAATATCATTGCAACTACTCGAAATAAAGATAACTCAGAAGAGTTGAATGAAATTAATAATATCGATATCGCTCAACTTGACTTAACTTCTGATACAAGCGTGAATAATTTTGTAACAAGTATCGAATCTCAAAAAATTGACATACTCATTCACAACGCAGGAATTTTTAGTGATGAGCAATTAAAAGAAGATCTTGATATAGATGCCTGGATGAATGAAATGAGAATTAATGCTGTGATACCCATAATTCTTGCACGAAAATTAAAGAACAACTTAAAAATGGGATCCGATAAAAAAGTAGTTTTTATATCCAGTCAAATGGGAAGCATTGATGATAATTACTCTGGTAGATTTTATTTTTATCGCTCATCAAAATCAGCTCTTAATTCTGCAGCAAAAAGTTTATCAATAGATTGGAAAGAAGATAGCATATCAGTCCTTATTTTGCACCCAGGATGGGTAAAAACAGATATGGGTGGCACAAGTGCCAAATTAGACATGCCAGAGAGCATTACTCAAATGATCACTGTTATAAATGAACTCAATCTCGATAACTCTGGCTCATTTTTGAATTATGAAGGAAAAAAGCTCGAATGGTAAAAGATCATACGCGTGATATTCCTGATTTCTATGATGATTTAGATAAGACCTATGACAACATATGGAGTCTCTTAACAATTGGTAAAGCAAAATCAAAATCTGAAATGCATCAAGGCTATATTGCGACAGTCAACAAGGACTACCCGTCCATAAGAACAGTTGTATTGAGGCATGTGAATAAAGAAACTAATTCAATAAGTTTTCACACTGATATTCGGTCTAATAAGGTGAATGAGCTGAAGAATAACGACATGATCAGTATGCTTTTCTATGATCACGGCAAAAAGATACAAATTAAAGTATCAGGCATTGCTGAAATCAATCATAATAATGATAAAGCTCAAGAAGCATGGGCCAACACCAGATCTTTTAGTAAAAAATGCTATATTGTTGAAGTGGCTCCAGGAACGCATTCAGATACGCCTGTTTCTGGTTATCTTCCAGAACATGAAAAAGATTTACCCAGTGAAGAGATTTTAAATAAAGGCTATGATAATTTTGCACTTGTTGAGATTAAGATTGAAAGCCTGGAATGGCTTTATCTTCACCGACATGGGCATAGACGGGCCTTATTTAAGCTTAATAATGAGAAATTAATTAAAGAATGGCTAACACCTTAATATGTCAATTTTAGCAGTCATTCTGTTTGCTGCTATCCTCCATGCATCATGGAATGCCTTCATTAAGAATAAGGGCAATGGTTTTGCAAAAATGGTTACACTTGCATCCATCATCTCACTTATGATGGTGCCTTTACTGTTTTATGTGGGTCTACCCTCTTCTACTGCAGCAATATATTTATTTTTTGGAGTAATAGCTCATACCATGTACATGCACTCCTTAACAAGAGCCTACGCCATAGAGGACTTCTCAGTCGCCTATCCGTTTGCTAGAGGTCTAGCGCCATTACTAACAATTTTGATTTTAATATTTATCTTAAACAAGACAATCTCATTAAATGAAATCATGGCAATTGGTATAATCATAACAGGTATTTTTGTTCTTTTTGTCGGTAAAAGTTTTAGTTTAGATTATAAAAATGTATTGGCCTTATTGTATTTTCCCGTTTCTATAACGTTTTATACTTTAGTTGACTCATATGCGGTTAAATCTGTTGAAAGTTCCATGCAGTATATTGTATGGCTATTTTTTTTGATGCCTATTCCAATTCTGCTTTATTCTATAAGCAATCAACGTAATTTATTGATAGCAACATTCACCGAAAACAAGTTTCCATTATTCATTGCTGCTCTTGGCTCTGCAACTTCATACTCACTTGTTTTATGGGCATATACACAGGCGCCAATTCACTACGTCGCTTCAATAAGAGAGAGCAGTATAATATTTGCCTCACTAATCGGATTATTATTTTTTAAAGAACAGGGGTTAAAGAGAAGGCTTGCTGCGGCTATTATTTTGTTTATAGGAGTTTTCATATTAGAATACGTATCTCAGTAGAAAATTTCTATTTTTAAGCCAAGAGAATACCCTGCTGCACGTACTGTTCTTATTGAATCGTATTCAAAACCATTGTTTTACTGTCTGAGAAACTCTCAAAGATTAAAATTCAATCTATAATCATAATTGCCCTAGGAGCAGGTCTTCTAAGACTGTCCTAGAGCGATTATATGAAATTAATTAGAACCTAAAAGACGATTCTAAAAATGCGAAGTTAATATCTTCGTATCCACCAGGAATTATCACATAATGGATTGATAGAACTATTGCCACAGAAATCAAAAGACCACTGATCATTTTAAGGAAATCTTTGCCAATAATTGGAAAAACATAGCCAAGTTTGTAATCAGCTGCTGTTGTTGCGATAGCTAATTCTCGACCACACAAAATTCCCACAAAGACCCATGTGGTTGACATTGGGATATCGTTATATTGCTTAAAATAAAGCAATATAAAGGCGTAAACACCATCAATGATTGTAGCAGATCTTACGAAACGAGTTCCAGTTTTATCCAATACAATTTTTTGAATACGTCCTCCCTTTTCATAAAATATATAAAATAACAATGCAGAACAGAGAAGCATAATTGCAACTAACATTGTCAAAGGTAGATCTCTAGGTAAAAATACAGCAATGTTAGCCATATCGTGTGATAACCACGTATACCAGAGGAAACCTGTTGTCATCCACTGAAAGACTCTCCATCGTTTAATATTATCAACCTTATCAAATTTTTCATTAATGTATCTTGAGAGAACAATCCATATCGTATAAGCAATGATTGCAGCTAATCCATAACCCATCACAGATTTGATTAAAACTTTTTCCAAAATTACAGTTGATGCAAAAGCAGATAGTACTAAAAATGTCGTAGATACTGGAACACCAAATCTAGTTAATAGCAAAAGAAATCCTGGAGCAGCTGCGTGATACCACTTAATTTCCTGAAATGGTATTTTATTCAATCTACCGTATGAGATGTCATCATACATGTACCATCCATAAAATAGTGTTAAGCTTAATACTGATGC
>QBZD01000018.1 GCA_003282485.1 Pelagibacteraceae bacterium AG-333-C14
ATCAATACAGAAATTATAAATGCCTGTACAATAAATTTCATGGAGTCATTTTGCTCTTCATTTTCGCCTCCATAAGCTATATCAACATTTGGCGGAAATGCTTGATCATCTGCCCAGTTGCTCAACTTCTCCACAACTTCACCTGTTGAAGTACCCTCAGTCACATTTGCCTTAATGTACATGGCATTTCTTGCGTCCCATCTTCTAATAAAGCTAACATTTTGCTTTGGCTTTTTTGTAAGGAAATTGCTAATAGGAACTTTACCAACAGATGACTCAATCATTACATTGTCAAGTTGATCAATTGATCTGTCATTTTCAGGGTATCTTACGTAGATTTCTAATTCTTCATCTATGTCATTTGGCCTGTACTTGCCTATCATTATTCCTTCAGTAACCAATTTGATTGCAGTACCAATAGTAAAAATATCAACGCCAAATTGTGCTGCTTTAGGCTTATCGATGGTTAGCTCCCAATCAACTAATGGAATTGGTAAAGTATCTTCAATGCTTATTAACTCATCAAGATTATCAATATAGTCTCTTAACGACTTAGTCACTGGAACCAAAATATCACTCGTCGGTCCAGTTATTCTTATTTCTAAATCTTTACCTACAGGTGGTCCGCCTGTTTCTTCAATGACTTCATATTTAATACCGCTAATATTACCAAGTTCATTTCTTAAATTGTCCATTATTTTATGTCCATTTTCTCTTTTACTCCGTTCAATGAACTCAAAGTAAGCTGTTGCAATTAAATCTTCAGAAGATCCCCCTCCTGATGGCCCAACACTACTAAATTGCCCAGTCTGTAAAAAATAACTTTTGATACCGAACTGATTTATCATCGCATCTTCAACTTCTTGCGCCAGATCATTTACCTCCTCTACAGACAAATTTCCTCTTGCGTAGACTTTGACAACTCCAAAGTAGGGGTCGTTAGAAGTAAAAAACACCATACCTTTACCAAAGTTTGAGTAAGTTGCTATAATGCCAAAAATAACAAAAAATATTAACGATAAGGTAATAATTGGTCTTTTAATGACGTAGCTTAATATATTCACATATTTTCCTACATATCCCGTTAGTTCTTTGAGATTGATGCCTTGATCCGAACCAAGACTACGATAAACATCCGCTGATGCATTTGAAGGCTTCCCAAATACACTTCCTATTACTGGAACAAACATTAGGCTAAAAACCAATGCAATAGACAAGACAATAAAAATTGTGAGTGGAAGAACAGACATAAATTGACCAGATACACCAGGCCAGAAGAAAAGTGGTGCAAAGACTGCTAGGGTTGTTGCAGATGAAGCAACGATAGGCCAGAACATTCTTTTTGCCGAATAGACATATGCCTCCTGCTTACTAAACCCTTCCAGCATTTTTCTATCAGCCAGTTCAACTACAACAAGAGAGCCATCAATAAGCATTCCTAATGCAACTAATATTCCAAACATGACCATAAAGTTATAGTTATAGCCCATGGCATACATAACGAATATTGTAATCAAGATTGAAACCGGAATGCCTGAGCCAACTATCAAAGAGGATCTGATTCCAAGAGCAATCATAGTGACCAATAAGACCACAACTGTAGCTAAAATAATATTACCTTGGAGCGAGTCGACGTTATCTGAAATATAACTCCGAGTATCCATGACATAATTAAAACTTACATCTGAAGAAACTTTAGTTTTATATTTGTCAACAATTCTCTCAACCTCATCTATAGTTTCTATAACATTTTCACCTCTTGCTTTTTTTATTAGAAGAGAAACACCTATTTCTCCATTTACTTTAGTATAATTTTCTCTATCTCTAAAATTTCTCTTTAATTCAGAAATATCGGATAATAATACAGAACTGTTATCTGTTGATCTTATTGGCAGCTCATAAACATCTCTTGCAGTTTCAAATAAACCTGGAACATTTACAGAGAATTGGCCCTGAGCAGTTTTAATTTCGCCCGCGGTTACTACTTGGTTATTGTTTGCAACAGAGTTTATTATTTCCATGAAGGATATATTATAACTCTCAAGCTGAGTTCTATTAATTACAGCTTCAAGTTGTTCTTGTCTTCCACCAACCATTTCGGCTTCAAAAATTGCAGGAATAAGCTCAACATCTTTTTTTATTTCACGAGCAAGGTCTAATATAAATCTTTCTGAGGCTGATTTTGAGCTGATTGAAAGAATAATTGTTGGATCTTCAGTAACTGATACTTCTCTCACCATCGGATCGTTTGCTTCGTCTGGGAATTTAACTTTTGCGTCATTAACAGCATCTCTAACCTTGTCTAGAGATTTCTTCATAGTTTCAGCGGCATCAAATTTGACAATAACGGCAGCAAAATTTTCAAGAGCAAAGCCCTGAAGCTCATCAATTCCTTCAATGCTTCTTACCTCATCTTCTATTGGTTTAAGCAGAAGTCTCTCAGCATCTTCTGGTGATATGCCAGGAAGTGAAACACCTACATAAACCACTGGAATTGTAATCTCTGGTCTGTTTTCAATTGGAATATTCATTCTTCCAATAATTCCAGCAAAAATAAGCACTAATAGGAGCGCAAGAGCTGTTCTTTTTCTATCAACTAAGAAATCTACCACTTGAACTAAATCTCACTCAATTGAACATTAACATTTTGTCCGTTTATTACATACTCTTGACCCACAGTTATAATAGTCACTTTATCGGGCAATCCCGAAACCCATAAGCCATCAAGTCCATCTTCTATAATTTGAATGAGAACAAATTTAACTGCGCCATTTTTTACTATTTTTATTCCCAATTCGCCTTCATCATTTAGCGACAGTAAATAAGATGGTATTAGGTGGGCTTTAACTTTATTTAATGGTACCCGCATCTCTGCAGTAAGTCCTTCAAGAATATTTCCATCTTTATTTAGTACCGTTGCTTCTACCTTGTATGTACGCGTGCTTGGATTAGCACTTTTGCTAATGAAGTTAATTTTTCCTTCAATAGTCTCTCCATTCAACATCTTGACACTTACTTCTTGATCGATTGATAATTGTGCAACATTCTTTTCTGTAACTTCACCTGTTACTTTCATCGGATCAAGTTGCATTATTTTTGCACATGGGGTTGCAGGAGTAATTAAATCACCGACTTCAACAAAAACATCTTCAACATACCCATCAAATGGAGCAACAACTCTAATGTTATCAAGTTCATTTTGCGCCATCTCAGCTCGTGCTATAGCGGATTTCAGAGCAGCCTCAGCTGTAGCTAAAGCATTTTCTGATCTGTAACCCTCATTTGCAAGTGTTTGAATTGCATCAAATTGTAATTGAGCTTTATTTTTGTTTGCGTTTGCTTCATTTAATCCAGCTAGTCTGTTTTCTTTATCGAGTAAACAAATGAGCTCACCTGCTTTCACGTTTTGCCCTGGGTTTATTACCATTGAAATATTTGAGGACGTTTTTGGCTTAATCATAACAACTTTATCTGCCTCAGTTCTTCCACGTACTGTGAGGTAATATGTTTTATCTTGGGATGAAAATTCACTGGCCCTGACAGTGATCTTCTCAATTGTTTCACTACTCGCTATTATTTCAGATGAGCTAGTTTCGTCAGAAGAAAACAAGCCTGAAACTATCCACGCAAAAACAAGAATAAAGATTACAATTGCTGAGACGATATTGATTGGGATTTTTTTAAACATACTAATTCAGCTTTCCTCTATTTTTTTCCATATAATTTAAACCACTTTCAATTAGGGTTGTCGCCAGGCCTCTAATAAAGGCAACAGATTTTTCATTTCTAAGAGCCTGAAGATCTGATGGAACTGGACCGTCATATTTAAATTGTTCCAGTTTCTGCCTTAGAAACAAAACTCTTTCATTCAATACTGTGTCTAAAGTTTCTTGAGGCAGATATTTTGCAAATAATAAAAGTAAAAAAAATTCTGATTTGATTTGATCACCAAAATTGCCTGAACGTATATAGGCTGAGGCATCTCCTAATAAATTATCCTTCATTAAGTCCTTTCCTTTTTTAGTGATTGTATAAACTTTTTTATCTGGCTTTTTACTTTGAGATAATTGCTTACAAGAAACATATTTTTCATCTTGGAGTTTATTTAGAGTTGGATAAATAGTTCCAAAACTTAAGCTGTAAAAATCTGATAAAGGGCCTTCAAACATTTGTTTAATTTCATAACCTGATCTTGGGCCCAAAGAAAGTAAGCCTAAACATAGAGTATCTTTTTGCATATTAATTAGCCTCTAATTTTTCAAAATTAAGTATTCCTGCTAAATACATAATTTGAGATTTAACTATTTCCCTATCTTTCTGCTTGTTGAAATAATTAATCTCTGAGTTCAGCAGTGCTTGCCTTGCAATTAAAACATCAAGAACACTTCTTTCACCAACTTCTTGCTCAATCACAGTACCTTTATATGCAGTTTTATTGGCATTATACGTTAGCTCAGCAGCTTTTATCGTTTGTTCTGAAATTTTATATTTGTCCCAGATATTTTCTGAGAGAATAACAGTTTCATTTTGCGTTTTTTGTAAAAGTATTAACTGCGTATTTTTAACTTCTTTTGCCTTGCGGACATTAGATAGCGATTTTCCAGCAGTAAAGATTGGCCAATTAAGAGTAGCTTTAATTTCTTCATTTGTGAGCTCATCTATCTCTGCTGAAAATTCATCTAATTCAGATTTAGTAGCAGTAAGACTTAGTTGAGGATAATATGCAGAGCGTGCTACTCCTACATTAGCATTCATTATTTTCAAATTTACTTCCGCCATCCTTATTGAGTAATTATTAGCGATTAATATTTCTTTAAATTCACTAAATGAGCTTGGTATGTCAGCATTAATTTCTGAAAATATTAAATTTTTTGCATCAACACCAACTAAGTCAAAGAATGAATTTTTTAAATTTTTAAGAATTATTTCAGAATCTAATAAATCAATCTTTGCATTATTTAAGAAAGCCTCGGCCTGAGCAACATCAGTTTTGGAGGTGAGGCCAACTTCGTATTCTTTGATTGTTGCATTTGATCTTTCGGCAACAGACTCAAGATTGTCCTTGTACGATTTAACTGATTTTTCAGCAATAAGGACATTATAGTAGGCTTCAATCGTCTCTAAAATTATGTCCTGAGTAACTTTTTTCTCATTAAGTCTTTTCAGATTTAGAGATTCTTTTGTCGAAATTGAATTGTAAAAGCGACTAAAGCCACTGAATAAATTTTGAGATAAGATTATTGATTTACTGCTTGGAGCTAATTCGTAATCACTCCCAATAATTCCTGATTGAGTTTTAAGGCTTGAGTATTCATTTTCTGATATATTTGCGTTAAGACTAATTGAAGGTAAGTAATTTGATTTTGATTGAAAATAATCTTCTTCAGCAATATCTACTGAATTAGCTTCCATTTTAAGCAGCAGGTTATTTGCCAAAGATTCACTAATTGCATCATTTAGACTCAATGCCCCAGCACTACTCGTTGATAATAAAGTCATTATGATCGCAAAATATTTAAAAAATCTCATATATAAAGTCCATTATAAAAGGGTATCTATATCAGGTTGATATATATAATCAATACCTATATCAAAGTGATATATTGGTAATTAGCTGTATTTCAAGTAGTATGTATTTATTGTTAAATAATTGAAAAATAACAACTTTATGAAAGTAAAGAATAAATCATTCAAAGATAAAAATAAAAAATGGCTTAAAAGGCATATAGATGATGAATTTGTGCAGAAGTCTATTAGTGATAACTATAGATCCAGGGCTGCATACAAGTTAGTTGAAATTATTGAAAAATATAAAATTTTAAATGAGGCTAAGAATGTAATTGATCTTGGTTCAGCGCCTGGAAGTTGGTGCCAAGTACTTAATAATTATGGGAAAAGTCTAAATTCAATAATTGCTGTAGATATCCTGGAAATGGAAGAAATTAAAGGTGTTACTTTTTATAAATCAGACTTTTTATCTCCCGAATTCGAAAAAATCTCAAAAACTATAAGTAATTTTGATCTAGTGCTTTCTGATATCTCGCCCAACTTATCAGGCAATAAAGTGTCTGATTTTCTTCTTTCCAAGGATTTAGTTGAGAATGCATTAAATTATGCACTTCAGAATCTTAATACTAATGGCCATTTTGTGGCCAAGTATTTCCGAACTGGTGATATTTCAGATGTACTCACTATAAGTAAAAGGAATTTTCATAAAGTTACTTCATTTAAGCCAAAATCAAGTAGGAAAAATTCGAGTGAGATCTATTTAGTTTGCCTTAGAAAAAAATAACACCTTGATTGACATAATTTGTTAAATAATTTAATCATCAGAGATGGAGCGCTCCACTATTCAGAAATCCCTTTCATTTGATGATGTTTTAATAAAGCCCGCGCGCTCATCTATTCTGCCGACTGAGGTCCAATCACATACATCTATAACCTCAAATATTAAACTTGGCATACCATTAATCTCTTCGGCTATGGACACTGTCACAGAACATAAGTTAGCTATCGCTATTGCTCAATCCGGTGGGCTAGGGATACTTCATAAAAATATGCCTATAGACGATCAAGCGCAAAATGTTGCAAAAGTTAAAAAGTTTGAAACTGGCATGGTAATTGACCCAGTAACCATAGCCCCTGAAGCCACTCTATCAGATGCTTTAGATCTAATGAAAGAGCATCAGATTTCTGGTGTCCCTGTAGTTGATAGTAACGATAAATTGCTTGGTATTTTAACGAATAGGGATGTTCGTTTCGCAACTAACATGTCTCAAAAAATTAGTGAGTTAATGACAAGTGAAAATTTGATTACTGTAAAAGAGGGAATCTCTAGTGACGATGCCCAAAAATTACTTCATGCTCATAGAATTGAAAAACTAATCGTTGTTGACGATAATAGAAAGTGCATTGGCTTAATTACAGTGAAAGATATCGAAAAAAGTCAATTGAACCCTCACGCATCTAAGGATGCCAAAGGTAGGCTGATAGTAGGTTCTGCAATAGGCGTTGGAATAGAAGCAATTAATAGAGCTGAGCGTTTAGTTGATGCTGGTGTAGATGTGTTAGTAATAGATACTGCCCATGGCCACTCAGAAAAAGTCATTTCTACTCTTGAGGAAATTAAATCTCATTTTTCCATTGATGTAGTTGTTGGCAATGTAGCCACAAAAGAAGCTACAGCAGAATTAATTGATAAAGGTGCAGATTGTATTAAAGTTGGCATAGGTCCAGGGTCAATTTGTACTACTAGGGTGGTTGCTGGAATAGGGGTCCCTCAATTCTCAGCAATTTTGGATTGTGTTGAAATTGCAAACAAAAAAAATATTCCGGTTATCGCTGATGGAGGTATAAAATATTCTGGAGATATTGCTAAAGCACTAGGCGCAGGAGCTAACGCAGTTATGATAGGATCATTATTTGCAGGAACTGACGAGTCACCAGGTGAAGTTTACTTATTTAAAGGTAGAAGTTATAAATCATATCGTGGAATGGGTTCCTTGGGCGCAATGGCGCGAGGGTCTGCAGATAGATATTTTCAAGAGGAAATTACAGAAAGTAATAAACATGTACCTGAAGGAATTGAAGGAAGAGTGCCTTACAAAGGTCCAATATCACCAATAATATACCAACTCGTTGGCGGCCTGAAAGCATCAATGGGCTACACAGGCTCAAAAGATATAATACAATTTAAAAAGAATGTTCAGTTTATTGAAATCACAGGAGCAGGATTAAAAGAGAGTCATGTGCATGATGTTGATATTACTCGTGAGTCACCAAATTATCCAACCAACATTTAAGTTGATGAAATATTTTATAGTTTTAACTCTCTTTTTATACTCATCGCATTCCTGGTCAGCGTCAAATTTTTATGATAATGCTCTAGAGAATTTCAACGAAACTAAATACGAAACAGCCATTAAATATTTAGAAAAGGAAATTGTTTTTAACCCCAAATCATCAGAATCGTTTATTTTATTAGGCAAATCTTACGAAAAAATTGACGATTTAAGCACTGCTAATAAATATTATAGTATTGCGTTCACGTTGGTGCCACATAATTTAGAGCTTAATTTTCTTTTAGGAAAGACTGCTTATAACTTGGGTAACATACAAGATTATGCTGAATTTATTTCTAATTTAGAAATCCTTTGTGATAAAGACTGTGAAGAAATTGATAATCTAAAATTACTGGCTGAGTAGTATGATTTATATTGTAGACTTCGGCTCTCAGGTAACTCAATTAATCGCAAGAAGGGTTCGAGAAGCCAGCGTTTATTGTGAAATTGTAAGCAATAAGAACCTATTGCATAAAATTAAGGATACGAAGCCAACTGGAATTATATTTTCAGGAGGACCTGCGAGTGTTCATAAGTCGCGTACGCCAAAAATTGATAAGAAAATCTTTGCGCTTAATATTCCAATTCTAGGAATTTGTTACGGAATGCAACTTATAGTTCATCAACTTGGAGGTAAAGTTGAAATATCAAATGAACGTGAATTTGGCAAAACATTAATTGCGCACACTCATAAAAGTAAGCTCTTTCAAAACATTAAGTTAAAAAATAAGCAACATTATGTATGGATGAGTCATGGTGATAAGGCGATTAAATTGCCTAATGATTTTACAACAATAGCGAAAAGTAAAAACTCTAAATTTGTGGGTATAGAAAATAAAAAACTAAATATTTATGGTCTTCAATTTCATCCTGAAGTTGTTCACACACATCAAGGTGAAAAGATAATCAAGAACTTCATAATCAATATATGCAAAACTAAACCTACATGGAGCATGCAAAACTATCTTAAAACGCAAGTTGCCAAAATAAAGATTAAGGTTGAAAAAAACCATGTTATTTGTGGTTTATCTGGAGGAGTTGACAGTATGGTGACAGCAGCAATAATTTCAAAAGCAATTAACAAACAATTAACATGTATCTATGTCGATACTGGTTTAATGAGGTTGAATGAAACTGAGGAAGTCCAAAATTTGTTCAAAAAGCATTTTAAATCAAAGCTTATTACAGTTAATGCCAAGAATAGATTCTTCACTTCCCTTAAAGGAGTATCTGATCCAGAAAAAAAACGTAAAATTATTGGCAATTTGTTTATTAAAATATTTAACGCTGAATCTAGCAAGATCTCTAAAGCAAAATTTTTAGCTCAAGGTACGATCTACCCAGACATAATAGAGAGCCAAAGTTTTCATGGGGGGCCAACTTCAGTAATCAAGTCACATCACAATGTTGGAGGCCTGCCTAAAGAAATGAAACTGGGACTTGTCGAACCTTTACAAGAATTATTTAAGGATGAAGTTCGTAGACTCGGTAAAGAGCTAAAATTACCTAAAGAATTTATTCAAAGACACCCATTCCCAGGTCCTGGATTAGGAATTCGAGTATTAAGTGACATTACAATAGATAAAGTGCGAATGTTACAACATGCAGATAAAATTTATATTGATGAGATTAAAGCAGCCAATTTATACAATGAAATATGGCAAGCTTTTGCAGTTTTATTACCTGTTCGAACTGTTGGCGTAATGGGTGATCAAAGGTCATATGAGTTTGTTTGTGGCTTGAGAGCTGTAACTTCTGTAGATGGGATGACGGCTGATTTCTATCCTTTCAGTGGTGAATTTTTAAGCAAAGTATCAACTCGAATTATAAATGAGGTAAAAGGAATTAATCGCGTAGTTTACGATACAACTTCTAAGCCTCCTGGTACTATTGAGTGGGAATAATATGAAAAAGAGGTTCGTATGAAACTAATCATTAGTATTCTTCAAGTTGAGCAAGTCACGCAGTCCTACGTTGATTGGTTTTCTAATAAAGAAATTGTTCGGTATTCAGACAACCAATACCGAACATTTAGTTTTGATGGGCAATGTTCTTATGTTGAAGGTTGTCTTCAAAATGATGACGTTAACTTGTACGGTATTTTTGATGATAATACTCATATAGGTAATATAACTATCAGCGGTTTGACTTCTCATCATAGAAAAGCAGAGATAGCATATGTAATAGGTGAGGCAAATTATTGGGGAAAGGGAGTGGCCTCTTTTGCGGTTGCCAATATAATTCAAAAAGCTAAAGAAGAATTTAATTTAAATAAGTTGTATGCTTGTCATGCGAGCGGCAATGTTAGAAGTGGGAAAGTGTTGAAAAAAAATGGTTTTGTTATAGAAGGCATCCGAAAAAAACATGCATTTATTAATGGAGTCTTTGTTGATCAAATTGACTATGGACTTTTACTAGAAGGTTAAGAGCTTTTAGAAACTGGCACAATTGAGTGGGAATAAGAAAAATATATAATAAAATCTAAACTAAAAAATAGATTGATTGTAACTATAATATAGTGATGAAAAACTTTTTTTATAAAATCTTGAATATTATTAAGTCAATATTTAGATTGAATTTTACTGACTTTAGTTGGATTAAAAAATCTAAATTTATTGAGTTAGATCATATCGATGTTTCTGAAGACCCTGTAAGACCAGAGCTTGATCTTGAATGGAGAACCACTCATGACAGAAAAATATATGGTTTAGAATATAATAATGAAATTGAAGGCATTATGTGTTTAGCCTTTACAAAGGATGTTCCCCATTCAATAAAAGAATTGGACTTAATGAGCCGACTGGCCGTTTACGAGCAAAATGCTGATACAATAATTGCTTATACTGTGTGGTCGAGAAAAAAAGGTGCGGGCAAAAAAATTATGGAAGAGGCTTTAAAATTTGGCAAAGAGATGGGGTACAAAAGGATTGTAACCCTCTCTCCTTTGACACCAATGGCCACTCATTACCACATCAGAAACGGAGCAAAACTCCTAGGACATAATCCAACAACTCAGAATTTTGAATATTCTTTCTAATACTGCAGACTTTCAGTTCAAATCCATGGAAACTAGCTATAATAAGGCTATATATAATTTATGGCATTAGCAAAAAATATAAATGTAATGTGGTTCAGGCAAGACCTGCGTTTATCTGACAATCCCGCTTTAACTAATGCACTTGAGGATGGCAAGACCTTACCTATTTTTATATTAGACAATGTAAATTCAAAAGAACACATAAATGGTGCTGCAAGTAAGTGGTGGCTGCATCATTCATTAACAAAATTAAATAAGTCATTAAAAAATAAACTCGTTTTTTTAAGAGGTAATCCAATAGATATTCTGGATGAAATTCATAAACAATTTGAAATTTCAAATATATTTTGGAGTCGCTGTTATGAACCTTGGAGAATCAAAAGAGACAAAAAGATAAAAAAATATTTCAATGACCAGAACATAAATGTGAACACCTTTAATGGATCGCTTTTATGGGAGCCATGGAATATAGCAAAAAAAGATGGCACTCCCTACAAAGTATTCACTCCATACTATCGAAAAGGGTGTCTAAATTTTGATAAACCGCGAATGCCATTACCAGCACCTAATCTGTCTAATTTAATATCAATTGATCATGATTTAAAAATAGAAGACCTGGAGCTAATGCCTAAGCACAATTGGTATAAAAAAATGGCTTCCCTTTGGTCTCCTGGAGAAGAAGGTGCACTCAATAAGATTGAAGAGTTTATTTCAAATGGATTAAATAATTATAAAGAAGGTAGAAATTTTCCATCCAACAAAAATGTTTCTCAACTTTCACCTCATTTACACTTTGGTGAAGTTTCGCCAAATCAAGTGTGGTTTAGAGCTAAGACAAAAGAGGGAAAACTAGGAATTAAAAAAGACCTAGATCACTTCTTGAGTGAATTAGGTTGGCGAGAATTTTCCTTTAATTTGCTTTACCACTTTCCGTTTCTTCCAAAAGAAAATTTACAAAAGAAGTTCGACAATTTTCCATGGGATAATGACAAAGACAAATTAAAGAAATGGCAAAGAGGGCTCACTGGTTATCCGATTGTAGATGCTGGCATGCAAGAATTATGGCAAACAGGCTACATGCAC
This sequence comes from Pelagibacteraceae bacterium AG-333-C14, assembly GCA_003282485.1. GTDB lineage: Bacteria > Pseudomonadota > Alphaproteobacteria > Pelagibacterales > AG-422-B15 > CACNXQ01. The sequence continues at coordinate 11,962 of QBZD01000018.1, forward strand.
AATAGACTAAGAATGGTAGTGGGATCATTTCTTGTAAAAAATTTACTTTTACATTGGAATCATGGAGAAAGATGGTTTTGGGATTGTTTGATTGATGCTGATCTGGCGAGTAATAGTGCCGGGTGGCAATGGATCGCGGGTTCAGGCGCGGATGCCGCTCCATATTTTAGAATTTTTAATCCAATAACTCAGGGACAGAAATTTGATCCTGATGGAAATTATACAAGAAAATACTTGCCTGTTTTGAGAGATATGCCAGATAAATTTTTATTTAACCCTTGGGAAGCTCCTGAAGATGTTTTAGAATCTGCTGGAATAAAGCTTGGCGAGAATTACCCGCTACCTATCGTTGAAATTGGTTCTTCCCGTCAAAAAGCTTTAGAGGCATTTGCTACAACTAAAACTTTAATAGCCTAATGAATACAGAAACTATTCTTCTTATTGTCCAAATGGTAGCAGCATTTGGCGTGCTGGTTTCAGTTATATATTTAGGATTGCAAATTCATCAACAAAACGAAATTACTAAAGCTCAATTTGGACATTCTCTTACACAACGAATGTATGAAAGATATTTTAATACAGCGAAAGATAAGGAGTTTAGTAATTTTTTAGCAAAAGATTGGGCTACTGGTGACCTAGATGATTCAGATAAATGGCGCGTTGCTATTTTTATAAACACATTACTGGTAGATATATTTGATACTTATGAGAAAGTTGAAAAAGGGTTTGTAGATGAGTCACATCTCAAAATGAGAATGCACATGCTAAAGCTTGGAGTTATGAAAGCGCCCATAGCACAGTCGTCATGGAAATATTGGAAAGGGATAAAGTCAGATGAGTTTATTGATTGGTTTGAAGCAGAAATTTATGGGGATTCTGACTCTTTCAATGAAGGGTATCAAGAGGAAGTAATCCCTAATGTTAGGCGAAAATAACTAGATTTTTAGCTTTTTATAGAAATTTTTCTATTTCTAAAGTATAAACCGCTGCATGAAACGTAAATCTGTAATTGATATTAAAAACCAAAAAGGAAAAACTCCAATTGTATGCTTGACGGCGTACACTTCCCCAATTGCAAGATCTATTGATAGTTGTGGTGATCTTTTATTAGTAGGCGACTCGCTAGGTATGGTTCTTTATGACTATCAAAATACATTGCCTGTAACACTTTTTCAAATGATAGAACATTCAAAATCTGTTGTTAATGCAACAAAACAGTCATGCATTATAGTTGACATGCCTTTCGGTACCTATGAAGAGTCTGTTGATAAGGCTTTTATGAATAGTGCAAAAGTAATGAAGGAAACAAACTGCAACGGAATAAAGCTTGAGGGTGGAAAAAATATGTATGAGACTGTAAAATATTTAACTGATCGATCAATCCCAGTAATGGGGCATATTGGTCTTCAGCCTCAAAGTGTACTCATAGATGGCGGCTATAAAGTTAAAGGAAGAAATAAATTTGATTGGAATAAATACATTGATGATGCAATTGCAATAGAAGAGGCTGGAGCATTTTCAGTAGTATTAGAAGGCATGGCAGAACCATTAGCTGCTGAGATTACATCTAGAATTTCAATACCAACAATTGGCATAGGTGCCTCGCCTGAATGTGATGGGCAAGTATTAGTAACAGAAGATATGCTAGGCTTGACTAATATTGCTCCTAAGTTTGTTAAGAAATATGCTGATTTAGAAGGTTTAATAAAAAAGGCAGCTCATGAATACGCTGGTGAGGTGAGAAATAGAGAGTTTCCAGGCAAGGAACATACATATGCTATGAACACTCAAATCGTTAGAAAAGGTGAAGAAGATTAATGTCAGATATTTTAAGGCAAGTTGATGAAGAATTGAGACAGGACCGTCTATTAAATTTGTGGAGACGTTACCGTGTATATTTAATTGGTGGACTAATTTTATTAATTAGCTCAGTACTTGGTTATCAAATTAACAAATCGGTAAATCACTCATTTTATGAGGAAGAAGTAGAGAAATATATTGGTTCTTCAGATTTAGTAGATTTTAATCAAGCAATCGAAAATTTAGGTAAAATTGAAAATTCAAACCAACTACTTATTTCAGGTATAGCGCAAATTAAAATTGCAACACTCTTAATGGAAAATGGAGAAATACAAGAAAGCAAAGCTAAGCTTTTAGAAATTATCAATGAAGGTAAAACAGATACTATCCTGACTGATCTGGCTATTTATTTTTATTTAATGAGCAGTTTAAATGATATGCCAATGGATGAAATAAATACATACCTAACAATAAATAAGTTAGAGAATAGCTCTCTTAAATATCTTTTTAAGGAAACTATCGCTATTAAAAACTTATTAGTTGGCAATATTAAAATATCAAAAGAAAAGTTTGATGAATTGATCAATGATGAAAATACTCCAAGAGATATTGTTATTAGAGCGGTTAAATTTTTAGATACAATTAAGTAGTATGAGAAATATTTTATACATTATTGTGCTATCAACATTTGTAATATTAAGCTGTACAAAAAATGAAATAATAGAGAAAGATAGTAATAGTTTCTCTATATTGGCTTATGACGCAGAGATCTCAGAAACCCTAGGTCTAAATATAGAAGATATAAGAATAGATTCGCCAAAAGAAATAAATTATTGGACTCAACATTTTCAAAATCCTGGGAATAATTTGAATAATATATTTTCTTTATCCGCCATTGAAGATAAGACAAAGATTGTTTCTGGAACGAGAGGAGCACTTAACATAATCCAGCCAATTTATTTTAATGATACAATTTGCTACATTTTACCTAAAGGTCTACTAGAATGTAAAAATCTTACAAATAATGAAAAAATATTTTCAATTGATATTAAAGTTGGTAGCAATAAAAAATATGAAGTTATAAGAGGAGGGCTTGCTTATTTTGATAATAAAATAGTACTAGCTGATGCCTATGGTCAAATTTTACTTATTAACTCTAATAATGGAAATAAAATATGGGAGAAAAAAATTGAATTTCCCATTTTATCTCCACCACTAATTTATAGAAATCAAATTTTATTTATATCATCAGATAATCGATTATTTTCACTTTCTCTCGAGACTGGTGACGTAGAGTGGTCATTTCAAACAGTGGCAGAAGATAAGAAAAGTCTCATTACAGCTTCTCCGATAGGCTTTGAGAATATAATTATAGCTCCATTTAGTAATGGTGAACTAGTTGCCTTTGCAAATGATACTGGCAGACCTTTGTGGTCAGAAAATGTCTCAAAAATATCATTATTGAGTAATTTTGATATTAAGGATATTTCAGCTAGTCCAGTCTTATCAAATAATACAATTTTTTCTGTTAGCACTAACGGCAAATTGATATCAACAAATGCTATTAATGGAAAAAGGAATTGGGCAATTGATCTGTCAGGATACAGGACTCCAACTATTTCGGGAGGTCAAATATATGTCATTGATGAAGATGGAAAACTTATCTGTTTAAATAAAAATACTGGTGAAGTTTTTTGGATTACAAAACTCAATAAATTTAAAAAAGGTCAAAAAGCAAAGGATCTGAATTTGTGGCTAGGTCCTTATTTAATAAATAATTTATTATATAATATTTCTTACTTTGGAGAATTAAAGATTGTATCGCCAATAACAGGCGAAGTTTTGTCAACTGATAGTCTAGGTGTAAAAGGCATTATATTGCCACCAGTTATATTAAGTAATGCGGTATTTATAATTGACGAAAATTCCAATGTCTTCCAGTTTAAATAAAATAAATTTTTGTATTATTGGAAAACCAAATTCAGGTAAATCAACTTTATTTAATTGTTTACTTGAAGACAGTATTTCTCCAGTTGGTGAAGAATATGGACTTACAAAGAATTTATTTAAAAACAAATTTACTCTGTATAGTCACGATTTTATAATTTTTGACACTCCGGGACTAAGACGAAAAAGCAAGATAGATAATTTGGATGAGAAGAAAAGAAATAAGGAAGTCATTACACTTGTCGATAAGGTTGATGTAGTTATTTTGCTAATTGACTCTGTTGAAAATATTACTAAACAAGACTTCAGGCTAGCTGATTTGGCAATAACAAAAAAAAAGATACTATTTTTTTTGTTTAATAAAATAGATCTCATTGATGAAGGAAAGAAATTTAAAACTAAGATAGATAGGTATTTAAGTAATAATTACAGTCAATATCAAATGATTAACACTGATTTCATTTCTGCAAAAAAAAGTATTAGAGTTAGGAATTTTATAAAACAAATTATTAACAAAAATAAACTTTCTCATATTGAAATTACAAAAACTAATTTAAATAAATTTCTTAATTATTTAAACAAGCAATCAAAATATCCAAAGATTAAAAAAAGAGAAATCAAACCAAAGTATATTGTGCAAATAAAGACTGGCTCTCCACTTTTCAAGGTCTTTATTAATTCAAAAAAGAAAGCACCTCTTATATTTCAAAGATTCTTTGATAATGCATTTAGGGATTTTTTTAAAATAAAAGGAGTGCCTATATCTTATCAATTTATAAGCTCTAGTAATCCCTATTCAGACTAAAGCTTAATAATCTCACCACTTTTCTCATTCGATAGTAAGAAATTTACAATCACTTTTGCCACTTCGACTGGTTTTTTTATTTTCTTTTTATCCTCACCAGGCATGATATTTTCTCTAAATTTAGTATTTACAGCACCTGGATAGATAATATTTGCATTTATAGAGGTACCTTTATTTTCATTTGCAAAACTTATGACTAACTCATTTAATGCTGTCATAATTGGTTGATAGATGCCCCAATATTGGGACTGCATTTCATTTTTTAATGAAGAAATAATAACAATGTTAGATTTCTTAGAATTTTTCAGTAATGGATGAAAATTTTTCATAATTCTAAAATTAGAAACATAGTTTAGCT
>QBZD01000019.1 GCA_003282485.1 Pelagibacteraceae bacterium AG-333-C14
CCTCTACACAGATTGTTGGCAAGTCTGACGGATACGTAGCCATTAAGCTGCCCTCTGGAGAGCAAAGAAAAGTAAGAGAGGAATGCAGAGCTACAATTGGTGTTCTGTCAAATATTGATAAGAAAAACCAAAAATTAGGAAAAGCTGGAAGAAAAAGATGGTTAGGCGTTAGACCATCAGTAAGAGGTGTGGCTATGAATCCAATTGATCACCCTCATGGCGGAGGAGAAGGTAAAACATCTGGTGGTCGAGATCCTGTTACTCCATGGGGAAAGCCAACTAAGGGAAAAAAGACAAGAAATAATAAAAGAACAGATAAATTTATTATTAAGAGAAAAACTGACAAAAAAGCAAGGATAGAGGTTTAAAAATGACGAGATCTGTTTGGAAAGGACCATTTGTTGATAGTCATCTATTAAAGAAAGTTAAGGCAGCAGGAGATGGCGGCAAAGGTGGTGTTATTAAAACGTGGTCAAGAAGATCTACTATTTTGCCTGAGTTCGTAGGGGTAAACTTCGCTGTGCATAACGGTAAGAGATTTATTCCAGTCAACGTTACTGAGGATATGGTAGGCCATAAACTAGGAGAGTTCTCACCAACAAGAACTTTTAACAGTCATACTGGAGATAAAAAAACTAAATAATCATGAAGCACTTAATAAGAAAAGATAATGAAGCTTATGCCATTTTAAGAAATTTGAGGGTTAGTCCTTCAAAAGCGAATATTGTTCTTGAAATGATTAGAGGAAAAAAGGCTTCTGAGGCTATTAACCTTCTAAAATTTTCTTCCAGAGGTATTGCGAAAGATATTAGTAAGGTACTAAATAGTGCTGTAGCGAATGCTGAAAACAATCATCAGCTAGATATAGACATTTTGCAGGTAACAGAGGCCTATTGTGGAAAGAGTATGGTCATGAAGCGATGGAGACCAAGAGCAAAGGGAAGGCCAGGAAGAATAAATAAGCATCTAACTAATGTAACAATTAAAGTTGCGGAAGTACAAAATAAGAAATTGGAGAAAGAAGCATAGAATATGGGACAGAAAGTAAATCCTATTGGCCTTAGATTAATCCTGAATAAGAAATGGCAATCTAAATGGTATGCCAACAAGAAGGAATTTGGTTCATTTTTACAAGAAGATCTTAAAATCAGATCCTATCTTGAAAAAAAACTGAAAAAATGCGCCGTAGCTAAAATTCAGATAGAAAGACCAGCAAAGAAAGCTCAAGTAACTATTTATTCAGCTCGACCAGGCTTAATTATTGGTAAAAAGGGTAGTGATATAGAAAAGCTAAAAAAGAAAATTTCAGAATTTACATCGGATGACGTTTCAATAAATTTGGTCGAGATCAGAAAGCCAGAGGTTGAAGCTCAACTAATAGCTGATGCAATTGCAGAACAACTTGAGAGAAGGGTTTCATTTAGAAGAGCAATGAAAAGATCTGTTCAATCTGCAATGAGACTAGGAGCTGATGGCATAAGAGTAAATTGTGGAGGCCGTCTTGGAGGAACTGAAATCGCTAGAACAGAGTGGTATAGAGAGGGAAGAGTTCCACTACACACATTTAGGGCAAATGTTGATTATGCAATAGCAACTGCGCAAACAACATATGGCGCATGCGGCATCAAAGTATGGATATATAAGGGAGACATAGATGATAATGCTCCCCATGAAATGGAAAATAATCCAAATAAATTAGGATAAATTATGTTACAGCCAAAAAAAACAAAATTCAGAAAAGCTCACAAAGGTAGAATTAAAGGCGTTGCAACTTCCGCTACAAGTTTGAACTACGGAACTTATGGGCTAAAGGCCTTAGAAGCTGAGAGGATTACAGCCAGGCAAATAGAAGCAGCTAGGGTTGCAATGACAAGGTTTATGAAAAGAGCGGGACGTGTTTGGGTTCGAATATTTCCTGATGTTCCGGTATCAAAAAAACCAACAGAAGTAAGAATGGGTAAAGGAAAAGGTTCACCAGAATTTTGGGCATGTCGGGTGAAGCCAGGAAAGATTTTATTTGAAGTTGACGGTGTATCACAATCGATAGCAAAAGAAGCTTTTGGAAGAGCTTCCTCAAAGCTACCAATTAAGACCAAAGTAGTTGGACAACTCATAAAATAAAGGAAAAAGATGAAAGTAGAAGAAATAAGAAAAAAAACAAATGATCAGCTTAAAACAGAGTTGAGCAACCTGTATAAGGAGACCTTTAACTTAAGATTCCAAAAGAGCTCTGGTCAGTTGGAAAATACCTCTCGTATATTTAAAGTTAGAAAGCTAATAGCAAGAATAAAAACAATAATGAATGAAAAATTAGGAAATTAATATGCCAAAAAAAATACTTCAGGGAACAGTAATCAGCAATAAACAAGATAAGACAATCACAGTGCTAGTTGAAAGAAAGTTTAAGCATCCTTTTTTAAAGAAAGTTATTAGGCGCTCAAAAAAGTACAGTGCACACGATCCTGAAAATCAATTTAATACTGGTGATAAGGTAAAGATAATGGAATCAAAACCAATTTCAAAACTTAAAAGATGGGTAGCTGTAAGTTAGATGATACAAGTTGAATCAAGACTAAGTGTAGCAGATAATTCAGGGGCAAAAGAGGTTCTCTGTATAAAGGTATTAGGTGGATCTAAAAGAAGATTTGCATCAGTTGGCGATATAATAGTGGTAACAGTAAAAGATGCTATTCCCAAAGGAAAAGTAAAAAAAGGTACAGTACATAAAGCTGTGATAGTAAGAACAAGAAAAGAATTAAAGAGAGTTGATGGCAGTACAATAAAATTTGACTCAAATGCAGCGGTTCTTATTAATACTCAGGGCGAACCAGTGGGTACAAGAATATTTGGCCCAGTTTGCAGAGAACTAAGAATGAAGAAACAAATGAAAATCATTTCTCTTGCTCCGGAGGTTTTATAATGTCTATGAGAATAAAAAAAGGGGACCAAGTAACTGTAAATACAGGAAAAGATAAAGGAAAAGAAGGTGAAGTCATTATGATATTAGGCGATAAAGCTGTCGTAAAGGGTGTAAACATGTCAAAAAAACACCAGAAGCAAGACCAAAAAAATGAAGGAGGCATCATGAATAAAGAAATGCCAATAACTCTGTCAAACTTAATGCTGCTTGATAAGAAAACAAAAAAAGGAACACGGGTTGGCTATTCTTTTTTGAAAGATAATAAAAAGGTAAGAATAAATGTTAAAACAGGAGAGCAAATTGATGGATAATTATACTCCAAGACTTAAGGAGCTCTATACCGAAACAATAGTACCAAAGTTAAAAGAAAAGCTATCTAGGCAAAACACTCTTTCATTGCCAAAATTGTCTAAAGTATCTTTGAATATGGGATTAGGCGATGCTGTGAATGATAATAAAGTTATACAGGCAGCATCTGACCAACTTGCAGTTATTTCTGGACAGTTGCCATTGGTTACAAAAGCAAGAAAATCTATTGCTACATTTAAAATTAGAGATGGAATGCCACTAGGAGTAAAGGTAACTCTCAGAGGTCATAGAATGTACGAATTTATTGACAGGCTTGTGACTATTGCTTTACCAAGAATCAGAGATTTTAGAGGCTTAAATAAAAATAGCTTTGATGGTCAAGGCAATTACTCTTTTGGCATTAAGGAATGCACAATATTTCCTGAAATTAATGTAGATAAAATTGATAAAACTCGTGGCTTAGATATTGCAATTTGTACTACGGCAAAGAATGATGATGAGGCATTACTTCTTTTAAAATTTTTAAATTTTCCAATAATAGATTAGGTAAAGATATGGCAAAAAAAAGCTCTATAGAAAAAAATAAACGCAGAATTCAAATGTCGGAAAAAGATCTAAATAAGAGATCTCAATTAAAAGATCTTATTATGAACAAATCTACTCCGATTGATGAAAGATTTCAGGCTCAATTAAAGTTGTCCAAACTTCGAAGGAATGGAGCGAGAACAAGGGTTAGAAATAGATGTGAATTGACTGGAAGGCCTAGAGGTTATCATAAAAGAGTAAGACTATCTCGTATAGCTCTCAGAGATTTAGCTTCAAAGGGTCAAATACCAGGAATGAATAAATCAAGTTGGTAGAAAGGAAAAAAATATGTCATTACAAGATCCATTATCAGATTTATTTAGCAGAATAAGAAATGCACAAATGCGCAATAAGCCAATTGTTTCTTCTCCTGTTTCTAAGATGAGAGAAAGTATATTAGAGGTTTTAAAAAATGAGGGGTATATAAGAGGTTATGCTCGCACTAAACACACATCAGGAAAAGAAGAATTAGATATAGAATTGAAGTATGATGATAGAGGTCCGGTAATATCTGATATTACAAGAATTTCTAAACCGGGAAGAAGGGTATATTCTGGGGCTGAGAGAATACCTTATGTTCATAATGGTCTGGGTATATCTATCATCTCTACATCAAAAGGTGTCATGACCGATACTGATGCGCGAGAGCAAAAAGTTGGTGGTGAAATAATCTGTAAGGTCTTTTAATTATGTCAAGAGTTGGTTCAAAAGAAATAACGATACCCGATACTGTTAAAGTAAATATGCAGGATGGTATTTTCATGGCTGAGGGCCCAATGGGGAAACTTGAATCTCCTCTAAATGAAGATATTGAAATTAATATTGAGGAAAACATTATCAAAATGAAGCCCAAGAGTGAAAACAAATCTCTTTTGCCATTCTGGGGGTTGCAGAGAAATATTGTAAACAACATTATAGTTGGCGTAAGTGAAGGATTTTCAAAAAAATTAGAAATGAATGGCGTTGGGTATAGAGCTACTCTAAAAGGGAAAGTACTTGAATTAATGCTCGGCTTTAGTCATCCAATTAATTATGAAATTCCAGAGGATATTTCAGTATCTGTTGATAAGCAGAACAACATTGAAATAAAGGGCCCTAACAAACAATTGGTGGGACAAACGGCAGCAGAAATTAGATCATTTAGAGGGCCAGAGCCTTATAAAGGCAAGGGAATTAAGTATGCAGACGAGTATATTAATCGAAAAGAAGGTAAGAAAAAATAATGCCTATTTCAATTAAACAAAAAAGATCCAATAGGATTAGATACAAACTTAAGAAGAACAACAAAGGGCTTCCAAGACTCTCTGTATTCAAATCTTCAAAATGCCTCTATGTGCAAATTATTGACGATAATCAAGGTAAAACTATTTGCAGTGCGTCATCAGTAAAGTCAGCTAAACAGAAAAATGCATGCAATATTGAAAATGCAAAAATACTTGGAGTGGAAATTGCCAAGGCTGCCAAAGAAAAAGGAATTACAAATATTTATCTTGATCGTGGACCAAATATTTATCACGGGATTATTAAAAATCTTGCAGATGAAGCAAGATCAAATGGATTAAGTTTTTAAGGGAAAATTATGAATAAAGAAAATAAAAATAGAGATAAAGATCAAAACGGCGTTGAAATAAAAGATAAGCTAGTTGCAATTAATAGAGTGACCAAGGTTGTTAAAGGTGGAAGGCGCTTTGGTTTTGCAGCATTAGTTGTTGCGGGAGATGAGTCAGGAAAAGTCGGGTTTGGGCATGGAAAAGCCAAAGAGGTTCCTGAGGCAATAAAGAAAGCCACTGATTCAGCAAAAAAGACACTTATTAAAGTGCCACTTAGAGAAGGTAGAACGCTGCATCATGATATAGTTGGTGTACATGGTTCATCCAAAGTAGTTATGAGATCTGCTCCATCTGGTACAGGAATAATTGCTGGCGGTTCAGTGAGAGCAGTATTTGAACTACTGGGCGTTCAAGATATAGTTGCAAAATCTGTTGGAAGTACTAATCCATATAACATTATAAGAGCTGCAGTTGATGGTTTAAAAAATCAAAAATCACCGAAAATAATAGCTGCAAGAAGAAGTAAAAAAGTTGGCAATATCACCTCAGCGAGAGAGTCATCATGAGTAAGAAAATAAAAATTACTCTAACAAAAAGTACAATAGGGTCACAAAAAGATCAGATTGCAACTGTTAGAGGTTTAGGTTTAAGAAAATTAAATAGCCACGTGATACTTGATTTTACTCCTGCAATTAGTGGCATGGTAAAAAAAATTGAGCATTTAATTAAAACGGAAGTGCAATAAAATGAAATTAAATGAAACAGTTAAACATAGTTCTTATAGATTGAAGAAAAGGGTAGGCAGAGGCATCGGATCAGGAAAAGGTAAGACGTCAGGAAGTGGACATAAAGGTCAAAAAGCCAGGTCAGGGGTAGCAATAAATGGGTTTGAAGGTGGTCAAATGCCACTTCATAGAAGACTGCCTAAATTTGGTTTTAAAAACTTTGCAAAGAAAAATTATTATGAGTTGAATTTAGATTCAATTCAAAAACTAATAGACAAGAATAATATAAAAGAAGATCAGTCGATTAATATTCTTCTTTTAAAAAAATTAGGAATAGTAAAAAATAAAGATAAAAGATTTCTTAAAATTCTTGGCGCAGGTGAGCTAAAAGCAAAAAATCCTATTGAGTGTGTGAAAGTTACAAAATCAGCTGAGGATAAAATTAAAAAACTTGGTATAAAACTAAAGATAAATCAAGGAAAATAGTTATAATGGCATCTGCTGCTGAAAAATTAGCATCTAACTTTAATTTTAGTGTATTTTCGAAAGCCACGGAACTGAAGCGAAGAATTTGGTTTACTTTAGGGGCTTTAATTATTTATAGATTTGGTACCTACATTCCACTACCTGGAATTGATATAGAGCAATTGAAATTACTTGTAGAAACAAATCAAAGTGGAATTCTTGGAATGTTTGACGTTTTTGCAGGTGGTGCGATAAGTCGTATGGCCATATTTGCATTAGGAATAATGCCATATATATCCTCTTCAATCATAATGCAGCTAATGACGAGTGTATCGCCGCATTTAGCTAATCTTAAAAAAGAGGGCGAACCTGGAAGACGTAAAATTACTCAATATACAAGATATGGAACAGTAATATTGGCGCTTCTTCAAGGGTATGGCATCTCAGTAGGCCTTGAGTCGGCAGGTAAAGTTGTAACAGATCCAGGTCTATTCTTTAGATTATCGACTACGATTACCTTAACTGGTGGAACAGTATTTTTGATGTGGCTTGGTGAGCAAATTACAAGCCGTGGCATAGGAAATGGTATTTCATTAATAATTTTCTCAGGAATTGTAGCTGAAATTCCCAGCGCTCTAATTAATACTATGACCTTAGGAAGGCAGGGAACTATATCCACAATCACACTATTACTCTTATTAATAATGATTATTGCAATTGTAGTTTTCATTGTTTTTATGGAAAGAGCTCAAAGAAGGTTGATAGTTCAATACCCAAAAAGACAAATGGGTAATAAAATGTTTGCTGGCGATAGTTCTCATTTACCCTTAAAACTTAATACTGCTGGAGTAATACCTGCAATTTTTGCATCATCAATACTATTGCTTCCAATAACCTTTGCAAATTTTAATGTATCAGCTGAGCCTGGACTTTTAAATGATATTGCGGCACTTCTAGGCAGGGGCCAACCCGCTTATATGTTACTATATGCTTCAGCAATAATCTTTTTTGCTTTTTTTTATACTTCAATTGTTTTTAACCCTTCTGAAACGGCAGATAACCTAAAGAGACAAGGAGGATTTATTCCTGGAATACGTCCAGGAGAAAAAACAGCAGAGTATATTGACTTTGTGCTTTCTAGAATCACAACCATAGGCGCAATGTACCTAGCTTTTGTTTGTATATTACCAGAAATATTAATATCTCAGTACTCAATTCCTTTTTATCTTGGAGGTACATCTCTACTTATTGTTGTAGTCGTTGGCATGGACACAGTAGGACAAATACAAAGTCACTTGTTTGCCTATCAATATGAATCACTCATCAAAAAATCACGACTGAGAGGATCACGGCGATGAATATAGTTTTGTTTGGACCTCCAGGTGCCGGCAAAGGAACCCAAGCAAAGTTGATATGTGAAAAATATTTCCTTAATCATCTCTCAACAGGTGATTTATTAAGAAAAGAAAGCAGTAAAGAAACAAGTTTAGGTATTCAAATAAAAAATACAATAAATGATGGTAAATTAGTATCGAATGAAACGACCATTGAATTGATAAAGCAATTTATAAATGAAAATAAAAACAATAAAAAAGGATTCCTGTTTGACGGCTTCCCAAGAAATAAAAAACAGGCTGAGCTACTCGACCATTTAATGGAAAGCATTAATGAAAAAATACTTTGTGTTATTTTGCTTAATGTTAATGAGGATGTATTAAAGGAAAGAATTATGAATAGGAGTACAACAGAAGGTCGATCTGATGATAACTTGGAAACATTATCTAAGAGACTTCATACTTACTCTTCTGAAACAGAGCCTTTAATTGAATACTATTCTTCCCAGAATCTTGTCAGAAAAGTTCACGGGACAGGAGAAATAAGTGATATAAATCAAGGGATTAGTTCTCATATAGAGGCCTCTTTAAATGCTTGACCAATTGATCAATAATCATATAATCCCGCATTCTCTCAATAATTCTTTTTTTAGGTTCTAATCATGGCAAGGATTGCTGGTATAAACATTCCAACACAAAAGAAGCTAAAAATAGCACTCACTTATGTTTACGGTATCGGCAATAAGGTTTCAAACGATATTTGTTTAAAAGCTAACGTTGACTCAAATGCAAGAGTTCAAGATTTATCTGAGTCAGAAATTAAAAATATATCAGATGTCATATCTTCCTCATTTTTAGTTGAAGGCGATTTAAGAAGAGAAGTTTCAGGTAATATCAAAAGATTAAAAGATCTAGGCACTTATAGAGGCGTAAGACACAGAAGAAATTTACCTTGTAGAGGTCAAAGAACTCACACCAACGCTCGAACAAAAAAAGGTAAAGCAATAGCAATTGCGGGCAAGAAGAAAGTTACTAAATAATTATGGCTGAAGCTAAGACAACTAAAAAAAAGAAACAAAGAAAAAGTATTATTTCAGGGCTTGCCTATATAAACGCGACCTTCAATAATACAATGATTACTATTACAGATGAGCAGGGAAATAGCATTGCTTGGTCCTCTGCGGGAGTTAAGGGCTTTAAAGGTTCTAGAAAATCAACTCCATACGCAGCTCAAATTGCTGCGGAAGATGCCGGGACGAAGGCTAAAGAATTTGGCTTAAAGAATTTACAGGTATTCGTTAAAGGTCCTGGAGGAGGTCGTGAATCTGCTCTTCGTGCACTTCAGGCTATTGGTTTTTATATAACGTCAATAAAAGATACCACGCCTATTCCACATAATGGATGCAGGCCACCGAAGAAGAGAAGAGTTTAGTTTTTTATAAGAGGAATAACTATGAGTATAATAAACAATTGGCAAACATTAATTAAGCCATCTAAATTGAAATTAACAAACGATGAAAACTCGCAGTATAAAGCAACTTTAGTGGCAGAGCCTCTAGAAAGAGGCTTTGGATTAACCTTAGGCAATGCTTTGAGAAGAGTCCTTTTATCTTCTTTGCAAGGTACCGCAGTTACAGCTATTAAAATAGATAATGTACTCCATGAATTTTCTTCAATTGATGGTGTTCGTGAAGATGTAACTGATATTGTTTTGAATATTAAATCTTTATCTTTAAATATGCATTCAGAGGGCGTCAGAAAGATGAATCTGAACGTAACAGGTCCTGGTGAAATTACAGCAGGAATGATCAATACCCCTTCAGAGATTGATATTATAAATCCAGAATTAGTCATATGTAACCTTGATGACAATACAGAATTTAATATGGAGTTAACTGTAGCTAAAGGAAAAGGATACGTTGCCGCTGAGCATAATAAACCTGAAGATTCTGCAATAGGATTAATACCTATTGACTCAATCTTTAGTCCAGTAAAACAAGTTTCATACAGCATTGAAAATACCAGAGAAGGTAAAGTTCTAGATTATGATAAATTAATACTAACTATTGAAACTAACGGGTCAGTAACACCTGATGACTCCATTGCTTTTGCAGCGAGGATCATACAGGACCAGCTTCAGTCCTTTATTAATTTTGAGGAGCCAGAAGAAATACAAGAGGAGCCTGATACTTTAGAGCCTCAGTTTAATAAAAACTTGCTAAGAAAAGTTGAAGAACTGGAATTATCTGTGAGATCTATGAATTGTCTTCGCAATGATAATATAATCTACATAGGTGATCTTGTTCAAAAAAGTGAAATTGAAATGCTAAGAACACCAAACTTTGGTAGAAAGTCACTAAACGAAATTAAAGAAGTTCTAGGAACCATGTCTCTTTACTTAGGAATGGAAGTTCCAAACTGGCCCCCTGAGAATATAGAGGAACTTGCAAGGAAGATTGAGGATCCATATAACTAATCATGAGACACGGTATAGCAAAAAGAAAGCTCAATAAAACATCTACTCATAGAATAGCTATGTTAGAGAATATGGCTGTTTCATTAATAAAACATGAAACAATCAAAACAACTTTGCCAAAAGCAAAAGAATTAAGACCGTTTGTTGAAAAGATCATCACACTTGGAAAGAAAAACAAGCAATCATCAAGATCGAATGCATTTGCCTCTCTCAGAGATAAAGAAGCAGTAACTAAGGTCTTTGGTGATCTCTCAGAGAGATTTAAGGAGAGAAAAGGCGGTTATTGTAGGATTATAAAAGCTGGTTACAGAACTGGAGACAATGCACCTATGGCATTTATTCAAATTTTGGAACAAGGTAAATAATTTATTTATTTCAATCTTTTCTTTTTCATTCATAAAATTTTGTGAGCTCGAAAAAATTAATCATAGTTGATAAAGACTCAGCTGGAACAAGGTTAGATAAATTTTTGAAGGAACAACTAGCAGTTCCCTTTTCATTGATACAAAGAGAAATCAGAAAAAAGAATATTAAAGTAAACAAAAAAAAATCAAGCAGCAATTACAGACTAGTAGAGGCTGACCAAATCATAGTATTTAAAGAATATACAGCTGATATCGATAAGAATATAGCTTCGACAGTTTCAGAAAATTTAAAATCTAAAATTAAAAAATCTATAGTTTTTAGAAATAAAAACTTTATTGTAATAAATAAATGGAGTGGCATAGCCTGTCAAAGAGGTTCAAAGATTAATATTTCGATAGATGATTTAATTAAATTCCTTGCATCTGGAAAAGATACACCAAAATTAGTGCATAGATTAGACAAGGATACTTCTGGATTGTTAATCGTTGCTTTAAATCTTAATGCAGCAAGATTTTTTCATAAACTACTATCTACCAAAAAGATTACAAAAACATATTTTGCTATAGTAAAAAATAAACCGAAAAAGAATAAAGGTATATTTAATGATAGATTGAGTAATACGGGAAAAACTCTGGATGCAAGTACTAAGTATGAAGTGATAAAAGTACTTAAAAATAAACTTTATCTTCTTAAGCTCCAGCCATCCTCAGGAAGAAAACATCAAATTCGCATGCATTGCTATTTAAATCAATCTCCAATACTGGGGGATAAAAAATATTATCAGTATAATAAAGATGCTAATCAAAAGAATTTGTTTTTACACGCGGGTCAATTAAACTTTGTTGATCAAGATAACCAAAAAGTAAATATCAATGCAAAATTGCCTTCACACTTTGAAGAATACTTATAAATTGATAATTAAGATATATGATATATTATAGAAGTTCATGACAGACATAATCAAAGAATTAGAAAAAAAAAGGGAACAAGCTAAACTTGGCGGTGGTAAGAAGCGCGTCGATGCTCAGCATGCTAGAGGAAAGTTAACTGCTAGAGAGAGAATAGATATCATCATAGATGACGATTCCTTTGAAGAATATGACATGTATGTAGAACACCGAACAAATGATTTTGGAATGGAAAAACAGAAATATGCTGGCGATGGTGTTGTTACAGGCAGTGGAAGAATAAACGGGAAACTCGTTTATATATTTAGTCAAGATTTTACTGTTTTTGGCGGCTCCCTATCAGAAGCTCATGCAGAAAAAATTTGTAAAGTTATGGATATGGCAATGAAAGTGGGTGCACCAATTATAGGAATTAATGATTCAGGTGGGGCAAGAATACAAGAAGGCGTTGCATCACTTGCTGGCTACGCAGAAGTTTTTAAAAGAAATGTTCTTGCTTCAGGGGTTGTTCCTCAAATATCTGTAATTATGGGGCCATGTGCGGGTGGTGCGGTTTACTCTCCTGCGATGACTGATTTCATCTTTATGGTTAAGAATACTTCGTTTATGTTTGTTACAGGACCTGATGTAGTTAAAACGGTCACACAGGAAAATGTAAGTCAAGAAGAGCTTGGAGGAGCTAAAACTCATACATCAAAATCATCGGTTGCTGATGGAGCTTTTAATAATGATATTGAAACTCTTCACGAGGTAAAGAACCTTATCGATTTACTACCCTCTAGCAATAGAGAGAAATCAACTAATATTAAAAAAGATTTTCAGGACTTAAGCCCTGATTATTCTCTTGATACTTTAGTTCCTGATAATCCGAATAAACCATATGATATGAAGGAATTGATAACAAAAGTGGCTGATAATAATTATTTTTTTGAAATTCAAAAAGATTATGCAAAAAATATTATTACTGGATTTGGAACAGTTGAAGGCAGAACTGTTGGATTTGTTGCTAACCAACCGTTGGTATTAGCAGGATGTCTAGATATCGACTCAGGTAAAAAAGGTGGAAGATTTGTTCGATTTTGTGATTGCTTTAATATTCCTATTGTAACCTTTGTTGATGTTCCAGGTTTCTTGCCAGGTGTATCTCAAGAACACAATGGAATTATAAAAAATGGCGCAAAATTATTATTTGCATATGCCGAAGCTACTGTTCCCAAGATAACGATTATTACAAGAAAAGCATATGGAGGAGCCTATGTTGTGATGTCATCAAAACATCTCAGGGGAGACATAAATTATGCATGGCCTAGTGCTGAAATTGCAGTAATGGGAGCAAAAGGAGCGACGGAAATTTTATATAGAAATGAAATTAAGGATAAGGAAAAAATAGAAAAAAGAACTGATGATTATACAGAACAATTTGCAAATCCATTTATTGCATCAAAAAGAGGATTTATTGACGATGTAATTAGACCACACTCTACAAGAAAGAGAATAGCAACAGCCCTCGAGAATCTTAAAGACAAAGAACTTTCTTTGCCATTAAAAAAACACGACAATATTCCACTATAAAAATGATAAGAAAAATTTTAATAGCCAATAGAGGCGAAATAGCCTGCAGAGTGATAAAAACTGCTAGGAAACTAAAAATAAAAACAGTCGCGGTATATTCTGATGCTGATAAAGATGCCCTATTTGTCAAACAAGCAGATGAATCTTATTATCTCGGAGGATCGCAACCAAGTGAATCATATCTTGATGCAGATAAAATTATATCAATAGCTAAAAAATCAAAATCAGATGCTATTCATCCAGGCTATGGATTCCTATCTGAGAATGCACCGTTCGTTAACAGGCTAAAAAAAGAAAATATTAAGTTCATTGGACCAAATCCAATGGCAATAAAAAAAATGGGCGACAAAATTGAATCGAAGAATCTTGCCATAAAATTAAAACTCAATGTAATTCCTGGCCACACTGCGCCAGTAAAAAATGCACCAGAAGCTCTCAAGATTTCAAAAAAAATTGGATTTCCAGTTCTATTAAAAGCCTCAGCAGGAGGTGGTGGAAAGGGAATGAGGATTGTAAGAAAAGATAGAGAACTAGAGGAGAACTTTATTGCTGCAAAGAGCGAATCAAAGAAAAGTTTTGGAGATGATCGAGTATTTATTGAGAAATATATTGAGCAACCAAGACATATAGAAATTCAAATACTTTGTGATAAGCATGGAAATCAAATTCATTTAGGTGAAAGAGAATGTTCGATTCAACGAAGATATCAGAAAGTTATTGAGGAATGTCCGTCACCATTTGTTGACGAAGATATGAGAAGTGAAATGGCAAGTCAGGCCCTAATACTCGCTAAAGAGGTAAAGTATGACTCTGCTGGGACTGTTGAATTTGTTGTAGACTCAAAAAAGAATTTCTATTTTTTAGAGATGAATACAAGATTACAAGTTGAACATCCTGTAACAGAACTAGTTACAGGTATTGATTTAGTTGAACAAATGATCCTTAGCGCAGATAATAAGAAATTAGCTATCCAACAAGAAGATATAAAGCTAAATGGTTGGTCAGTTGAGTCCAGAATTTATGCAGAGGATCCTACGAAGGACTTTCTTCCCTCTATCGGAAGAGTCACTAGATATATCGAACCTAAAAAAATTGAAAAAGATTATGAAGTGATAAGAAATGACACAGGTATTAGTCCAGGATCTGAGGTTTCGTTGTACTATGACCCCATGATTTCGAAATTAGCTGTTCATAGCAAAGACAGAATAAGCGCTATCAATCTAATGATCAATTCACTTCAAAACTACTATCTTTCAGGCTTAGAAAATAATATAGATTTCTTAATAGCTATTTTAGAAGATAAAAAATTTCAAAAAGGGGAAATAAGCACAAATTTCATAAAAGAAAAATTTAAGAATGGCTATTCATCAAATTTGACAATGACAGATGATAAGCGTCAAAAATTCGGAATTATTGCAATGCTTATGTATGCAAAACAATCTTATAATTTAAGTAATGTCATAAGCAAAAACTTTAGTGTTAAAATTTCTGAAGACTACTTAAGTATTTTCATGAATGAGGCAGCTATTGTCGACAATTCGATGTCTTTGTTAATTGAGATTAATAAGAAAAAGATAAAAGTAGAATCTTCATTCAATTTAAATCAAAAACTGTGTTCATTTAAAGTAAATGAAGAAATATTTTATTTTAAAATAAATGATCTTATTAATTTGCATACTTCAGATGTAAGTTTTGTAGATTGTAGGTCAAAAACAGTTGTAGTTCAAAGTACACAAAAAGACCTTCTTAAGTTAATGCCAAAAGACGTAAAAGAAGATTTATCTAAGAAATTAATATCACCTATGCCTGGATTGATTAAATCAGTTGACGTTATTGAGGGTCAGAAGGTCAAAAACGCCGATCAATTACTAATAATAGAAGCTATGAAAATGGAAAATATTCTAAAAAGTGAAAAAGATTGCGTGATTGAAAAGATACTAGTTAAGGCCGGTGACAGTGTTAGTGCTGATGAGGAACTGATTTTATTTAAGAACTAGTTGCAGTTTTTAATTTGCTTTGAAATATATCTCTGTCCATATAACCTTGCCTAAAGTATCTTTTATTTTCTCGATCTTTATAACTTTTTCTTCCATGCAAAACTCTATAGTTATCAAGAATTAACATATCACCTGACATTTGCTTTATTTCAATATTATTTTTGGAGTCTTTAATCAAGTCCCAAAATTTTCTTCTCGCTTTTATGTATTCATTTAATCTTTTATTATTTTCATAAGGCATAACTTCAGTTCTATTGTTATATCGTATTTGACAAATATTATTATCATCGTCCAATTCAATAAGTTTACATTTATTTTCAAGATATGCATTTTTATCAGCGTATCTAAAAAAAGTATTAAATGATGTAAGGGTATCAAAGTATTTTTTATGCCTCTTTCTGAGAACATTAGCAATATTAAAACCATCAGTTATAGTATTCTCACCACCATTATTTGCATTTTCAATACAATGTAGAAAAATATAGCCTTGAGTTGGAAATCGATAGGGGTTGTCTGTATGATTCTCAAGACCTCTGGTTGTCATAGTTAAATCGTAAGCCTTATTTATATTTTTAACGTCTGCAATTCCACCCCAGTTTGTCTTTTTTACTGGACCAATGAGTTTCATTAATTCATTTAATCCATTTTTCTTTTTAGGTATATTCCTAACTAAACAAAATCCTAATTTATCAACGCTAGTCATTATATCAAATAGCATTTTATTATTTATGTTCTTAAAATTAAACTTTGGAACCTTAAGATTTTTTTTATTCCAAAGGTACTTATTATCACTCACAGGCGCTTTTTTAAGTTGTGAATATATATAGTTTATTTTGTAATTATGTTGAGAATTATCGGAAAAAGTAATTGCCAATGTTTCCTTTTCTATTTGAGCATCAATGATTTTTAATGATGGGCTTATTTCAGCCGCTTCAATCAATAACTGTTTAGTATAGGGGTCCCTTATTTCTGCATTGTCACTATGTTCATAAAGCCATTGAGAATTGACTTCATATTTTTTGCCATTTAATAAAATGCAAAGTGAATTTTTATTGTTTTTTTTGATGTTAAGTGTGTAATTCATTAAAAGTATCAAAAATATTTTTAACCAGGATATCATCAAAGTCTTCAATATCAATATCGAATCCTAGGTCATAGAAACTGGTAACGTATTCACTATCAAGGCCACATGGCCTTATCCCTTTATAGTGACTAAGGTTAGGATTAATATTTATAGAAAAGCCGTGATAGGTTACCCACTTTTTAAATTTAAGCCCTATGCTTGCAATTTTATAATATTTATTATCAATTTTTTTTTTTACAAAAACGCCATGATGTTTAGTTAAGCTAATTCCTTCAATATTGAAAGTTTTTAAAGTATTTATAATGATACTTTCAATTGAAGATACAAACTTTTTTATATCCTTTGTTCTATTATTTAAATTAAGCATCAAGTATACAACTCTCTGACCAGGACCGTGGTAGGTATACTTGCCTCCTCTATTAGTTTGAATAACTGGGAAACTCTGTGAATCAAGTAGATCA
>QBZD01000020.1 GCA_003282485.1 Pelagibacteraceae bacterium AG-333-C14
GAATTTATTGATAAAGCAAAAAATATTATATGATCGAATTACAAAAGGGTACTCCACTTATTGATCAGCATGATGAAAACGGTTACTGGGGAGGAAAGTTTGGTGGAAATCAGATTGCAGAAAGTTTAAATCACCCAATTGAGGAATTAACTAATGAGTTTGAAAAACTGAGAAATGACGAAACCTTCATTGCTGAGAGAGATTTTTATTTTAAAAACTTTATAGGAGCTCCAACTCCTTTCATAAAACTAGAAAACCTTACTAAACACCTTGGTGGAGCACAAATTTATTGCAAGCTTGTTTCAAAAGCTACTGGTGGAGCACATAAAGCATATAACGCCGTAGTTCATAGTCTCATCTGCAAGAGATTAGGAAAAACTTATATTGGTGGAGATACTGGTGCGGGTTATGCAGGAAAGATGTTAAGTATGGCTGCTGCAAAATTCAATTTGAAATGTAAAATATTTATGGGTTCTAAAGATATTGAGCGACAATCGATTAATGTATTTTCAATGAGAAGTTATGGTGCGGAAGTTATTCCTGTTGATTCAGGATCTCAAACACTTGTGGATGCTGTTTCAGAATGTATGAGATGGTGGACTAGTGAAAACGAGCAGGCGCACATGTGTGTTGGCAGTACGGTTGGGCCAACAATATTTGTAAAAATATGTGCATGGTCTACTGCGCAAATTTCTCGGGAAATGAAAAAACAAGTGATTGATGAATTTGGTGAGATCCCTAAAGACATGAAACTGATTAACTGTGTTGGAGGAGGATCCTCTGCAGCTGGGTTTTGGAATGAATGGATAGATCATGATAATGTTGAATTAATTGGAGTAGAAGCTGGTGGACCTGAAGGGTCTTCAATGCATGCAGCCCCTCTTACTAACAATTCTCCTTTAGGCGTTCTTCACGGGGCAACACAATATGTAATTCAAGATAATCAGGGAGAGATTGAAGAAACAGCATCGATTAGCGCGGGATTAGATTATCCAGGTGTTTCTCCACTTCACTGTTTTCTTAAAGAAACTGGAAGAGCCAGGTATACATCGGCATCTGATGAAGAAGCAATTGATGCTTTTCAATTGGTTAGCAGAATGGAAGGTTTTGTAAGTCCTTCATTAGAGCCTTCTCATGCCTTTGCTGAAGCAATAAAAATTGCTCCATCTTTAAGTAAAGATACTATCATTGTAGTTGACTCTTGCGGAGACTCCGCGAAAGATTCAAGAATTATAGCTGAACGTTTAGGATATAAGATATGACTGGATCGCCGCTATTAAATGCTTTTCATCAAAGTAATGCAGCTTTATTAACTTATACAGTAGGCGGAGATCCAAACAAAGAGACTTCTCTTGAAATTTTCAGGGAAATAGCCCGATCAGGTGCTGATATTATTGAGTGTGGTTTAGGTCACGGCGCGAATATTGGTGATGGAGGTGCAATTCAAGATGGTACATACAGAGCTCTTTCTAATGGCATAAAAACAGATGACGTATTTGATATAATTAAAACATTAAGAGATGAGTTTGATACAAATGTAATCATAATGACTTATCAAAATAAAATAATGTCATACGGTGAAGATAGTTTTTTAAGCAAGTGTGTAGAGAGCAAGGTGGCAGGAATTATTTGTGTGGATTGGCCATGGCCTCTTAACCTTAATTTTGCAGCTAAATGTAAAAACAATAGTATAGATTTCATTCAACTACTTTGTCCTACAACAAATGAAGAAAGGTTAAAATTAATTTTGAACGATGCTCATGATGTTGTTTATTATATTTCTATGTTATCAACCACTGGGCAAAAATTAAAAGTGAGTCCAAATAAAATAAAGGACAGGTTTAATTTAATCAAGACAATAGCCCCTGAAAAAAAATGTATTATTGGATTCGGCATCACTGAAGAAACAATTGCAGACTTTAAAGATACTGACGCTTGTGTTGTAGGATCCGCTTTATGTAGAGAAATATCTAAGTCAGTGAATGAGGGACAGAATCCAGCTGCTAATATTGGTGCAATGGTTAAAAAACTTACAAATAAATTAAAATCATGAATTGGCTTACCAGAACAATATCAAAAGTTTTTCCACGCAAGAAAAAAAGTTTAGACATTGCTGAGAATTCATGGATTAAATGTCCTCAGTGCCAGACTATGCTCTATTCAAGTGATTTGGAATCAACGTTATTTGTATGTACCAATTGCGACGAGCATTTACAGATTCATCCCCGTACCAGGTTTAAAGGTCTCTTTGATGGTGGAGTTTTTGAGGAAATAAAATACCCCTCAGGTTTTAGTGACCCATTAAATTTCAAAGCCCTAAAAACTTACAAAGAAAGGTTCAATGAGGCTCGCTCTAAAACAGACATGGACGATTGCTTTTTGATCGGTTTTGGCAAAATAGATAATATGAATGTAACAATTGCCGCTCAGAATTTTCATTTTATGGGAGGTTCCGTTGGGGCTTCCGCAGCAGAGGCTATGATAAAAGCTGCAGAACATTCAGTAACAAATCATACACCATTAATTGTTTTTACCTGTTCAGGCGGAGCAAGAATGGATGAAAATCAACACTCACTTCAGTCTCTTCCAAAAACAACCATTGCCTGCCAAATGGTTAAAGACGCTAAGCTGCCTTATATAGTAGTAAATACAAATCCAACAAGCGGTGGTGTGACTGCTTCGTTTGGATCTCTAGGATCTATAACACTAGCTGAACCAAATGCACTGATTTGTTTCGCTGGACCAAGAGTTATATCTAATACTGTAGGTGAAACTCTTCCTGATGGTTTCCAGCGATCTGAATATTTGCTTGATCATGGATTTATAGATCAAGTAGTACATAGAAAAGATTTAAAAGATAAATTATCTCAAATTATTTCACTGTTATTAAAACGAGTTGCTTAATTGAATATCTCTAATGTTCAAATCGATAATCTTTTAGAAGAATTATTAAAACTACACCCTAAGAAAATCGATCTTTCTTTAGATCGAATTAAAATACTTTTAAATAAGTTAGGAAATCCACAAAACAAAATTAATAATATATTACATATAGCAGGCACTAATGGGAAATATTCTACACTAAGATTTATTCAAGAAATACTCAGGTACAATAATAAGTCTACCAATGCCTACATATCCCCTCATCTGGTTAGATTTAATGAACGTTTTGAATTAAATGATAAACAAATAACAAATGAAGACCTATTTAATCTTTTAAACAAAATTAAAAACATAAATGAAGGTTCAGAAATAACATTTTTTGAAAGTACTTCTGGAGCATTTTTTGAAGCGGCATCAAAAGCACATACTGATTATACTCTGTTAGAGGTAGGGCTTGGCGGAAGACTTGATAGCAGTAATGTAATAAACCCATTAATCTCAATAATTTCCTCAATATCTTACGATCACCAGGATTTCCTGGGAAGTAGTATTGAGAAAATTGCATTTGAAAAATCTGGTATTATTAAACCTAAGATTCCAGCAATTATTGGTTATCAGCCCTATCCAGAAGCAAAAGAGATGTTGATAAATCAAGCGGAGCATAATGAGGCTCCTGTTTTTGTTCATGGAATACACTGGAACATAACTGAACAAAATGGCTCCCTCATTTATGAAGACGTTACAAGTACAATAGAATTTTCTAATTTCGATGATAAAAATGAATTTCAAAAGAAAAATATTGGACTTGCAATTGCTGCAACGTCTCAGTTGCAAAATATAGAAGTAAAAGAATTCTTAAAAGAACAAAAATATAAATCTATTTATTTCCCTGGCCGAATGCAAAAAATAGAGGATGGAAAGTTATGTTCAAAAATGAAGCCATCTAATGAACTTTACTTAGATGGATCACATAATGTTGATGCTGCATTTAATTTGAATAAGACACTCAAGAATTTGCCAGAAAAAAAGTTATGCATTATCATTGGAATGATAAATACAAAAGATCCTGCGGCCTATATCAGACAATTTAGCAATTGCTTCTCAATTACAACAATAACGATTCCAAGTGAAGAAAATGCAATCCCTGCAGATGAACTCAAAAATAAACTAGAGGATCAATGTGCCAAAGTTACAATTTCAAATTCAATTTCTGAGGCAATAAAAAGTGTTAACGAAGAAAATGAGAATGTACGTATATTGATTTGCGGTTCTCTATATCTTGCTGGAAAAGTTTTAGACGTTAATTAAGCGATTGAATCTTCAATCCACTCAACAATAGCTGTCTTTGATACAGCTCCAACTTTAGTTGCTGCAGCTTCACCATTTTTAAATACAAGCATTGTTGGGATTCCTCTTACACCATATTTAGTTGGCGTTTCTGGATTTTCATCAATATTAACCTTAGCAACAGTAATCTTATCAGCCATTTCATCTGAAATTTCTTCTAAAGATGGACCAATCATTTTACAAGGACCGCACCAAGGCGCCCAAAAATCGAGTACAACTGGTTTATCAGATTTTAAAACTTCTTCCTCAAAAGTTGCGTCTGTAATATTTTTTGTAGCCATAGCGATTCCTTTCTTGAGTTGTTTGTAATGTAAGTACGGAGAGACCTAAAGTCAAGGTTAAAGGCTGTTAAAAATGTTATTAAAGGATTGATTTTATTGTTTTTTTTTAATCATCCATTTTCTTTTTTGGTGTACCAATTATCAAATCAATTACTTTCTTAGCTAATTCAACCAAGCTATTGTTGCCTTCTCTCAGTTTCTTTCTTAACTTTCGAGTATCCTCTGTCACAACTTCTAGACTTTTAATATTTTTTTTCAAAGTAGAGTCTAATCCCTCAACTTGGTCATAGATGCGCTCAACATAAGTTTTTACCAAATCATTATTTTTATTTCTTTGTTCTTGCGACCAAAGTTTTCTCACTATGCTGATTATGTAAATAATTATTGTTGGATTTGATAAAAGAATATTTTTATCTTGAGCGTATTCAATAAGATCTTGAAATTGATCCTCAAATGATTCAAATACGTTTGCTAAAGGGAAATATATTATTGTTGCATCTATAGATTTAATGTTAGGTAGTTTTGAGTATTGACGTTCATATGTGTCATCTATCATCTTCTTTACTGAGCGAATATACTCTTTATGATATAATTCAATTTGTTTCTTAGACTCCCCTTGTTCTATGGCCTTATTATATTTATCCCAGTCATCAAAAGAAAACTTGCAATCAATTACCAGCTGTCTTTCATCAGGTAAATGAATTATGAAATCGGGTTCTTTTATTTTATTTTCACTATCTTGGAATCTTTTATTTCGATCAAAAACTATTATTTTAGGAAGGTGAGCTCTTTCTAATAGTATTTCAAGAGCAACTTCACCAAGCTTACCTCTCCTCGTTCCGCCTTTAAGCGCATCAGATAATTCTCTTACAGGCTGATATCGGTCATCCCATTTAGCACTTTCTTCGTCTAATTTTTTAAAAATTTCGTCAACTCCTGAAAGTGATTTTGATGATCTCATGTAGAGACCAATTAAGAAACTGATACCCGCAATAATAATGATTATAAAAATTGATAATAAATAATTCTCCATGACTTAACCCTTTAACCTTTCCTCAAACGCATTACCTAAACGTTGTATATATTCATCTATTTCATCAAGGCGTGAAAGATTAACTTCTTCTTCAGACTCTCTTAAGTCATCAATTGCATTAAGCGCTTGTGGAATTGTACACCAAGATTTCTCATCTAAGGTGAGGTGATTCCTTGCTACAAGCTGATCTCTTTTTATTAGCTCTTTTTCGGGCAAATAGTCTGGATATTCATTATACATAACCCTCTTCGCAAATTCTTTGTAGCGTATATCCTTAATCTTCTCTGCAATTTCAAATTTTTTTTCAGGAACTGCAGCATGAAAATCTGACATTAAATAATTATCTTTTGAGTCTGGAAATCCATCATATATTTGCCTCTCGAGTGGTTTATCTGACTGATCTTGGCTTAAATTTTTATCATCCTGCATATCGATCAATAAATTTTGAAATTTCTCAATAAATGATTTGTTTGATCTAATCATTTTCATTCGTTTAGCAATTGTATCTGGGTCTTCATTTTTATACTCTTCGCTTTGGTATAAATACTGCTCATCGAGTAGTATGGGCTGTTCATTGGCTTTAATAATATGAAAACATTTATTTTTGCCTTTAAACAACTTCTTTAAATCAGCTCTATCTAAATCAAATATCATTTCTGGATCATGCTTTAAGTCAAAACAATAAATATGATTCTCGTAACTTGGGTTTTTTGTTAAGTAAGTAATACCATGTGTATATTCTTTTCCCCTAAAGAAACGACTTGCACAAAAAACTTTATCCTGATCTATTTTTGCGTAAACATCAGATTTAGAAGCAGTTTGCATTGCGGATGCCCATACATCAGGACATCTTTCTTTTATTAATCTGCAAACCTCTAAAGTTGCTTCAACGTCATATAATGCGTCATGAGCTTTCTCTTGCGAAATGTTGTTAACTCGAGCAAATTCAGATAGTTGGAAAGTTGGCTTTCCTGTATCATTGTTAATAGGTCGTACAAAGGCATTGGGGTGTGAAGCTGATGCTGTGTGGAGCAACTTTAAAGCATCACCTCTTTTATTTCCATTCGTATTCGTTAAATAAGGTGGCAGTGCTGATTGATAAAAACTTTGTCTTAAATGATGCTCGTCAAATCCTATAGAATTATAACCAATAAAAATACACTCTCCCCAAGAGAGAAACTTTTTCTGAATCTCACTGATGAGAGAAAAATTAGAATTTTCATGATTCTGCAGTTGGTCAACACTAACATCATTAACTAATAAAGCTTTAGGGTGAGGAATTGGGTACTCTTTCTTCATTTTTCCTCTTAAATTAAATCTATCTATTTCGTTAAAATTTTCATCAACACATACTGCCGCGGCCTGTAAAATTGATGAAAAAGCTGAGTCGATGCCTGAAGTTTCTAAGTCGTAAATTACTATTTTTTTCATGTTTTTTCTCCCTCTTAAAACATTGCATTTCAAGAAATCAGGGGGTTTGCCCCATTCTTTGATTATTATATTATCATCAAATTAAAAAAAACAAGACTGAAATTTTATTTTATTTTTTCAAGGCATCTAAAATCGGCCTCGGGCTGTTTATCCCCAAATTTTAAATGGCATACGTTTACTTCATGTCTTCTACACCAAATCTGCAGACCCAAGTCTGTATATCCCACATCAAGGTTCGAATAAGACTGAAGTGACTTATAGTCTGTTGAACTATTTGAGAATTCATCTGCACACTTTACACAAACAATTGGTTTATTAATATTATATAAAAGATAATCTAATTTTTCTTTACTATCTAATGAAGAGTCTTTCATGGAATACTTTAAATTACACTAATATAAAAGCTAATAATTTAAATTATACTTTCTCTCAGACTCAGATGATTTTAATCTTTGAAGTCCACGATAGTGAACAAACATACCCACTGCCCACGCTAACATCCCTGCATATAAAAACAAAAATAGAATATTAGGAAGATCAACAAAAAGTATATAATCGTATGTGCCATGAAGAATTGTTGGTATAAAAATTGCTAAGAATAAGAAAAGATATTTATTAACTCGATTAAAAATAGCATAACTAAAAAAAGAACCCATAATTATTCCAAAAAATACATGTGCTGGGATTGCAGTCCATCTTCCCATTATAGTAGAAATTAATTCGCCTGCACCTTCTGTAGTTCCGGGATCCGCTGCTGCCACTGCAGAAATGGCAGATCCAATGTAAGCAAAGGCTTCTTCTAATGCAAAACCAAGGCCGGCCATCCCGCCATATATTAAACCATCTAGTGGCTCGTTAAATTCTTTAAGTCTGATACAAAAAAGCAATATCACTAAATACTTTACAAGTTCCTCCCCAAAGGCAACTAGTATATAAGCATCAATAAAATTAAGAAAATAGAAATTAAACCCATTTAATTCAACATCTGTATAAGTTGGATACCACTCATGAATTCTTAAGATATCATATTTTACAGTTCCAAAAATCGTTGTGCCAGCAAATGCTAATAAAATTGTGGTTATAAGAAGCCCCTTTGGTTCTGGAAATTTATCGTACTTAAGCAATAAAAATACAATTACTATTCCTGGAATTAAAACAAAGAAATGCGCTATAGATGAACCTAGGATTGACATGTTGGTTAGCATGCACCAAATTTCCAGGTTAAACCAGTCATATTATAACTTTAAGAGTATAATCTAATTGTTATTGGTTTAAGGTATTGAAATAAAGGATTTTTTAATACAAAATATTATTATGGATAAGTTTAAGTGGAAATTTCTTGATGTAAAAGAAATGGAGAGAACTACTCAGTGCGCAGCTCGTGGTGAAGATAATGGTAGACGAGAAATTCCTAAATCTTCTGAGGATGTAATCTCTGAAGCAGAAAATGATATATATGAATCAATTTATTCTGCAATGAATGTCCAGATAGACGAATGTAAAAAAGAACTAAAGACAACTGAAGATGAAGTTAATGACAAAGAAGAGGATATAAGAAGAGATCGTTTCGCAGATATGCATAGCAATTTGTCTACTGAGCTTGGAATAGTTCTCAATAACTTTAATAATAAAATAAAAAATATTTATGAAGAATGGATTCTTCATCGAAGAGAATATGAGTTTTTTAGAACAGAAAATCGAATTGAAAGGCCATATGTTCAGAAAAGTTACATGCGAAAAGCAATAAGTCTGTTTATTGTATTTTTCTTTGCAGGATTAGAAATTGTTGGCAACCAAAATTTTTTAAGCACTGCAGTTACTGGCGGCCAACTGGAAGCAGTAACTCTCGCAACAGCAATTGCATTTATTAATGTAGGTATTTCTGCATTTGTTGGAGCGTTAGTTATGCGTCAACTAAATCACTTCCAGATTTCAAATAGAATACTATTTGGAAGTTTGTTAGCTCTATATATTTTATTTTTAGTATGGCTCAACTTCTCGATGGGAGCATACCGAACGCTCTCGCAAAATGCCCTGAATGCAGAATATATGGGCATTAGTCTACCTACTGAGGCTATTGTAAATTATGGATCATCAGCCATGGCCCCATGGCAACATATAGGAATACTGGACCCTTCAGGTTGGGCACTAATCGTAATGGGTATAGCGTTTGCTGCTATTGGTTTATTTGACGGGTATCAATTTGATGATATTTATCCTGGTTACGGAAAAGTTGGAAAAAAAATGGATGATAAAAAAAATGAATACCTTAGTAATGAAAGAAAATTTGTTGATGAGGGAAATAAAATATACCTAAGCAGAATAAAAGAAGCCAAGGGTTTTGAATCAGAGGATGATATTAACCGCCAAGATTGGAATGCGTTTATCAATACCTGTCAAGATGTTTACGTAAACTATGAAGAATGGGTTAAAAATACTGAAAAGCAAGTACTCGCTCCATGCATACTGCATTATAGAAATCAAAATAAAAAAATGCGTAAAACCCCAGCGCCAGAATACTTCAAAAATGAAGCGAAAATTGATGAGGATTATATGAGTGCTTCATCAAGATTTAAAAGCTCTTACGAAAATTGTTTTTATGTCGATAAAGATAGAAAAGATAAAATAATTGAGTGGGAGAAATTAAATAAAGAGCAGTATAATAATTGTTTGAGTGAGTTGAAAATAATCAAAGAAGATTTTGATCAAAAAATTGAGGCTAAAAAAAATGAATTATCACTTTATTTATAAATTATCCGCAGCAATATTCCTAATTTTTGTGATAAACACGAAGTTTGTTGCAGCTGATCTTCCAACAATTCCTCTGGATATTGATAGTAAAACATTTTGTGTTAAAGATCCTGATAGTTTTGAAAGAGATTATCATCATGTAATGATTTTAATTGATAGGACATCTTATTTAGCTGAAGAGCAAATTGAATGGATTAAAGACGAATTGTTTAATGAAACTTTTGCTAAAGAATATAGACCGTATACAAGGTTTTCAGTGTTATTCATTGATAATAAATCACCTCAAAAACAGGAAGTTATTTATTCTAAATGCAGACCGAAATCTGGCAAAAAAAGTAAGGATTGGGATGACGAAAAATATACAAGCAATGAGAATAAGTTAATTGTAGGATCGATATTCAATACATTTGTTAACGGTAAGAATGACGTAGTTGGGTTCAATAATTTGTCAGATACAATTGGTACTACAGTTGAAGCAAATAATAGCTATATTTTTGAAACAATCATACATTCATTAAGAACTAAGTCTCTAAATTTTAGAGACAGAGACTACGATAAGAGAACATTAATTATTGTATCTGATCTAATGCAGCATTCAAAAGAGTTCAGTTTATACAAAGAATGCAAAGCTAAGACCAACATAAAACAAATGAGTAAGTGTCCAACATTAGAAAAATCTCTTTCAAAGAATAAAGTTCTTAATGATTATCTAACATTTACTAAACCAAAAGAAACTGAGAATCTAGAAGTGAAATTATTTTTTTTAAATTTTAAACATGAAACCAACCGAGAAATAAGTGTTTCTCTTATAGACTTCTGGGGTGATTATTTTCGCATGATTGGTATAAGTATACCAAGAAGTATAGAAGATTGGACTACGTGGCAAACTAATTTTTGATTGATACTCTCAACAAATACTCTCACAAGGTACTCCATCCTTATCTCGGTCTAAACTATTATTTCCACATTGCTGGTATTGGAAATATGCTTCTTCACAGTTTATCATTTGCTTGCATGTTTTCTTTTCACAACTAAAACCTATAACGTTATTTTCAGTATTATTCTGTGAGGCTTCTTCGAATTGATTCAATAATTCGATTATTTTATTTTCATAAATATTTATTTGATCTTCAGTCATTAAAATTAAATTTTCTAGTTTTTGCTCTATTTCTTTTATTCTGTAATCGTAGCTTTTTTGACCTGCTCTAAAATTCCATGGTGACAAAGGATACTCTTCGGACCATATACCTAATTTTTTTGATTTTGCTGAATTTTGATATTTGTAGTATTCATAATCGGTGACATACTTGTCATAAACCCATGCCATTCCAGTTTCTAGTTGATGAATATTAGCATTTCTATCTTCACAATATAATGTTGCTAGAATTCTTCCGTATCGATCCTCACCTGAAATAATTATTAAACCATTTTTACCTTCACATAACTCTGTTAAACTATCTTTTGACTCTTCCCCAAATTTCTGATTTTTATTCGATGCTTCTATAGATTTGAATTCTGGTGCATCAATTTGACTAAGCCTTACTCTAAATAATTCGTTATCACTAACTGTAAATTGAATAGTGTCACCATCAATTACTCTCGAGATCTTTCCACTAATCTCATCATTAGATAAGGAGTGTCCCATAAAAATGAGTAATAAGCAAAAATATAGTAACAGCTTTAATATTATCATAATTAAATAGTTTTATATCAAATAATGACTTTAGTTAATTTTATAAAGGCGTTAACATTTATTTTTAATTAAAATGGGTCTTATATGAAAGCACTATCTACAATCGGAGGCGCAATTGTTGTTTGGGGATTTATTGACCTTGGAATGAGTTGGGCTGGAACTGATGTTTATTATGACTGGCTTGGAATTGATGTTGGGAGCCTTTATCCTTATACTCACTGGATCGCTTTTGGTGCAGGCGGAGTATTAGCATTTATAGGAAATCAGGACCAAGAAGAAGAGTAAATTTCGAAACCAAATATGCTAGTTAAGCTAATTTTTATTTTCACTAGTATTATTTTTGTTTCTTACTCTAAGTCTATACTTGCATCAGAATGTGACTTAGATCTTGCAATTGACTATTATATTGCTGAAGATTATGAGGGAGCAGTTAGAGAGTCCGAAGCTTGTGCAAACGAGGGTTATCCATTTGCTCAATTTGTACTTGGTGAATATTATTTCTTTGAAGAAGACTACCCAAATGCATTCAAATGGCATAATCAAGCTGCCGAACAGAATGATCCAGATAGTTTATATTATGTTGGGTACATGTACGAAAAAGGATTATTTGTTCGAGAAAATCATGATACCGCTATTGAGTATTATAAAATGTCTGCAGATGAAGGGGATACAGAAGCAAAATACCGAATAGGTTATTTGTATGGTACAGCTGGTTGGGGATCTTTAATAAAACGTGATTATAAGACAGCTGAAAAATGGTATAAAGAAGCTGCGGATGAAGACCATGCAACTGCGGCGTACAATCTTCATGTAATCTATTTCAATGAATGGTTAAATGGAGATGCTGATAAATGGCTTCAAATCGCAGCGGACCTGGGTAATGAAAAAGCTATTTCAGAATTAGAGTCTGTACAATCTAAGAATGATATAATAGACAAATTACAAAATATTTTAGATAATAATTCTACAGGTGATTTATAATAAATAGGTTTGCGATTCAAGTCCGTAGGTGATGCCACAGAAATACTATCTTGAGGCTCCTCCTAAATTCTCATAAATTATTCGAGCTCCATCCCATGTATCATTAAGTGGATTGTCTCTACAATAGTTTTCCAAAGCATACCTGGTACCTTGTAATGTTACCTTATCTTCCCCTACTGCTGTTATTTCTCCGTCATTTCTTCCAGTAATGTAACCCTGGACCCAAACAGCAATAGTTTGTGAGTTATCTTTATCACCATCATCAATATAATTAAGAAAGTTTCCACATTTCCAAAATCCAAAACCCATTGGATCTTGTGCTAATGCATGACTATTGATTAAAACAAAAAAAATTAAAAAAATAATTTTCATAATTTAAATTATTAATAATAGAATTGTACTACATAATCTCAACATAGCAATATAGTGTCTAATTTATTTATGATTAATTGGTTATTTCGTCCAAGACTGCATTTAAATGTGCTTCTGAAAAATCTAGACTTATAGCAATTTTCGATAATAGTTCCTGCTCTAACTTATGAAATTCACCATCTGCTGCAGCTATCAGATAGGCTGCTTTAATAATAATTTCTTTACCTTGGTCATTGAGCTTTCCTCTTAAAGAGCTGGTAAAATCTAACACATCATGTTTTTTTATTCTATAATCTTCTATTTCTTTAATTAGCTTCTCTTTATCTAATTTATTTTTAGTAATGTTTTCGTGTATAGCCACAATTGTTTCTACTTCACTTTCTTCAACTGCTCCGTCTGCTAAAACCATAAGTATCATTAATTTCTTTACTGCATCTTCATACTCTGCTTGAAACTCTTCTAACTCTTTATCAGGATTATAGCTCAATACCTCCTGTTTATATGTATTTTTGCATCTCTGACATTCGACGTAATCACCGAGTTCATCTAATGGTAGAATTGGAATAAAGTATAAAGTACCAAATCTTCTAACTTGTTTATGGTTGTAGTCAGACGTTTCCTGACATGACGGACAGAAAAATTTACCTTTTTCTTTAGATGATGTTACGCCTCTTGTCCCAAAAATAATGAAGGCTTAAACTCTCTCTTTCTTAATTATTAAAAATTCTTTAAGATATTGATAACTAATTTAAGACATTAAAATATCAGTTATGCCAAAAAAAGATACCTCATTAAGAGATCAGACTGAAGATTTTATTGAATCCGGTATGTTTGCCAGCCGATGGCTTATGGCTCCCATTTACATTATCCTATGTTTTGCCCTAGCTTTAATAACATTCAAGGTATTGCAGCATTTTGTTACAAGCTTGCCTTATATGGTAGACATGAAACTAAAAGAAGTTCTTCTCTTTGTTCTTCAGATAGTAGATATGGCACTAATTGGGAACTTAATCCTAATGATAATTTTTGCTGGATACGAAAATTTTGTCTCTAAGATAGAGATTGCAAGAAGCAGTCCTGATAAGCCAAGTTGGATGGGACATGTTGATTTTAGCGGATTAAAATTGAAACTAGTTGCATCAATTGTTGCAATTTCTGGAATTAATTTATTAGAAGCATTCATGTCAATTGGATATGTTGATGAACTAGGAGAGTCAGTGGTTACGGATCGTGAAATACAGTGGATGATAATCGTTCACGTTGTTTTTATTATATCTGGGGTGTTACTTGCTCTAATGGATTATATTGCTTCAATTACAAAAAATAAAATAAATTAATCATAAGCTAAGATATCTTTTATAACTGTCCTAAATAGCAATAATAAAAATAATAAAGACAATATTTGCATTAATATACTTACCAGAATGAAATAATTTTTTTTAACTAACTCTTCTTTTAATAATTGATAATCTGCTTGTAGTATATTATCAACTTCATCAGCACGATCAGAAAAGTAGTTAGATAACTCTACTAATAAATCTAAAATATTCTGAAGCTGCGTAAGCTCTTCAAAATATGAATAAAACATGACATTTGCATCATCTATTGAAATCAATTGGTCATTATCAACCATATCAATAAATTCTTGGTAATCGTTTCTTTCTCTATCAACTATTTCTTGAATTTTTCTAAATAGATTGGGTTCTATTTTATTCTCTAAGTCCCACGCATATGAAATTATCTGATCTTTAACACTTTGTGCGTAGTAATCTATATTATATAATCGAGAAGCGTATTGATAACTAAAAGTTTTACCAAGCTTATCTCTTTGAATTCCCTCCCATGCGACTCCATCTAGTTTGTCCATATTAATCAACATTATCGATTTGAAATCAAAAGTAGAATTTGAGTGGTAATCATTTAGTCTTAGTAATAATCTTTGAGAAATTCCTATAAAAGCAGTTTCTTTAGAATACAGCTTAGAGTACTCATTTTCTAATTCTAAAATATTTGACTCTAAATTTCTTACATCACCTTCTTTTTGGATCACTTGCTGATCGAAGAAAAAAGAAAATAATGAAAATAGTCCAGCGAAGAAAATAAAATAAATTGCTCTTGTTGATAAGAATGGTCTTCTCATTTACTTCTTTCCCTATTTATGGCGCCAATTTCAAAAAGTTGTATTAACAAAAATACTGCAACTTGGATTATGAAAGCCACAAAAATTATCCATACTTCATAATTGGAAAGATTTCTTACCTCTTCTTGCTGATCACTTAATGAGCTTTCTATAACAGAGATTACATCCGATGTGGATGCTTCTACTATGTACATTAGGTCTTCTAGATTGTGATGTCTTTTAACAGCTATGTTGTGAAGATTATAATAAAAATCATAATCCATGTCTTCACTGTATACCTCACTAGCTGTCGGTATCTTAATTGAATTTATTTCAATATCATAAGTATCATATTCATATTGTAATTTAATAAACTGAGAACTGTATTTATCAATTAATTCCTGCATAGTATTT
>QBZD01000021.1 GCA_003282485.1 Pelagibacteraceae bacterium AG-333-C14
TAGCTCATCTTGCAGCGATGAAAGAATTAGGTGATGTTGTTCTTTTTGATTTAATGGCTGGTCTAGCTAAAGGAAAAGCATTAGATATTTCGCAGTCATCTGCAATTGATGGTTTTAATGTGTCCTTATCAGGAACTGATAATTATGAAGATACGCGAGACTCTGATGTCATAATCATCACCGCTGGTGTGCCAAGAAAACCAGGGATGACAAGAGATGATCTCTTGGGTACCAACTTAAAAATCATTAAACAAGTTGCTGAGGGCATTAAATCTACATCACCCGACGCTTTTGTGATTTGCATTACAAATCCTCTAGATGTTATCGTAATGGCGCTACAAAAATATTCTGGCTTACCAAAAAATAAAGTGATTGGTATGGCAGGCGTTCTTGATACTTCAAGGTTTAAATATTTCTTATCACAAGAGCTAAATGTACCTATAAGTGAGGTAAACTCATTTGTTTTAGGTGGACACGGTGACACCATGGTTCCCGTCCCCAATAGAACAACAGTTAGTGGTAAGCCCTTGATGGATTTAGTAAACCAAGGTCAAATATCC
Organism: Pelagibacteraceae bacterium AG-333-C14; assembly: GCA_003282485.1. Lineage (GTDB taxonomy): Bacteria > Pseudomonadota > Alphaproteobacteria > Pelagibacterales > AG-422-B15 > CACNXQ01. Next base: position 561 of record QBZD01000021.1, read on the forward strand.
CAATCAAGACTTGATGAAATTATTGACAGAACACGGAAAGGTGGGGCTGAGGTAGTAAAATTGTTAGAAGTTGGATCGGCATTTTATGGTCCTGCAGCATCTGGAATTGAAATGGCTGACTCTTATCTAAATGACAAAAAGAAAACTCTGCCGTGTGCTGCACATTTAAATGGGGAATACGGAGTTACGGATCTTTATGTTGGTGTTCCAGTTGTTATAGGATCAGAGGGAATTGAACAAGTTGTTGAATTAGACCTAGATGCTGAAGAAAAAAAACATTTTGATACCTCAATAGAAGCTGTGAGTGAATTATTTGATGCAGCTAAAAATATAGATCCCTCATTAAAGTAAATATGAACATTCACGAATATCAAGCTAAAGAATTGTTTAGAAGTTATAACATCCCTGTTTCATCAGGCTCTGTAGCTTATAGTGCTGGCGAAATTGAAAGAGCTGTAAATGAGGTTGAGGGTCCAGTATGGGTGGTTAAGGCTCAAATACATGCAGGTGGAAGAGGAAAAGGTGGCGGTGTCAAAGTTGTTTCATCTAAAGAAGATGCCCTAAACGAAGCGAATAAAATGTATGGCATGAATTTAGTTACACCTCAAACTGGAGCATCAGGTAAACAGGTTAATCGAATTTATATTGAAAATGGTTCAGATATAGAAAAAGAATTATATCTTTCATGTCTACTAGACCGATCAACCAGTAAAGTTGCATTTATAGTTTCTAAAATGGGAGGCATGGATATTGAAGCTGTCGCCGCAGACACACCTGAAAATATTACTACAGTTCAAATTGAACCATCAATAGGCGTTACAAATAATGATATTGAAATTATTCAAAAGGCTTTTGAAATAGGAGATGATTTAAATAATCAATTGTCAGACTTGATTAAAAATATGTACCTATTTTTTCTTGAAAAAGATGCAAGTCTTGTTGAAGTTAATCCTCTGATAGTTACAAATACAAACAAACTTTTATGTTTAGACGCTAAAGTAAACTTTGATGATAATGCAATTTATAGACACCCCGAAATTGAAGAACTAAGAGATGAAAATGAAGAAGATGAGTATGAAAGAGAAGCAGCAAAATACGACCTTGCCTATATTAAATTGGATGGAAATATAGGATGTATGGTTAATGGGGCTGGACTTGCGATGGCCAGCCTAGATATTATTAAAATGTATGGCGGCGAACCTGCAAATTTCTTGGATGTTGGTGGGGGTGCGTCAAAAGAAAAAGTCTCGAGTGCTTTTAAAATCATCCTTTCAGACCAGGGTGTGAAAGGGATACTCGTGAATATTTTTGGTGGCATCATGAGATGTGATGTTATTGCTGAGGGAATTGTTTCTGCTGCAAAGGAATTAAAAATTTCTGTTCCTCTTGTTGTTAGATTAGAAGGTACTAATGTGGATCAAGGAAAGAAGATTCTTGAAAATTCAGGAATAGAAATCATTTCTGCAAATGACCTTGATGATGCTGCAAAAAAAATAGTTAAGCTTGTTTGATGTCTGTAATAGTTAATAAAGATACAAGAGTTATTTGCCAGGGGTTTACTGGAGCGCAAGGAACATTTCATTCTGAGCAGGCTATCAAATATGGAACCAATATGGTTGGAGGTGTCACACCTAAAAAGGGTGGATCTATGCATCTTGAACTTCCAGTTTTTGATACAGTAAAAGAAGCGAAAGAAAAAACTAATGCTAATGCTACAGTTATTTATGTCCCACCGCCTTATGCAGCAAATGCGATCATTGAAGCAATTGATAGTGAGATTGAATTAATTGTTTGCATCACAGAAGGTATTCCTGTGATGGATATGATGAAAGTTAAAGATAAATTAAGCTCTTCATCTTCAAGATTAATTGGTCCTAACTGTCCAGGAATAATTACCCCCGATGAGTGCAAAATAGGCATAATGCCAGCTCATATTCATAAAAAAGGTAATGTAGGTATTGTCTCTCGCTCAGGAACTCTCACCTATGAGGCTGTATATCAAACAACAGTAGCAGGTTTGGGTCAATCTACATGTATTGGCATAGGTGGAGATCCTATAAATGGCACTAATTTTATTGATTGTTTAGATTTATTCCTTTCTGATCCAGAAACTGAATCAATAATTATGATTGGCGAAATTGGAGGATCAGCAGAAGAGGAAGCTGCTGAATTTTTAAAGAAACAAACTACAAAAAAACCTACGGTGGGCTTTATTGCTGGGACTTCAGCTCCACCAGGCAGAAGAATGGGGCATGCTGGCGCAATTGTTTCTGGTGGTAAAGGCGGTGCAGACGACAAAATTGAAGCAATGAAAGAAGCCGGCATTAAAATTTCAAATTCCCCTGCTGCATTAGGGTCGACTTTACTTGAGGTATTGAAGAATCAAATCTAAAGTAATTTTACTCAATGGCTAAAACCTCAACAAATGATATTTTTGACAAAACTTCTTTCTTACATGGTTCAAATGCTACCTACATTGAACAAATGTATGAAAAGTATCAAACTGATCCAAGCCAAATACCAGAAGATTGGAAAATATTCTTTTCAGGATTATCAAAAAATTTAAACGAACAAAATATTTTAAGAGCTAGTTGGTCAAATAACGATTTTCCAACTGAAGAAGACCTTGCAATAAATATTAATAGTTCTTGGGAAAAAAAGCCTTACAAAGCAAATGAAAATACTAGTACAAATATTTCTTCAGATGAATTAAAAGAACAAATATATGACTCAATCAGGGCGATAAGACTAATCCGAGCTTTTAGAGTTAATGGTCATTTAACATCTAAACTTGATCCATTAAATTTAAAAGAAATTAAAAATTACCCTGAATTAGATTACAGAAATTACGGTTTTGAAGAGAAAGACCTTAGTAAAGAAATATTTATTGATGGAAGTCTTGGGCTTAATTTCACAACATTAAATGAAATTATTAGTATTTTAAAAGAGACATACTGTGGATCAATAGGTGTAGAATTTGTTCACATTCAGGATGCAGATCAAAAACAATGGGTTCAAGAAAGAATAGAGGAAGTTAGAAATAAAACTCAATTTACTTCAAATGGAAAAAAAGCAATTTTCAAACGTTTGCTTGAAGCAGAAATGTTTGAGAAGTTCTTAGATAAAAAATTTATTGGCACAAAACGATTTGGACTAGTTGGCAGTGAGGCAACTGTTCCAGGGATAGAGCAAATAATCAAACAAAGTTGTTTATCTGGAATTGAAGATATTTACATAGGTACAGCTCACAGAGGAAGGTTGACATTATTATCATCAGTTATGGAGGTACCTTTGAGGTCCATCATGGCTAAGTTTGAAGGTGGCGGCGAAGATCCCAACGAAATACTTGGATCGGGTGATGTTAAATATCATTTAGGCATTTCTAGTGATAGGGAATTTGATGATAAAAAGATTCATCTTTCGTTAACTCCGAATCCATCCCATCTTGAGGCAGTTGATCCTGTTGTCATGGGTAAGGTAAGAGCAGAGCAAACTTTACTTAAAGACAAAACCAATGACAAAGTCATGGGCCTTCTCATTCATGGTGATGCAGCTATGGCAGGTCAAGGAGTAGTCGCTGAAACATTTGCAATGTCACAATTAAGAGGTTTTAGAACTGGAGGAACAATTCATTTTGTAATCAATAATCAAATAGGTTTTACAACTGTGCCCCATTATGGACGATCAGCTCCATATTGCACTGAAATTGCTAAGATTATTCAGGCACCTATATTTCACGTTAATGGAGATGATGTAGAGTCTGTAGTTCATGTTTGCAGGCTTGCTGTTGAGTTCAGGAATAAATTTAAGACGGATGTAGTTGTAGATATGTTTTGCTATCGTAGAGCTGGCCATAACGAAATGGATTTGCCAGAATTCACTCAACCATTAATGTACCAAAGAATCAAAGAGCATTCGACGACTTTAAACATATATCAGCAAAGATTGATCGATGAGGGTGTATTAACTTCGGAAGAGATTGATAATGAGATTTCTTTATATAATAAAAAGTTAAATGAAGAGCTAGCATCTGCAAAATCTTATAAACCTAATAAAGCTGACTGGCTTGAGGGTTCATGGAAAGGAATAAATGTTGCATCTATTGATGCTAGACGGGGACAAACATCTATAACAGAAGATGAATTTAAAAAAATTGGAAAAGAAATTCATCAAATACCTAAAGAATTTAGTCCTCATAAAAGAATCAAAAAAATTTATGACGATCGCCTCAACAGTATTAACGAGGGAAAAGGAGTAGATTGGTCGACTGCTGAGTCTCTCGCGTTTGCATCACTATTGGCTGAAGGATATGGCGTAAGGCTCTCAGGACAAGACTCTGGTAGAGGAACTTTTAGTCAAAGACACTCTGTACTCTATGATCAAGTTAACGAAAATAGGTTTGTACCTCTGAGGCATTTTAGAAACGAACAGGGCTTCTTTGAAATCATCGATAGTTTTTTGTCTGAGTATGGAGTCCTTGGATTTGAATATGGCTATTCTCAAGTAGACCCTCGAACCTTAGTTCTGTGGGAAGGACAATTTGGCGATTTTGCAAATAATGCACAAACTATAATTGATCAGTTCATTACTACGGGTGAAAGAAAATGGTTAAGAATGTCAGGACTAACACTCTTACTGCCTCATGGACATGAAGGCCAAGGTCCTGAACATACAAGTGGAAGATTAGAGAGATTTTTACAACTCTGTGCTGAAGATAATATTCAAGTAGTTAACTGCACTTCACCTGCAAATTACTTTCATGTTCTAAGAAGACAGTTGCTTAGGGATTTTCGTAAGCCGCTTGTGATAATGACTCCTAAATCAACGCTAAGACATAAAAAGAATGTTTCTGATATTGCTGAGTTTACAAACGGTTCAACTTTTCACCGTATTTTAAGAAAAGAACTTTCTAAAATTGAAAAATCTAAAATTAATAGACTGCTTCTTTGCTCAGGAAAAATTTATTTTGAGTTAGATGATTATATTGAGAAGCGTAGATTAGAAAATATTCAAATTTTAAGGTTCGATCAATTGTATCCGTTCCCGTATGAAGCTTTAAAAGAAGAATTGCTAGAGTATCCTCAAGCTGAAATCTACTGGGTTCAAGAAGAACCTTCAAATATGGGCGCATTTCGCTTTGTAAAGCATAGAGTAGAGTCAGTTAACCAATCAATAACTGGTAAATATGAAGAACTCTTATTTATTGGAAGGAAAGCATCTGCTTCCCCTGCAACAGGAATAGCTAATCGACATGCTGAAAACCAATTAAATATTCTAAGACTAGCTACAGAGTCAGAAAGAAGCGAAATAAAAGACAATAAAGATGGGGTATCTCTCGTAAAGTTCAAACTGCCAATTGAATAATATTGTTAAAGTGTTAAATAATTAGTATGTCCGTAGATATAAAAGTACCATCTCTTGGTGAGAGTGTTGTAGAAGCAACTGTTGCTAAGTGGTATAAAAATGAGGGAGACAGCGTTACATTAGATGAACCACTGCTTGAGTTAGAAACGGACAAAGTGACTCTTGAAGTTCCTTCCCCTGCTTCTGGATTGATTGAAAAAATTTCATCGCCTGAAGGATCAACAGTCGAGGTAGGCGCATTATTGGGAGCCATCAATGATACTGCAGAAGTAAAAAATGCACCTGAAAATTCTGAAAAAATAGTTACCACCAAAGAAGAAAAGCCCAAAGAAGAACCGGTGATGGAAAAGCCAGTTATACAAGAATCAAGTGTACCTTTAGACAATACTCCAAAAGAAATTCTTGAGAGTAAAGTCTCAAAACTATCACCTGCAGTTAGGAAAATTGCAGCAGAAAAAAATATTGATATTGCTCAAGTAGCTACTACTCGTTCAGATGGAAGGATTACAAAGGGTGATATTTTAGCTTCAAATAATAATGTTCAAGAACTTTCAACAAAGCCATCAATAAGTAAGGATCATGCCAGTAAAGAAGAAAGAGTGCCAATGTCTCGACTTAGACAAACTATAGCTAAACGACTCAAAGATGCACAAAATAATGCAGCTATGCTCACAACATTTAATGAAGTTGATATGGGCGAATTGATTAGAACTCGTAATGAGCATAAAGATGCTTTTGAGTCAAAATACGGAATAAAATTAGGATTTATGTCTTTCTTCGTAAAAGCTTGTATCACAGCTCTCAAAGATATTCCTGAGGTTAATGCAGAAGTTGAAAATAATGATGTCATATATAAAAATTTTTATAATATCGGTGTTGCAGTTGGAACTGATCAAGGATTGGTTGTGCCTGTAATCAGAGATGCTGATCAAAAATCAATAGTAGAAATAGAGCAAGAGATTTTTAATTTAGGACAAAAAGCTCGAACTGGAAAATTAAGTATCGATGACATGCAAGGAGGTACATTTACAGTTTCGAATGGCGGCGTTTATGGATCTCTTATGTCTACACCTATTTTAAACCCCCCTCAATCAGGGATACTTGGCATGCACAAGATTGAGGAAAGGCCAATTGCGGTAAATGGCGATATCGTAATTAGGCCAATGATGTACCTTGCTCTATCTTACGATCATCGTATTGTGGACGGCAAAGGCGCAGTCACTTTTTTGGTTAGAGTTAAAGAAAGTTTAGAAGATCCTAATAGAATTCTACTAGGGGTATAAAATGGAAGAATTTGATATTACAGTTATAGGTAGCGGACCTGCAGGATATGTTTGTGCAATTAGAGCTGCACAGTTAGGCTACAATGTTTGTTGCATTGAAAAAGGTCAGACTTTAGGAGGAACATGCCTTAATATTGGCTGTATTCCATCAAAATCACTTCTTCACTCCTCACATTTATATGATCAGGCATCGGATCTAAAGAAGTTGGGAATCAATTTCGATAACGTTTCCTTTGATCTGAGTAAAATAATGGAAAAAAAATCAGAAAGTGTTGAATCGCTAACTAAAGGAGTTGAATTTTTGTTTAAAAAAAACAAAATCAATCGTAAGTCTGGGTTTGCAAAACTAAAGAATATTAATGAAATAGAAATTTTATCAGGTAAAAAATCAGAGACAATTAAATCTGCAAAAATAATTATTGCTACTGGATCTGAGGTATCTAGTCCTGATGGAGTAGTGATCGATGAAAAGGATATTTTATCATCTACTGGCGCATTAAGTCTGCAATCAGTTCCCAATCACTTAGTTGTCATTGGCGCAGGTTATATAGGCCTGGAAATGGGATCCGTTTGGTCACGACTTGGTTCTAAGGTAACAGTCATTGAATATGCAGATAGAATTCTTCCAGGAATGGATACAGAAGTATCAAGCAGTTTTCAGAAAATACTCATTAAACAGGGTTTTGACTTTAAACTTTCTACGGCATTAAGATCAGTAAGCAAAGAAGGTGATTCTTTATCTGTCTCAGTGGAAAACAAGGGGCAAACTATGGATATAGACTGTGACAAGGTTCTAATTTCTACGGGCAGAAGACCTTATACCTTTGGATTAAATCTTGAAGAATTGGGAGTTAAATTAAATGATAAAGGTTTTATAATTACTGATAATCATTTTAAAACTTCGATCGATAATATTTATGCAGTGGGTGATTGCAAATTAGGTCCAATGCTAGCCCATAAAGCATCCGAAGAAGGAACTGCCGTTGCAGAGATTATTGATGGGCAGGCAGGACATGTCAATTATAGTGCAATTCCATCAGTAATATATACAGCCCCAGAAGTTGCTTCAGTAGGCAAAACAGAAGATGAATTAAAGGCTGCGAACATTACCTATAAAGTCGGTAAATTTCCTTTTACTGCAAATGCAAAAGCAAAAGTAATGAATGATACAGGTGGATTTGTAAAAATTTTATCCGACAATAAAACCGATGAAGTATTGGGTGTTCATATAATTGGTGCAGATGCAGGCAATATGATAGGCGAGCTTACGGTTGCTATGGAATTTGGTGCATCAGCTGAAGATATAGCCAGAACGTGCCATGCTCATCCAACATTAACTGAGTCCATCAAAGAAGCAGCTCTTAATGTAGAAAATCAAGCTATACATATTTAGTTTTTTTCTGCCTTAAAATTCTTACAAGTAGATACAACCAAACAGCTATTCCAATGTGATACAAGTGCCAGCTAGTAGAAGGGTCAAACAGCTCCATTCTTCTTAATATTAAGTTTATAATGATGAGTGAAAAAAAAATACCCGAGACAATTCTCATTAAGGCACGCTCTCTCGAAATAAGTATCGAAAAAATAGCACCTATTATTAACCAAGATGCAGCCACCAGGATTATCAAATTCTTTGCTTGAAGAAGTATAAATAGACTAAAAATAATTGCGATTAGAAGAACTAGATAAATGATCATATTATTAAGAAGATTACTTCTTTTCATAATTTCAATAACAATCAGAGGAATACCAAACAATAGAGATATTGCAGATAAAAGTTGATGAAAAGATTTTAATTCATTTTGATAATTTATTCCAAATCTTATGGATGCTATTAGTGCTGCACAGCTGATCAAAAATATGCCAGCAAAAATATAAAATTGTCTTGCTTTAAAGAATACAGTTAGAGTGTAAACACTAACCAGAACGATCAATATTTCAGATAAGGCATAATGCGCCGGCAGCATTAACTATTCTTGATTATATTTAGATAATCTCTTTTTATATCAGTCGATGTTTTTCTTGTTCCATCATGGGACCAGCCTGGAGGACCAAACAAATACATAAATCTTTGTTTTATGGTTATATTCTTTTTAGTAATATCTTTGTATATATTCCAATATTCACCAAAAAGTATTCTTAAGGGATTATATGTGTTCAATGGCTCAACCAACCCGTAATCAGGTAAATCCTCTGGGTCTTCTTTAACAAATGTACCAAACATTCTATCCCATATAATTAATGTACCTGCATAATTTGAATCTAGATATTTAGGATTTTTACCATGATGAACTCGATGATGAGATGGAGTATTAAATATATACTCGTACCATGAAGGTAACTTTCTAATTGTTTGCGTATGCAGCATGAACTGATAATAGGCATTTATAAATCCACAAAACAATACCATAATTGGATCAAAACCAATTAATACAAGTGGCACCTTTAACATCATTGTTCCAGTAAAATGCTTTGTCCACGGCTGTCTAGCCCCAACATCAAGAGCGAACCTCTCTGAAGAGTGATGTACTCTGTGAAGACCCCAACCCCATCTCCATCTGTGAACAATTCGATGATGTAGATAGAATCTTAGATCATCCAGCACAAAACAAATAATCAATGTTGGTAAAGTGAATGAGAAAGAATAAATTTGATAACCTTTGGCCCAGTAAAGAGCTGCAATTGTTATAAATCCAAAAAGACCATTAATTGGAAAGCTAGCAACTCCTAAAAAAATATTTAGGAACCATTCTTTTGTATCATTGAGTGTTTTAAATTTAAAATAGTAGATACCCAGTATCTCAACTGCCGCGATTGCAACAAATACCGGAATTAGAACCATTGCTAAATCGAGCGGCTTGTAATCTAAGAGCATTTCAACTGACATTTTTAAAACTTTCTAACATTCCTTGCATCATTTTGTGTATTAAGTTTACGCCCTGAAGCGGCCTTATAAATACCTTAAATTCAGTAATTAATCCATCATTATTCCAAGTAATAAGGTCAATTCCATTGATATCAGTATCATCAATTGTTAGCGAAAACTCTAAGCTTGCAGAGTTTTCACCGATCATTTCTTTTTCATATTTAAAACTTGAGGCATTAAATACTTCTGAAGCAGCAATTAAATATTTCAAAGTTATATCTTTTCCTTTTTGAGGAGTATAGACAACAGGTGAATAGAAAATTGCATCATCGTGTAGGATTTCTGTAAGAGTATTATAATCTCTTAGCTTCACTACATCATGCCATTTTTGAATTGGATTATTCATTCAATATTAATATATAATTTATTTACTTCTTAGCAAGAGGATGGGTCTTTGAATAAGCGTCATATAGCTTTTCTGTTTCAACCTTTGTATATTTTTGAGTAGTTGACAAGCTACTATGCCCCAGTAATTCCTGTATTGTCCTTAGATCTCCACCAGAATCAAGCAGATGGGTGGCGAAGCTGTGCCTGAGCGCATGAGGAGTTGCAGTTTCAGGAAGAGATAAATTGTGTCTAATCTTTTCTAAGACATATTGTATTATCCTTGGGCTAAGGCGATCCAATCTTTTACCAACAAACAAGGGATCATCTTTCATGAAATTTTTAGGACACTCATTTATATAATTTTCAATATCATTTTTTACATAGTCCATTAATGGTACCATGCGTTCCTTATTTCCTTTTCCTTTAATTATTAAGTAGTCATTCTCATTTATATCTTCAAAGTTTAAGTTAAGAGCTTCAGAAATTCTTAACCCACATCCATATAAAAGCATTAAAATTGATTTATTTCTCATTCCTATCCATTTTTCTTTCTCCATATCTTGAGCATGTTTAATAGTTTCAATTGCAAGTTCGGATGAAATGGGTCTTGGTAAAGATTTTTTTTGCTTAGGTGTTCTTAAAGACTGAACAACAGTGCTTTCAATTAAATTTATATTTAGCAGATAATTAAAGAAAGATTTTAAAGACGATATTATTCTTGCTATGGATGTGGAGCTTATATCTTTATTTCTCAGGTAAGAGAGAAAACTTCTAAAATCAGAAATTTTCATATCATTGAGGTATTTTATTGAAATTTCTGAACCCGTATGAGTATTAATGAACTCTAGAAAATTTTTAACGTCGTGTTTGTAACTTATCAGTGTATTGTCACTAAGATTTCTTACTTCTTTTAAATTTCCTAGCCAGTTAGTAAATGCATCTTCAATATGTTTATTCACTTATTTAAACGATTGATTGTTTCGTCTTTTTCCAATCACTAAGGAAAGCATCTAAACCTTTTTTTGTAAGAGGATGGTTGTAAAGTTCCATGAGTGTATCGGGAGGTAAAGTTACGACATCAGCTCCTATGATTGCCGACTTTATGACATGATCAGCATTTCTTACGGATGCTACTAATATTTTAGTATTTAAATTTTTGTAATTTGAATAAATAGATTTTATTTGTTGAATTAATTCCATGCCGTTTTCACCAATATCATCAAGCCGCCCTACAAAAGGGGATATATAGGTGGCTCCACATTTTGCGGCTAACAGTGCTTGAGCCGCTGAAAAACATAGTGTGACATTAGTTTTAATTTTTCTTTTTGAAAGAGACTTGCATGCTTTTAATCCATTTTCTGTTAGAGGTAACTTGATAACAATATTTTTCGATATTTTCTTGAGCTTATTTGCTTCTGCGATCATGCCCTTTGTATCAAGCGCTGTAACTTCAGCACTTATTGGTCCTTTTATAATTTTATTAATTTCTTTCAGGATTTCTAAAAAATTCTTTCCAGACTTAGCAACTAGCGACGGGTTTGTCGTAATCCCATTAATCAAACCTGTTTTGTTTAGCTCTTTAATTAACTTAACATCAGCAGTATCTAAAAAGAATTCCATAACATTTAATATTTTTGACTGATATATTTATAGCATAAATAAAGAATCAGACCAAATGTATGTCAAAAGATCTTTTTTACGTAAATATTTTATTTGCTCACAATATTAGTGAAGACTTTACTTATAAACTAATAAGTAAGAGTAAGCCTAAGATAGGCTCGATTGTTCAAGCTTCTTTACGTTCGAGTCTTAAAGTAGGAGTAATTACTGCTGTTTTAGAAAATTATGAGCCAAATAAAATTAAAATAAAAGAGATTGAGAAGGTTTCTGATGCACACCAGCTTAATTCAAAAATGCTTAAATTTTTGGAATGGGTAAGTAGTTATAATGCAATACAAAGAGGCCTAGTTCTGAAAATGATATTATCTCATTCAAAAACTTACTTTGATGAAAAGAAGATTGATTCACTGAGTGAAAATATAGCCACCCAAGAAAAAAAAATTGAACTCAATAATGAGCAGAAAAATGCAAGCGAAAAAATTTTAAAAATATCATCTAGACGAGATTACAACACAATCTTATTAGATGGTGTACCAGGATCGGGAAAAACTGAAGTTTATTTCAGCGCTTTAAAAAATTATTTAACCGAAAAAGAACAAGTATTAATTATGTTTCCAGAAGTTTCTTTAACAAGTGATTTTGTTAAAAGAATTGAAGAAAGGTTTGGATTTACTCCTGATGTTTGGCATTCAAAGATAAGTGCAAGCATGAAGACCAAAACATTAAAAAATATAATCAATGGAACATCAAAGATTATTGTTGGGGCAAGATCAGCACTTTTTTTGCCCTATAAGAAATTAGGCATGATCATTCTTGATGAAGAGCATGACACTTCTTACAAGCAAGAGGAGAAAGGAATTTATCATGCGAGAGATATGTCAGTAGTTAAAGCATCTATAGAAAATATCCCATTAATTTTAACTAGTGCAACACCATCATTAGAAACAATATTTAATGTATTCAAGAAAAAATATCACAAAGTATCTATTAAAAATAAATTTTTCAGCAATGTGAAAAATAAAATAAAAATAATCGACATGCGAAAAGAAAAATTAAGAAAAGATCAATGGGTATCTAATCCACTCAAGCATGCAATTGAAAAAACAGTATCTAATCAAAGCCAGGCACTTTTATACATAAATAAAAGAGGTTATGCGCCTGTAGTCATATGCAAATCATGTGGTTACAAATTTACGTGTAAGAATTGTACAAGCTATCTTGTAGAACATATAAAAAATAAAAATCTACTATGTCATCATTGTGGACATAGCGTTAAATCATTTGGACTCAATTGCCCGTCATGTGATAACGATGATCAACAATTTATTGATTATGGTGCCGGTATAGAGAAAATTTATACTGAAATTACAAAATTATTTCCAGTTGCTAAAATATGTTTGTTTTCGAGTGATCATATAAGATCACAAATTGAACTTGATGAGCGTGTTCGAGAAATCAAAGAAAATAATTATGACATTATTATTGGAACACAATTGATTACTAAGGGATATCATTTTCCTCGTTTGACATGCGTTGGCATAATTGATGCCGATATGTCTCTTAGAGGCGGTGACCTAAGAGCCTCGGAAAAAACTTATCAAGCTCTTTACCAAGTTGCTGGTAGAGCAGGTAGGGCAGAATTGGAGGGATCGGTATTCATACAAACCTATTATCCAAATAATGAAACTATACAAGCACTGTCCTCATTAAATAGAGACGAATTTTATGAAAATGAAATTAATTATCGAGTTGATAATAAGCTCCCACCTCTTGGAAAAATGGCAGCAATTATTGTCAGTGGCAACAATATTGAGAGGGTCAGAAGTCAATGCAGTATACTATATAATTCCACACCCAAGATCCCAGAATTAGAAGTGTATGGACCTGCTCCAGCACCGCTTTCCAAATTAAAAGGACGTCATCGGCAAAGGTTTTTAATACATGATAAAAAAGCCAGAAATATGCAAAAAATTGTTGAGACTTGGCTGTCCAAGTCCAAGACGCTTCCAAATGTAAATATATCGGTTGATATTGATCCATACAGCTTTGTATAATTAATTGTGAATGCGACATTCCAATGCTTGAAAAAAGTAAGAGTTAATGGTACGCAATGACTGAAATTTCAAAGATTTAATGGATAATGTCTAAAGTTAATACTTACCAAATAGCAGCTGTTGACCGATATGCTAACGCGTTGTTTCAGTTGGCCAAAGAGGCCAAAGTATTAGATTCAGTATCTAATGAACTAGTAAGGATAAAAGAAATTTTACAAGAAGATCAAGAAGTCCTATCTGTCATAATGAATCCCTCAATAAGTAAATCAAACAAAATAAAACTTTTCGACACAATTGCAGAAAAAATTGAACTATCAAAACTTGTATCAAATTTCATTGGTGTCATTGTTAAAAAAAATCGTGTCAACTATCTCTTAGAAATTGTAGGAACATTTGAGAATTTATTAGCTTCACTAAAAGGTGAAAGAGTAGCAACT
>QBZD01000022.1 GCA_003282485.1 Pelagibacteraceae bacterium AG-333-C14
AAAAAAAAGAAAAATTAATAATGAAGAGTATCAGGGATTAAGAGTAACTACGAAGAGTATACTTGGAGTTGTAAAAAGAATTTTGTCTCATGATTTGAATAAACTAATATCTGATGAAATCAAAAAAAATGGGGGCAAGACAAGAAGATTAAATGGAGTAAGCACTAAAGTGATCAAAGCAAAGATTGCTATGAATGGCAATATTGGTTTCGTAGGTGAGCCAAGAGGTATTACTAAAAATATAATAATGAAAGCTCTTAAAAGCAATCATATTCCCATAATCGCACCTCTAGGAGTCGACGCAAATAATAATACTCTGAATATAAATGCAGATACGGCAGCCGCTTATATTGCTGAGTCAGTGAAAGCTGAGAGGTTATTGCTTTTAACGGATGTAGCAGGAGTACTAGATAACAATAAGAAATTAATAACAGAGCTAGACCGTAAAAAAGCATTTCAATACATAAAAAAAGGCACTATAAAAAGCGGTATGATACCTAAAATCAAAGCATGCTTTAATACCCTGAAAAATGGCGCAAAAGGAGTTGCCTTAATTGATGGAAGAAAACAAAATGCTGTTGCCATGGAACTTCTAACGACACAAGGAGCTGGAACATTAATAAAAAAGTAAACTTATGAGTGAAAATCAAAAATTAAAAGAAAGTATTGAAAACGCTTGGGAGAATATAGCAAAATTATCACCAAGTGATACAGATGTTACTCAAGTAGTAGATCAAGTAATTAAAAAACTTGATAGTGGTGAACTACGAATAGCTGAAAAAGTTGATAATCAATGGACTGTCAATCAATGGCTAAAAAAAGCTGTACTTATTTCATTCAGGATCAATGAAAATACAATCCTTAGAGGACCCTACACAACATGGTTTGATAAAGTTAAAGGTAAAACTGTCGATTGGGATGAAAATCAATGGAAAGAAGCAGGTTATCGACACGTACCCAATGGTACAGTAAGAGAGGGTTCATTTATTGGTAAGGGTGTTGTCTTGATGCCTTCCTTTGTAAACATTGGCGCCTATATTGATGAAGGAACTATGGTTGACACATGGGCAACTGTAGGTTCATGTGCGCAGATTGGAAAGAATTGTCATCTCTCTGGTGGGGTTGGCATCGGCGGCGTCCTTGAACCTCTTCAAGCAAATCCAGTAATAATTGAAGATAATTGTTTTGTGGGTGCTAGGGCTGAGGTTGCAGAGGGTGTAATTGTTCGAGAAGGATCCGTTTTATCTATGGGCGTTTATCTTGGCGCTTCCACGAAAATAGTTAATCGTTCAACTGGAGAGATAATGTATGGTGAAGTTCCTGCATACTCTGTTGTTGTTCCTGGTACAATGCCAAATGAAGATTCAACAAAACCAAGTCTTTATTGTGTCGTCATAGTTAAGACAGTTGATGAAAATACAAGAAAAAAAACCTCCATTAATGATCTTTTAAGAGAGTAAAGAATTATGGAAGTTATCGAATTAACGAAGGCGCTGATATCATGTCAGAGTGTGACCCCTAAAAATGATGGCGTATTAGATTTGCTTGAAAAGGAGCTATCAAACATTGGTTTTGATTGCAGGCGATATCTATTTAGCGATAGTAATACGCCAGATGTAGATAATCTCTTTGCTAAAATTGGAAGTGGCGCACCTCATATCTGTTTCGGTGGACATACAGATGTAGTCCCAGTCGGCGACATTGACGCTTGGAGCTTTGACCCATTTAATGCGACAGAAAAAGATGGAAAAGTATACGGACGAGGAGCAAGCGACATGAAGTCTGCCATTGCTGCATTTGTTTGTGCTGTGAAAGAATACATTGAGAATAATGAACTCAAGGGCACTGTAAGTCTCCTAATTACTAATGATGAAGAAGGACCAGCTATAAATGGTACTAAGAAAGTATTAGAGGAAATATACAAAAATGGAGAAAAAATTGACTCATGTATTGTCGGTGAGCCAACTTGCCCTAATAAGTTAGGTGAAATGGTTAAAATTGGTAGAAGAGGAAGCTTTACTGCTAAAATAAGTATAACTGGCAAACAAGGTCATGTTGCATATCCTCAATGGACACTTAATCCAATCGATTCTCTCACTAAAATTTTAAACACTATAATTAGTTTAGAATTAGATGAAGGAACTGAAGATTTCCCACCTTCAAACATAGAAATTGTTAAAATAAAATCAAGTGATGGCGCTTCAAATGTAGTACCTCAAAGTGCAGAGGGTATATTTAACATTAGATATAATGTTAAGCACAGTAAGGAGAGTTTAATGAAAATCATTGATACAATTATTAGTGAACAAGTTAAAAGTACTGATTATGTATCACATGTAGATTATAACAATTCAGCAGAACCATTTCTTACGAATAAGGGAGATTTTACAGAAATTATAAAAACTTCGTCTGATGAAATTACTGGCTTAAGTGCAGAACTTACAACTACAGGGGGCACGTCTGATGCAAGGTTTTTCAAAGATTATTGTGAGGTTGCCGAGTTTGGTCTCATTGGTGAAACAGCACACCAGATAGATGAGCACGTAAAATTACAAGATATTAAAAACCTTAAAGATATTTATCTAATTATCCTGAATAAATATTTTAACTAGCTTAATTACCAAATTCTAATAGTAAACTTACTTGGGTATAACCAAGAGCATTAAGAATATTGTTAGTGCTATATCTAACTTAATAGGCGATGGGTTAAAGTTCCATTTAGTTCCAAACATAATAAAACCTTAGAGAATTGCGCCAAAAATTAAGAAAATGAAGTAGGCAACTATTAATCCGGGGAAGTACTTGAGCGAATAATTAAAGCTTTTTTCAATTTTTTTCTTCATGCAATATGTTTATTTATTTTCAAAATGTTTTTACAGAAAATTAGTCTGTCAATTTGGCAAATGCATGAAATTAAATAATTTCGTCATTTATGTAAGTTGACCTCATGTTTGATGAAATGTACAGCGACAATGCTCAAATTAGGGAGCATTATTTAAAAGTAAATTCATGGCTTAGAACAATGTCGTCTACAATCATTACAAAGAAAAATATTGAGGCAGAAAGTCACTTTAAAAGAATTGGAATTACATTCTCTGTTCAAGATGAAACAATGTCAGAAAGGATTATACCTTTTGATCTAATTCCAAGAATATTAACAAATTTAGAATGGTCTCGAATTGAAAAGGGAGTAATTCAAAGAACTAAAGCATTAAATGCTTTCCTAGCAGATATTTATAGTAAGGGTGAGATATTCAAAGCAAAAATAATTCCTGAAGAATTGGTTTATAAAAAAGCCTCATTTGATCAATCGATGATCAACTTTTCTCCCCCAAGAAAAATCTATAGTCCGATTATAGGCGTAGATTTAGTTAGAACAGGGAAAGATAATTTCTATGTACTAGAAGATAACTGCAGAACTCCATCTGGTGTTTCTTACATGCTCGAGAATAGAGAAATTATGATGAAAATGTTTCCAGATTTATTCCATACAAATCGGGTTATGCGAGTTGACGATTATCCAACAAGACTATTGCAAACATTGATGAGCTTAGCTCCAAAAAAATGCGATAGCTCTATACCTACAGTTGTTTTGCTTACCCCTGGGCATTTAAACAGTGCATATTATGAACACACATTTTTATCAGATCAAATGGGCATTGAAATGGTTGAGGCATCTGATCTTTATGTTGAAAACGATTTAGTTTATATGAAAACTGTTGATGGTCCTCAGAAAGTGGACATAATTTATAGACGGATTGATGATAATTATCTTGATCCACTTTTCTATAACCCTAACTCAGTTATAGGTGTTCCTGGTATTATGCATGCTTATCGCACAGGGGGAGTTAACATATGCTCGGCGCCAGGTTGCGGTATTGCTGACGATAAAGCCATATACATTTACGTACCCGAAATGATTAAGTTTTATCTTGGTGAAAACCCAATTCTCGACAATGTTGAAACATGGAGATGTGAAAAAGATGATGAGTTAAAATATGTTCTAGAAAATATAAGCAATTTAGTTGTGAAGGAAGTCGATGGTTCTGGTGGCTACGGTATGCTAATAGGGCCTAAGTCAACAAAAGAAACTATTCAGGAGTTTTCATCAAAATTAAAAAACAACCCCAGAGGTTATATTGCTCAGCCAACATTAGATCTATCTTCTTCACCTACGCTAATAGACAATGAAATTACAGGCAGACGCGTTGATCTTAGGCCTTTTTGTCTAATGGGAAAAAAAATTCAATTATGTCCGGGAGGACTAACAAGGGTTGCTCTCAATAAGGGGTCATATGTTGTTAATTCATCACAAGGAGGAGGGGTAAAGGATACGTGGGTCCTAGCTGATTAATAAATGCTAAGCAGAACTGCAGAAAATTTATATTGGATTAGTAGATATATGGAAAGAGCTGAGACGATGGCACGCCTTCTTGATGTTGGCTATCGCATGTCACTTTTCCCAAACCCTAAAGGCTATCATAATGAGTGGGATTCAGTTCTTTCAGCTGCTGGTGCTGCTCAAGGTTATTTTGCTAAGCACAAGGAAATAAATCAGGAAAAAGTTGAAGATTATCTTTTTTTTGATGAAGACAATCCCTCTTCTGTTTACAGCTGTATATTAAAGGCACGAAACAATGCTCTTGTTGTAAGAACGGCATTCACTCCTGAAGCATGGATAGCAATTAATAAATCATACCGGGAAATGTTAGATTTTAAAAAAAATAAGTATTCAAGATCTGACCTTCCAAATTTCACTGAGTGGACAATACAACAAGTAAACATGTTTAGGGGGTCGGCTAACTCACTGTTAAGAAATGACGGCTATCACTTCATTTTCTTAGGAACTTTCATCGAAAGAGCGGATAACTCTGCAAGGTTACTTGACGTCAAATATTTCGTACTCTTGCCTACTGCTGATTATATCGGTGGAAATTTAGATAACCTCCAGTGGATTATATTACTAAGATCATTGTCCTCTTTTAGGGCGTTTCGATGGGCTTACGAGGGAGATGTTACTGCCACAAAAATAGCTCATTTCTTTATTCTTAACAACGATTGCTCTCGCTCACTAAGCTTTTGTACAAACAATATTGTTTATCACTTAAATAGTTTGAAATGTAATCCTGATAAAATAACAGACATATACTCTGGATTAAAAGATGTTCACAATTCAATTAAAACTGAGACGGTCGATACAATAATTGATTTTGGGCTTCATGAATATGTAACAAACTTTGTTTCCAAAATTTCTTATTTAGACAATCAAATACAAAATCATTTTTTTAAATAATATGTTGCTCACAGTAAACCATACAACAAACTACAACTACGATGACAATCTTATAGGTTTAATGCAAACCACGAAGTTGATCCCTTCTCCCTATAACGGCCTACAGATAATTGAATGGGACGTAACTCGTAATTCTGAAAAAGGTGGGGAAATATTTAAAGATGCTGAAGGAAATAATATTATAAATTTTAAAAGTAATGACTCAGACAAAATAATTAACTTTACTGTAATTGGTAAAGTTGAAACCTTTAACACAGACGGAATTTATAATAGTAAAAATGACAAAATTAGTCCTTTGGTCTATTTGCGTAATACAAATTTAACACAGCCAAATAAAGAAATATTAGATCTTGCATCAGACGCAAAAGGTAAATTTAAAAATTCTGAAACATTAAAAATTGCTCATAGTATTCTTGCATTAGTTTCTGATCAAATAAGTTATGTCCCCTACACTACAAATACTCATACAACTGCTGCCGAAGCTATGAGTCAAAAAAAAGGGGTCTGCCAAGATCAAGCACATATTATGATCTCAGCTGCCAAAGCACTAGGTATTCCTGCAAGATACGTAAGTGGTTATATGCACAAAAATCAAAATGACTCAAAATTTCAAGCAACACACGCTTGGGCTGAGCTTTATATCAAAGATATTGGTTGGATTGGTTTTGACCCAACAAACCAATGTTGTCCTGATGAAAGATATATTCGAGTATCTTGTGGATTAGATGCAAGTTTTGCAGCACCAATACGTGGTGTCTATTATGGCAATAGTATTGAGAACCTGGATATACATGTTCAAACGATTGAAAATTCCCCCCAATAATTAAGAGGTCTTAGAAAGGCCTCTTAAACTTAATATTTTACTTCCATAAAATATAATCCATCTGGAGGAGCAACAGCTCCACAGCGAGATCTTTCTTTTGAGCTAAGAGCATCACCAAAGTTATTTACTGACCAGCTTCGCTCACCAACTAACTTAAGACTGCCAACAATTGATCTAACTTGATGATGTAAAAAAGATTTTGCAGAAAATCCAAAATAAATATTTTCATCTGATTTTGTAATTTTAAGACTATCAATTGTTTTTATAGGACTATCTGATTGACAATGAGCAGATCGAAAAGTTGTAAAGTCGTGCTTTCCTTCAATTAATGAAATACACTCCTTCATTGGATCAACTTCTATATCCTTATGTACATGCCATGCTCTCCCCTTTTCAATCGTTAGGGGAGATTTACGATTAACTATTCGGTATAAATATTTTCTTTGAAGTGCATTAAAACGAGCATGAAATTGATTATCCACTTCATCAACATCCAAGATAGCTATTGGAAAAGGGCGAAGATGGTCATTGAGTGCATTTTTAATTACAAACGGTTCAAGCTCTTTATTATTAATATCGAAATGGGCAACCTGCCCCATAGCATGAACACCAGCATCAGTTCTTCCAGCTCCAAATATAGTTATAGTTTCACCGAATATATTCTTAATTGAATCTTCAATTGCTCCTTGTATCGATTGACCATTTTCTTGTCTTTGCCAACCAATAAATGGGGTGCCATCATATTCAATTTTAATTTTGTATCGTTTCATTCAAGTATTGAACCTACTGATATTTTATTACCCAGTAAAAATTCATCTATACCACAACTTTGTTTGCCTTCTACTTTTAAAGTCAATGGTCTAATTGATTTATTTCCACAGCCAATACTGAGATCTTCTTTAACAATTTTTCCTGGTTCGGCATCAATATCAACTTCGATTGCTTTTAATATTTTCACTCTTTTATTATTCCACATAAACCAGGCACCCGGATTAGGATTGTAAGCATTAATGCGTCTTACTATTTTTATTGCATCTTCTTTCCAATCTATCTTGGTTTCCTTTTTTGATACTTTGTCTGCATAACATGACAAACTATTATCTTGCTTCTGCATCTTTTTTTGAAATGATGACTCTTTAAAAAATACATCAAATAATTCAGCTCCAGCTACTGAAAGTCTTGTTTCTAATTCTGTATAATTCTCTGAAATACAAATTTTAAGCTTATCTTGTAAAACTATATCTCCTGTATCAAGACCCTTATTCATCTTCATAATAGTCACTCCAGTTGCTTCATCTCCCTCAATCATCGACCTCTGAATAGGCGCCGCCCCTCTCCATCTTGGTAAAATAGAGGCATGGAGATTGTAACAACCATATTTTGGAAGATTAAGAATTTCTTCAGGCAGTATAAGTCCATAGGCAATAACAATTATAAAATCAAGATTCATTTCTTTTATGAACTTAATTTCTTCAATTAAGCGTAATTCTTTTGGTGAGTATACATTTAAATTATTGTCCTCTGCATATAGGGCTACTGGTGACTTAGAAATTTTCATTCCACGATTAGCTTTTTTGGGAGGTGATGTGTAAACACCTGTAAGATCATGCCCGCTCGTAGTTATCTTTTTTAAGGTGGGAATACCAAAAGGGGCTGTTCCCAAAAAAAGAATTCTAAAATTAGTCATTTTGATTAAGCGACAATACGCTCTTTACTTGATTGTTTTTTTGACTTGATTAATTTTTTTACAATCATATTTTTTTTCAAATTTGATAAATAATCAATAAATAGAATGCCTTCAAGATGATCCATTTCATGTTGAATACAAGTAGCGAGAAGTCCTTCAGCATGTAATGTTGATTTCTGCCCATTGTAGTCTAAGTAATTTACTTCACATTCCTCTGGTCTATCAATTTCAGCATACTGGTCAGGAACTGAAAGACACCCCTCCTCATATGTTGACGTAATCTTTGTCTTTACTTTGATTTCAGGATTAACAAAAAAATATGGTTCTTTCTTTCCGTCTTCGTTTCTCCAGCTGATATCCATCACTATTACTCTTAAAGGAACTCCAATTTGTACAGCAGCTAAACCAATACCAGGAGCGTCATACATAGTATCAAGCATGTCATCCATTAATACTTGGATATCTTTTGTCACTTCCTTCACCGGAGTTGATATCTGCTTTAAAAAAGGATCTGGAGCAGTAAGGATTTTCTTTATAGCCATAAAACTTTGATAGGCTAACTTAGTTACAAGGTCAAGATTGAATGGAAAAATGATTGGAAAACTGACACAACTAAATTTTCTGGCGAGCGCTTAAAGCAGCTGCGATAGTGCCTTCGTCCATATAATCTAGTTCCCCACCTACTGGAACGCCATGTCCTAAACGGCTTACAACTATATCTTTTTGAGACAAAGTATCTGCAACATAATGCGCTGTGGTTTGGCCATCTACGGTTGCACTTAGAGCTAAGATTACCTCTTCCACTTCATCGCCACTCACCCTGTCAATTAGTTTTTTTAAATTAAGATCTTCAGGGCCTATACTATTTATTGCAGATAGATTGCCTCCAAGAATATGGTACATCCCATTAAACACTTCCGCTTTTTCTAGTGCCCATAGATCAGCAATATTCTCTACTACACAAATTTGTTTTTTTGAACGTTTTTCGTCATTACAAATACTACATGGGCTATGCAGATCGATGTTGCCACATACTTCACATGTGATAATTTTTTCACTGGATGATAGAAGTGACTCCGCCAGAGGTATCATTAACTGTTCCTTTTTTTTTAAAAGATGTAAAGCAGCCCTACTTGCTGACTTTGGGCCAAAGCCAGGCAACTTACTTATTAATAATATCAGTTTATCAATTTCTGGATTCGAAGATCGGGATCGCATTTTAAAAAGGTAATTTCATTCCTGGGGGAAGCTTTAATCCTCCAGTAACAGAACTCATTTCATCAGCTATCTTCTTTTGTATTTTTTCCTTAGCATCATTAAATGCTGCCATAATAAGATCTTCTAATATTTCTTTTTCATTTTTATCAATGACACTGTCATCGATGTTGATTGAAGTTACATTGTTCTTTCCATTAATTGTAACCTTTACAATTCCTCCACCAGCAACACCTTCTGCCTCAAGTGTCTCAACTTTCTGTTGTGCATCTGCCATTTTCTGTTGAAGCTCTTGGGCTTGCTTGATCATGTTATTAAAATTGTTCATACATCTATTCTTCTAAACTCTCCACCTTCGTGCCAGGAAAAAAATCAACGATTTCCTTCAGTTTTGGATCCATTTCTTTAGATTCTTTAACTTTTATACTCTCTATGTTATTGGCCTCATTTTCAACCAAATTGTTTAAATCTCCAATCAACTGATCAGGTTTTGGAATATCATTTAAATAAATAATTCTAATTATCAGCATTTCGAGAGCAGAAATTGGAGAAAATGATTCTGATACCTCACTCAGTCCTTTATTTAGCATTTGCCAAAACATTGAAAGTGTTGGTAAGTCAACATTATCTGCTATTTCGCTAACTTCTTTATACTCCGCTTCAGTCAGCGAGTTTTTAACACCTTGATCAGCACTTATTTTTACCATTGAGATATCATGAACGGATGAAATTAGATCACGAACAATTACAGATGGATCAGCTCCATTATCATAAAAAGAATTGATCATTTCAATACACTTGATGGTCTCACCTGAAGTCAGCAATTTTATAAAATCAATTATTTCTGTAGGATCATTCAATCCTATCATTTCTTTTACTTTGTGTTCTGTTAACTCTTTATCAGAAAATGTAATTGATTGATCTAAAATTGATAATCCATCTCGAACTGAACCATCAGCTGCTCGCGCGATAATTTTTAAAGATCCATTGTCAAATTGTACACTTTCCATATCACAAATCTTTTTTAGGAATACAATCAATTCTTCAGGCTCAACTCGTTTAAGATCATATCTTTGACATCTAGATAAAATTGTTGTTGGAATCTTTCTTACTTCAGTTGTAGCAAAAATAAATTTAACATGTGGTGGCGGCTCTTCTAAAGTCTTAAGCAAGCCGTTGAAAGCTGCTGTAGATAACATGTGAACTTCATCAATTATATAAACCTTATACTTCGAAGATACAGGTGAGTACTGGACGCCTTCAATCAACTCTCTAATGTCAGCAATACCTGTTCGAGACGCTGCGTCCATTTCATATACATCAACGCTCCTGGACTCTGTTATGGCAATACAATTTTCGCAAACACCGCATGGCTCTTTTTCATCATTTGAGTCTATATTCATGCAATTTAATGATTTAGCAATTATCCTTGCTGTTGTAGTTTTTCCAACACCTCGCACGCCTGTAAGCAAATACGCATTGGCAATACGGTCTGTCTGGATTGCTTTTTGAATAGTTTGAGACATGAGGCTTTGACCAATAAGCTCACTAAACTTTAATGGTCGATATTTTAGAGGAATTGGTAAGTTTATTTGTTCTGACATCTATCTATATTAATTCTGTGGGAGATTAAAGTAACCCAAATATCATCGTTGCGGCTGCTTCTTTTCAGACCTGACCGGATTGGCGAATAACTTGTCTACTCAATCTCCCAAAATATTGTAGCATACGATCATTAAATGTTGTTTATTAAATAAATAAAATCATGAGTAAAATTGTATTTGCAAATAATCCTCTAGATAGAATGTCTAGTATTAGAAGTGATAAAGAGTGGCAAAAAACCTCAATGAGCAGCTCTTATGCGAGATATATTATTTTTGACTCTGGCAAGCCTCTCATTCAAGTAAGCAAAGAGCCAGGAAGTAATTCTACAATATATTTAGCTAAGTTCGACTCGATTAAAAAACACTTTGAAGCCTGTCAGGTTATCTTTCTCGGTGAAATGAAAAGTATAAAATATTATGCTATAGATATTACTAAGGAGCGTAGTCATTTTGATATAGAAGTTTTTATTGAATGTAAATTTATCGATTTAAGATCTATTGCTCAAAGCTTATCACCTGAAGATACAGGAATTCTTGCTCAAGCTAAATCAATGGTGGAGTGGAATGCAGTTAATATTTTTTGTAGTCGGTGTGAAAATTCAAAACTCAAAACAGTCGATGCTGGCTCTAAAAAAGTTTGTGTTAACTGCAAAACAGAATTATTCCCTCGCGTGGACCCTGTCGTTATCATGCTGCCCATTTATAATGAAAAATGTCTTTTAGGGCGTCAGTCGATTTTTCCCCCAAGAATGTACTCTGCTCTGGCTGGCTTTCTCGAACCAGGAGAAACTATTGAAGATGCAGTTATAAGGGAAGTGAAAGAAGAAGTAGGCCTTAATGTAACTAGCGTTGAGTACAAATTTACACAGCCATGGCCTTTTTCTTCACAATTGATGATTGGATGTTTTTCAAATGTGGATGATGACAAAACTAATTTAGATGAAGATGAGATTGAACATTCAGTTTGGTTATCTCGCGAAGATATCAATCGAATTTTTGTTGGCAAAAGCCCTGACAGAATCTGGATTCCTCCCGCTATGGCTGTAGCACATCAACTTATTGTTGAATGGTTACACAGTAAATAAATTATTGGTTCCTGTAAGAATGTTTTGGGTAAACGCCAAGAACCTGAAGTTTTTCTGTATAGAATGACAACTCTTCAAGAGCTCCTTTAACAGAACTATCATCAACGTGACCATCAAGATCGATATAAAACTGTGCTTTGTTGAAATCACCATCAACAATAAAGCTCTCGAGCTTTGTTAAGTTCACTCCATTAGTCGCAAAGCCTCCAAGGGCTTTATATAACGCTGAAGGAACACTTCGAACTTCAAAAATACAGCTAGTTAAATATGATTTTTTTGCATCTCTTTTCTGCTGTGCGCCTTTTGACATAACAAGAAATCGTGTTGTGTTATGCTTCATGTCTTGAATATCTGACTCTAAAATCTCTAATCCATAAATTTCTGCAGCTAAGTGGGAGGCGATCGCAGAGTCCTCATTCGTACCCATCTCACTTATATGTTTAGCAGACCCAGCGGTATCAGCCATAATAATAGGCTTAAGGTCTAATCTTTGTATTGCTGTCTGACATTGACCAATTGCCATTGAATGACTTCTTACAAATTTTATTTCTTCAATGGAAGTTCCTTTTTTTGCAAGCAGCTGGTGCTTTACTTCCTGAAAATGTTCAGCGTAAATCTTGAGATCATAATCTCCTAGTAAGTAATGAATATCAGCTACTCGACCAGCGACCGAATTCTCAACTGGTATCATTGCTAAATCTGCTTCCTCTTCTCTAACACAATTTAATGCTGCCTCAAAAGTTCGACAGGGCACTGATTCATAGTCTTCCATAGCTTCATTGCATGCTAAATGCGAGTAAGCGCCTAATTCACCTTGGTAAGATATTTTTTTCATCACTTTATAATCTTTTTAATTTCCTCTAAATCATCAGGAGTGTCAACTCCCAAAGGCAAAAAGTCAATTAAACCAACTTTTATTTTTATATTATTGTCTAAAGCTCTTAATTGTTCGAGCTTTTCATTATTCTCTCTTTCAGTCTGAGATAAAGTAACAAACTTTTTAAGCGTCTCTCTTCTAAAAGAATAAATTCCAATGTGGTGATATAATTTATTTTCATCATAATTATCATTCTTCCTGATGAAGTTTAAAGCCAGAGTAGAATTTACATTTTCTTTATAATCACAAAATACTTTAACAACCTGGTTTTTTTTAATTTCTGACTTATCCTTAAAAACGGAAGCCAATGTGCCCATTTCAGATCCCTCTTCTTCAAGTAAACTGAGCACATTACTGAGGGCTTCTGAATTTATTGTTGGAAGATCACCTTGTAAATTTATTATAAATTCTATCCTTTGATCTAGATCAAATTTATTTAAGGCCTCATATATTCGATCGGTACCAGATGTATGTGTTGCTAATGTCATACATGCATTGCCCCCCAAGCCCTCAATTAAACTTTTAATGTCTTGACTATCCGTAGCAACAAGAACCTCACCAAGCTGAGATAAAACAGCTTTTTCCCAAACATGTTGAATCATTGGCTTGCCATTAATTTCAAGTAAAGGTTTATTTGGAAGTCTGCTTGCTTGAAGTCTTGCAGGTATAATAATTGCTGTATTTTCTTGTGTAATCATAATGATTTTATGCGACTAGAAGACGCATAATAACTTGAATAAATTAGAATAATGTTTAATTAATATCATATATTCTGCGAAAAAAACATTATGGATTCATTTGAAATTAATAAGATAGTTGCCTGCGTTTTAGTCGTAGCGCTTGTATTTATTGGCTTGGCTAACTTTAGTGAAATACTCTATCACGTGGAAAAACCAGAGGTAGCCGCCTATCAAGTAGAAGGTGGCGATGAATTATTAATGGATGCGGCTGCAACATCAACTGAAGCAGTTGCCCAAACGCCCACTGAAGATCCTATTCAGGTTCTCCTTGCTAGCGCTGATATAGATAAGGGTAAAAAAGTTTTTAAAAAATGTTCACAGTGTCATGTCATGGAAAAAGGTGGTGCTAATAAAATTGGCCCAGGACTATGGAATATTGTAAATAAAGATATTGGTTCAAAAGAAGATTATAAATATTCCAGTGCTATGGTAGCTTTTGAGGGTGATTGGACATTTGAACAATTAAATAGTTATTTAATTAATCCCAAAAAATATATTCAAGGCACTAAAATGTCATTTGTTGGTCTAAAGAAAGCTAAAGACCGCGCAAATGTTATTCTTTATTTAAGAAGTTTTAGTGATAATCCTGCTCCTATTGAATAAATCAATAGTTACTTAATATATTAATTGACTGGTATAGATACTAAACCTTATTCTCATTGAGTATGACAAAAGAAAATGTTGGCTTATCAATTTATTTTGATAACAGAATGCTTCGCATTTTACTTTTGGGTGCTATCAGTGGGTTCCCATGGGTTATAATTGGTAGCGCTCTTTCACTTTGGTTAAAAGACTTTGAGCTCTCAAGAAGTACCATTGGATGGGCAGGATTAATTTTTGGGGTTTATGCAATTAATT
>QBZD01000023.1 GCA_003282485.1 Pelagibacteraceae bacterium AG-333-C14
ATAAAAGTCTTATACATCATGTCTAAGTTCATAGTAGTTGGCGAAGTTAGAGGCGTTCATGGATTAAAGGGGTTTTTCAAGATTACATCTTTTACGGAAAACCCTGATAATATATTTAAGTTCAAGTCTTTTAATATTGGAAAAAATTATAGATCTATAAATCTAAAAAAAATAAAAGTACTGCCTAATGGGTATATTGTTTCATGTAAGGAAGTTGATAGTAGAGAAAAATCTGAGTTAATAGTTGGATCTCTTATAGAAATAGAGTCCTCTGAATTACCTGATATAAATGATCGCAAAAAATATTATTTTCATGAATTAATTAGTTTAGAGGTAAAGGATGAAAATGAAAAATCACTTGGAACAGTATGTTCAGTTGAAAATTATGGATCAGCCGATTTGATAGAGGTAAGAAATAAAGACCAAAAAGATTTTTTTATTCCGTTTTCAAAAACGACAATAAAAAAAGTTGATTTAGAGAAAAGATTATTACTGGTTCAAAATGTAAGTGAATATTTAAATTAATAAAATGTATAAAGTTAAAATCATATCAATATTTCCTGGTTCTTTTCCTGGGATACTTGGACAAGGTGTTATAGGCAAAGCTCATAGCAAAAAAATATGGTCTTTAAAAACAATTGATCCTCGTAAGTATACGAAAGACAAATATAAAAAAATTGATGATACAACAGCCGGTGGCGGGCCTGGAATGATTTTTAAACCAGATATCATGGGCAAGGCTATTGATGCATGTTATAGAAATATAAAATCCAAAGAAAAATACCCTTTGATTTACTTAAGCCCAAGGGGAAAGCCTCTCACGCAAAAGAAAGTTTCCAAATTATCAAAAATGAAAGGAATAAATCTTCTTTGTGGGAGATATGAGGGTATCGATCAACGCCTTTTGGATTACTACGCTATAGAAGAATTAAGTATTGGAGATTACATTTTAGCAGGTGGAGAGTTAGCTGCCCAGGTGTTAGTTGAGTCTATAGTTAGACTTCTTCCTGGGACTTTGGGACATAGAGAGTCCAGTGAAACGGAGTCATTTAATAATGATTTGTTAGAGTATCCGCAATATACCAGGCCAAAAACATGGAAAAACATGACTATTCCAGATGTATTACTGTCAGGTAATCATAAGAATATAAGTAAATGGCGCTTGGACATGTCCGAGAAAATAACAAAGAAAATGAGGCCAGACATATGGAAAAACTACAAAAAAAACAAGACAAGCAAGAAATAAAGTATTAAAAGACGGTGCGAGGCAATCATGAATATTATAGAGCAGTTTGAAAAAGATCAGATAAAGACACTTATTAAAGGTAAGAAAATACCTCAGTTCCATCCAGGAGATACTGTCAGAGTGAATGTTAAAGTACGAGAGGGTACAAGGGAACGTATCCAAGCATTTGAGGGTGTTTGTATAAGAAAAAAGAATAGAGGTCTGAGTTCTTCATTCACAGTAAGAAAAATATCTTTTGGCGAGGGTGTTGAGAGAGTCTTTCCAATTTTTAGTCCAACCATTGACTCTATTTCAATTGTAAGAAGTGGCCAGGTGAGAAGAGCAAAGCTCTATTACTTAAGAGACCTAACTGGTAAAAAAGCAAGGATTGTTGAAAGAATTAGAAAAAAACAGCCTGATTTAGCCAGTCTATATATTGATGAAACAGAAGAGGTTTCTGAAGATCAAATTGTTGCCGCAGAAGAACTTGCAACTGATGATGAGGCTACGATGCAAGCTGAGACTTCAGAGTCACAAACTGAAGATACACCTGAAGCAAAAGAGGAAATTAGTCCTGAGGCGGAAGATGGAAAATCAGAAGAAGCAGACAGTACAAAAGAATAAACAATTCTTTTTCTTTTTAATATCATTAACTGAATTATGAGTGCGCCAAAAACTTTGTATGATAAAATATGGGATAACCATATCGTTTCTATAAATGATGATGGAACTACCATACTTTATATAGACCGACATCTTGTACACGAGGTAACTAGTCCGCAAGCCTTTGAAGGATTGCGAATGAGTGGTAGAAAAGTTAGAAGACCTGAATTTACTCTTGCGACAGCAGACCATAATGTGCCCACTATGGATAGGGACAAGGGCATAGCAGACCCAGATTCAAAATTACAAGTTGAAACACTAGAGAGAAATGCTAGTGAAAATAATATCACTTACCTACCGATGTCAGATAAGCGGCAAGGTATCGTTCATATTGTTGGACCCGAGCAAGGATTTACTCAACCTGGAATGACAATAGTTTGTGGAGACAGCCATACATCTACTCATGGTGCTTTCGGCGCTTTAGCCTGGGGCATAGGAACATCTGAAGTTGAACATACTCTTGCTACACAAACTCTGATTCAAACAAAAGCTAAAAATATGTGCATTAAAATTACAGGTGAGGTTGTGGATGGTGTAACTGCAAAAGACATAATATTAGCAATTATAAAAAAAATAGGAACTGCTGGTGGAACAGGTTATGTGATTGAATATACTGGTGACGTAATTAAAAATTTATCAATGGAAGGCAGAATGACGGTTTGCAACATGTCTATTGAAGCAGGCGCAAGAGCTGGTTTAATCAGCCCTGATGAAAAAACTTGGGAATATTTAAAGGGCAGACCACTAGCTCCTTCTGGTGAAGAGTTTGAAACGGCGATTAAATATTGGCAATCACTTGCAACTGATGAAGGTGCGCAATATGACGAGATCGTAGAAATAAAAGCAGATGAAATTATTCCTCAAGTAACTTGGGGAACAAGTCCAGAAGATGTTGTTTCAATTGATGGCTATGTTCCTGATCCAAAAAATGCAAGTAGTGATGAAAAAAAGAGATCTATTGAAAGAGCGCTTGATTATATGGGTCTCGAACCTAATACACCAATTAATGAAATTGAAGTAAATAAAGTTTTTATTGGATCTTGCACAAATGGACGAATAGAAGATCTAAGGGCCGTATCTAAAATTGCAAAAGGTCGCAAAGTTGAAAAAAATGTTCATGCAATGATTGTCCCAGGTTCAGGACTTGTGAAAGAACAGGCAGAAAAGGAAGGCTTAGATAAAATATTTATAGAAGCAGGTTTCGATTGGAGAGATCCAGGTTGTTCAATGTGTTTAGCCATGAATGCAGATAAACTTAAACCTCAAGAAAGATGCGCATCAACTTCAAATAGAAATTTTGAAGGAAGACAAGGAAGAGGTGGGCGAACGCATTTAATGAGTCCACAAATGGCTGCTGCTGCAGCTATCAAAGGTAAATTAACTGATTTTAGAGATCTATAATGGAGAAATTTAATAAACTAACTGGCAATGCAATTCCTCTAAGGATAACTAATGTTGATACAGATATGATAATCCCAAAACAGTTTTTGAAAACAATTAAAAGAACTGGTCTTGGAGAATATTTATTTTTTGAGTTAAAGTTTGACCAAGACGGTAACAAAATAGATTCTTTTGCCCTCAATCAAGATCAGTACAATGGGGCAAGTATCTTAATAGCGGGTAAAAATTTTGGTTGTGGCTCTTCACGCGAACATGCTCCTTGGTCAATTGCTGACTATGGTATCAAATGCATAATAGCACCAAGTTACGCTGATATATTTTATAATAATTGCTTCAAAAACGGTATTTTACCTATAATTCTTGACGAAGAAACAGTAGCTAAACTACAGGACACAGCTGAGAATACATTGAATTTCAACATTGATCTAGAAAAGCAGAACATAACTTATTTAGAAAACAATGAACAAAAAGAAATAACATTCGAAATCGATCCTGTTAAGAAGAAATGTTTAATTGAAGGACTCGATGACATTGGTCTGACTTTAAATAAATCAAGTTCGATTTCAGATTTTGAAAATAATCAAGCAAAAGAAACCCCTTGGTTATATGGAAGTAAAATAATATGAGTAAATTATACAAATTATTAATTTTGTCTGGAGATGGTATTGGCCCAGAAGTAATGGATGAAGTTATTAAAGTTGCTAAATGTGTTGAAGAAAACAGTAATGTTGCATTTGAAATACAAAAAGATGATATTGGGGGAGCGGCTTATGATCGATATGGTGTCCCCTTATCAGATGAAACATTAGATAAGGCAAAAGACTCTCATGCCGTCTTACTTGGCGCTGTTGGAGGAGAAAAGTGGGACAATCTTGATTTCTCTTTAAGGCCTGAGCAAGGGCTTTTAAGCATCAGAAAAGAAATGGATCTATTTGCCAATTTAAGACCTGCTTTATGTTTTGAATCAATGGTTGATGCATCATCTTTAAAATCTGAACTTGTTTCTGGTTTAGACATCCTAATTGTTAGAGAACTTACAGGCGGTATTTACTTTGGAGAGCCAAGGGGCATCGAAGAAAAAAGTGACGGAACTAGAGTTGGAATTAATACTCAGTCATACAGTACAGAAGAAATAAGAAGAGTTGCGAGAATAGCCTTTGAACTGGCAAGCAAAAGAGACAACAGGGTAACTTCATGTGAAAAATCAAATGTTATGGAGTCGGGTATTTTATGGAGAGAAGAAGTTGCTTACGTTCATAAAAATGAATATCCAAATGTTGAACTCTCACACATGTATGCGGATAATTGCGCTATGCAACTTGTAAGAAATCCAAAACAATTTGACGTAATTGTTACAGATAATTTATTTGGTGATATTCTGTCTGATGAAGCCGCTATGTTAACAGGATCTTTAGGTATGCTGCCTTCAGCTTCATTGGGCGCATTCGACTCAAATAACTTTAGAAAATCTCTTTATGAACCCGTTCACGGATCAGCGCCTGATATTGCCGGTAAAGGAATAGCAAATCCTATTGCGTCAATCTTAAGCTTTGCAATGTGCCTAAAATATTCATTTAATATGGATAAGGAATCTGGTCTCATCAATCAATCTGTTAATAAAGTACTTTCAGATGGCTATAAGACAGCCGACTTAATAGGTGATGATAATAAAAATTTGTCGACAGTTGAAATGGGAGACAAAATTATTAATCAATTAAAACAAAATTTTTAATTTATGAGCTTAAATATCGCAATAGTTGGAGCAACTGGAAATGTCGGTCGAGAGATGCTTAACATACTTTCAGATAGAAAGTACGACTCATCTAATATTTTTCCTGTTGCCTCAAGTAAAAGTGAGGGAGCAAAAGTTGAATTTGGAGATAAGGAGCTTACAGTTGAAGCTATTGATAAATTTGATCCTGCAAAAGTCGATCTAGCACTATTTTCTGCAGGTGCGAGCGTATCAAAAGAATGGGCACCCAAGTTTGCTGAAAAAAATTGCATTGTTATCGATAATTCAAGTCAATTTAGAATGGATAAAGATATTCCACTAATTGTTCCTGAAGTAAATCCTGAAGCTATAAAAGATTATAAAATAAAAAATATTATTGCTAACCCTAATTGTTCAACAATACAACTAGTTGTAGCATTAAAACCATTACACGAAATTTCAAAAATAAAAAAGGTGATTGTATCAACCTATCAATCTGTTTCAGGTGCAGGCAAAGCTGGTATGGATGAGTTATTCGACCAGACAAAAAATATGTTTTCTGACGAAATAAAAGACAACATAAAGTTTACAAAACCAATTGCATTTAATGTTATTCCACACATTGATAAATTTATGGATGATGGTTATACAAAAGAAGAACTTAAGATGGATCAAGAAACAAAAAAGATTTTATCTAATGAAATAAGTTTTAGTGCGACTTGTGTGAGAGTACCGGTCTTTATTGGTCATTCAGAGGCAGTGAATATAGAATTTCACGAAAAAGTTTCTGTAGAACAAGCAAGAGATGCCATTAAAAATGCACCAGGTTGTAAATTATTAGATGAACGTGAAGATGGTGGGTATGTAACACCAAAGGAATGTGCTGGCAATGATGATACTTATGTTTCAAGAATTAGAGAGGATACTTCAACTAAAAATGGTTTATCAATTTGGGTAGTATCTGATAATTTGAGGAAAGGCGCAGCCTTAAACACAATTCAAATTGCTGAAATGCTTATAGAGGATCATTTAAAATAATGAGAAAAAATGTAAGAAAACCAAGAAGAAGCGTGCTTTATGTTCCAGGCTCTAATGCCAAGGCATTAAAGAAGAGCGGTACGTTGGATGTAGACGCATTGATTTACGACTTAGAGGACTCGGTAGCATTAAGTGCAAAAGAAGATGCAAGAAAAGCCATTGTAAATATTATCAATTCGGGAGTGAATAAAAACAAAGAGCAAGTAATTAGAATTAATAACTTAGATTCAGAAGAAGGACAGAAAGATTTAAAGATTTTAGAGGAGTGTACTCCAGATGCAATATTGGTACCAAAGGTTAATGAGGCTAAAGATATACAGGATTGCGAAAAATATATTAGTACAAAGGAAATAAAAATATGGGTAATGATGGAGACTGCACTTTCCATAGTAAACGCATATGACATTGCTAAAGCATCAAAACATTTAAAATGTTTTGTAATGGGAACCAATGATCTTTCAACTGAACTTGGACTTGAAGACGAATTAAAAAGAACTGCTTTAGTGACAAGTTTTGAAAAATGTATGATGGCCTCTAAAGCATTTAAATTATCAATACTAGATGGAGTATTTAACGATATTAGAGACTCAAAAGGTTTTGAGGAAGAATGTACTTATAGTCATGGTTTGGGTTTTGATGGCAAAACGCTTATTCACCCTGGGCAAATTCAAATATGCAACAAAATTTTTACTCCTACTGTGGAACAACTTGATAAAGCCAAAAGAATTGTAGCTGCTTTTGAAGAAGCGCGAAAAAAAGATCCTAATATTGGCGTTATAACTTTTGAGGATAGTCAAATAGAAGAACTTCATGTTGCCCATGCAAAAAGAGTTATAGAAGCAGAATCGCTGGTCAATAAAGTTGAGGAAGACTCTCATATTGAGGAATCTATGACTTCAACAAGTAAATACAAAATTGGTAATTTTTTTGAAGACTTTAAGATGGGTCAAAAAATTATTCATGCAACACCTAGAACAATTACTTCAGGAGACTGTGCATTATATACTGCTCTTTATGGATCTAGGTATGCTTTACATTCATCAAAAGAGTTCGCGAAAAAGATGTCTCTAGATGAATCCCCAGTTGACGATTTTCTTTTATTCAATATTGCCTTCGGAAAAACTGTTCCAGATATTTCATTAAATGCAATTGCTAATCTTGGGTATGCTGAATGCAAATTTCTCAAACCTGCTTATCCAGGCGATACAATTCATTCAACCTCAGAGGTTATAGGTATTAAAGAAAATTCGAGTGGAGATAACGGGGTTGTATATGTTCATTCAATTGGATCCAATCAGCATGGTGAGTCTGTAATCGATTATAAAAGATGGGTTATGGTAAGAAAGAAAAATAAGAAACTTAAAAAAGTCGCTCCTTCAATTCCTAATTTAAATAAAGAAGTATCTAATAAGGAAGTTATAACTATTGCACAAAATTATAATTTTGATGTTTCAAATTTTGATTTTTCAGCATCTGGATCTGCTCTTTGCTATGAGGACTACAATGTTCATGAAAAAATTAATCACATCGATGGAATGACTGTTGAAGAAGCTGAACACATGATGGCGACTAAACTATATCAAAACAATGCAAAAGTTCATTTTAATCATTTTGTCGAAAAAGGTGGAAGGTTTGGAAAACGAATTGTTTATGGTGGACATGTAATTAGCTTAACAAGAGCTCTTACATTTAATGGTTTGTCGAATGCTTTTAAAATAATTGCAATAAATGGAGGCACTCATGCATCACCATGCTTTGCGGGAACAACAGTTTTTGCATGGAGCACTATTTTAGACAAGATTGAAGTTTCTGATAATCTTGGAGCATTGCGTATAAGAAGTAATGGAATTGGAGATGCTCAGGCTTATCAGTTTCAACATCAGGACGCAAATAATAGATTTGATCCTTCAGTTCTTTTAAGTCTTGATTATTGGGCATTAATACCAAGGAAAAATTAATTTACTGTCGTTTAAATCTATTCTTTTTGATATAAATAAGTGATTAATAATGAGTAATCCACTTTCACCTCACCTTCAAGTTTATAGATGGCAAATTACTTCTGTTTTATCCATTCTTCATAGAATTACAGGAGTTGTTTCATCACTGGGATCATTAATAATAATATTTTTACTATTTGCTATTGGTAGTGGTGAAGATTTTTATGAGTCTTCAATCAACGTTGCCAACAATTTATTTGTTAGAACAATTCTTATTGGTTTAACATTTTCATATTTATTTTATTTTTTAAATTGCATCAGACATCTGTTCTGGGACTCAGGATATGGATTGGACTTAAATACTGCCAAATTGACAGGGTGGCTAACGGTCTTTCTTACAGTTATTCTAACGGTAATTTTCTGGATGATGGTTATGGGCATATTATAATTATGGAATCTGCAAAAAATGCCTGGAAAATTCACAGATTAACTACCATTTTGTTGATCCCACTCATCATATATCTATTTTTGAGAATAATTCATTTTGCTGGTGAACCATATCAGTTGATATTGGAAGAATTAAGAAGTCTGCAGTCGATTTTATTTATATTGATATTTACTGTTTTAGGGCTAATTCATATGAGAGTAGGAGTAAATGAGATACTTGAAGATTACATTCATGACGAATCTGCTAAAAGGATAATTAACTTTTTAATATCGTCCTTTTTTATACTTATTTTAATCTTTGTATGTTTATCATTATTGTTAATTTTAATATTTTAATATGAGTTACGAAATTGAATATCACGATTATGACGTAGTTGTAGTAGGAGCTGGAGGCTCGGGATTAAGAGCAACAGTTGGTGCCGTGGAGAACGGATATAAGACAGCTTGCATTTCTAAAGTTTTTCCCACAAGAAGTCATACAGTTGCAGCCCAGGGTGGAATTTCAGCTGCGTTAGGAAATATGGGAGAGGATGATTGGCGATGGCATATGTACGATACGGTCAAAGGATCCGATTGGCTTGGAGACCAGGATGCAATTGAATACTTATGTAAGAATGCTCCCAAAGCAGTTTTAGAGTTAGAAAATTATGGTGTGCCATTTAGTCGAACAGAAGATGGCAAAATATATCAGCGAGCTTTCGGTGGTATGACAAAAAATTATGGTGATGGAACTGCGCAAAGAACATGTGCTGCAGCAGATAGAACTGGCCATGCCATTATTCACACTCTTTATGGACAATCCTTAAAACATGATGTGGATTATTACATCGAATATTTTGTTTTAGATTTACTTATGGTTGAAGGTGAATGTAGAGGCGTTGTTGCTTGGTGTTTAGAGGACGGCAAGCTACATGTATTTAACTCAAAACAAACTGTATTAGCTTCAGGTGGTTATGGAAGAGTTTATTTCTCCGCTACATCTGCTCACACATGTACAGGAGATGGAAATGCAATGGTATTAAGAGCGGGACTTCCGCTTCAAGATATGGAATTTGTTCAATTTCATCCTACTGGAATTTATGGTGTTGGCTGTTTGATAACAGAGGGAGCAAGAGGTGAAGGTGGATACCTAGTAAATAGTGAGGGAGAAAGGTTTATGGAAAGGTACGCTCCATCGGCAAAGGATTTAGCTTCAAGAGATGTTGTGTCACGATCTATTACCAAAGAAATTATTGATGGAAGAGGTGTGGGAAAGGATAAAGATCACATGTATCTTCATCTAGACCATATTGACTCCAATATTCTTGAAGAAAGACTACCAGGGATATCAGAATCTGCAAAAGTCTTTGCTGGAGTGGATGTAACTAAAGACCCGATACCTATTATTCCGACAGTACATTATAACATGGGTGGAATACCAACTAACTTCCACGGCGAGGTTATGAATCTTGTTAAAGGCGACGAAACAGTCGTACCTGGTCTAATGGCCGTTGGAGAGTCAGCTTGTGTGAGCGTTCATGGTGCAAACAGATTAGGATCTAATTCTCTAATTGACCTTGTTGTATTTGGAAAAGCTGCTGCAGACAGAATTGATGATATTGTTCCTAAGGGGGAGAAAAATAAAGATATTCCTAAATCAGTTATCGATGATGTAATAGCAAGGTTTGACGCTACCAGAAATTCTGACGGCGATGTCACAACTGCCGAATTAAGATCTCAAATGCAAAAAGTCATGCAAAAACATTGTGCAGTATTCAGAGATGATGAAATTATGTCAGAAGGAAAAAAACTCATAGAAGAAACTTGGCTAGATAGTGAAAACTTAAAGATAAAAGATAAGTCACTTGTCTGGAATACAGATTTATTAGAATCGTTAGAGTATAAAAATCTTATTGCCCAAGCTGTGGTCACCATGAATTCTGCTCATAATAGGAAAGAAAGCAGAGGTGCGCATGCTCGAGAAGACTTTAAGGAAAGAGACGATAAAAACTGGATGAAACATACACTATCCTGGCTTGATGATGAAAAATGTAAGTTAGAATACAGATCAGTTCATGAATATACCCTTTCAAACGAGGTTAAATACATAGAACCCAAAGCAAGAGTTTATTAATGGTTCAATTCAACCTTCCAGACAACTCAAAACTCACTGACGGTGATTATTATAAATTAGAAGCTGAAAATAAAAGTATTAAAAAATTTAAAATCTACAGATGGTCTCCTGAGGATGATAAAAATCCAAGAATGGACACCTATGAAGTTGACATAGATGATTGTGGCCCAATGGTACTAGATGCTGTTATGAAGATTAAAAATGAAGTCGATACTTCTTTAACCTTTAGAAGGTCTTGTAGAGAAGGAATTTGTGGTTCATGTGCTATGAATATTGATGGTACGAATACGCTTGCGTGTACCAAAGCGATATCTGATGTAAAAGGTGATGTTAGAATTTATCCTTTACCACACATGCCGGTCATTAAAGATTTGGTAACAAATCTTAAAAATCTTTATAAGCAACTAAAATCTATAAAACCATGGTTAATAAAACAAAAGCAAGAAGCAACTGATATTGAAAATATTCAATCAAGAAATGATCGTGAAAAGCTTGATGGATTATATGAATGTATATTGTGCGCTTGTTGCTCTACATCATGCCCTAGTTATTGGTGGAACAGTGATAAGTATTTAGGACCGGCTGTTTTATTGCAATCATATAGATGGTTGCAAGATAGTCGTGATGAGGAAAGAAAAGAAAGACTTAAAGAGCTTGATGATACATTTAAGGTATATAGATGCCATACAATTATGAATTGCACTCAAGCATGTCCAAAAGGCTTAAACCCTGCAAAAGCAATTGCAGGCATAAAGCAAATGATTGCACAACAGTAAATATCCCTACTTTTAAAGTAGAAATTTAGTCCATTTATTTTAAGTGAATATGATGATGGGCAACTATTAATTAGGGGAATTAATGAAAAAAGAATATCGTGTTGCCCATCAATGCATAATATATAT
The DNA here is from genome assembly GCA_003282485.1 of Pelagibacteraceae bacterium AG-333-C14. Lineage (GTDB taxonomy): Bacteria > Pseudomonadota > Alphaproteobacteria > Pelagibacterales > AG-422-B15 > CACNXQ01. The sequence continues at coordinate 11,438 of QBZD01000023.1, forward strand.
TATCCTTTATGCATAATTGAACCTAAATACTACTGCCAAATTGACAAATTCAGCTGCTAATATTTTTTTTCAATTTTTACGATAAAACTCCCTTTATGCCAGCTATTTTCTATGTATCTAATTTGATGATTATTCTCTGCCCAATGTGGAAACTCTTTTTTAATTTGACCACTATTTCCAGTAACGATTTCAACCTTAGAAATACTGTCTTCATACGCACTATAAATAAAATCTGTAAACTCTTGATAAGCCTCTTCTAATGTAAACCCGTGTAAGTCAAGCTTTCTCATAATTATCTGACGTTGCTATTGAACATAATTAATCTACAATATTTTTTATATGAAAACAGTAAATCAATTTATCAATGGAAAAGAACATATAAGTAAGTCTGAGAGATTTGGCGATGTGTTTAATCCAGCGAATGGCGAAATAACAAAAAAAGTCTCATTCGCAAATAATGATGATGTAAAACTAGCCATTGATTGTGCTGTTGAAGCAGGAAAAAAATGGGCTGCAACTCCACCCCTAACAAGATCAAGAGTATTTTTTAGATTCAAAGATTTAATTTTGCGAGACATGGATAAGCTTGCACTAGAGCTGACTTCTGAACACGGTAAAATTTTATCGGACTCAGCGGGTTCAATTACTCGCGGCATGGAAGTTGTAGAGTTTGCTTGTGGTATTCCACATTTATTAAAGGGTGAATACTCTGAAAATGTAGGAACCGATATTGATAGTTGGAGTATGAGACAGCCATTGGGTGTAAGCGTTGGTATCTCTCCATTCAATTTCCCAGCCATGGTTCCAATGTGGATGTTTGTCATTTCGATAGCGTGTGGCAATTCATTTATTCTTAAGCCAAGTGAAAAAGACCCAACTGTTCCTTATATGATGGCTGAATTGTTAAAAGAAGCTGGACTCCCAGATGGAGTATTCAATGTGATCAACGGAGATAAAGAAGCTGTTGATTTATTAATAACTGATCCAGCTGTAGACTCAGTAAGCTTTGTAGGATCAACTCCAGTAGCTGAATACATTTACCATACGTCTTCCAAGCACAATAAAAGAGTCCAGTCCTTGGGTGGTGCTAAAAATCATATGGTTGTAATGCCTGATGCTGATCTTGATCAAGTTGTCGATGGGTTAATTGGTGCAGGATACGGTTCAGCTGGGGAGAGATGTATGGCTCTATCAGTCGCTGTTGCTGTTGGTGATGTGGGTGATAAACTAATTGAAAAATTAACACCTCGCGTTCAGAACTTGAAGGTAGGTCCTGGAACTGATCCTGAAGTTGAAATGGGTCCACTAATAAGCGATGTTCATCTTGCAAAAGTTAAAAGCTATGTTGACGAAGGAGTATCTGAAGGAGCCGAATTAATTGTTGATGGAAGATCGATTTCACTTCAAGGGTATGAAAACGGATATTTTATAGGCGGCTGTTTATTTGATCATGTTAAAGAGGACATGAAGATATATAGAGAAGAAATATTTGGTCCTGTTCTCTCAGTTGTGCGTCAACCAACATTTAATGATGCTTTAAAAATGGTTAATAATCACGAATTTGGAAACGGTACCACTATTTATACTCGAGATGGAGATACTGCTCGTGCATTTTCTAATCAATGTAAGATTGGTATGGTAGGAGTTAATGTACCCATACCAGTGCCAATGGCTTTTCACAGTTTTGGTGGATGGAAAAGATCGTTATTTGGTGATCACGCAATGCATGGCATGGATGGAGTAAGGTT
>QBZD01000024.1 GCA_003282485.1 Pelagibacteraceae bacterium AG-333-C14
CAGCATTTGCGTTACTGAATATTAGCAAATTTGTGAAAGTTATTGTTAATAATGATGCAAAGTACTTTATCATAAAATTTATTATCCTTAATGAATTAATAGACAATAAAATTATAGATATAAATATAATAAACAGCAATTTTATATTTTTTATGGTGCCCCCACACGGACTTGAACCGCGAACCTATTGATTACAAATCAATTGCTCTACCAATTGAGCTATAGGGGCGAAGAAACTTTCAATAATTTAATGGATACTGAAAGCAGTAAAAAGTTATAAATTACATATAATTTTTAGTCTACAGATTTAATCTGATATAGTAATCGTAACAGATGGGCGCCCTACATCCAGTGTACAAAATTCTGTCCCAGGACTTGTATCTTCATCAAATGATGAATTACCGCTAAATAATAGTATTTTTTATTAAATATATATCCTTTAGGTAAATATGAATTATTATATATCCATGAAAAAATTTTTAGATTTTATAGGTGGTCAAATTGCTCTCGTATACCTGATTGTTTTTTTTATACTCGTGATTGCTATGATCTCGCTAGCTATTTAAATTAATAACTATTCAATCATGCTTTTGGATATATGAAAAAATGCTATAGCAGCAGTATTGGATACATTTAAACTTTCAATCGCATTGTTCATCTCTATTTTGACATTCTCGTCACAAAGAGAAGATGTAATTTTTCTTATTCCTCGATGCTCTGATCCTAATACAATTACAACTTTTTTTGGGTAATTAACTTGGTCAATTGTTTTATTCGTATTTAAATCTAAACCATAGATCCAATAGCCGGAGTCTTTAAGTACTTTAATACTGGAGCTAACATTTTTAATTTTTACAAATGGCAATTTATCGATGCCTCCAGATGCTGCTTTTGTCAAAAATGCATTTTCATTAACTGAGTTATTTTCTGTTAAAATAACGCCATTTAAATTAAATGCTAAAGCTGATCTAAAAATTGCCCCAACATTTTGCGGGTCTTCTAGTTGGTCTAGCAAAACAATTAACGACCTTTCAGACTTTATAGAACTAATTAGCTCTTTTAATTCTTGATTAGCAATTTTGTTTGCTTTGAGACATATTCCTTGATGGTTAGACTTTTCTCCTAATAAATTTTCAATTTCATCACGATTTTTAATCTTTTTTATAATCTTAAAATCTTGAAGATTTACCTCTTTCTCCAACTTCTTTTTTGCATCATTTGTGAAGACAATTTCATATTTTTCTCTTTTTTTATTCTCTAAGGCGGCAACCACAGCGTGATGGCCATAAATCCAATACTCAGGATTTTGCCTTTTTTTTAAGGGGTTTTTTAAATTTATTTCTCATCAATAGATCAATTTATCATCTAAAATAATTTTGGGTCAAAAATATTAATATTTATTGATTTAGCGTCTTTTTTTACATATAAGTCACCCCTTAAGGTTCAATAGACTATGTCTAGGGAAACTTATCTTGAGATGTTGAAAAACTATCTCGGGAGGGGTGCCCGAGTGGTTAAAGGGGACGGGCTGTAAACCCGTTAGCTATGCTTACGTTGGTTCGAATCCAACCCCCTCCACCACGTAAAGGTACCTTAGGGTAGCTTGAAGGAACAAGCGGGTGTAGCTTAGTGGTAAAGCTCCAGCCTTCCAAGCTGATTACGAGGGTTCGATTCCCTTCACCCACTCCAAAATTAAAGTTGTTTAAAAACTGAGAGGACAAAAAAATGGCTAAAGAAAAATTCGATCGTAGTAAACCGCACTGTAATGTTGGAACTATCGGTCACGTGGATCACGGTAAAACTACTTTGACCGCAGCAATTACAAAAGTATTATCCGAGTCTGGTGGAGCAGAATTCACTGCATACGATGCAATTGATAAAGCACCAGAGGAAAAAGAGCGTGGAATTACAATTTCTACAGCGCACGTTGAATATACAACGGATGCAAGGCACTATGCTCACGTAGATTGTCCAGGGCACGCCGATTATGTCAAGAACATGATAACAGGAGCGGCTCAAATGGATGGAGCTATTTTAGTTGTTAATGCAGCTGATGGTCCTATGCCACAAACACGTGAACATATCTTATTAGCACGTCAAGTTGGTGTTCCGGCAATTGTTGTCTATTTAAATAAAGTTGATCAGGTTGATGATGCTGAATTGCTTGAACTTGTTGAAGTTGAAATAAGAGATATCCTTAATGAATATGATTTTCCTGGTGATACAACTCCAATTGTTAAAGGATCAGCGTTAGCTGCAGTTGAAAGTAGGGATGATGAGATTGGTAAGAATTCTATTGCAGAATTAATGAAAGCCGTTGATGAATTTATTCCACAACCAGAGAGAGATAAGGATAAGCCATTCCTTATGCCAATTGAGGACGTATTTTCAATATCTGGAAGAGGAACAGTTTGCACAGGTAGGGTAGAAAGTGGAATTGTTAAAGTTGGCGAAGAACTAGAGATCGTTGGTATTAAAGACACTCAAAAAACTACTTGTACTGGAGTAGAGATGTTCAGAAAGCTTCTAGATACTGGAGAGGCTGGAGATAATATTGGCGCCCTATTAAGAGGTGTTGAGAGAGACCAAGTTGAAAGAGGCCAAGTACTTGCTCATCCTGGAACTATCACTCCTCATACAAAGTTTAAATGTGAAGCTTATGTTCTTAAAAAAGAAGAGGGTGGAAGACACACACCTTTCTTTACAAACTACAGACCTCAGTTCTACTTCAGAACAACTGATGTAACTGGCGTTTGTCAGCTTCCTGAAGGTACTGAAATGGTTATGCCGGGAGACAATATTTCAATGGAAGTTGAAATGATTGCTCCAATTGCAATGGATAAAGGAGTGCGCTTTGCGATAAGAGAAGGTGGTCGTACGGTTGGCTCTGGTGTTGTAACGGAAATTATTTCATAACTGGAGGAGTGTAGCTCAACTGGTAGAGCACCGGTCTCCAAAACCGGGGGTTGGGGGTTCGAGTCCCTTCGCTCCTGCCACTTAAGAAAAGAATTATGAAACCTTTGAAGTTTATACAGGAAGTAAGAAGAGAAGGAGGCAAAGTAACGTGGCCTTCTTCAAGGGAAACTCTTACGGGATCAGTGATGGTTGTCATCATTACTGCTTTTGCCGCAGTATTTTTCTTGATAATAGATCAAATTTTTAGCTTTGGGCTCGATAGACTGATAGGACTGGCTGTTTAAATGACTCACAGATGGTATATTGTACACGCTTATTCTGGTTTTGAAAAAAAAGTCGCAGCTGCTATTTTAGATAAAGCTAAAACTAAAAATATAGAAGCAGCATTTAGCGAGATCATTGTTCCCACTGAAGAGGTTGTAGAAGTCAAAAAAGGAAAAAAGAGAAATGCTGAAAGAAAGTTTTTCCCTGGCTATGTACTAACCAAGATGGAAATGACTGATGAAACATACCATATGGTCAAGGCACTACCAAAGGTCAGTGGGTTTTTAGGTCATACACAAGGTAAGCCATCGGCGGTGCCTGAAAGTGAAATAAATAAGATTTTACAAGACATAGAAGAAGGTGTAACTAGTCCAAAACCTTCTATTACATTTGAAGTAGGTGAGCAAGTCAGAGTAAGCGATGGACCTTTTGCCTCATTTAATGGATTGGTAGAGGAAATTGATGAAGAAAGATCTAGGGTTAAAGTTTCTGTTTCAATATTTGGGCGATCTACACCAGTAGAACTTGAATATACACAGGTAGAAAAGGCATAAAATGGCAAAAGAAATTGAAGGAAAGTTAAAGTTACAAGTTCCAGCTGGACAAGCAAATCCGTCTCCACCAGTAGGACCAGCCCTCGGACAAAGAGGTATTAACATTATGGACTTCTGCAAGGTATTTAATGAAAAAAGTAAAGGGGAGCAGCCTGGAGTTATGTTGCCTGTTGTGGTTACATATAACACTGACAAAAGTTTTAGCATTGAAATTAAGCTTCCACCGGCATCATTTTTTATCAAAGAAGCATTAAAAATAAAAAAAGGATCTAAAGAGCCTGGTAGAGATATGATTTCAACTATTTCTACATCACAATGTAGGGATATTGCAGAAAAGAAATTAAAAGATCTAAATGCAAATACTATTGAGCAAGGTACAAAAATCATTATTGGTTCTGCAAAATCAATGGGTATTGAGGTAACAAGCTAATGAACAAAAGAATGAAAGATATTTTGAGTCAAAATGATTTTTCGAAATCATACAATTTAGGCGATGCTATTGAGCTAGTAATAAAATCTTCAACCACTAAATTTGATGAAACAATTGATATATGCATGAATTTAAATATTGATCCAAAAAATGGAGAGCAAAATGTGCGGGGTAAATTAAAATTACCAAAGAGTTTAGGCAAACAAGTCAAAGTGTGCGTTATTGTTCCTGAAGATAAGCAGCAAGAAGCAAAGGATGCCGGAGCTGATGTAGTAGGATCTGACGAACTTGTCCAAAAGGTTGAAGGAGGCTTTACAGACTTTGACAGGTGTATAGCTTCACCAGATATGATGTCAAAAGTTGGTAAATTAGGAAAAGTTCTGGGCCCAAGAAATTTAATGCCGAATCCTAAACTGGGCACTGTTACGAATGATATAAAACAAGCAATTGATGATGCGAAAGCAGGAGAGATCGAATATAAAAGTAATGAGACTCTAATACAGGCAGGCATAGCAAAATCAAGTTTTGCAAAGGAAGATATCCAAAAGAATATACAATTTTTTGTTGAGAAAATTTCAAAAGATCGACCTTCTGGTGTAAAAGGTGATTTTTTAAAAAAAATATATATAAGTCCAACAATGGGACCAGGTGTTAGTGTCGATATAAATACTATAGACGGATAAATTATGAGGAGAGAGCAAAAAGAAGTTTTCATTAAGAATTTAAAAACTATTATAGGTGAGCATAGTTTGATTCTTGTTTTTCATTATAGAGGTATGTCTATGAATGAAATGACAGATTTGCGAGTTCAGTCATTCAATACAGGCTGTAATATAAAAGTTACAAATAATAGACTTGCTAAATTAGCACTAAAGGAAACTGATAAAGTTGAATTATCTGACTTATTTGATGGTCCAACAGCTATAGCGTATGCTAATGATCCAGCTTCATTAACAAAGCTTGTTGTCGAATTTGCAAAGAATAACAATAACTTAGTTATCCAGGGTGGAATAATGGATAATGAAATTTTAAGTGTTGAAAAAATTGAAATTTTATCTAAATTGCCATCTCTCGAGGAAATAAGGGCACAATTAATAGGTTTAATAAATACACCTGCGCAGAAAATAGCATCAGTATTGACTGCACCATCAGGTGATTTAGCAAGAGTATTTAACGCGTACAGTTCGAAATAATATTTTAATTAAGAATTAAGAAAGGGAATAAAAATGGCTGACCTCCAACAAATAGTTGATCAACTATCAGATCTAACAGTTATAGAAGCTGCAGAGCTTTCAAAGTTATTAGAAGAAAAGTGGGGGGTATCTGCCGCCGCACCTGTAGCAGTAGCTGCTGCTGGAGCTGCACCTGCAGGAGATGCTGCAGAAGAAGAAAAAGATGAATTCACAATCGTCTTAGCAGCTGCTGGTGATAAGAAGATAAATGTAATTAAAGAAGTTAGAACAATTACAGGCTTAGGATTAAAGGAAGCAAAAGATTTAGTAGAGGGTGCTCCAAAAGAATTGAAGACAGGAGTATCAAAAGATGAGGCTAATGGTTTCAAGGAGAAACTTGAAGCGGCCGGCGCGACTGTAGAACTTAAATAAATTAAATTAATATTTTACTTAATAGTTTGTTACGCAAACTATTATGATTGGGTGAATATACATTAGTGGTTAATACATTATCATTTACTGAAAGAAAAAGAGTTCGTAAAAACTTTGGTAAACTTAAGGAAGTTTCGAAATTTCCTAACCTTATAGAGATACAAAAAAAATCTTACGAAGAGTTCCTTCTTGAAGAAGTTAATCCCTCAGAAAGACCTGATCGAGGACTTCAAAAAGTGTTTAAAAGTGTTTTTCCTCTAGAAGACTTTTCAGGTTCTGCCAGGATAGAATATATTGAATATGATCTGAAGGAGCCAAAGTTTGATGTTGATGAATGCCGTCAAAGAGACAAGACTTATGCAGCTCCATTAAATGTCAAATTACGACTTATAGTTTTTGATATTGATGAAGAAACTGAGTCAAGGACAGTAAAAGATATAAAAGAACAAGAAATATATCTTTGTGATCTACCGTTAATGACTCAAAAAGGAACATTTATTACTAACGGTACCGAGAGAGTTGTTGTTAGTCAAATGCACCGCAGTCCAGGAGTATTTTTTGATCATGATAATGGTAAAACACATTCAAGTGGAAAGCTTCTATTTGGCGCAAGAGTAATACCTTATAGGGGTTCATGGTTAGATATTGAATTTGATCACAAAGATATTCTGCATTGTAGAATTGATAGGAAGAAGAAAATTCCAATTACGACTTTTTTAATGTCAATGGGGGTAAAAAGAGATGAGATATTAAATTTATTCTACAGCACAGAAATTTATAATTTCAATATTAAAGATAATAAATGGAAGTTTAATTTTAACCCAAAAAATATTAAAACTGGTAAACTTCAAAAGAGTTTAATTAATGCTGCCGATGGAAAAGTTGCTGTAAAACAAGGAACAAAAATAAATCCAGCTATAGCAAAAAAATTATACAATGATGGACTTAAAAACTTACTTATAGATGATGATGAATTAATTGGAAAGTTTGTTGCAGATGATATCATTAACGAGAAAACTGGTGAAATTTACTTAGAAGCTTCAGATGAAATTACTCAAGAATCTCTAGAAAAAATAAAAGAGCTAAAAATTAATAAATTACCAATACTTGAAATTGACGGTATTAATGTTGGCTCATTTATTAGAGACACTTTAAGAGTTGATAAAAATTTAAGTCCTGAAGATGCAGTTGTTGAGATATATAAAGTACTGAGGCCAGGTGAACCACCTAATTTAGAAACAGCGTTTGAAGTATTTAATTCATTATTTTTTAAATCAGAAAAATATGATCTATCTGATGTTGGTAGAGTAAAAATAAACTACAGGTTAAACCTTGACTGTCCAGACTCAATTACAGTTTTAAGAACTGATGATGTTATTGAAGTAGTGAAGACTGTAATGGATTTAAGAACTGGTAAAGGTGAAGTCGATGATATCGATCATCTTGGAAATAGAAGAGTAAGATCTGTGGGCGAGCTTGTTGAAAATCAGTTTAGAATGGGCCTTATAAGAATGGAAAGATCAATTAAAGAGAGAATGAATTCACTTGAAGTTGATGCTGTCACACCACAAGATATAATTAACGCCAAGCCATTAGTTGCATCTTTAAAAGAATTCTTTGGAACATCACAACTTTCTCAGTTTATGGACCAGACAAATCCCTTGGCAGAGATTACTCATAAAAGAAGACTTTCTGCTCTTGGGCCTGGCGGCTTAAGTAGAGAAAGAGCGGGATTTGAGGTAAGGGATGTTCACCCAACTCACTACGGAAGAATTTGCCCAATTGAAACTCCAGAAGGACCTAACATTGGACTCATAAACAGCCTGGCATCTCATGCTAGAGTGAATCAGTACGGTTTTATTGAAAGCCCTTATAGAAAAGTTGTAAACGGTAAAGTTACAAACGATGTTGAGTATCTGCCTGCGATGGAAGAGGCAGATTATACAATTGCTCAGGCAAATAGTGAGATTGATGAAAAAGGAAACTTCAGCACAAAACTAGTTTCGTGTAGGCGTAATGGAGATTTTGTAATGACTATTGCTGATGAGATTAACTATATGGATGTATCACCAAAACAAGTTGTTTCTTGTGCAGCTTCATTAATACCATTTCTTGAAAATGATGATGCGAATAGAGCTTTAATGGGTTCTAATATGATGAGGCAAGCCGTTCCTCTTATACAAGCAGAATCCCCTCTTGTTGGAACAGGAGTGGAGAAAGTAGTTGCGATAGACTCGGGAGTCACTATTGTTGCTAACAGGGATGGAATTGTTGACAAAATAGATGGTAAACGAATTGTTGTTAGAGTTACAGAAAAAATAAAAACAAATGAATCTGGGGTTGACATTTATACGTTATTAAAATTTCAAAGATCAAACCAAAGTACCTGCATTAATCAGAGACCGTTAGTTAAAGTTGGCGATAAAGTTTCTAAAGGGGATATAATTGCCGATGGTCCGTCAACTCACCTAGGAGAATTAGGTTTAGGTAGAAATGTGGTAGTTGCTTTTATGCCGTGGAGAGGTTACAACTTTGAGGATTCTATACTGATATCAGAAAAGATTGTTCAAGAAGATAAATTTACCTCAATTCATATTGAAGAGTTTGAGGTAATGTCCAGAGATACAAAATTAGGCTCAGAAGAGATCACGAGAGATATACCAAATGCTGGCGATGAATTGCTACGTAATCTTGATGAAGCAGGTATTGTTTATGTTGGTGCTGACGTTAATCCTGGTGATATTCTTGTAGGCAAAGTAACGCCCAAAGGTGAAAGCCCAGTAACTCCTGAGGAAAAACTACTAAGAGCAATATTTGGAGAAAAAGCAACAGACGTAAAGGATACATCACTTAAGCTACCGCCAGGATCAAGTGGTATCGTTGTAGATGTAAAGGTTTTTAACAGGTATGGAATAGAGAAAGATGACAGGGCTCTGTCAATTGAGAGAGACGAAATAGAAAAGCTTGCGAATGATCGTGAGGCTGAATTAGGAATTCTTAACAGAAATATTAAAGAAAGATTAAAAAATATAATTAAAGGTAAAAATATTACAGAATTACCTGAGGATATAAGAGATCAAAAATTGTTAGACGAAAATGACATTAGTGTTGTAAAGCTTGATTCGCTATGGAAGATAAAGCTTCAGAATGATAAAGATCAAGAGGACATAAATAATTTAAAAAAGCAGTATGATGTTGCAAGATCTGCAATTCAATCACGATTTGATAATAAAGTCGATAAAGTACAAAGGGGAGACGAATTACTGCCTGGGGTTATGAAAATGGTTAAGGTTTTTGTCGCTGTTAAAAGAAAATTACAACCTGGTGATAAAATGGCTGGTCGACACGGAAATAAAGGTGTCATAAGTAAAATCGCACCTGTAGAAGATATGCCATATCTCGAGGATGGAAGGACTGTTGATATTGTATTAAACCCTCTAGGCGTGCCAAGCAGGATGAATGTAGGACAAATATTAGAAACTCATTTAGGTTGGGCCTGCGCTGGTATTGGAGAAATTATCAATAAATCAATTACACAGTACAATGCTACAAACGATCATTCATATATCGGAAAATCTTTGGAAAAAGTCTATGGATCTGAACAGTATAAAAATGAAATAGCTCCTTTAAATAAGTCTGAGCAAAAAGAACTTGCGATGAATATTTCTTCAGGTGTTCCAATTAAAACCCCAGTTTTTGATGGAGCATCTGAGCATGAAATATCTGAGATGTTAGAAGTCGCAGGTTTTGATAAAAGTGGACAAACTCATTTATGGGATGGGTTAACTGGAGAGCAGTTTGAGAGAAAAGTGACGGTAGGGTATATCTACATGTTAAAACTTCATCATTTAGTAGATGATAAAATTCACGCTAGGTCAATTGGTCCATACAGTCTTGTTACGCAGCAACCATTGGGAGGTAAGGCGCAATTTGGAGGTCAGAGATTTGGAGAGATGGAAGTCTGGGCCCTTGAAGCCTATGGTGCTGCTTATACTTTGCAGGAAATTCTGACCGTAAAATCAGATGATGTAGCAGGAAGAACTAAAGTGTACGAAACTATAATACGTGGTGAAGATGTATTCCAATCAGGAACACCAGAGTCATTTAACGTATTGATTAAAGAGATACGATCTCTTGGACTTAACATAGAATTATCAAATTTAAACTAGGAAATTATATATGAGCCAGTCTTTAATGAACATTTTCAATCCAGCTGCATCAAGAGATGACTTTAATCAAGTAAAAATTTCTATTGCAAGTCCTGAGAGAATTTTGTCCTGGTCATATGGTGAAATAAAAAAACCTGAAACAATTAATTATCGAACATTTAAACCGGAAAGAGACGGCCTCTTTTGTGCGAGAATATTTGGTCCAATAAAAGATTATGAGTGCTTGTGTGGCAAATATAAGAGAATGAAATTTAAAGGCATAATCTGTGAAAAATGTGGAGTTGAGGTAACA
>QBZD01000025.1 GCA_003282485.1 Pelagibacteraceae bacterium AG-333-C14
TTCTAAAGTACCATACTCATTTGAGGAATTTATAAAGCCGCTAGCACCTTATATTAAAATTCATGGCCTTAATGATGGCAAGATCGCATTTCAAAAAGATTTTATATTCAATGCGTCTCATCTAGCAACCATTCACAACTTTAAAGAATGTGCACATTGTTGGGGAGGTGAGTTCACTCACAAAGATTATTTAAGTGTTCATGGAGAGGCGTATTGTAATTCTTATGGAGCTGGGGTTGGCTCAGGAATTGAATCTCCCGAATTTAATCAACATATAAAAGATTGGACACTTGAAAGTCAAAATAAAGGTTTATTTGTCGGTGAATACAGTGAAGACACTAATAAATATTTTAGAATTGCAGAGCGTACTCCTTTACCTGAAGGCATCATGTCCGAGACAATGGATGGAAGTTATTCATGCTCTTCACTGATGGGGGACTTTAAAACCATAGGGCCAGATCATGGTTATACTGCTATCGGTTTTAGCCCATTCAATAGCTTTGTTGCCAATAATGAATTTGTAATTCTTTTTTTATTTACTCCTGTTAGTCAAAATAAAACAATCGTTACTCAATATTGGGTTACTCATAAAGATGCTGAAGTTGACATTGATAAAATGATTTTTCTTTGGGACCAAACATCAACAGAAGATTCCCAATTGTGTGAAATGAATCAAAAGGGTATTGAAAGTCGAGCTTATCAGCCTGGAAAGTACGGTGAACTTGAGACAAGCTTGGTTCAATATCAAAAGTTCTATTTAAGTCATTTACAAAATCACCTTAATGGACTGACTTAAGTCAGGGATATACAATGGAAGTTGCTACACAAGCTGAATTTGATGAAATATTAAGTCAGCACAATAATATTCAATATGTTGATGCAATCTTCACAGATTTATGTGGTTACGTAAGAGGAAAACGTTTCCCCGTCCTCGAAGCAAATAAAATTTTTTCAGATGGCGTCCTCCTCCCATTCTCCGCATTTTATCTAGATGTTCTAGGAGGAGTAACAAACACCCTGAATCTAGGTTGGACAGATGGTGATCCTGATGGTGTTCTGGTTCCTGTTAAAGGAAGTATTAAGCCAGTGCCGTGGGATGAACGTTTCTTGCAAGTTTTAATAACAATGAGAAAAGAGCAGGAAAACTGGGGAGTAATAAAGGACCCATCAGAGGTTGACCCTAGAAATATTCTAAAAAAAGTTATGAAGAATTTTAAGAACACTGGATTGAAGCCTGTGGTTGCTTTTGAATTAGAATTTTATCTTTTAGACAAAAACAGAGATGATTTTGGGAAACCAATACCCGCTGAAGGTGCCAATAAAACTCATGTATATGGCATACCAGACCTAGATCTCTTCGGTAAGTTATTTGATGATATTAATAAGAATTGCGAAATGCAAAATATACCAGCGACTACGGCTTCAAGTGAATTTGCTGCGGGACAGTATGAAATTAACCTAAAGCATACAGGAGATCTTCTAAAAGCTGCCGACGATGCGGCTTTATTAAGACGAATTATTAAAGAGACAAGCGATCGGCATGGTTATGAGGCAACATTTATGGCCAAACCCTTTTTAGATCAAACTGGTAATGGAATGCATCTTCATCTCTCTGTTTATGACGAGAATGAAAAAAATATATTTGCAACTTCTAATCGTTACGGAAATAAAAAATTAAAGAGTGCTATAGCTGGGTTTCAATCAATGTTTTATGATAGTTTTCCAATCTTTATTCCAAATCGAAATGGTTACAGAAGGATAGAAACAAAAAATTTTGTTCCCGTTAATACAAGTTGGTCCTGGAATCGAAGAGACGTTTCATTAAGAATACCAGCTGGATCAGATGATGCAAAAAGAATTGAACATCGCGTAGCTTCATCAGATGCTAATCCTTACCTAGTCCTAGCATGCCTGTTAGCAGGACTGCATAATGGCCTTACTAATGAATTGACCCCATCAAACCAAGTTGATTTTGATAATAACGAAGGAGCGGATAAAGAAGCTGATATTGATATGCCAAAAAATATGGACCAAGCGTTAGGTCGTTTTCAAACTTCTAAACTATTAAGAAAATATCTTGGTAAAGAATATCTTGATCTCTATACCGCTGCAAAACAAGGTGAAATTGATCATGTCGAGTCAAGTTTTGTTCCTCGAGAGGAATATGATCTCTATTTATAATCATGACTGAATTACTCTTTAACAATGACGCTTACCTCTGCCAGTCTGAAGCAGTTGTTACAAATGTTGATCAAAACTCTATTCAATTAAATCGAACAATTTTCTACGCTGAATCGGGCGGACAGCCAGGCGATCAAGGAGAAATCATCTTAGGAGATCAAATTTATAAAGTTACTGACACTCAGAAAGGTAATTCTCCAAATGAAATTATTCATTTAGTCGACGGCGATATTGATCAGAGCATTGTTGGTAAAGAATGTGAGATCAAAATTGATTGGGAATTGAGACAAAGTCATATGAGAATGCATACCTCATGTCATATTCTGTGTAGTTTGATTGATGCTTTAATTACAGGTGCTTCAGTTGGTGCACAAAAAAGTAGAGTTGATTTTGATGTTGACCCGAGTTTGCTTGATAAAGAGACAATGAACCAGAAGATTGATGAAATTATTAAAAATAATTTTCCTGTATTCACAAAACAAATTTCTGGAGATGAGTTTAGAGATAATCCTCATTTAGCAAAAGGCGCTGCTGTTAGCCCTCCCATAATTGATAACAAAGTACAAATTGTTCAAATTGGTGAAGATAAAATTTTAGATATACAGGCGTGTGGAGGCACCCATGTGAAATCAACGGGTGAGATTGAAGGATTAGAGATTGGAAAAATTGAAAATAAAGGTAAAAGAAACCGAAGAGTGAACATAAGGTTTAAATAATGGAGAATATTCTCATTAGAAGTGATAAAAATTCAGTTGCTGCACTAAGTTTGAATGACCTTCCAGCAAATAGTCTAAGTATGCCTATGATGGAAGAAATTCAAAATCAACTAACAACTATTGATCATGATGAATCAATTCGAGTTATAATTATAAAATCTGAAAGTGATAAAATATTTTCCTCAGGACATAATTTAAAAGAGGTAAAAGGCTTTCTTGATAATAACGATACTAAATCTCAAGTTGAATTATTTTCAACGTGTTCCTCAATGATGAAACAAATTCAGGCTTTAAGTAAACCAGTCATTGCGCAGGTCAGAGGTATAGCAACTGCAGCTGGTGCCCAACTAGTTGCATCATGTGATTTAGCTTATGGATCATTAGACTCAAAGTACGCAACTCCAGGAGTAAACATTGGATTATTTTGTCATACACCTCAAGTTGCTGTCTCAAGGACAATTGGAAGAAAACCGATGATGGAAATGCTGTTAAGTGGAGAACCTATTTCGTCTGAACGAGCTGTACAAATTGGATTGATCAATGCTGCGGTTGACAATGCAGATTTAGAAAAAACAGTTGAGAAGTCATGCAATGATATTTGTAATAAATCAGCTGCTGTTATTGCCATGGGAAAGAAAAGTTTCTACCGTCAAAGTGAAATGCCGTTAACTGACGCTTATGACTTTACGAGTGCAGAGATGGTAAGGAATTTAACACTTAATGACGGCAATGAGGGAATATCTTCTTTCCTTGAAAAAAGGGACCCAAACTGGTCTAATGATTAACGTCTAATTACATATTTATCAGGCACAATTTCTTTTTTTAGTATTTTTTCTCGTCTTAGGATGGCTAGTGACGAAACAATTATAAAAATTGCACCTATATATGTATTCCAAGCAGGAATTTCATTCCAAATAAAATAGCCAAAGATTATTCCATAAATCAAACTCAAGTATTTTAAAGGTGTAACAATTGATACTTCAGCATTTTTATACGCTTGAGTTAAAGCAAGGTTTCCAATACCGCCACTGATCCCAACTAACGCCAGCATGCTAAAATCAAATAAAGACACCGGCCACCAATACCAGCCACCAAAAGGAATTGTAAACAGAGAAGCAATTATTCCGAAAATCGTAAAGTATAAGGCTATTAAGTATGTAGGCTCAGTTTCACTTAATTTACGAATCGAAATAGCTACTATAGAAAAAAATATACAAAACAATATTGGCAAGATCATATAAAAATTGAATCCAGATGACGTTGGATTAACTATTACTAAAACTCCAACGAATCCAATTGTTATCGCAGTCCATCTTCTGCTACCAACTATTTCTCCAAGAATAAAAATTGATAATAATGTACTAAAAATAGGAGACGCAAACGTAAGCGATACGGTTGTTGCTAGAGGTAAGAAATGTAAGCTTGCGTAAACACAAAATAAGGCAATTGTTCCAGCTAAACTTCTAATAAAATGAAGACCAGGCTTTGATGTCGTTAAAAGGTGAGCCCACCGATCACGAGGTATTGTAAATACAAGTGGGATCAAGCCACCTATCATTCGCCAAAATACAACATAGCCAATACTGTAATCCTCAGTGGTCCATTTTACTGCTAAATCCATTAATGCAAATCCAGTCACACTGATAAGCATAAAAAAAGCACCAACTTTTATGTTATTTTCCATATTAAACGATCTAAGATTGCGATTACAAATGTTAAGAATTAGACTAGCATAAAAAGTATGAACGTTTGGAAATATTTACTCGCAGCTTCTCTTGGCAATATGATTGCAGGTCCTTTAGGTGCATTAGCTTTTACAGCTGGCGCTTTTTTTCTTGGGAAGAAAAGTAATTTTAAAAATCCTGGTGCAAATTTTAATACGCAGCAAGGTGTTTACGCTCTTGGTTTAGTTGTACTGTGTGCAAAGTTAGCTAAAGCGGATGGAAGAGTCACAGATGATGAAATAAGAAAATTTAAAAAGATTTTTAAAATTCCTCAAGAAAATATGAAACAAGTTGGAGCTATCTGGAAAGAAGCTTCACAAACAAGTGCTGGATTTGAACCTTATGCTCAGCAATTAAGGGATACTTTTAGCCGATCACCTCAAATGTTAGAGCAAGTAATCATAGGACTCTTTGAAATTGGTTATGCAGATCATGATTTATCCAACCCCGAACTAAAATATATAAAAAAAGTGAGCCAAATATTTAGAATTGACCAAGCAACGTTTAACAGATTGAGAAATTCAAGACCTGAGTTTGTAAAGGAAGACCCCTACAAAGTATTGGGAGTTAATAAATCACAATCAACATCAGAGATTAAAAAGATCTATCGAAACTTGGCTAGAAAAAATCACCCTGATATTGTTAGGGCTAAGGGTATCACTGATAAGAGTTTAATTACTAAAGCTAAAGAAAATTTTCAACGCATTAATGATGCCTATGAACAAGTTCTAAAAATAAGAGGTGAAAAATAGGCATAATTTAAATTTTTTTATCAGTTTAAATTAAATGACCACGGGATATACTTAGATATGGAATTTTTGACATTTATTGCGGTTTGTATCTTAATCTATCTTGTATATTTAATCCGTCAGGATTTTAAGGACCATTCAGTACGTATTGAAAGCCAAATGCAGAGGGTTACTGAAGTGGTTATCAAAAGCCAAGACAAAGACGAATAATATTTATTTTTTCTTACCCCAACTATTTCTTTTTCTATTCCTTATCAATGGCGGATAAGTACCAGTTGATAAGAAGATCTTGATAAATCTCCACTGTAAGAACCATATTTTTTTTAAAACCTGAATCATTTTAGGACTCTTTTTTTAATTAATTATTTTAATTCAATATTTTGGCAAATTCATTATAAATAATCTCTATGTATACCGACATATCATCTTTTAATCAGTGGATAGAGGCTTGGAATCATTTTTATGACAAAGAGAAAGAGCTGGTTGACTTAGACCCCAACGCTGCACTGGTGTCATCCGTGAGTAGTGATGGCAAGCCTAATGCTAGAGTTATACTTATTAAAGATGTCAGCCAAGAAGGTTTCACTTTTTATACAAATTATGAATCACAAAAAGGAAAAGAACTTTTTCATAATTCAGAGGGACATCTAACATGGTACAGCCGTGCACAAGGAGCTTCAATTAGAGTTCAAGGAAAAGTCGAAAAAATAAACTCAAACTTGTCTGATGAGTATTTTTCTTCACGTGATCGTAATGCTAAAATATCAGCAAGTATTTCAAAACAATCTTATGATGTTGATAGTCGCGAAGTACTAGATAAAGAATTTCAAGAGTTCGCAGACGCACATGAAGGAAAAGAAATAAAAAGACCCGATCATTGGGGGGGAATAATCATTATGCCTTCAAGAGTAGAAGTATGGAAAAGTAGAGATGATTATAAAACTCGACTGCATGATAGAATTGTATTCACGCAATTAAATGATGCATGGATAAAGACCAGACTTTACCCATAAAGTCTTTGTGAAATGATAAAAATATTTTTAATATTTTCTCTCTCTATTCTTTGGTTACCTCATGTATCAGCAAATGATTTACCAACACCTCGATGGGTAACTTCAAAAAATGCTATTAATTGTCGAGCATCATATATTACTGACGAGAATGGAAATGCTTTAGGCTCAATAAAATATCATTACAAAAGGAAATATTTCCCATGGGAAGTTGTAAGGAACATTAATGATCATTGGGTTCAGGCAAGAGATCCTCTAACTGATGACTTATGTTTTCTTTTTAGGCCAATTCTATCACCTAAGAGAGCAGCAATTACGAAAGAAGCTGTATTGGGTTACAATAATCCAATAGAAAAAAAGGTCGTTGCTAAAGTTGAAAAAAATGTACACGGCATGATCCTTAAAGCTGACTCAGCTTTTATTTTGTTTGAGGTCTATTTTGAGGAACAGGGTAAAAAAAGTAAATTCTATATTCCAAAAAATAAAGTTTTTGGCATTTACCCTAATGAAATCATTAATTGAGTGGTTTGAAAAATGGCTTATTTTCTGATACAATCCTAACTTGAAGCGATACATAACTCACCATTAAAGGAAGCGGGATCGGTCGACTTTTTATTGTTAATTTAATAAAAGGGGAAGCTAATGATTTTTTCTAAATTCCTAAATGCTACAAACTGGCATAAGCGTCCATATACTGAAATTCTTGATGAAGTCAGGGAAATTACAGATTATTTAGATCAAAATAGTAATTTTAGACAAGTATGGTTGAGTGAACATCACCTACAAACTACAAATAATTGGACAATGGAGTGCATACCCAATCCAATTTTACTGGGCTCAGATCTTGCAGCCCGCACAAAAAATATTCGCATTGGATTGGCCGCAGCTATCGCAACCTTTTGGAATCCTCTTAGATTAGCAGAAGATGTTGCGCTTTTAGATAACTTGTCATCAGGCAGGTTGGATGTTGGTCTTGGTCGAGGTGTATTTGGAAAAGAAGCTATCCACATGAACATTGAGGCTGATTTAAAAGATCAGCCAAAAAACTTTCGATTGTTTGTTGAAACGCTAGACATATTAAAGAAGGCTTGGACGCAAGAATACTTTTCACATAAAGGCGAATTCTATGAGTACCCAGCTCCAGAATTTAAATATTCCAATCCACTGTTGAATGAAACATCAGATGTTGTTGACCCAGAAACAAATGTCTTAAAGAAAATTAGCATAGTTCCAAAACCGTTTCAAAAAAATCTTCCTTTATGGCAAGTAGTTGACAGTCCTAGTTCAATTGAATTTGCTGCAAAGAATGGTCTTAATTGTTTGATGTGGCTACCAACAATTGCTTCCTTGAAGTCACGCTTTGAGATTTATGCAAATGCTAAATCTGAGGTCGAAAAGAGAAATGTTCCTATGGGCGAGGGAATTGCATTGGTTCGTGATTGCTTTATTGCTGATACAATGGAAGAAGCAAAAGAATTAGCAGGCGAGCATTTTTTAAGATATTTAGTTTCTGTTTGCGGTGGAGGCAGAGGAGTAGGTATCTTTGCAAACC
>QBZD01000026.1 GCA_003282485.1 Pelagibacteraceae bacterium AG-333-C14
TTTATGTGGAAATAGTAAATCCCTTACATCAGAACCTTGGCCTAATGTTAATGAGAAATATCTTGTGAGAGAGACAGTCAAGATTGTAATTCAAGTAAACGGCAAAAGAAGAGCCGAGGTTGAAACAAAAATTGAAGCAAGTGAAGAAGACGTAATGGAAGAAGTTAAAAATATTAAAAGTGTTAATGAACAAATTCAAAATGCAGTTATTATCAAAAAAATATTTGTTCCTAATAAAATTTTAAATATTGTAATATCTAAAAATGAATAGACACGAGCGCAGAAAAAATAAAGGCAAAGGAATAGAGGACAATAAATTTTTTGAGATATTGGCAGGTGCTATTGAGATTCATAAAGCAAGAAATTATACTGAAGCTGAAGTTATATATAATAAACTGCTCATAACTCATCCTAAAAGTTATGAATTAAACAGACATATGGGTATTCTCTATCAGGATACTGGAAGAGTTGAAGACTCTTTTAATTTTTTTGTGACATGTGTAGAAAAAAATCCAAACGGATTTGAAGCTTATAACAATATGGGCACATCTTACATTATTGTTAAAGAGTATGAACTCGCAGTTAAATGCTTTAATAAGTCATTATCAATATCAGATAAATATTATCCCGCACTTAATAATCTTGCTGACTTATATGCTCGAAGAGGTGATGGTGAGAATTCCTTGAAGTATGCAAAAGTCTTGCTAAAAATTGATCCCGATAGTCCAAATACAATAAGTACCTACGCTAAAGCGTTAGTTTTAAATCACAACATTGAGAAAGCTATTGATTTAATGGAAGGTCTTGTAAATGAACATCCCGATAATGAAGAATTTCAAATTAATTTGGCTACTGCTTATCGAGAAATAGGTAGTTTCGAAAAATCGAAAGAGATTGTTGATATTGGATTTAAAACTTTATTTAAAAGACGCTTAAATAACGAGCCTGTCAAAAACCTCATTCAATTTTTTGCCCAGTACGCAAGCGATAAAAAGAATTTATTAGATGCTCAAGAAGAAGAATTTTTTTCAGATAGGTTGAATAGCACTGACCTTAATGTCGATCAAAAAATTACTTTGGCTAGAGGATTTTTTGAGTACTTCAGAAATATAAAAGATTTTGATAAGTCATATAAGTACTTGAAAATAATGAATGAACTGTGTTTTGAGATCGCAGATTTCGATTTAAACAAAGAGAAAGTTTTGTTTGAAGAACTTGCTCAGCATAGAAGTTATCCCGAAATTCAAATGAAAGAAAGTTCAGTAATACCAATATTTATTTGTGGTATGCCACGATCAGGCACAACTTTGTGTGAGCAAATATTGTCAGCACATTCAGATGTATATGGAGCTGGCGAGTTGCGTTACTTATTACAATTAACAAAATTACAAGATGTAATAAATAAACCTGAAATCAACAATATAGAAAAGTATGTTGAAAACATTGAAACAAAGGAAGCTCTTTCAAGTATAAGAGAAGAATATCTCAAATTGTTAGCGAGTATAAATAAGCGTGGTGAAAAGTATGTTTGTGATAAAATGCCTCATAATTTCTTATTAATAGATTTAATAAGATTTATCTTACCTGAAGCAAAAATAATTTACTGTAAGAGAAAACCTGCAGATAATTGTTTTTCATTGCTAACACAAAGGTTTGTAGAAGGAAGGCACCTTTACTGTTATAACCAAAAAACACTCGCAGAATACTATCAATTTCATGAGAATCTAATGAATGTCTGGTTAGAAAAATTTAGGAAAGATATTTTTATTCTTGATAATGAAGATCTAGTCAATAATCAAAAAAATATAACCATTGAATTACTCAAATTTTGTAGTTTAGATTGGGAAGATAGTTGTATAGAATTTTATAAAAATAAGCGTCAGGTGAGGACCGCAAGTCTAGAGCAGGTAAGGCAACCTATAAATAAAAAATCAATTGGTGCTTGGGAAAGTTATAAGTCTCACTTAGGTGAGATGATAGGGGTATTAGAAAAAAATGATGTATAATATAAGTAGAGTAAGTTTACTCATATTTTTGTTTTCTTACATAGCAGGTTGCGGCTTTAAACCTATATACAAGTTCTCCGAAAATAGTGTTGATTTGAAGAGTTATTCTATAAATATAATAAATGAAAGTAATACCTCCAGAGTAATTAAAGAGGAAATTAAAAAGTCCTTTCCATCTAGCTCAGAGATAGAAAAAGATTATGTTATTGATATTGAGGCTTTTGAGAATTTAGATCCTTTGATCACTAATACGGACGGTACCATTTCAAAATATGGAATTGAAATAATTATATATTTCAAAGTAAAAGCTACAAATACAGATGAATTTTTAATAAATGATGTAGTTAGAGGCTTTGCTCAATATACTGTTGAAACATCTGAGATTGAAAGTGATGATAAAAAAAAGAGAATGATTCAAACTGCAACCAGTAGTGCTATTCAAATGATGACTTCCAAAATACAAAGCGATACTTCAATTACTAATGATAATTAAAGATTTTCAAACTGAAAAAATAGTAAATGAAAATAAAGGTTTTTTACCTATTTTAATTTATGGACCAAATGAGGGGTTAATAAGGGATCACATTAAAAAAATTAAAAATGACTATTTAAGTGATGTTGATTTTGAAGAAATCTCTTTAACAGGAAAAAGTCTAGACCTAGACCCTAATATACTTGAGACGTCCGCAAATTCCTTTTCAATGTTTAATAGTTATAAACTCATTATTCTAGAATCGCTCAAAGATAAGAATATATCTGAGCTTGAGAATGTCATTAATTCAGCACCAGATCAAACGATGCTGATTGTCAAAGCTGATAATCTCAAAAAAACATCCAAACTCAGAAAATTATTTGAAAGCAATACGCAATGTTATGCATTGGCGTGCTACGAAGATGATGCTAAATCAATGATGAAGCTAATTGATAACTTCGTAAATGAAAATAATATTTCGTTTGATCGCGATATAAAAAATTATCTCATGCAGACCTTGAGCACTGATCGAATGATCAGCTTTAATGAACTCCAAAAAATCAGCTTATTTTATGCCAACGATGACACTACGCCAAATCTTGAAGAAATAAAAAATTTACTCAATGATACGAGCTCAAATAATCTTCAAAAAATGAATGAGTCAGTGATGTATGGGAACACTGTCAAAAGCTCAAATATTCTTAGTAAACTTTTGTCTGAAGGAAGTAATCCAATTTCTATTTTACGCAGCCTCATTAATTACCTCAAAAGGGTACAAAAAGTAAAAGTGGAAATGAAGAAAGGAAGTAATTTTGATAATGCGATAAAATTTTTAAGACCTCCCTTATTTTGGAAAGATAAAGACAATTTTCAGCAGCATTGTGTTCGTTGGCCTTTAAATAAAATTGAGAAAAATCTATCTCGACTACTTGATACTGAAATTGATTGTAAAACCAATAGTAAATTGTCCAGCATTCTTTGTGAACGCTCCATACTTACAATTTGCCACGAAGGTAAACAACACTTTCAAAATTAGTTTTTAAGCTTTTGGGTAATCATTCCTAATTGATCAAGTGTTTTGTAATCAATTTTAATACTACCACCTTTTTTTCCTTTATGATTGATATTAATAGTCAAACCAAGTTTTTCTGAAATTTTATTTTCAAGGTCAATTGTATCAGGATCTTTGAGTTTTAGTTTTTTTACACCAACTTTTTTATTTTTTGCTAAATTTTCTGCGTCCCTTACGCTTAAATTTTCGTTAATAATTTTTTCTGCAAGTTGCTCTGGAAATGCACTATTCATAATTGCGCGCGCGTGGCCTGATGATATTTTTCCTTCGGTAATCATGTCTTGAATGGATTGTGGCAAAGATAATAATCGAATGATATTTGCTATATGGCTCCTGCTTTTTCCAACAATTCCTGACAAATCTTCTTGGGTATGACCGTGATTTTCAATCAATCTTTTATAACCTGCAGCTTCTTCAATTGGTGAAAGATCTGATCGTTGGACATTTTCAATAATGGCGATTTCAAGTGCTTCAGTATCGTTAAAGTTTCTTACAACAACGGGTACCTCGTGTAGTTGCGCAATTTGTGCTGCGCGCCATCTTCTTTCTCCTGCAATAATTTCATAACTATTGGCATTAGATGGTGACGGCCTTACCACCAGTGGTTGAACTAAACCTTTTGATTTTATAGAGTCGGCCAATTCATTAATACTATTTTTATTAAACAATCTTCTTGGTTGAGAAGGACTTGGTTTTAAATTCGCAATTGGTATTTTAGTTTCTTGACCAACGTTGGTATTTTTTGTTTGTACAGTTTCTGTATCTCCCATTAAAGATGAAAGACCACGACCTAAACCTTTTTTTGTTGTGTTTGTAACCACTATGCTGCCTCTTGTTCTTTGTTTTGTTTAATTACTTCATTTGCAAGACTTAAGTAAGCCTGACTGCCTGATGCTCTTTGATCATAGATTAAAGCAGGCATCCCAAATGATGGTGCTTCTGAAACTCTTACGTTTCGAGGTATAATGGTTTCATACACTTGTTCCCGTAAATGATTTCTTACATCTGTCGCGACTTGGGAAGATAATTTGTTTCTGCTGTCGTACATCGTCAACACAATCCCATCAATAGATAAACCAGGATTTAGATTCTGTCTTACACGTTCAATTGTTTTGATTAACTGACTGAGGCCTTCGAGTGCGAAGAATTCACATTGCAACGGAACAATAATTGCATTAGCTGTCGTCATTGCCATCACCGTCAACAAACTTAAGGCTGGTGGGCAATCAATAAAAATAAAATCAAACTCATTTAATTTTTCATTTGCGTTGAAAATATTTTTTAATGTAAAAGCTCGATCATTAACGTCAGCGAGTTCAGGTTCAATTCCAGACAAATCAACTGTTGAAGGAATTAAAAAAAGATTATCAATTTCGGTTTTTCGAATGGAATCTGAAATGTTTGCTTGTCCCGCTAATACTTCGTAAATCGAATTTTCCCTCTGGCCATAATCGACCCCTAAACCTGTGCTTGCATTACCCTGAGGATCTAGATCAATGATTAATACCTTTTGTCCTGCTGCTGCGAGGGCTGTGGATAAGTTTATAGCTGTGGTCGTCTTTCCGACCCCTCCTTTTTGATTAGAAATAGCAATTATTTTCCTTTTCATACTAAGTATTTGATTTTATTACGTTATTTAGTTCCAAAATATAAGATCTCTTTTCAACACTGTTTTCATGCAATTTATGATCAAAAATCCAATATTTAGTGGCTTCAGCAATCTCATCATCTATATGTATACCTTTATGAAAAAGGAATGTAGTACTTTTTTTCGATATATTATAACTTATTGATAATAGATCATTTAATCGTCCAACGGCTCTAGCTAAAACAACATCAAATTTTTGATTTGTTGCTTTCTCAACTTTATGAGGAATCACATAGGTATTCTTCAGTTTTAGAGCATCTATACAGTACTTTAGAAACTCAGCTCTTTTCCTTCGATTTTCGCACAAAAATATTGAATTTTCCCCGTTATAGAACAATGATAATGGGATTCCAGGAAGACCTGATCCACTGCCAATATCAATTATGTTTTGTTTTTTTTCACGAATCAAATCACTTATTCGCAGCGAGTCATAAAAATGCCTGATCCAAAGAAGGTCTTTGTCCTTTTTTGATATAAGGCTTTGTTTTTCAGCTAGTATTAGTGTTCTGTAAGCGTCTAGTTTATTGATTGTTTCACGTGAAACATTACTTTTTAGCTCCATAAGAGCTTCTGGCGAATCCTCCATAATGAAGATATTAAGCCAGTTTCTTTAATTTTGCTTGAGTTTTTATATGGGCCAATATTACCCCTAAAGCTGCAGGAGTGACACCGTCAATTCTTGAAGCCTGAGCAATGTTTTTTGGCCTTATTTTTGATAATTTTTCCTTAATTTCGTTGGATAGACTCGACAAATCATTATAGTTCATTGTCTCAGGTATCTTTATTTTTTCCTCTTTATTTATTGAAATAATCTCACTTTCTTGCTTTTTAAGATAACCTTTATAGTGAGCTTCAATTGAGACTTGTTCTAATATTTCTTTTGAAAAATCATTTAAATTTATCTCAAACATGTCGCCTACAGTGTTGATATCAATATCTGGGTAGGCCAATAAATCAAATGCAGACCTCTTTTTACCATCCTTATTAATTTTGACACCCATATTTTCAGCTTTATTTGGTGTAACATATTGATTTTTAACAGTATTTAACAACGCATTCATTTTAATTTGTTTATTGGTAAAATGTTCATATCTATTCTTTGAAACCAGTCCTAATGTATTAGCGGTTTCAGTAAGTCTTAAATCAGCATTGTCAGCTCTTAATAATAGCCTGTATTCTGCCCTTGATGTGAACATTCTATAAGGTTCTGTCACTCCTTTAAGAGTCAAATCATCAATCATCACTCCAATATAAGAGTCATTTCTTGAAAAAATATATTCTTTATTTTGAAGAGAAATTGCTGCGTTTAAGCCTGCAACCAATCCTTGAGCTGCAGCTTCTTCATATCCAGTTGTGCCATTAATTTGACCAGCCAGATAGAGTCCTTTTATTCTTTTAGTCTCTAAAGTTTGATAAAGTTCTTGTGGATCAATAAAATCATATTCGATAGCATAACCGTGTCTTACAATCTTTGCTCTCTCTAAGCCATTGATTTTACTTATAAATTCGTCTTGAACGTCTGCAGGTAATGAAGTTGATATTCCATTGGGATATATCAAATCACTATCTAAACCTTCTGGCTCAAGGAAAATCTGATGTCTTAATTTATCGGCAAACTTTACAACTTTATCTTCAACAGAGGGGCAATATCGAGGTCCTGTTCCACTGATTTGGCCCGAGTAAATAGCTGATTTTGCTATATTTTTTTGGATAATGTCATGAACTGATTCATTCGTATGCGTGATGTGACAAGGCAGTTGTTCGTTATAAGTTTTGTTCGTTAAAAATGAAAAATATGAATGCTTTTCATCTGCATCCTGTTTTTCAAGCCGATCAAAATCAATAGTATTTTTATCAATTCTTGCAGGGGTTCCTGTCTTTAATCTTCCAATATTAAAGCCTGTTTTATACAGAGATTTTGCTAAGCCGATTGATGGAGCATCACCATGCCTTCCTGCAGGTATTGTTTTTTCACCCAAATGAATAAGGCCATTTAAAAATGTGCCAGTCGTAATGATTACTTTTTTTGTTGAAACCGTCTTTCCACTTTCGCATAAGACACCAGCTATTTGATTATCATGATCAAAAATTAAATCTTCTACGGGATCAAATAAACATTCTAGATTTTTAGTTTGAAGAATCTCCTCTTGCATATATTTTTTGTACAATTTCCGATCCGATTGAGCGCGGGGGCCACGAACAGCAGGGCCTTTTGTGCGGTTTAAGAGACGATATTGAATACTTGAGAGATCTGCAATTCTTCCCATGATGCCGTCTAACGCATCAATTTCTCTAACTAAGTGACCTTTTCCCAGTCCACCAATGGCTGGATTACACGACATTTCACCAATGGTCTCAAATTTATGGCTGATTAAAAGGGTTTTAGCGCCTACTCGTGCGGCCGTTGTTGCTGCTTCACAACCCGCGTGACCACCACCTATGACAACTACATCAAAGTTAGACATGACTAAGTTAAATAAATTAACTCAGCTTAATTGCAATCAATAATTTTTGTTATTTGCCTATGCAAAAATCTTTGAAAATCACTTCAAGATACTCTTCTACGTCAAC
>QBZD01000027.1 GCA_003282485.1 Pelagibacteraceae bacterium AG-333-C14
GCACCTGCAACCTGTGAAGCAGTATATCTTTCTCCCAACATTGTGAGTGATATCGAAAATATTCCACTTGCTGCTCCTCCCCAAATAAAACAGCTCAATGCTACTAAATAGAAGTTTCCTAGGAAAACACCTATAATTATTGGGCATATAAAAGTACAAAAGACAGCAATATTCATAAGAAGTCTCTTATTCATCTTATCGAGTAAAATACCAATCAATGGCTGACATATGACACCGCCAACTAACGTAATAGTGACAAACTGAAGAGCAATATCTTGTGAGAACTGATTTTTAATCATAAAGATTGGAAAAAATGACACGAACATAACATCGTCTAATCCACAGAGAATTGCAGCTCCAAAAATAGTTGGCGCAGCTATTATCGTCGCTAAAATTGGAAGAGACTTTTTCTCCGGCAATTCTTGATCTGCTATATTGAATGTTATGAGCGGAATAATTGCTATAAATGACATTGCTGCAATTACAATAAATGGAAGCCATCCCTCAATCCCCGTTAAAGATATAACAAGAGGACCAATTGCAAAGCCAATAATAAATACTGTGTTGTATATTGTTACAATTTTCCCCCTATTTGTATCATCTGCCATTGATAACATCCATGTATCAAAGGCATTCCATGCAAGTGCTCCTGCAAAACCGATAAGAAATCGTATAATAAACCATGCAGTTAAACTCTCAAATATGGGAAAGGTGAAATATAAAATAATTGTGACAATCTGAGCAATCACAATGGACCTAGACAATCCAATTGTGTGAATAATAATAGGAGTAATTCTAACAAATAAAATTACTGCCAACGGTTGGGCTACAACATTCAAACCGATCTGTGTATTGCTATAGCCTCTTGACTCAAGTATTAGAGATAATAAGGGAATAAGTGTTCCTAGTTTTATGCCAATAATGAGTGCGCATAAAAATAAAACAATATAAGTTTTATAGTTACTTCCAAGTATTGATTGAAAAGATGAAATCACACAAACCGTTTTTCATCTGCATAAATATTCCTAAAGTATTTTTTAATGAGATCTTTGCAAAATACATGTGAGTACATTTTAGGATCAAATAAAATTCTTTGCCATAACCCATCTACCATTGAGAGATAAGTCTCACTTATTTCTCTTGGGGTAAGAAAAGATTGATTGTTTAAAATATTTACTTCTTTAATTAACTTTTCCATCTGAGATGAATATATTTCATCTTGTTTTTGACAGATTGATAAATAAGAAGGACGGAACTTTACTTCACTATAGAAAGATACCCAGACTGCAATTTTATTTCTATTTGCAATTTTACCACTGAAATCATTTTCGATTATCTTAATCACTCTACCAACAGGATCTAAGTTGTTATCTTCAAATATTCGTTGCCAAGAATTTTTATTCCGTAAGGTCTCTTGAGTGAAGCCAGTGCAATATTTTTTTTCATAATGGGAGACCATAGAGCTGCAGTTACAATGCCAATGTCTTCTTTTTTGCTATTATAGATCACAGAACCATGCGCTGGCTTATCTCCATCTATATCCAGGCCAACTAAGCATCTCTCAGTAGTGCTTTCTTCTTTTTCTTTTTTAAGAGCTTTCTTTCCAACAAAATATGAGCTTTTGTTTAAGTGTACAAGCCATCCCATTCCAATTTCATAAGGTGATCTCATTCTGGTTGGTCTCAATGAATCTTCTGCAGCCATAAAGTCTGTATTGGTTTGAATAAACCCAGCTTCGATTCTTGTCATTTCGAGAGCATTCATTCCAAAAGGTCTCAATTTTAATTCCTTGCCAGCAATTTCAATATTGTCCCATGTAGCTTCTGCGTTTTTTGGATCAGTCCACAATTCGTAACCCAAGTCACCAGTGAATCCTGTACGTGAAATTAAAATATCAAAGCCATCAATTTTATATTCTCTCATTTCAAAAGGTTTTAATTTTTCAAGATCCTCTGCCCCAAATTTTTTTAAAGTTGAGCACGATGTTGGACCTTGAATTGCTAGTGCTGCAATAGTGTCTGTCACATCGCTTATTGAAACATCAAAGCCATAAGCTGAGTCGTTAAGCCAGTTATATATTTTAACAGCACAGCAAAGCATAAATTTTGTTGAAGAAAATTTAAAAATAGTACCATCGTCAATCACTTTTCCATCCTCATTGCACCAGATGATGTAAGCTACTGTATTGTCCTTCATTTCTGATAAGTCTCGAGTAACTAAGTAATCAACAAATCTATGCGCATGATCACCCGTAATTTCATATTTGCCCATAGGGGTAAGATCCATAACCGATGTACCATTTCTTGCTGCTGTATATTCTAGCTCGGTTGTTGAATATTCAGTGACTACAGTGTAGCCATTCCAATTATAATATTTGTTAGTTCGAGAAGCCATACTGGTTCTGGAATGAAAAGGTGTCTTCTTTAAGGCTGAATATCTAAGATCTTGTGTCATTTAAAAATCGTCCAAAACTGCTTTAGCTGCATTTTTTCCTGAAATACCGGTTAAGCCACCACCCGGATGTGTTCCTGCGCCACACATAAAAAGACCATCCAAATGCGTTTTATACTGTGAGGCTCCTGGAATTGGGCGCATCATAAAAAGCTGATCAATTTGGATCTCACCGTGATGCCAGTGTCCACCTGATACATTATATTCTAATTCAATATCGTCAGGGGTTATTAATTTCTTATGCTCGATGCATTCATTAATATTGGGAGCATATTTACTAATGATTTTGATTATAGATTCAATATAATTTTCTTTTACATTTTCCCACCCTTGATCAGTTTTGTATGGTGCATATTGAACTTGAATGTCTAATTTTGGATTTTGATCAGAGTCTTTCTTTATGCAAATTTCAAGTGTTGGCTCTAGTGAAAGCTTGTCAAACTTACTAGGGTTAAATGTTTCTTCAATGTAATCAATAGATGGCGCAACAACCATTCTGCTATCAAGATCAATATCATCACAATTGTTAAAACTAGGTAACTTGTTTAAATCTAAAATAAGTTTAGCAACTCGTCCTTTGGAACGATGATGCTTAATTTTCCTCTTTACGTCAGTATCAAGGTTTTGAGAGCCAAGTAATGAAAAGTATGTTGAACGTGGATCTACATTAGAAATAATTTTCTTAGCATACACCTTTTCACCATTAATTAGTTCAACACCTACAGCACAGTCATCTTCAACAATACAATTTTTAACAGACGCTGAGGTCTTTATTTCTACATTATTACTTTTACATTTTTCAATTAGATGTTTAGTGAATTGATCGTTGCCTCCCTCTATCTGAAATATGCCACCAAATAATGAATTATTGTGGATAGCCATTCTATATAATAAGTTTATGAGAGAGCCTGGTGAACGTGGGCCTAAATTTGACCCTATGACTGAGTCATGTGCAATCAACCCTTGAAGTAATGTATTTTCAAAATTATCTTCGAGTTCATCAGCTATATTTAGACCAATCATCCTGGCAAACTCATTGAAATTTTTCTTTCCTAGTAGCCTAACATTTAATCCAAGCTTGAAGAGCTTAAAATAGTCAGAAAAGCTGTTGTTCATAATACGTGGAGGTGATGCCATCATGAAAGAGCCCAGAGTTTTTGAGAATTTTGACATTTTCTCATGAAAATCATTAAAACGGTCAGCATCTTGCGAAGAAAATGTTGAGATAGATTTATGGTCAATGTGTTGATTGCCAACTAGTCGGATGTGCTGCCCAGTTTCAGATAAAGCGATTGTAGTCTTTGACAAATAATTTACTTGCATACCTCCTAACGAACTTGAAACAGCTGTTGTTACTGGAGGAACATAGTTTGTGATTTCATTGTTGACCATGCCGCCACACTCTTTTCGTGCTTCACAAATTAGTACTCTTTTATTTTTTCTAGCAAGGATATTTGCGCATACCAATCCATTATGACCTCCACCGATTATGATGGCATCAAAATTCGAATTGTCAGACATTAATAATAATTTCCTTTTTGTGGAACGTTCATGTCTAGTAAAACTTCACGAGCAGCGTTAGCTCCTGGGGCACCCATTACACCTCCGCCTGGATGTGTTGAAGAACTGCATATATACATATTTTTTAATGGAGTCCGATACTGTGCATATCCTGGAACTGGCCTATTGAACATTAATTGGTCCATTGTCAACTCTCCTTGAAAAATATTACCCTCTGTCAGACCAACCTCGTTTTCCAATTCTAGTGGTGTACGAACCTCATAATGATTAATTAAGTCTTTAAAGTTAGGTGAAAACTCTGAAATACAATCAACAATATGTCTTCCAAACTCTTGCTTTCTCTCTTCATTCCATCCGCCATTTGCGAGGTTGAATGGTACATACTGAATAAATACAGACATATAATGCTTACCAGGCTCAGCCATTGTCGGATCACTTTTGGATGGAATACACATATCTACATATGGATTTCGTGACCATTCTCCCCTTTTCCAATCGTCATAAGCGCCTTCCATCTCTTCAATTGTTTCTGTGAAGTGCATGTCTCCACCGCCCCCTGGATCGCCTTCAGGTATGCATGGAAAATCTGGTAATGCATCTAATGCAATATTTAATTTACCTGATGACCCCCTTATCTTGAAATTTTTCACGCTTCTCACAAAATCATCAGGAAGATCCTTCTCCTCAGTAATCTTTAGAAATGTTCGTTTGACATCAAGATTGGATACAATTTTCTTTGCGTAATATTCATCACCATTTTGTGTTGCGACCCCAATTGCTTTTCCATTTTTTGTAATAACGTTAGTTACTTCGCTGCTAGGCTTTACTTCACCACCATGGTCTTTTAAACAACCCATCATTGCTTGAGTAATAGATCCCATGCCACCTCTTGCATACCCCCATGAGCCAACTGATCCATCAACTTCACCCATATAATGGTGCAGCAACACATAAGCTGATCCTGGCGAACATGGACCCAAAGCTGTGCCTATGATTGCACTACCAGCAAGATGGGCTTTAGTTATTTCACTTTCAAAATATTCCTCTAAGTAATCTCTAATACTCATCGTATAGAAACGAATAGTGTCATAAATCTCTTTTTCTCCAAGACCATCTAGTTCATCTTTTGCAGCAAAATGTTTCGCAAACTCCAGGGCACCAAATAAATCTTTTGGTTTAAATGATGTTAAGTCAGGCGGTGTCATTTTTAGTAGAGGCTTAATAATTTTACATTGTCTAAGAACGTCTCGGCTGTATCTTTCATATGCTTCTGCGTCTTTATGAGAATGACGCCTAATAGAATTTATAGTCATGTCATGATCATGGTAATGAGTGTAATAATCTCCATTTTTCATCATCGTAGCACTGCCTTCATATGGGATAATTTGTAGCCCATACTTATAAAGCTCTAAGTCCCGCATGATCTCAGGCCTTAATAAACTACATACATAAGAACAATTTGAATATTTCCATCCTGGGTAAAGCTCTCGACTTACTGCTGCGCCACCAATCCAATCATTTTTTTC
>QBZD01000028.1 GCA_003282485.1 Pelagibacteraceae bacterium AG-333-C14
TGTTATTTATCAGCTTCTGAAGCCCTAGAAAAATTTAAAAATAAATCTTTATCTCCAGTTGAGCTCTTGACAGAAACAATAAAAAGAATTGAAAATGTAAATCCAAAAATTAATGCGTTTAATTTTTTTCGTTTCGAAGAAGCATTAAAAGAAGCAAAACAATCGGAAATAAAATATTCAGAAAATAAATCTACTCTGCCTTTAGAAGGTTTGCCTTTAGCAATTAAAGATGAGGTTAATGTAAAGGGGCACCCTAATAAAAATGGAAGCTTAATCTATAAGGATGCAATAGCAGAAGGAACCGACGTAGATGTAGAGTCACTTTTATGCTCTGGCGCAATAATTCATGCACGTACAACTAACCCAGAATTTTCACTGACATCATTTTGCCACTCTAAAGTAAACGGCGTTACAAGAAATCCCTGGAACTTAAGTATGACGCCAGGAGGTTCAAGTGGGGGTAGTGCTGCCGCACTAGCATCAGGTTGTGCATCACTTGCAACTGGCAGTGATATAGGTGGTTCAATTCGTATCCCTGCTGGAGCATGTGGAGTTGTTGGTTACAAACCTCCCTATGGAAGAAATCCAATGGGTTACCCTTTTAATCATGATCCGTATTGTGTTGTAGGTCCACTTGCGAGAACTGTGAGTGATTGTGCTCTTATGCAAAATGTTATGAGTGGTCCAAATAAAAATGATATTGCTTCACTCAGGCCTAAAAAAATTATTCCTAATAAGTTTGAAAATATTAAGAACTGGAAAATTGCTTATTCACTTGATCTTGGATTTTTTGAGGTTGACGAAGAAATCGAAAAAAATACATTGGAGGCTCTAAAAAAATTTGAGGCACTTGGTGCAACTATTACAGAAGTAAAATTAAATTGGGATCAAGATGAAGTAAATTCAGTTTGCTTCAGTCATTATGCTAATTCATTTTATGGCCTCATTGCAAAACTTTCAGACGACAAAAAAGAACTATTAACAGATTATGCAAAAATGTTTGCAGAAGTCCCTGAATTACATTTAAGAGCGATACAAAATAATGAGAAGTACTATCACGATAAAATAGGGGCTTATGTTGGATATGATATTATTGAAAGTGCAGAAATCACAGGCCGTATGTATTCAGAAATTGGACCAATATTAGACAGTTATGACTTGTTTGTATGTCCTACAAACTCGTTACCTTCAATTAAAGCTGATATTGATATTGTTAATGAAAATATCTTTATTAATAATAAAGAGCAAAAGTGTGCTGATTTTTCTTGGGTTATGTCGCATCCATTTAATATGTTGGGTAAATTACCAGTCCTATCTGTCCCTTCGGGATTAAGCTCTAACAACATTCCAACAGGAATCCAAATAATTGCTCGGTCTTACTGTGATGAATTAGTATTCCAAGGTGGGTATAACTACGAAATGTTAGATCCATGGCTCAATTCCAGCGAAAATCGGCCCTTGATTCAACTTTAATATATTGACCAACAACCCAAGAGGTGTACAATTTTTCCTATAAATAAAAAAAAAGGATGATTAACAATGAAAAAATCAATTTTTACAGTTCTATTGGGGGCAGCCTTAATAGCTCTTATAGCTGGATGTTCTCAACAAGAAGAAGAGGTTGCAGAGTCTAAGCCAGGGCCTGGATCTGTCTTCTTATGGGGTGGCTATGATGATGATGGCCTATTTGGATCATACGCTGCAGAGAATGGTTCCCCTCAATACTCTATATTTGGTGATGCTGAAGAAGGATTGCAAAAGCTAAAAGCAGGCTTTGAGGTTGACTTAGCTTGGCCTTGCCAAGGTGAAATAAAAAGATGGGTAAGAGCTGGCGTATTAGAGCCACTTGATCCGTCAAGAATCGATAACTGGGATGACATGTTCCCTGAAGTCAGAGACCTACCAAGCGGCATGGTTGATGGTAAGCATTATTTTGCACCAGTTGACTGGGGAGACACTACGTTGTTTTACATGGCAGACAGAATCGATTGGATGGATGCCTCTAACGAAAGCTTTGCATTAATGGAAGATCCTAGAGTAAATGGTAAAGTAGGTATTTTAGACTCTGCTGCAGACTCTTTATTCTTGATGATGCACCATCTTGGAATTGATATCAGAGAACAGGATCAATTAACTAAAGCTGCTATTGATCAAGGTATCGACAAATTTCGTGAAATGAGAGATAACGGTCAAATACGTGCATTCTTTGCAGATACTTCTTCAATGATCGAAGCCTTAGGTAACGAAGAAATAGACGTAGCACTTGGGTGGAACGAAATAGCATGGAATGCTGGAGCTAAAATGATGCAGCCTGCTAATGGTACAATGACTTGGGCGTGCGGTCTTGCAATTGTTAAAGGTGCAGACCTTGATAAAGCATACGCCATGATTAACGGTGCTACTAGTGCTGAAACTTCTGCTTACTTATTAAGTGAGTGGGGTTATGGACACAGTAACAAAGCAGGATTTAGCACACTTACGGCTGATGAATTAGCTGAGCGTGGTGTTGCATCAAATCCTATAGAACACCTTAATAATGGAATGTTCTCAGTGATGCCATCTGACGAAGTAACTGACTACATGGAAGCTCAATGGGCTGAAATGGTAGCCGGCGGTTAATTCATTACTGATTAACTAATTTAAAATAGCCTGTCCTCTATTTGAGGATAGGCTATTTTTTATTTAGCAAGGAAATATCGTTTAAGTTTATGCTAATAAAGCATTTGCTATCTTGAAAAGACTGATTATCAAAATACTGTGATGATACGGTTATAATTTTTTCTATTTCTTTAGTTTCAACGTAAAATTTTGTCATTTCACCTAAATATGATGTTTGCTTAATTTTACCTTCTAAGCAAATATCCCAGTCTGATTTTTCTATATCTATCATCATTGTCTCTGGACGAACACTACAAATAACTTCTGAGGCATTTTCACTGATATTGAGATTATTTTTTATTTTAAACGAACCAAGATCTTCAATGCTAACATTAATATATTCTCCATCTTTAGACTCTGTCTTGGCTTTTAAAAAATTAGTTTCACCAATAAAGTCACTCACAAATATATTTTGAGGGTTTTTATATAATTCGTTTGGGGATGACATCTGCTGAATTTTGCCTTCACTCATTACGGCAACTCGATCGGACATACTGATGGCCTCTTGCTGATCATGTGTAACAAATACAAAAGTTATTCCGATCTCTTTTTGAAGAGTTCTTAGTTCGAGTTGCATTTCGTCACGTAACTTTTTATCTAATGCCCCAAGTGGCTCGTCAAGTAATAACACTTTAGGTTGTCTTACTAAAGCTCTAGCTAATGCTACCCTTTGTCTTTGACCTCCAGATAGTTGGCTACTATATCTTTCCTCATAACCTTCCAGTTTAACCAATGACAAAACATCCTTGACTCTTTTAACAATTTCATCGCTTGTTAAACCAAGTTTTCTCAAACCAAACTGGACATTTTTTTCAACATTTATATGTGGGAAAATTGCATAATTCTGGAAAACCATGTTTGTAGGTCTTTTATCAGGAGGTAATGCAGTGATATCACTGCCATCAAGCAATAAATTACCACTAGTTGGATACTCAAAGCCGGCAAGCAATCTCAGCAATGTTGTTTTGCCACAACCTGACGGGCCAAGCAGAGAGAAAAACTCACCTTCTTTGATTTGAAAAGAAACATCATCTACTGCTTTTACATTTCCAAAATGCTTAGAAATTCCATTTATCTCAATGAAAGAATCATTCATGTATTTTTATCCCAAATTCAGCCTTGTCTTTTCCTTGGCCAAGGTTTCTCAACCAGAATGCTAACAAAACTATAAAAGTAGTAAACACAATTATAACCGCTCCTAAAGCTAGTACATGAGGTAATTTCTGAATAAATCTCATTTGAGCCCACATGTACATTGGTAATGTTGCATCACTTCCAGTTAAAAAGAACGCAAGGACAAATTCATCGAATGAAATTATAAAACTTAATAAAAGTGCAGCAACTATCCCTGGTAAGTATAACGGAAGTGATACTCGATAAAAAGTCCCCCAAGCATTTTCTCCAAGGTCCCTTGATGCTTCCTCAAGAGAAAAATCAAACCCTTCTATGCGAGCGATCAAAATAAGCATTGCAAATGGAGTACAAAAAAGAATATGCCCCAGAGTAACTGGCACAAGTCCCAATTTAAAGCCAAGACTTAACCAAATAACAAGTATTGCAACAGCTAAAATAATTTCAGGAATTAAAAAAGGCATCATAATGGCTCCGTAGGAAATATTTTGTCCTCTAAATTTATATCGCGCGAATGCTTTAGCTGCAAAAAGTGCAATTGTTGTACTGACAATACTTGCAACTACACCTACTTTAATACTCGCCCAAAGAGCTTTATGTAAATTTGTTTTTGCCCACATTTCTTCATAATGCTCTGTTGTAAATCCTGAAAGAGGAAATGACATATAATTTGCATCGTTAAAACTAAAAATCGGTAAAAATAAAACAGGAATATACAAAAAC
>QBZD01000029.1 GCA_003282485.1 Pelagibacteraceae bacterium AG-333-C14
TTAGAAAATTACCTTTAAAATCATTTAATAATATAAGTGTAAAACAAGCTTTATCTCATCCAATATGGAGAATGGGGAAAAAAATATCAATAGATTCAGCTACTATGGTTAATAAAGCACTTGAAATTATAGAGGCTAAATATTTATTTAATCTAGAAGACAGTCAAATTGATGCAATTATTCACCCACAGGCAGTAGTTCATGCAATGGTAAATTACAAAAATGGGATTACTACAGCATTGTTAAATAAGCCCGATATGCGTATACCGATATCATCTTTATTTTTTAAATTTAATGATTATACAAATAAAACTAAAGAATTGAATTTATTAGAGTATTCAAAACTTGAGTTTCATGCAATAAATACTAAAAGATATCCAGCCATTAAATTGGGTAAGGAGGTAATGAAAATTGGTGGACTAGCTCCGAATGCCTTTAATTATCTAAATGAGATCTTAGTCAGTTATTTTCTAAAAGGTGTAATAAAATTTGCAGATATAACAGCTTTAAATGAAATTAATTTAGAGAAGATATTTTCTAAAAATACCAATATAATGTCACCTAATCTAATGGATATAAAAAACATTAATAACTGGATTGATAAAAACTTGTATCTAAGGCATTAGATTTAAGTTATTTTTATATTATGAAAAAGTATCTTTTATTTTTGTTGTTTTTTTTATTTCTTAACAATAACTCATATGCTACCGAAAATCTTATAAACTCGATTAGTATTGAAGGCATACAAAGAATTGACAAGGAAACTGTTATTTCATATGCAAATGTATCAAAAGGAGATGTTTATACCGAGGAAATAGGGAACAAAGTTTTAAAAAGTCTTTTTGAAACTAACTTATTTTCTAATATTCAAGTTTCATTCGAAGAAAACATCTTAAGTATTAAAATTCAAGAAAATCCAACTATTAACCTTGTTAAATTTATCGGAAATTCAAAAATAAAAGATGAAGATTTAGTTATTGAAATATTATTAAAAGAAAGATCAGTCTATTCAAGAAGTAAGATTAAGAAAGATATTGAAAGAATGCTCACTTTATATCAAAGAGCTGGTCGATTATCCACAGAGATAAATCCTAAGCTTGAAATGCTAGATAATAATCGTGTAAATTTGACTTATGAAATTACAGAGTCTGATGTAGCTAAAGTCTCAGATATAATTATTTTAGGAAATAATATTTTTTCTGCAAAAAAGATTAAGTCAATTATGAAGACAAAAGAAAAAACGTTATTACGTTATTTGTCTAGTTCAGATAATTATGATCCTGATAAATTAGAATATGATAAACAGCTTATAACAGAATTTTACAATAATAATGGATATCCTGAGTTCAAATTTACTTCTTCTATTGCACAACTAAAAACTAATACAAATAATTTTGAAATTATACTAAATGTAAATGAAGGGGATAAATTTAAATTTGGAGAGCTTGAGGTAGAGAGCAAGTTAAAAAAAATAGATCCAGAATATGTTAAAAATATTTTGCCAATTAAAAAAGGAAATATCTTTAATCGGAGTCTTTTAAAAGAAAGCATTGAACAGTTAAAAGAACTCGCAAAGTTGGAGGGTTACTCCTTCATAGAAATTGATACAAATTTATTAGATGGAAGTGAAGTAAATGAAGTAGATGTTAAACTAATAATAAACGAAGGGCCTAGGGTTTATGTTAACAAAATTAATATTGCTGGGAATACAAGAACAGTTGATAAAGTTATTAGGAGAGAAATTGAAATCACTGAAGGTGATCCATACAATAAGTACTCTATTAATTATTCTAAAGATTCAATAAGGGCACTTAACTTTTTTAGTGAAGTTGAAATTAATGAAATTAGGACCGATTTTCTTGATAAAATTAACCTTGAGATAAATGTTGAAGAAAAGAACACTGGTGAAGCTTCTATTGGCGCAGGATATTCTAGTTCAAATGCAGCCTCGCTAAATTTGGGCTTAAGAGAGAATAATTTTTTAGGAAAGGGTCAGAAAGTTAAATTTGATACATCTTTTTCAAATACAAGAACTACCTATGATGTGTCACTTACTGAACCTTATTTTAATAACAAACCGCTATTATTAACTACAAATATTTATAGTAATTTTACCGATCCAACAAATGTTAATTATGAAACAGAAGATCTAGGATTTGGATTGTCTTCTTCTTTTCCCATATCAATAGACAGATATATAGAGCTTCGTTATTCTTTATTTACATCCAAAATTAAAGCAGATTCAAATGCCACAGCATACGAGAATGCTTTAGCGGGAACAGATACAGTTTCATCTCTTGGTTATACTTTGTCCTTAGACAGGCGAAATAGTAGGTATAAACCATC
The DNA here is from genome assembly GCA_003282485.1 of Pelagibacteraceae bacterium AG-333-C14. Classification (GTDB taxonomy): domain Bacteria; phylum Pseudomonadota; class Alphaproteobacteria; order Pelagibacterales; family AG-422-B15; genus CACNXQ01. Next base: position 2,347 of record QBZD01000029.1, read on the forward strand.
TGATGGCTTTAATATAAAGTTGAGTCAAGACTTAGCAGGATTAGGTGGTGATAGTTATTATTATAGCAATAATTTTGAGCTTAACTATTACAAGCGATTGTCAAAAAGATTTATAGGAGCATATAAATTACAAGGAGGAAATATTAACGGATACAATGATAAGTATTCACCATTATCTTCAAATTTTAAACTAGGTGGTAAAAAACTTAGGGGTTTTAAATCTGGAAAAATAGGACCAAAATTAGGAAATTCATATACAGGCGGTCAATATTATTACCTGACATCTCTTGAAACAAATTTTGATTTAGAAATTGATGCATTCGATATTACAACAACAGCATTTATAGATGTTGGCAGTGTATGGGGCTTAGAAAATCCAGCTTATGGATCGATTGATGATGGTCATGAGGCTAGATCCTCTATAGGTATCAATTTTAATTGGGAATCAGCAATCGGGCCTATTAGTATTATTTATGCAAATATAATTGCAAGTAATAGAAATGATACAACTGACAATCTTTATTTTGATATAGGTTACAATTTTTAATATAAACAGGAAAAATAATGATAAAAAAACTTTTAACTTTAATTATATCTATTTCTATTATTCCATTTGTATCACTTGCTGATTATCCAAATACTTCAATTGGGGTTATCGATCTGAATAAAATATTATCTGAAGCTAAAGCATCGGTGAGTGCTGCAGAGCAAATTGAAGAGATAGCTATTGAAATTGAAAATGAAATCAAATTAAGTGATGAGAAAATAATTAATGAACAAAACCTACTTATTGAATCTCAATCTGTTATGGCTCCTGAAGCTTTTGAAGCTAAAAGAAAGGAATATGAGAGTAAGGTTCAGAAATATAATAACGAAAGACAAACTAAACTGGTGAGAATTGACGAACTTATCGCTGTGTCAAGGAATGATATATTAAATGCTATAAAACCAATATTAGAAGAAATATCTAATGAAAAAGGAATAACAATCATCTTAGAGAAAGCTTCAATTATGCTAAATGCTGAAAAGATGGATATAACAAATGAGGTTTTAAAAAAATTAAATAAATCATTGCCAAATATCGAAGTTTCCAGAGACTAAAATTAGATGAAATCTAGTTTTTTTAAAAACTTAGGACCCATTAGCTTAGCTGTCATAAAAGAGCAAATAAATTGTACGCCTATCAATATCGAAGAAAATGCATACTTCGATGAGTTTACTAGTATAAGCAATCTAAGTGGAAAGGGGTTATCATTTTTAACTGATACTCATGTTTTCAGAGAAAATATGCAAAGTGATGGTGCAATTATATGTAGTCAATCGACATATAGTAAACTTAAGAATACTAATCCTTTTATTGTAGTTAACGATGTTCATTCAGCTGTAGCAAAAATATCAAATATCTTTTATGGCTCTCTTACATATAGCGACATAGAAAAGCTCGATAAGCCTAAAATTGATAGTAATAGCAACATTTCGCAGTCAGCAGTCATTGAAAATGGATCTATAATTGGAAAAAACGTCAACATAAGTGCAGGCTGTTATATTGGTTATAATTGCATTATTGGCGATAACACTACTATTGATATTAACAGCGCGATTACTAATTCTGTAATAGGAGAGGGTGTGCATGTTGGTAGAAATTCATCTATAGGACAACAAGGATTTGGTTTTGCTATTAGTAAGAATAAAAATATTAAAATATTCCATATTGGAAGAGTAATACTTCAAGCTGGTGTAAACATTGGATCCAATTGTACCATTGATAGAGGTAGTTTTGGAGATACTATTATTGGGGAAAATACTTACTTTGATAATCTGTGTCATGTTGCACATAATGTTATTATTGGAAATAATTGTATTTTTGCGGGTATGACTGGTATTGCAGGAAGCACTAATATTGGTAACGATGTAATGACTGGAGGTCAAGTAGGTATAGCGGGGCATTTAAATATAGGCAACAATGTTCAAATTGCCGCACAAAGTGGCGTATTAAAAGATATTGATAAAGACAGATCTGTTATGGGGAACCCGGCAATAGACAAAATTAAATATATAAGAAAATATAAAAAAAATTATGCCTAACACCAAAATTAATTTTAAC
>QBZD01000030.1 GCA_003282485.1 Pelagibacteraceae bacterium AG-333-C14
AAGAAGATGAGCAAGATGACCATGACGAACACGATGACCATGATGAGCACGATGAACACGATGAGCACGATGACCATGATGAACACGACGACCATGATGAGCATGCTGAAGAAAATCATAATGAGTTTTATGCAAAATATTCATTTGAATGCGGCAATATAAACGCCATTAAAGAGGTAAATTTTCCTTATTTTGCTACTTTCACGAATTCTGGTGAGTTAGAGGTTCAGTTTATTTCAAATATGGGGTCTACTAGCTTTGAGGTAGAAGGAGATGAGCCTTTAATTAACACTGATGGAAAAATCTAATTTGAATGAAAAAACGATACAAATTAATTCTGTAAAGTTTCATTGGTCAAATAAAAGCAAATTTAAACTTCATATTCCAGAACTATCAGTCGACAAAGGAGAAAAAGTATTGCTTTTGGGCGAGAGTGGTTCAGGTAAAACAACCCTACTCTCACTTATCTGTGGATTTTTAACTCCCCTTTCAGGCAAAATTCAATTGAATGAAAAGCTGATAAATGACTTATCAGCAACAAAAAGAGACCAATATAGATCAGACAATATTGGTATTATATTTCAGCAATTTAATTTACTGCCGTATGCAAATGTCATTGATAATATTTTGTTGCCACTTTATTTTTCAAAATTAAGGTCAGCAAACGTCAGCAATCAAAGAGAAACAGCAATTAGTATTTGTCAATCTCTACGTTTGCCTGAAGACGTTGTTAATATGAAAGCAAGTGAATTGAGCGTTGGTCAACAACAAAGGGTTGCTGTTGCAAGAGCATTAATTGGAAATCCTCCATTGGTCATAGCCGATGAACCTACATCCTCTTTGGATACAGACGCACAAACTATATTTCTGGATTTAATGTTCTCTCAAGTTGCAAGCAGCAATTCAACTTTATTAATGGTTTCTCATGATAAATCTTTAAGCTCTAAGTTTGATAGAGTTATAGATATGAAAAATGTCTCGGTGAAAGAACAATAAAGATGCTGTTAAAACTTACCTTCAATTCTTTGTATGCAAGATTATTAACCGTTGCTATGACAGTTTTTGCCATATCCTTATCTTTAATGTTGTACATGAGCGTTGAAAAGTTAAGAACATCTGCATACACAAGCTTCACTGATACGATTTCTCAAACTGACCTAATCGTTGGTGCGAGAACGAGCTCTGTTCAGCTGCTTCTATATTCAGTCTTTAGAATTGGAAATGCCACCAACAACATAACTTGGGAAAGTTATGAAGATGTTATAAATAAAAAAGAAGTTGCTTGGTCTGTGCCTATCTCTCTTGGAGATAGTCATAAAGGCTTTAGAGTTATGGGTACCAATAGTGAATTTTTTAAGCGATATAAATTTAGGGGTGGACAATCAATTGAATTAGAACAGGGCAAAAACCTCGATGACTTATATGATGTTATAATAGGTGCAGGAGTTGCAGAAAAAACTAAATTACTCTGTGGGAACTCCACTCATTGTATCTCATGGATTACAATCATTTTCAGATCACGATGATCAGCCTTTTAAAGTTTCAGGCATTCTTGCTAAAACTGGAACACCGGTCGACAATACAGTTATCGTAAGCTTGGAGGCAATTGAAGCTATTCATGTAGACTGGTCTACTGGAGCTAAAATTCCTGGGCAAATAACTCCTGTAGAAGAAATTCGCCAGATGGACCTATCCCCTAAAAATATCACGGCAGCCTTGATAGGTGTAAATTCAAAATTACAAATATTTCAATTACAAAGATGGATTAATGAGTATCCAGAGGAGTCATTAAGTTCAATTTTACCTGGCGTTGCTCTTCAAGAGTTGTGGAGGATCGTTGGCGTGGTTGAAAATCTACTACTTGGAATCTCTGCTACTGTTATTTTTACAACACTCATTGGCATGACGGCCATTATATTTTCAAGTTTAAATGAAAGAAGACGTGAAATGGCTATTTGGCGAGCAATGGGAGCATCACCTAAAGTTGTTATAGGTCTTTTAATGCTTGAAGCATTCATTATCTCAGTGATGAGTATAATTGTAAGCACTGTCATGCTGTTCCTGACATTGTACGTATTGCAACCGTGGATTGATAATACTTATGGAATATTGGTTAATATTGAAATGCTGGCTGTAAAAGATATTTATATTTTTATGTTATTTATTATAACTGCTTCATTGGTAAGTCTGATCCCTGCAATTAGAGCCTATTGGTTTTCAATTAATGATGGCATGACAATTAAAATATGAAAACTCAACTATTAAAAAGTATTTTTCAAAGCGTTAAATGTTTAGTGCTTATATCAACAATTTTACTTTCATCTTATTCTTACGCATCTGAACCTAAAGAAATTGATTGGGAAGACTTGATTCCATGGACTGCAATGTTTAATCCATCTGAAGTCAAATTTAACAAAAAATTAGACGACAAAGAAGTCAAAATACCGGGGTATATTCTTCCCTTAGATATAATTGGACGAGATATAAATACTTTCTTATTGGTGCCTTACATTGGAGCATGTATACATGTCCCCGCTCCCGCTGCTAATCAGATTGTTTATGTTGAAACCAAAAAACCGTGGGAAGGACTTGCTTGGTGGGAACCTGTGTACGTTACGGGTAAGATTAAAATCGAAAACCATAACATTGAGGAGCTTGCAGTTGTTGGGTATGAACTTATAGCTGATGATGTTGAATATTACAGAGGAACAACGGGTACTCACGGGTTTTTTTTGATTGGTAATTGGCTAAAAATTGATGAATACTGAACTAAACAATATGTGTGCTTGTAAATAGGTAAAAATTTAAATAAAAATCCTATATGCAAAATATTTCAATACCTGACATCATTGCTAACCTGAAAGGCAGAAGAAACTATGAAGAAAAAAAAGCTAAAAAGCTCGGCTATGATTGTTTAGAAAAGTACTTTGAGGACAAACTTGCTAACGAAGCTCAACTTCTTGCTGAAAATGATGTTAAAGAAAAAGAATTACTCGCCGAAAAAAAAGCACTCAAAAGTGCTCCTGCAAGTAAAAAAACTTGTGGCTGCTGTTAGTATTTAGTTTCTAAATAATAGATTATTTTACAAAAAAAAGGGCTCAAACTAAAAGTTCAAGCCCTAATTTTATTAATCGTTAAGGATTTTAAAACGTAGTTCCAATCCTCATTCCTGCTCTGCTATAGAGAACATTCATAAGAATAAAAACTAGTATACTTGCAATCATCGGTACTGGATTGGCTCCACCATCAACACCCATATAAATGATGATCTGACGTATAGCCGTGATGAAAGAACCAACAAGCATCAATCTAAAAAATACTGTCGATTGTTCCAATGGAGCAAGCAAACAAGCAACGAACCCTATTGCAAATGTGATGTATACCCATCCTAAGTTTGCAAATAAGAGTAAGTGAGCAGCATCTACTTCACCTGAACCAGTGCCAAGACGTTCTGAAAAGGCTATTGTTGATTGATCATCAATAAACATGAACCCATAAAAGAGGAATAATACTATAAGGAAGCAAATTATTACTCTACTAATCGTATCTTCAATTTTAATCATTATATTCCTCCTAAAAATTACTTTGGTTTCTGAAAAATATAGTTACATAAATTATAAAATTTAGAACTATAAAGAAAGCTAGTATTGGATCGCCTCCGCCAGGGAAAGTAACGCTACCAACAAGTAAACCACCTAAGAACATTGTTCCCGCAACAACGCTCATTGATACCAGTACTCCACTTAGACCAACACGGTACTGATAAACAAGAGCAATTAGGATTGCTATATTTATCATAGTGATACCAAGAACACTATGTTCTGCTTGAGGATTACTTTCTAACAAAGGGTTCTGTCTAATAAAGCCACCTGGATCAACAAAATAAAAAACAATGTTGAATACAGTAATAGCAATTGCAAGATAACCCATATATTGAGTAACTTTGTCTGAAACTCCAAATGCACTACCAGCACTTTCATACGTGAATGAAAAGCCTGATCTTAATCTTGCTATGATAAGTAGGGCAAGTAAAATTATCCATGCATAAAGACCTGTATAATTTTCTCCACCGCTTTGTTGCAGAGACATAGCCACCCATATTAATTGAAGTAGAACTACTGGAAGTGCATAAACAAAGAATGCTCTGTCCAATCCTTTGAAACCCATGTACAAAATTCCTACATAGGCAACAAAATTAACAGCCCCAAACCAATTTAGAAAAAATTCAGTTGTTAAATTATCTTCAAAAGTTGGGTATCTATCGATCATGAAATCGTAATTAAACATCATTACAGTTCCATAAAGGAAGAATATCAAGCCAGCAAGAAACATGCAGATCTTGATAATTGTATCATCAGTTTTAAACATATAATCCCCCGATTAATTAATTATGAGTGCTGATTATTAGGAAATAACGAAAT
>QBZD01000031.1 GCA_003282485.1 Pelagibacteraceae bacterium AG-333-C14
CGCCAATTTGGAATTTTAGAATGCCTGCAATTCTGGAGGGCTGGATTGATAAAGTTTTAGCTCCCCCATGGGCATTTACCTTTAAACAATTAGTTGGTAATTACGGATATCCTCAAGGCAATCTAGGTGATAAGAAGGCAATCATTTTTTGCACATATGGATCGCCAAGATTAGCGATAACAACTTTCTTTTTAAATCTGCCAATAAGACGCTTAAAAAGAGGTGTATTCCATATCTGTGGTATTAAAAATATACTTTATAAAAGATATTTTGCAGTACCTTTTGTATCAGAAAAGATAAGAAAGAAATTTCTCAAAGATGTTCAAGATACAGCAACATTATTTCAATAGACTTGCTTTTTAATGACAATGTAACTATCTATTATATATGAACTTTATAAAGAGAATATGGTCCTCAATTATGGATCCAAATGTTAATCCACTCAGCAATATTACTAATCTAAAAGTAAGACATATGGTTATGCAGATACTTGCTTTTATGTGGAGTGGTGTGTTTTCTTTATACATAGTTGACAGTATTTTTGTCTTTGGAATAACCTCCATTGCACACGTACTATTTATTGCTGCAATTTTTATTACTGCTTTTGTCTTCAATACAGCAAAAAACAGACCTCAAATTTACGATCTAAAATCCTTTAGAGGAAAAGATGGTGAGCATGATTAGATATAATGCGAATTGCAAGCTTACTGCCTAGTGCTAGTGAAATAGTTTGTGATATTGGTCTAAAAGATAATCTAGTTGCCATTAGTCATGAATGTAATTATCCCAAAAGCTTAGAAGGACTTAAGGTAATTACCAATTCCTCAATTGATTCAAATCAAGACCAATATGAAATTGATACACAAGTTAGAAAAAAGGTTCAGAGTAAACTGCCTTTGTATGAAATAAATACTCAGTTACTCAATGAATTAAAGCCTGATATTATTATAACCCAAGGTCTCTGTGATGTGTGTGCAATTTCAAGTAGTGAAATAGAGGTAGTTCTTAAAGGCACTTTATGTACTTTGCCGTCATCAACGCAAATCATTTCATTAAATGGAAAATCGTTTGAAGAAATATGTTCTGAAATACTAAAGCTAGGAGAGCAGTTAGATGCAGAAAAGGAAGCTAAACAACATGTTGATATGGCAATAGCGAGAAGAGATAAACTGGATAGGTTGCCAAAGTACTCTCGTAAAATTCTATCGCTAGAGTGGATTGATCCTTATTTTTCGGCAGGACATTGGGTACCTGAACAAATTGAAATTGCTGGTTTTCGATCTGCTATTGGTCAAAAAGGTGAGCATTCGCGAGTCATTAGTATCGAAGAAATAATTGAATCAGATCCAGACGATATAGCGGTAATCTGTTGTGGGTACAAGTTGCATGAAAATGAATTGTTTGCTGAAAAATTAAAAAATAATAAGGAAATTAATTTTTTAAGACCCTTTAAGTCAGATAATATTTATTTCTTTGATTCTGATGCCTATTTCAGTCGTCCTACAACTAGAATCATAGAGGGTGCTGAACAACTTAGAAAGTCAGTTTTAGCTTAATTAAGTTAAAAGAGTTATTTTAGATATATATCTTATCGGATAGACCTATGATTAATATTATCGATGCTACTAGAGTAAACGCGCCGATAATAAGATCAGTAATTGAATTTTTTGCGCCTGTTTCTGTATCAATTCCTTTTAGATAAAAAGTCGTATCATATATAGATAAAATTAAACCTAATAAGAATATTAGATTATAATAAGCCCAAGCGCCTTCAGGTCCGTTTGGTCTAAATATTAAATAAACACCTATAAGAAAGAATGGCGTTATGAATGCGCCTAATACGCGAATAATATAAATACTGCTTTTATCCATACTAAACTCTTTTGCCATGCCGTCAGGTGCAAAAAGAGATCTGAAAGAAAAAACTCCAAATAGTGCTGTTATCAATATATGCAAGATAAGAAGGTAAATGCTATTAAAATTTTCAATCATAATGTCAGCATAATCTTAGACGCAAATAAAAGCAAATAGGCAATTAGTTAATATTGCATGGAAAAATAGTCTCTACTTGATTGGGCATTAAGTATCTTGTCTTTGGCATATATGGACCCATAACACTCTCAAGTTCATCTTGTTTCATAACACGCTGAATAGCATGCTCAAAATCCTTTGAGGCTAACATGTGTCTAAATTGAATAATAGTTACATCATTATCAAACATACCGTCGCCATCATCGGCCATTGGAAGCCATGCTATACCACACTCTTTAATGGCATTGCGTGGTCGATCTTCAGCTCTACTAATAGCAATTGTGTAAAACCCATTAGGCGCAAGTGGAATTTCTTCATCAAACAAACAATCATTCACTCTTGTGTTTGCAAAACTTTGATTGGAACAAAGTGACCAATATCTTAATTCTGCTTCTTCCAAAGTTTCTTTATTGTTATATGTAAGTGGTGTCGTTGGAGCTTTTCCCCGAACAATTAAGACTTTGCCGTGCTTACGATTGAGTATTGTGCGAATATAATGATTATCTAAGTTTGGATAGAAACCTCCCTCACTGCGTGGCGCATCTGGATCAATATCACCAGTGTACATGCCAATTAAGCTTTTGCGGTCAAGCTGGATAAACCATTTTGGTGGGTTGTGTGCAGGCCAGGTATCTGGCTTATCAGGCTGCGTAATTAACTCTCGATATAAATCTGGTTTAATGCCAAGAGCATCGAATGAAATTTGTAATCTCTGCTTGGTTTTAAGGAATTTACAAGCATCGTCCCCAATTAATTTTGAACCGTCCGATAATGTTAGTGATGGTTTTGGAAGCTCTACACCTCCATCAACACCTTTATTTTTATCAGGTAGATATACCCTATACACAATTAATTGTTGTTTATTTAGATACTCTGGGGTGTGAAGAACATTTCCACTTTGATCTTTTGAAATTTCACCCGCAGTCCGCTCGTTAGATGGAGATTCGTTTATGACATTAATTGAGTAAGAACGTTCAAAATTTAAACGATTATTGCCTGCGATAAAAGGATTTTGAGAGTCTGAAGTAATTAAATAGTCGGCCAGAGACTCAATTGGTCTACCGCCTTCGTCATAGCTAACAAATGACATGTAACGGGAGTATGGATAATCACCCTTAAGTTCTAGGTTTGATCCTTCAGGCATAGAAAATACTGCTGCCCAGTAATAAACATTTGAATCTGGGTAAGCGACATTAATATATGGATCAGAACTAAACGGTCCGCGTAACCAAAAACAATCTCTTGGTCCAGGTATGGCTTCACTAGCAATTGATTGAGAAACAGTAATAAATATAAGAAAAGTCCAAGCTAAAAATCTCATTTTTAAAATATATACATATTGATATTAGAATACCACTCGTATGTGGCGGGAGTGACGGGACTCGAACCCGCGACCTCCTGCGTGACAGGCAGGCGCTCTAACCAGCTGAGCTACACCCCCACAAAAAGTGGTGGGCGATGACAGGTTCGAACTGCCGACATTCACGGTGTAAACGTGACGCTCTTCCAGCTGAGCTAATCGCCCGGAAAGTCTGTTATATATCTATTTTATAGAAGGTAAAATGTAATTTATTAAAAAAAAATCCGACCATACAAAAAAATGTATGATCGGATTTTAAAATAATTTCACAGTTAAGTGGAACTTACATTCCCCCGCCTGCGTTGTTAACAGCCTCTTTCAAACCTTTACCTGCTGTAAATTTAGGTCTGGTTGATTGAGGTATTTGAATGACTTCATTGGTCCGTGGATTTCGCCCCTGAGAAGCCTTTCTGATAGAAGTTTTGAATGTACCAAAGCCTACCAATCTTACTTCACCTCTTGCTTTTAGAACGTCAGTAATTTGGTCAAAAACGGCATTAACTGCCTTTTCTGAATCTGATTTCTGCATACCAGTAACTTCAGCTACTTTTCCTATTAAGTCTTGTTTGTTCATAATCCCCACCTTTTCTAGGAGTTATTGATTCGTAATATAACTATGAGATCTGAAGTACTATATATAGTCAAGAAAAAGCCCTGAAAAACAGGTAAAAATCAAATAATCGTGTTTAAGAAATTATAATTTTAAGCGTAATCAATGAGTTATGGGATTATCCGCATCTTGTTCGCCTTCTTCTTCCTTTATCTCACTGGAAGATTTAGGGGATTCATCCTCATTCCACTCAATTGGAAGCAGAGGCTTAGTTAAGGCAATTTTTAAAACCTCATCTACATTGTCAACAAAGATGAGCTCTAACCCACCTTTAACATTATCCGGAATATCAGCCATATCTTTTTCGTTT
>QBZD01000032.1 GCA_003282485.1 Pelagibacteraceae bacterium AG-333-C14
TAAACGATAAAAAATCTTCTATTTTTTTTCTCTCTCACTCTTACCTTTCTTAAGGGCAACCTGCGCGAGCAAATTGAACCTCTGTTGTATAAATTTTACCATTCTTTTCAGCGCTTGCATCCTCAGGAATTGATGATTTTCCAGTAATTACAAAAAGTGTTTTGCCGTCAATACCTCCAAGCATGCACGCATAGGCTCTATCAGGGGTAGTCATTCGGTCTGTAATAATTCCTCCCTCCTCAAATCTTATGACTTCAGATGTAGTAGGGGAAGCAACCCACACTCCATTTGCTTCATCAAGACAAATTCCATCTGGAACTGGGAAAGGTGTAATAGAGCCTTCTTTTACTTGTAAATTCAATACCCGATATATAGTCGCCAATGCAAATCTAACGCCAATGTAGTACCAAGTTGGCATCATTTTAGCCCAAACTTTTCTATTACACAGTTGTTTGTCTGCATCAATATCAAAAGAAGTGAGCCTACCAGCATATGTCTCACCTATTATCATTTTTTTACCATCAGGAGTAATAACAGTACCATTTGGAAAATCTAATTTTTTAGCAGCAATGTTTGCATTGCCATCTGGATCAATATGAATGAGACAGGTTGGCTTAACATCTTTTGCATGATGCAATGATCCAAAATTTCCAACGTATGCATGTCCATCTCTATCAACAACCATATCGTTGCACCTAAATGGAGTCAGTTCAGATAAATCTGAATGTAGAGTTAGCGCATTATTGCTGTATTTCATTATTTTTCTGTCTAGCATCGAGACAATCAATAAATCACCATTTGGAAGCCATCCCAAACCTGAGGGTTGATTTGGAATATCAACTATTTTCTCAATATTGCCATTTAGGTCTACAGTCAAAACTGCATGCTGGTAAAAGTCAGAAAACCATAATTTGTCATTATGCCATCTTGGCCCTTCTCCAAAATTAAGGTTTTCAGCTAAAAGATTAAACATATGCCAATTATATGTGTGAATTACACTTAAACTATTGTTTTCTGGTATTATTAAGCAAATTGAACTCAAGTATCTAATTAAGCATTTCTTTTAAAGAAGTAATACATAATTAAGCCCAACTTAGTCCCCAATGAATGGTAACTTTTTGGCTAAAAATAGTCATTATTTCTTATTATTAGGATAATATCTAAATTTTAATTATTTTTTTAGGGCATCAAGGGAGCATAGACCTTATAAACTCTAAAAATGTTAATCGCTAACGGACGGAAAGCTTAATTTAGCTATGATTCGCTTGAATTTAGGAGATTAAAATATATATTTCCTCATGATACTAATACGACTCAATAAATAGATATGAATTACTCACTAAGTGAATATATGCCTATTTTAATTTTTATCTTCGTTGCGCTTGCGATTAGCTGCCTTTTTGTGCTTGCTAATTATTTGGCGGCAGTAAGCAATCCTGACTCAGAAAAAAACTCAGCTTATGAGTGCGGATTTGAACAATTTGGAGATTCCAGAATGAAGTTTGACGTTCGTTTTTATCTGGTGACATTATTATTCATAATATTTGATCTTGAAGTTGCATTTCTTTTTCCATGGGCAGTAACTTTTGGGACCCTTGGTTTATTTGGTTTTATCTCGATGATGATTTTTCTTGGGGTTCTTACAATTGGATTTATTTATGAGTGGAAGAAGGGTGCGTTGGAATGGCAATAAATACTGACATTCAAGAAACAAGCCCTGAATTAGAAAGGCTAAAAGAACTGTACGCAGATAAAGGCTTTGTCGTAACAAGCATTAACAATCTTATAAATTGGGCAAGAACAGGCTCACTTCATTGGATGACGTTTGGCTTAGCCTGCTGTGCAGTAGAAATGATGCACGTCGGTACGCCACGTTATGATGTTGAAAGGTTTGGAGCCGCACCAAGAGCATCGCCAAGACATGCAGACGTTTTAATAGTTGCTGGAACTCTAACTAATAAAATGGCATCAGCATTACGAAAAGCATATGACCAAATGCCTGAACCTAGGTACGTCATTTCAATGGGAAGTTGTGCAAATGGCGGTGGTTATTATCATTATTCTTATTCCGTTGTAAGAGGGTGTGATCGAATTATTCCAGTTGACGTTTATGTGCCTGGTTGCCCGCCAACTGCAGAAGGCTTGTTATACGGTCTTCTACAACTTCAAAAGAAAATTAGGCGCGAGGGTAATATAAAAAGATAATGTCTAAGAGCATTGAAGTAGCTAAAGAAGCTATAAAAAAGAATTGTAACCCCATTAAAATTTCAGATGACTTCAATCAACTGCAAATATCCATTTCTGCTAATCAAATTTTAGATGTAGTCGATTTTATAAAAAATGATGAGGCATGTGAATTTAGACAAATTACTGATATTGCAGGAGTTGATTTTCCTGAACGAACAAAAAGATTTGACGTTATTTATCATTTTCTAAGCTTTAAACACAATATCCGTTTAAGGATAAAGATTACTGCAAGTGAAGATGAGACTATATCCAGTATTACATCTATCTTTCCTGCAGCAAATTGGTTTGAACGTGAAGCATTTGATATGTACGGTATTCAATTTAAAGATCACCCAGACTTAAGAAGAATTCTTACAGACTATGGATTTGAAGGTTATCCATTAAGAAAAGATTTCCCCCTTAGTGGCAATGTTGAAATTAGATACGATGAAATTGATAAAAAAATAATTCATGAGCCAGTGAATTTGCAACAAGACTTCAGAAGTTTTGATATTCAAAGTCCTTGGGAGAGAACAAATTATTTGAAAGAAGATAAAAAAAATAATGAGTAGTAGTAAAACAGTTACCGTTAATTTTGGACCCGTGCATCCTGCAGCTCACGGCGTATTGAGACTAATTCTAGATCTTGATGGAGAGATTGTAGAAAGAGCTGATCCACATATAGGATTATTGCATCGCGGTACTGAGAAATTGATTGAGCACAAAACCTATTTACAAGCGCTGCCGTATTTTGACAGGTTGGACTATGTTGCGCCGATGAATCAAGAACATGCTTTTGCTTTAGCGATTGAAAAGTTACTTAATGTTGAGGTTCCTGAAAGAGGTCAGTATATAAGAGTTTTGTTTGCTGAAATTGGCCGATTGCTTAGCCACCTTTTAAATGTAACAACGACAGCAATGGATGTTGGTGCAATGACGCCAATTACGTGGGGTTTTGATGAAAGAGAAAAATTACTCGATTTTTATGAGGAAGTTTCTGGATCAAGATTTCATGCTGCATATTTCAGAGCAGGCGGGGTTCATCAAGATTTACCAGATGGCTTAACTGATAAGATCTTTGATTTTTGCAAAAATTTTCCAAAAGCACTTGATGATATTGAAAGCTTGTTGACTGAAAATCGAATATTTAAACAAAGAAACGTGAATATAGGAAAAGTATCCAAAGAAGATGCTGTTGACAGGGGGTTTAGTGGATTTGTTTTAAGAGCCTGCGGCATTCCATGGGATTTAAGAAAATCTCAACCATATGATTGCTACGACAAACTTGATTTCAAAATTCCAGTTGGTTCAAATGGTGATTGTTACGATCGCTATCTTTGCCAAATAGATGAGATGAGAGAGAGCATTAAGATCATGCTCCAGTGTCTCGATAAAATGCCTACGGGTGAAGTTATAAATCGAGACTCTAAAATTGCGGCTCCCAAAAGGATAGATATGAAGAATTCTATGGAGTCTATTATTCATCATTTTAAATTTTTTACAGAGGGTTTCCATGTGCCAGAAGGTGAAATATATACTGCTGTTGAGGCGCCTAAAGGTGAGTTTGGAGTTTATCTTATAGCTGATGGAACAAGTCGGCCTTATAGATGTAAAATCAGGGCTCCTGGGTTTGCGCACCTTCAAGCTTTTGATCTATTGTCAAAAGGACATTTACTTGCTGACGTTCCAGCGATACTAGGTTCAATAGCTATTGTTTTTGGAGAGGTGGATAGATGAGTAATCCTAATGTCAATTTT
>QBZD01000033.1 GCA_003282485.1 Pelagibacteraceae bacterium AG-333-C14
ATAACAATTGACGCCCTTAGAATTGAACAAATATCTGCAAATGAAAAAGCAGCAATGGCGGCGGGCGCATCTATTGCAGTAGTTGGATGGTGGACAGGTTATAAAATTGGAGGAATGTTAACGTTATTTGTTGCTGATTATTTGGAAGTAGTTGGGTTTGCGAATTACTGGCAGCTCACTTTTATATTTCTTTGCCTATTAATTCTTTTATTTAATGTTGGATTACTTTTTATTCCTGAAGACACCTCTAATGATAGACAAAAGGCTCAAAAGAAAGATCAAGAAAATTTTAAAGCAGCTGGATTTTCAGCTTGGTTTATAAGTACAATTATAAGTCCTTTAATAAGTTTCTTTAAGAAAAACGGTGTAACCATTAGTTTCTTAATTATTGGATTTATTTTCCTTTTTAAAATAGGTGAGGCTTTTCTCGGAAAAATGTCAATCATATTTTATGACGAGATGGGATTTTCAAAATCTGATATTGCCATTTATTCTAAAGGTCTTGGATGGATTACAACTATTACATTTACTTTATTGGGAGGGTGGTTTGCTATTAAATCTGGTGTTGTCAGGGCTTTATTTCTATCAGGTATAGCAATGGCTATCACAAACATTATGTTCAGCTTTATGGCATGGTCAGATAAATCTGAATTGTTATTTGCTGCTACTGTACTTCTCGACGATCTTGCTGCTGCATTTGCGACTGTTGCTTTCGTTACATTTATTTCGTTACTTGTGGATAGAACGTATACTGCGACACAGTATGCTCTTCTTGCTTCTCTGGGAACAGCAGGTAGAACTCTCATGGCATCATCATCAGGTACGCTTGTAGATTGGCTACAGGGTGATTGGGGAACATTCTTTATAATCACCGCCTTAATGGTAATCCCTTCATTGATACTTTTATGGTTTATAAGAAATAAATTTAATTTTAGTTAGTCTAAAGTCTGCCCATTTTTTTTATTTTACCATTCGTTTTAAATATTCTTTTTTTGGCAGCGCTTAATAACTCTATTGCTGTTTTCATGTGATAAGCATTGGCATGGATGATATTCTTATCATCAATCATCATTGCTACATGACCATCCCAAAAAATCAAATCCCCTGCTCTAAGTTTTTTTTCACTCATAATTTCTTTAGTTATAAAAATTTCTTGCATATCTGTGTCTCTGGGAAAAATTCTATTATTAATTTGAACTAAATTTTGAATGAGTCCTGAACAATCAATTCCCACCGAACTTCTACCTCCCCATAAATAAGGAGTATTTAAATACTGCTTTGCATATTTAACTCTATCAAGCCCAACCTTATTAATTGCCGACAAATCACTTGTTGGACACCAACCTATGCCATTGATAAGAGAAAATTTCTTTTTTGTTTCTTTTACTTCTATTACCGAATTAAAACTTAAGTGAAATAGATCTTTACTTTTTATATCGGGTTCCTTGTAGATGAATGTACGAAGAGACGTTACTTTATGTGTGGGTTTAAATAATTTTTTTGATAAATTTACCGTAGGTGTATATCCTACATATTGATCTCTTGATGATTGAACCCAAGACCAATCCTTGGATACTTCATAAGCAATACATTCTTCTCCAAATAGAAGCTGAGTACTTAATTTAGATTTTTTATTTGAATATAATGGTGCAAACGAACAGGCCACAGTGTATTTTTTGCCTCTAGAGTATTTTACTCGTTTAACGATATATTTATAAGTAGAAGCAGCCAAATTACTCTTGACGGGCGTTATACGTGGGTCGAATTTCACTTTTGTCTAAAGTGCAAAACCAAGATATAGAAAAACAATTGTCATGACAGCTATGCCTCCAAAAATCATTGTAGCTCTGATGACAACATCTAGTTCCCTTGCGGCAAACATATGATAGATGAGGGGACCAACCAAAGGAACAAACATCAATACTAATGTCCAAGTTATTTTAGAGGGTGCGCTTCTGTATTTTCCAATATGTAAATCAAATAAAGCTGTAGCTGTCCATGTAGCATACAAAAAGATAGGTAGGTAATATCCATAAAAATTAAAAAAGAGCGATAAAAACGGAACATCCTCTAATGGGAAAAATGTAACTCCAGGCATTTATTGTTATCTCCTAATTGTAGGTTAAACAATTAGAGGATTAGTTCAAATAGTTTCTAGCCTCTTCAGGTAGCTCAATTACCTCTAAAACATCTTCATATTGACTAAAAACCTCAACTGCAGGCTTAACTGAGCTCCATATTTTTGTAACAGGCAATGAAGTTTTATCATAACCAAGACTCATTAATTCATCCATAATCGGCATATTGGGTTGATTAGCGGGCGCTTTAAATGTTCGCCAATCACCTTGATTATAGTTTCCATCACTTGTCTGAATTACACGCGCTAAAGATGACCACATACCAGATAAATCTGCACTTAAGGGATAGAACGAAGAATCACAATTATTGAGTGTTTGTAAACCTGGTGGAATTGAAGTGTTGAAATAATTATTTTCAAAACAATTGCCTAAATTAGATAAGCCACTCGATGCAATATCAGCTCTTTTAGAATTTATGATTAAATTACTTTCAACCCGGTTGCCGTGAGCAGGCCAGTAATTCACATCTGCAGTGGCTGTTATAATAACGCCATAAAGATTATGATTAGCTATAACATTATTTTTAATAATATTGTTATTTCCTCCTGCAATGACAACTCCATTTCCAAGTGATAGATTAGTTGACTGGGTAGCAGGTGCATCTATGTTGTTGTTATTTTCAATAAGATTTCCAATAATAAAAGTTTCTCTTTCTGGAGGTAAAAGTTCAGAGTCCAGAGTATTGGGCGCTAATCCGCCTTTATTATTTTTGAAAACTGAACTTATAATATACAGAGATCCACCTGAATTTGTTCCTGAATAGCCGAGACCATTATTTTCAGAGATTACATTGTTAACAATTGCGTCACATGGATAACATTGGCCAATATAAAAACCTGCATCTGGTGATCCAGAAGCATAAGAATGATCTAAAACTCCATCGACAGCATCAAAAGCGTACACGCCATAATCACCATTGTTATATGCCGTTAGGTATGATCCCCTATACCCTTTAACTGTTGCCCAATAAAAACCATTAAGTAAAGCATTTCTAGCTGTGATATTTTCTATTACTACTCCATCAACACCTGCAACTAAAATACCGTTACCCCTCTCAAACTCACCATCGATGATTGTTGTATTTCTATCCCAACCTCTAATAGTAATTGAGGGAACGTTCACAACTACTTCCTCATAGTAAATTCCTGGTTTGATTAAAACAAGGTCGCCTGGGTTTGAGGCATTTACAGCATCTTGAATTGTTTCATATCGATCAGGCACATGCCTTACATTTCCAGTAAACCTTGAAACCACATCTTTTTTAGAAAAGTTTGTGTAATCTTCATAATTAATATCACCTACAACAACAGATCCAACCATACCCCACTTTCCATCTGGAGAAGCGTGAAATGAGCACAAATATTTGTATAGCCCTTCATTTTCGTAATTTATATCTAAATAATCACCCTTAGGAATTTCAGCTAGAGAGCCCCAACTTTCGTCAACAGCGATCACATTGTGAGGGTTATTGCCCCAATTATTAAATCTAACTTTGCCACCTGGGTTTATTCTTACAACAGGTGGGGAATATGAATTATCTATAACTCTTACTCCAGTAAAAGCAGCCGACTGATCTGGGCTATTATCACAAGATGTAAAAAATGCTATTGATGAAACAAAGAAGAAAATAACTATTAATATTTTTTTAAACATTGGTTCCATTTTAAAAGCCCACCAATAATCTTCTGGCTAGACCTAATAGAGGTGCAAGAAAACCTAAATTATTTCTAAATAAAAAATAAATTATTCCAAAAACAATTGCTGCTATGAAGATTATTTTTAAGAATCTTCCTACCCTTCCAGGCTCACTGTTAACGAATGCACGAATAATG
>QBZD01000034.1 GCA_003282485.1 Pelagibacteraceae bacterium AG-333-C14
GTCACAACAGAAAAATTCAAGCACTTATTATTTGAAACCTCATTTAGTAAAATATTTTTTGTGCTTGGAGGCACAGATGGATTTAGTGAGGAGATAATGAATTTGTCTAATAAACAAATATCGCTTAGTAAAATGACATTAACACACTCTTTTGCTGCTATTATTTTATTAGAACAAATTTATAGATCTGTTACTATTAAAATTAATCATCCTTATCACAGAGCATAAAATGAAACTATTATTTACTTTTATTTTTTTTATATCTTCTTTTTTTAGTTTTAACTATTTGTCAGCAAATAATCAGGATCTCTACAAAAAATTAGAAGTCTTTGGTGATGTATTTGACATTATAAAAAAAGATTATGTAGAAGAAATCAATGATGAAGAAGTTATTGAATATGCCATTAATGGAATGCTTCAATCACTTGATCCCTTCTCCAGTTATATGGCGTCAGAAATATATTCTGACATGCAGGAAGAAACCAAAGGTAAATTTGGTGGACTTGGTATTGAGGTGACCATGGAAAATGGTTATGTCAAAGTTATTTCACCCATTGATGATACCCCGGCAGCAAAGGCTGGAGTAAGACCTGGTGATTACATTACACATATTGATGACGTCGATGTTCTTGGATTAACTCTTGCTGAAGCTGTTGAACTTTTAAGAGGACCTGTAGGAAAGTCTCTTACTATCACCGTTGTTAGAATCGGTGAAAAGGATTCTCTGGATATTAGCTTAAAACGGGCAATTATTACAGTTCAAGCAGTAAAATTTCGGGCAGAAGGAAATATAGGTTACATCAGACTAATCTCATTCAGTGAACAAGCAGATAAAGGAATAAAGAACGCCATAAAAGAATTAACCGCTAGTATAGGAAGTGAAAAGATCGAAGGTTTTGTTTTAGATTTAAGAAATAATCCTGGAGGACTTTTAGATCAATCAGCAAAGGTCACAAATAATTTTCTAAGATCAGGTGAAATCGTTTCAATAAAGGGAAGAGATAAAAATGATATCTCAAGGTTTACAGCATCTGGTGGAGATATTGCAAGTGATAAACCTATAATAGTTATAATTAATCAAGGATCTGCTTCTGCATCAGAAATTGTTGCTGGAGCTCTTCAAGATCACAAAAGAGCAATTATCATAGGTGAGCAGTCTTATGGGAAGGGATCTGTTCAAACAATTTTTCCTCTAAAGGATTTAAGCGCTATTCGTATGACTACGGCTTTGTATTATACGCCATCTGGAGATTCAATCCACAAAGTTGGTATTACGCCTGATATAGAAGTTGAATTTATTTATAATGAAGATGATGACGAACAAGATAATCAACTTGATTACGCCTTAGATCTCTTAAACAAAGATAGTGTTGTAGAGTAAAATCACAAATTTAATGAACAAAGAAAAAATTGGCATGCTTAAAGAAAAATACAGAAGAGGTGTGGGCATGATGATCATAAACAAAAATCAAGAAATATTCATTGGTCAGAGATTCGAAAAAGATAAATCAGCTTGGCAGATGCCTCAGGGAGGTATTGATAAAGGAGAAAAAACTGTTGATGCTGTAAAAAGAGAGATGCATGAAGAAACTGGTATCAAAAAAAACTTCGAAATACTCTATGAAACTAAAACGTGGCATTACTATAAACTGCCTGTTTATTTACAAAAAAAATTATGGGGAGGAAAGTTTGTAGGGCAGAAACAAAAATGGTTCTTGATTCATTTTAAAGGTAAAGATGGTGAAATTAATATAAAAACAAAAAAACCTGAGTTTAAAAAATGGAAATGGACTTCTTCTAAGAAAATGATGGAATTAATAGTCCCCTTTAAAAAGAAACTATACTCTGATGTGGTATCTGAAATGGCGGAAGAATTAAATAAGAATAATTAAGTAATTATTGAAATTATTACTCACTCACAATTCCTTCAGCTACTACAAGCAACTTATTTTCTGAGAATTTTACAAACCCTTTTTCTACATTAAAAGAATTTGTATCTTTATCGGACGTAACAACAATTGTGCCTGGCCTTAGCGAAGTTATGATATTGGCATGATTAGCTAAAAAGCCAATATCACCCTCTATGCCTGGAACCACCACCATCGATGCTTCTCCATCTAAGTAAGTCTGCTCAGGAGTAACAACACTAAAATTAAATAAATCAGACACTTATTTATGCAGCCTCAACTGCCATTTTTTCAGATTTTTTAATTGCCTCTTCAATTGTGCCTACCATGTAGAAGGCTGCTTCAGGGAGATGGTCATACTCACCCTTACAGATTGCATCAAAACCTTTAATTGTATCGTCTAATTCTACATAAATTCCTGGTGTTCCAGTAAAGACCTCTGCAACAAAGAATGGCTGAGACATGAACCTTTGAATTTTTCTAGCACGTGAAACAGTCAACTTATCTTCCTCAGATAATTCATCCATACCAAGAATCGCAATGATATCTTGAAGTGATTTATATGTTTGTAGAACAGATTGAACATTACGAGCAACTCTATAATGCTCTTCACCAACAATGCGTGGGTCAAGAATTCTAGAAGTACTATCTAATGGATCAACGGCAGGATAAATTCCCAATTCTGCAATTTGCCTTGAAAGCACAGTTGTTGCATCCAAGTGCGCAAAAGACGTTGCAGGCGCTGGGTCTGTTAAATCATCGGCAGGAACATAAATTGCCTGCACAGAAGTAATCGATCCTTTATTTGTAGATGTTATTCTTTCCTGAAGTGAACCCATGTCTGTTGCTAATGTTGGTTGGTATCCAACCGCAGACGGTATCCTTCCAAGAAGTGCTGATACCTCTGATCCAGCTTGAGTAAATCGAAAGATATTATCAACAAAGAATAACACATCTTGACCTTCCATATCTCTAAAATATTCAGCAACAGTCAGTCCAGTTAGAGCAACTCTTGCACGAGCTCCTGGAGGTTCATTCATTTGACCAAACACTAGAGCACATTTAGAGTCTTTTCCCTCAAGAGTGTTCACGCCTGACTCTAACATTTCGTGATACAAATCATTTCCTTCACGAGTTCTCTCTCCTACTCCAGCAAATACTGAGTAACCACCGTGAGCTTTTGCGATATTATTAATCAGCTCCATAATAATAACTGTTTTTCCAACTCCTGCTCCACCGAAAAGACCAATCTTTCCTCCACGTGAATATGGCGCAAGTAGATCAACAACTTTGATTCCTGTTACGAGAATTTCTGTTTCAGTTGCTTGATCGACGAATTGAGGAGCATCTCTGTGAATAGCCCATCTATCAGCTGACTTTATTTCACCTCTCTCATCCACTGGCTCACCAACAACATTCATTATTCGACCAAGAGTCTCTGGGCCAACTGGAACTTGAATTTGATTTCCAGTATCTATAACTTCATCTCCTCTTGTCATTCCATCAGTTGACTCCATTGCGATTGTTCTCACTGTTGACTCACCTAAGTGTTGAGCTACTTCGAGTACTACTTTTTTCCCTCCAATGTCACATTCCAATGCCGTAAGTATAGAAGGGAGATTTTCTTCAAATCTCACATCAACGACGGCTCCGATTACTTGCGAAATTGCTCCTTTATTATTAGT
>QBZD01000035.1 GCA_003282485.1 Pelagibacteraceae bacterium AG-333-C14
ATGCCAGTTATAAGTAAAAGCCCAACCATTTTGATAGATATTGCAATAAGTGCTGCCAATAATATTGTAAATATAGCATTAACCCTTTTTGGATTCATTCCTTCAGCTTCGGCTAATTCGTAATTTACTGTTGAGGCAAATAAAGGTTTCCATATTAGCCAAAGTATAAAAAGTATAATTGCACCACCTACCCATACGATAATTAAATCACTGACATTTACTGATAGTATATCTCCAAACAGTACGCCCATTACATCAAACCTTATAAAAGATAGAAACCCTAAAACAACTAATCCGATGGCTAAAGATGAATGAGAAAGTAATCCTAAAAGTGCATCACCAGCTAAATGTGTTGTATTTTCTAATCTCAGTAAGATTATTGCTACTAGAGAAGATACGGCGAATACTGATAATGAAATATTAATATCAAGTGATATTGATAATATTACACCCAACAATGCTGAGTGAGCCAATGTATCTCCAAAAAATGAAAGTCTACGCCATACTACAAAGCATCCAAGAGGACCAGTAACTAGGGCTATTCCAATACCTGCGATAAGCGCTCTAAATAAAAAGTCATCAAACATATTATTCTATTTCTTTCACAATATTGCCGTCTGAAGTATGAACGTGATCGTGCTCATGTTCATAGAGAGATAGAAGCTGAGATGATTTCTCCCCAAAAAGTTCTTTATATTCTTTGTTTTGAGCGACAACTACTGGCGTTCCTGAGCAGCAAACATGCCCATTAAGACAAACGACATAGTCCGTAGCAGACATAACAACATGTAAGTCATGAGAAATTAAAAGTATTCCACACTTAAGTGTTTCGGATATTTTTTTTATCAACGCATATAATTCAACTTCGCCTGTAAAATCGACACCCTGTACAGGTTCATCAAGGACCAAAAGATCTGGTTTCTTTGCAATTGCTCGCGCTAGAAGGACTCTTTGAAATTCACCACCTGATAATTCTCTTAAATTATTATTCTTAAGATGCTCAACGCCAGTCAAGCTCAGAGCATCGTTTATTTCTTTTTCTTGAAGGTCCTGAGTGAGAACCATAAAATCGATAACTCTGACTGGCAATGTCCAGTCAATTAAAACTTTTTGCGGTACGTAAGCAATTTTATTGGTTAATCTCTCAACATTTCCCTCAATGTTTTTGTAAAGACCAAGAGCTATCTTAGCAGTGGTAGTCTTACCTGAACCGTTAGGACCAATTAAAGTAACAATTTTTCCTTTTGTAATATTTAAATTCACACCCTTCACAAGCCATTTGCCATCTTTATACAATCCGGCATTCGATACTTTTACTAAAACATCATTGTCAGTCATGAGAAAATACTTGCTAAATAATTATGTTATAATATAACGCTATACTCAAACTATTATGAAAGCAATATATCTATGAAATTACAACTTAAATTTGGATTAATCTTATCAACTATTTCTCTATTAACGTTTATTTCTTACGCTAAAGCTGAAACAAAAGTTGTAGCATCAATTAAGCCGATACATTCATTAATTAGTTATGTAATGGATGGAGTAGGAACGCCTGGCTTATTAGTAGATGGCAGCTCTTCACCACACACTTTTCAATTGAAGCCTTCCCACGCAACAATGCTTCAAGAAGCAGATATTGTGTTCTGGATTGGCGAGGACTTGGAGTCATTTCTAGAGACACCTCTGGAATCAATTGCAAAAGATGCAAAGCAAGTAACATTGATGGAGTCAGAAAATATTGAAATGCTCAAATTTAGGGAAAAAAATGTATTTGATGACCATGATGATCATGGAGATGATCATGATGA
This sequence comes from Pelagibacteraceae bacterium AG-333-C14, assembly GCA_003282485.1. GTDB lineage: Bacteria > Pseudomonadota > Alphaproteobacteria > Pelagibacterales > AG-422-B15 > CACNXQ01. The sequence goes on from QBZD01000035.1 coordinate 1,815, forward strand.
CCATGACGAGCATGACGAACACGAAGAACATGGTGACGAGCATGACGAACACGAAGAACATGGTGACGAGCATGACGAGCACGGTGATGAACATGATGAGCACGCACATCATGACGGTCATAACCATGGTGAATTTGATATTCACTTTTGGCTAGATCCTGAAATTGCAAAGACTATTGTTCAAATAGCAGCAAAAGAAATGTCAGAAATTGATCCTGCAAATGCATCAAAATATGAAGCAAATGCAGCCAAAGCTCTGAATGAACTTGATCAACTTATAAATGATACAAGAGGCAAGATAAATAAGGATGCCACTTATGTTGTATTCCATGATGCTTATCAATATTTTGAGCAACGTTTTGGAATCGAAGTAATCGGTGCACTCACAGTAAATCCTGAAGTATTGCCAGGTGCTAAGCAACTTGCTGAAATTAGAGAGGTCATTGAACACGAGGGCGTTAACTGCCTATTCTCTGAGCCTCAATTTAATCCAAGTATTGCTGAAACAATTGCTAGTGACACAGGCGTGAAGGCTGCAGTTCTTGATCCGTTAGGAGCTGAACTAGAGCCTGGAAAAGATCTGTATTTTGATCTTATAAGCGATATGGCATCATCATTTGAAAGTTGCTAGGAGTTTATCAAGATAAGGCAGTGAATATTACTAAGGTTAGACCATTCTTAATTTTAAAAAAAATAGATCATAGCTATCTAACAATACATTAAATAATACATTTAAATGTTTCAAAAATGTGAATTTTTTAAATTCATATACTTATTTATTGATTTCGATTTATTATCTAGAATAATTTAAAGTCCTGAATCTATTAAAGATATGACATCAGAATTTACATTATTTGGTTTTCATCATCTAATTTCAATTACATCAATCTTTGCAATTTCATTTCTATTTCCTGCAATGGTGAGACTGATTAACAATAAATCAATTACTGAAATAATCTTAATCATCTTAGGAGCTGTATTAATTATCCATGAATTAGCAAAACCTTTTTACAGAGTTTTTTTTTATGATCATTCTGTTTATGAGGTTTTTCCAATACACATTTGTCATATCGCAGCATTATCGATGGGAATTTATATCTTCACTAAAATTAAATTTTTTTTTGAAGTTGCGTACTTTTTTGGACTAACTGGAAATCTGCTAGCTATGGTAACGCCTGATGTTGATTATACTTATCCAGATGCTGAATTCATTACATATTACTTTGGTCATGGATTGCTTTTTATGACTGTATTTTATGTATGTATCTGTACCAAAGTGGAATTGACCTGGAGTTCAATAATTAGAGTTCTAGTTTTTGCTGTTTCCTTATTACCATTGATTTACTTGCTAAACCTTTATCTCGTTAGTTATTTTGCTGATGTTAATTACTGGTATTTAATGATAACGCCGGCAGCAAATACGCTGTTAGATTTCTTTCCAGCCCCACCATGGCATATACCTTATCTAGCAATATTAGCTCTGATCTTGTTTGTGATGTCGTATTGGGTGTACTTAGCCCTAATGAGACTAAATAAATTCAAATATCTTTAATATAATGATTGTGTTCAAGACTAATAGCAGCAGAGGAACCACTGTTCTTATAAGTTCCATGATG
>QBZD01000036.1 GCA_003282485.1 Pelagibacteraceae bacterium AG-333-C14
ATAGATAAAAATGGTAATGCGCTTGCTGGTTTTACAGCTTTAACTAAACCAGGTTCACAAAAATTCATAAATGAAATTGAAAAAGCTTTAAATCTCTAAAAATAATATAAATGTATGAAAGATATATTTATAGTTTTAGGAAATCAGTTATTTGATCCTCTATACCTGAAAAATTACAAAAATTGTAAAATGTTTATGGCTGAAGACTTGGGTCTTTGCACTTATGAGAAGCATCATAAACTAAAAATACTTCATTTCTTATCATCAATGCGCAGTTACAATGATTTATTAAAATCTAAAGGTTTCGAGACTGATTATTATGATTGTGAAAATAATTTTTCTGATAAATATGAAGATAAATTAAAAAAATCAATCAAAGAAAACAAATCGAAGAGAGTTTTCTCTTTTGAAGTTGAAGACAAGCCTTTTGAAAAAAAGCTAAATAAAATAGTAAAAGAAATTGGATTAGAAAGAGTGATCGTCACCTCCCCTATGTTTCTTAATTCAAGAGACGATTTTAAAAAATATCTTGAAAACAAAAAAAAACCTTTAATGGCCAATTATTACAAAATGAGTCGTATTAAATTTGACTTATTAGTTAAAAACGAAAAACCAGTTGGAGGAAAATGGAGTTTTGATAAAGATAATAGAAAAAAATTACCACAGACTGTTAAGTTGCCAAAACGTCTAGCAGCTTCTGAAACTAAGCATACAAAAGTATTGAAGAAATTTATTAATACAACATTTGAAAATCATCCGGGAAATACTGAAAATTTCTGGCTGCCTACTACACATAAAGAATCAGCAGTGTGGCTAGATGATTTTTTAATAGAAAAAGTAAACTTATTTGGTGATTATGAGGATGCAGTAAGTCAAAGAGATAATATTCTATTTCATAGTGCACTTAGTCCTCTAATTAATAGTGGATTAATTACACCTGAAAAGATCGTTGATAGATTAAAAAAATTAAGAACCAAAGTTAATTTGAACTCTTTAGAAGGCTACATTAGACAGGTAATTGGATGGAGAGAATTTATGAGAGGTATTTATCAGAATTACTCAGCAGAAATGGAAAAGGGAAACTTTTTTAAACATAAGAGAAGATTTAAAAAAGAGTGGTACTCGGGCGAAACTGGAATACCACCCTTGGATCATTCAATTAAAAATGCATTGAAATATGGTTGGACGCACCATATTGAGAGACTGATGATTTTATCAAGTCTAATGAATCTATGTGAGATTGAACCCAAACAAGTTTATAAATGGTTCATGGAGATGTTTGTTGACTCCTCTGAATGGGTAATGGTGCCAAATGTTTATGGCATGGGTCTTTTTAGTGATGGAGGGATATTTGCAACAAAACCATATATCTGTGGTTCGAGTTATTACTTAAAGATGATGGATTTTAAAAAAGGTGAATGGTGTGAAACTGTTGATGGCCTTTATTGGAGATTCATAAATAAAAATAGAAAATTTTTTAGTAGCAATCCAAGACTGAACATGATGGTAAGCGTTTATGATAAAATGAAAGATGAAAGAAAGAAAAAAATCTTATCTAAAGCAGAAGCGTTTATAACTCAGTTCACAACCTAAGCATTATTGCTGAAGTGCATTATCTAGGTTCATTAGTATTGGCCTGCCATCGTGAGCGGAACTTAATGGGATTATCTTATCATCAATTGAAGCACATAGTGTAGGTGCGCTCCTTTTTTTATCTCCCATGTTAACTTCAAGTTCGACAATAATAAGTTTTGCATTATCAAATGTTTTTAAAATCTTCATAACTACTCCTAATAATAATAAATTAATAATAAATATAACGATCCAAGTAGCTGTAAAATAAAGAGTGCCACTGAGAATAAATGAAATTGTTTAAATTTTTTTTCAGATAGAGAATTTCCTAATTTCGCTTCATCTCGATGATAGTTTATTTTAGGTGTAATTATATATAGATTTATCGCAAAAAAAATTGAGGAAATAGTGGATATAATCCAATAAATATTTAACTGACTATTTAAAGTTGTTAAAAATGCAAGTAACATTGCAATCAATCCATATAGAAACATACGTGGAAAGAGTTGTCTTAGAAATACTCCAGAGTTAGTTTCATCCAGTACTTTAAAAATTGTTGGTGAGACCACTGCCATAAAGAATATCATAAATCCCACTACTAGTGAGTGTAAGAAAATTCCAAATTGCAACATAAATTTATTGATTAGTTATATTAACCTATTTCTTAGTCTTTAATTCCTTACCATCAAATATATCTTTTTTTGCAACCTCATTATCTATAATAGAAACAAATTCATGGTTAACATCTCTGTGGCCCATTTCATCATTTCTAACAGCAATAATTACATCTCTAAGTTTAGCAAACTTTGATAGGTTCCAATAATCTATTGCAATTTTTGGCGCGGGAGTATTTTCAATATTGCCACTGTCAATTTCTTCTAAGTACTCAGTGTAGCTTATGATTGCTTGCTCTTCAAAGTAACCAACTATCCGATGACATGTACGAGGGGAGATTAAGTACATGAAAAAATATAGGTTAAAAAATACTCCTTGAACAAATATGACTAAAAATCTTTCAAAAGCAGATGGTTTTGCAATATTTATGAAGGTCATTAAATGCATTCTTTCATTTTCGGCTTCATCCAAGAGTATTTTAATCCAACCCCGACCCTCCTGCATCTTTCTGAGACTTTTTAAATGGTTTAGCATACCTGCGACCATTCCAGGTACAGCCGCGACAGTTTCAAGTATTACTGCGCGATGACCGTACCTTTTCTTGAAAAAAAAATCTGCAAAAAACCGTAGCATTTTAGTAAACATAAGTGCAATTTTGTCACTGAAATTTCTTGGCTGATAATGTGAAAACATCTTATTTGTCATACTCTATAGATAATGCCTCTAAGGCCTATGTAAATGCTTCTGGGTGATTTTATAATGCCATATTGTCACAGATATGGCGGTCCCTACGGGATTCGAACCCGTGATCTTCTGGATGAAAACCAGATATCCTAACCGCTAGACGAAGGGACCGTATGCCATTTATATATCTAATAATAATATGAAATCAATAACTGATTAGTTTATTTGGGAATTCGCTATATCAATTATATGCAGTTGAGGAGTTTTTCTACCATTCCATTCATTTATTTTTATCTTTCCAAATATTGAAATATTTCCACCTTTATTCTTTTTTAATTCATCTCCAAGCTTCGTATTTAAACTTCTAAATGCCATAGCCTCAATGAAAGAGCTTTCATTTGATTTTATGAGACATTTGAGATGATCTTCCCCAATCTGGTCCACAGAAGCTAGCTTAATATTTTCAAATATAAAATTTGGCTCAGGATTCTCTGAGCCAAATGGTCCGACTTTTTC
>QBZD01000037.1 GCA_003282485.1 Pelagibacteraceae bacterium AG-333-C14
TTTTGTGTACAGTTTTTTCTTTTTTGCTTCCAACTTCCAAGTTTGCACTCTGATGCCATTTGAATAGTGTCACGTCCATATCGATAATTAATTGAATCTATTGCTGACATAAGATTTGAATTTTGATTATAGTTTTTTTCGAATAAAGTCTCCTGAATTTCTGACTCATCACACAAGCCACTAAGAAGTACGCCCGCTTTTTTATACTGGTATTTGTTTTTGAAAATTCTTTTTGTAAGAGTCAAAGCGGTCTCAATAATAGTGATGCTGTCATGTGTTGGGTAAGGCAATGTTCTTGATGCGCCGTTTGAGTAATAAGGACTTTTCTTGTCAAAAGGATTGGTCCTTAAAAAAACAGAAATACAAGACGCAGCAAGGCTTTCAGAACGAATCCTTTCTGTTGCCCTCCGTGCAAAAGTAGTTACAGCTTGTTCGACATCTTCTAAATTGGTCAGCAACTTTCCAAATGATCTGGTGGTACAGCAGCTTTTTCTTGTAATCGAATTTTCTTCGAGAGGCATACAAGAAATTCCTCTCAGTTCTGTAATTGTTTTTAAGCCATTAACGCTCATTGCCTTACGTATCCACGAGTCACTACAGTTCTTTAATAACTTTGCATTGTATATGCCATGATTAATAAGCTTCTTTGATAAACGTCGACCTACTCCCCAAATATCACCTACTTCAGTTGACTCTAAAACTTGATCAATATTTTCATGGTCTACAAGAGAACAAACACCATTTAAAGACTCATCTTTTTTTGCCTTATGATTCGCAACTTTTGATAGAGTTTTTGTTGACGCTATTCCTATGCTAACTGGGATACCTGTATGTTGCAAAATAGTCTTTCTCAATTGATGTGCGTATTCTTCATAATCGATCGATAGACTACTTAATTCTACAAATGCTTCATCAATTGAATAAACCTCTGTGTGAGGAGATGAATATGAAATGATATTCATTACACGACGAGACATGTCGGCATACAATGTATAGTTAGAGGAAAATATAAATACATTTTCCTTTTCTACAATATCTTTGACTTTGAAAAGTGGTACACCCATTTTAATTCCAAGTGCTTTTGCTTCTTTTGAACGAGATATAATACATCCATCATTATTAGATAATGCTACAACCGGTCTATTGTTAAGCTTGGGATTAAAAACTCTCTCACAGGAAACATAAAATGCGTTACAATCAATTAATGCAAAAACTTTATTATTCATATTTTATCTGTTTTATGGACTTAAATTGTGAATAACGTTCGTGCATACTCCCCATATGGTAAAATCCATTTCTTCAGAAACAGGGACATCCGCGTAGTTCTTATTAGAAGATGACAAATTGACTTGCTTGTTCTTAAGTCTAAGAATCTTTACACTTAATTCTCCGTCCAGAACGGCAATAATAATTGACTCATTTTGAGGCTTAATGCTTCGATCAACAATCAATAAATCTCCAGGATAAATCCCCGAACCCACCATTGAGTCTCCTCGTGCACGAACAATAAAAGTTGCATTTGGATGAGGAATAAGCTCTTCATTCAAATCAATTGTCCCTTCGGTAAAATCCCTTGCTGGAGAAGGAAAACCGCACTCTACAGCCTCTTTATAAAATGTTAAAAGCATGAAATATATCTAATAATGTTCTTGTTTTGTTCTTATTATTGCATTACTCGATATAAGAGTCAACACTACTTAAAAGATTTATGAAAAAAATTGCTTACTAAAAAAATCAACCACATCCTGATGTGATTGTTTACGTGCCGTCCAGTTTCCTCCAGCATGTGCGCCAAGAAGATTGGGTGTTTCTTTGATCAGGCGAAACCTTTCTTCCTTATTGTCCAGGTAAAAAGTATTATTATTTTCATCAGTATAAACTTGATGCCCATCTTTCTTTAAATCGATGAACATGTCTTTTAGCTTAATAGCGTAAGGAATGAATTCAACGGGATCAATTGAATCAAAAGAATGATGAGCATTAGGATAAACCGTTAATTCTACATCACGAGCTGGTTTCATATAATCAATGAGCTTTTTACATAAACTTAGAGGTGTATAATCATCATCCTCACCAAATAGAATATGCATTGGAGCATTAGACCAACGATTATCTTCGGGTTTGAGTAAGGCTCCAGGGTATAATGGTAAATAGGCAGAAAATTTTTCTTCCCCAGAAGTTAGTGCATCTATTATTGGTTGCCATGCTGCATAAAGAGCTGTGCTGCCTCCTAAGCTCCATCCCATGATGCCAATTTTATTTTTATCAATATCTGGGTGTTTGTTTAAAAGTGCAAGTGCACGAAATGCATCCGTTATCATTGTTGCAAGAGTAACTTGCGTCTGATTTTCTACTATTGAAATGACGCCACGAGATTCAAAGTGATGGATTCTAAAAACAGCAAAACCTGCTTCTAACAAGTTAACCATATGAGTGTGATGACCCTCTCTCAATCCCGCACTTCCATGTATTGGAACAATGACAGGACATGGTAATTTAGCATTTTCTGGAAAAATTAGGGT
>QBZD01000038.1 GCA_003282485.1 Pelagibacteraceae bacterium AG-333-C14
TAAGGAGCCTAGAAATTTTGGCGAATGTGAAACTCATAATAAAAGTGCTCACGGACATAATCCATTGTGCGGTGATAAGGTAAGCCTTACGTTATTTGTCGATGATGATGACATTATAAAGGATATCAAATTTTCAGGAGAAGGATGTGCTATTTCCGTAGCGTCTGCTTCACTAATGACTGAAAAATTAAAGGGTAAAAAACTGTCCTATGCAGAGAATATGTTCAAAGATTTCACTGACCTAGTGAAAGGTTCTGAAGATTCGCTAAGCACTATTGATGAAGATGATTCTCTTTACGCTCTAAAAGGCGTGAAAGATTTTCCTATGAGAGTTAAATGTGCGACACTTGCTTGGCATACATTTAAAAATGCTTTGAAAGATTAAACTATGAGATTATATCCTGTATATATCGCCTTATTACTCCTATTTATTGTATTACAGTTATTGTATAGTAATAATGCGTTCTCAGAAGTTGATTTAGAAGGATATGATATGACTAAAGTAGATATAATTGATACTCCTTTTTGGTGTTCTGCAACACCAGAAGAAAGAGCAGAAGCTATAAGCAAGCTAACTGATGAGCAGAAAGCTGTTGCTCTCAATGATGGCACTGAACGACCTTTTGCAAATGAATATTGGGATAGCAAAGAGAAAGGTATATACGTAGATATTATCTCTGGAGAGCCATTATTCTCATCTTTAGATAAATTTGATTCAGGCACAGGGTGGCCAAGCTTTGACCGCCCAATCAATGGAACAGAGATAGTTGAAATTATTGATAAATCTCTTGGCATGACGAGAACTGAAGTTAGAAGTGAATACGGAGATGCTCATTTAGGTCACTTATTTAATGATGGGCCAACAGATACCGGCCTTAGATATTGTATTAATTCTGCTTCATTAAAATTCATACCTGTTGATGAACTTGATGAAAATGGCTACGGTGTTTTTGTTAAACTTTTCAATTAATAATCAATGGAAAAGCTAGAAGATCAAAAAATAATTGACGCATTAAAAACAGTATTTGACCCTGAAATTCCAGTTGATGTCTACGAGTTAGGCTTAATTTATAAATGTGAAGTTTCACCAACTAATGATGTTCTGATTCACATGACCTTAACGACACCAAATTGTCCTGTCGCAGATGAAATGCCTAAAAAAGTTAAACAAGCAGTAGTCGATGTTCCAGGCGTAAACAATGTGAGCGTTGATTTAGTATGGGATCCTCCGTGGGATATGTCACGCATGTCAGAAATCGCTAGACTAGAATTAGATATGATGTGAGATATCTACTTGAAATACAAAAATACGTATATATTTAGCTATTATTCGTATATAAAAATATGAACATGTGCCCGTAGCTCAGTTGGTAGAGCACTCCCCTTTTAAGGGAGTTGTCCTCGGTTCGAACCCGAGCGGGCATACCACTTTAATCACCAAATATTGAACCATCTTTCTTTCGTAAATCGATCAGATCGTGATCTGGTCGTTTTTGAGCTTTTATGTTAAAATTTACTAATAATAATTTTACAAATATTGATATTATTAATTATGAAAATTCTGATAATTTTATTGATGCTTTCATCATCTGTTTTTGCTTTTGATAAAGAAAAAGAATTAGTAAATGCAGTTCAAAGTACTGAACATGCAAATGGGTCATACTGGCTTGAACAAAAATCTTTAATGGCTCCTGATGAATGGGATAAAGTGATGTTAATTTTTGGTTGGATGGACGATGAAACAAATTGCGAGCATGCTCGCTATCTTTTTGAAGAGATTATAAATCCAAATATAAATTGGAGATGTTCACCGGTTACAAGATAAGAGCTATCGCGATCTGGTCGTCAATTATTTTCCTAAGGAGTATTTGCCACCTAACTCTATAGCTTTCTTATAAGCGTCTCTGTCTTGATATTTTGCTAATAGATCATTTAAGTTTGAAAATGATTGTAATACTCCAGACATTTTTCCAGCTTCTAGCACAAAAGAAAGCATTATATCTACTCCTGAAAATTTATTTCTATAAAAATACTCATTTTTTCCCAGTACTGTAGACAAGAATCCAAGATGGTTTTGAATCTCCGATGTTATTCTTGGCTGTAATGTTTTCGAATTATCACCAAGAAATCTTGCGTATAATTGTAATAAGAATGGCATAATCGCAGAACCTTCAGCATAATGCATTAATTCAAGATATTGATAATAATCACTATCGGTAATAATAGGTGCAAAATTTTCACTTGCACACTGATCAATAATGTAAGTAACGATAGCTGCAGACTCAATAATCATTTTTCCATTATGTTCAAGTACCGGTGATTTTCCCAAACTATGAATGTCCTTTAATTCTTTAGGAGCAAGATTAGTAAATTTGTCTCTTTGGTATTTAATTATTTCATATTCAGCATTAAGTTCTTCAAGCAACCAAAGCACTCTGTGCGATCTTGAATTATTTAAATGATGAATTTTTATCATTGTATAAGCTTACCATTTTTCGACGTGA
>QBZD01000039.1 GCA_003282485.1 Pelagibacteraceae bacterium AG-333-C14
AATGCATCTACATCAACTGTAAGACTTGCAGGGTCCTCTGGAGCAAACCCATTCGCTTGCATAGCTGCAGGTGTTTCTTCATTATGGGGACCAGCTCATGGAGGCGCTAATCAAGCTGCATTAGAAATGCTTGAGGAAATTGGATCATCAAAAAATATTAAAAAATATATTGCGAAGGCTAAAAATAAAAATGACCCTTTTAAGTTAATGGGATTTGGTCACCGAGTTTATAAAAATTATGATCCGAGAGCTAAAATACTTAAAAGTATATGTCAAAGAGTTCTTAAGCATGTTGGAGTTAAGAATGATCCAATATTAAAACTCGCAATGGATCTAGAAAAGATTGCACTCAATGATAAATATTTCATAGAAAAAAGACTTTACCCAAATGTCGATTTTTATTCTGGAATAATTCTGAGAGCAATCGGATTTCCACCAGAAATGTTTACAGTCATATTTGCTATTGCAAGAACAGCTGGATGGACTGCTCAATGGACCGAAATGATTGAAGATCCTATACAAAAGATTGGCAGACCAAGACAATTATATACTGGGAAAAGCATTACTAAATACGGAGTTGGTAGATCGAGTAAAAATACACGCTAAGGAACTAGCTGATATTATAAATTGTCAAATCATATTTTTTTGCTAACTTTAAAAAGTCATCTTTTTTGTAAATTATTGTACTCTTAATATCTATTGCAAGACCCTTGAGATTAGCTTTCTTAATTAACTTTATAGTCATAGGTCCCACTACAGGGAGATCAATAAATTTACTTTGATTATTTTTTATTTTTTTTACAAGAAATCCTGATTTAATTTTTAATTGATCTAAATCTTGTCTTATTTGCCAGGTTCTTCTTAATAAAGAGTCAGTTCCTTCAGCCGCTTCAATTGCAATTATATACCCATCAGCACATACAACGCTTTGTGCGTTATCGAATTCAGACAATACATCAAGGAGATCACTGGATTTTTTTATATCAATTATATCCTCTTTTTTATATTTATTTAATACATCAGCATTACTTAAACTTAAACTATCACAATATTTAAATGGAGATACAACCTTGAAATTGAGTTCTTTAAATATGCCTACGACCGCATCTAAAACAGCGCCATCTCCTTTCCTATAAGCTTCGATAAGTTTGGGAATATAATTTTCAACAATTCCATCATTTTTAAATTTGGATAAATCTGGTCTTACTATTTTTCCTAAAAAAATAATATCCTTTACTTTATTTAACTTAAGAAGTTTTAATATTTTTTTCAATTCAAATATTTTAAAGTTATATAAGTTTTTATCATGATTAATTGTACTTATAAGATTTATAAAGATCGTAGATTTATATTTATTTTTAAGTGTTTTAAAAAGAGACTTTGATAATTCATCATACCCACCAATTATACAAATTGAAGAATCATTTTTCATATTGGCAGAGTCCTCTTGAAGAATTTACGTCTAAGAAGATTAAAAGTTCTTTTATTAAATCATTATTACTATTTATTATTTTCTCTTTCTCAGATGTTATTGTTCCACCAGTAAATATTTTATCAATAGTATTTGAATATTCTCTAATAATGTTCTTACTATAATCTGCTCTTTTAAGTCCAACTATATTAACACCAGTTATTTTAGCTCTGTTGCCTATAGCTAATCCAAAGGGAATTACGTCATTTTCAACAGCAGATAATCCACCAATCATTGCTAATTTACCTATCCTGCAGAATTGATGTACTGCCGATAACCCCCCTAATACAGCAAAATCATTTACTTGGACATGACCACCAAGCGTAGCTTGATTGGCCATGATCACTTTATCTCCTATGATGCAATCATGAGCAATATGGGCGCCTATCATAAATAATGATGAATTTCCAATAACCGTTATCATATTATCGCCTGAAGTACCTGGGTTGGCAGTGGTGTGTTCTCTAAAAATATTTTCATTTCCAATAATAAGCTTGCTCTTTTCACCTTGATATTTCAAATCTTGAGGTTGAGATCCTATTGAACAGAAAGGGAAAAATGTGTTTCCTTGGCCAATGTCTGTTTCTCCAGTCATATTCACGTTAGAGTAAAGAATATTATCATTGCCAATCTTGACACCGTCTTCAACTACACAATATGGTCCAATTTTTACATTAGAGCCAATGATAGTGTTTTTTCCAATTATTGCCGTATTATGAATTTTGCTCATTATCCCTATCCATTATCATAGCACTCCATTTTGCTTCGCATATAGCATTATCACTTATATCATATGATTTACCTTCAAACCTCCAAACTCTACCTTTTGAGCGCAAAGCATTTACATCTGTGAATATTTTTGTGTCAGGAAATACAGGTTTTCTAAACTTACTACTTTCAATATTCATTAAGTAAACAATCTTATCAAAAGTTTCTTCTCTTATGCTGTAAGCG
>QBZD01000040.1 GCA_003282485.1 Pelagibacteraceae bacterium AG-333-C14
AGGAAATGCATAAAGAAGTCAGAGAAGAGCGTTTCTTGCAGTTAAAACTGGAAGATGTAGTTGAAGGTAAGATAAAAGCGATAACAGACTATGGAGCTTTCGTTGACTTGGGAGGATATGATTCATTACTCCATAGTAGTGATATTACATATAAGAGAATAGGCCATCCATCAGAAGTCCTTAAAATAGACCAGCAAGTAAAAGTAAAGATTATAAAAGTTGATCCAGAAAAGAATCGTGTTTCTGTTGGAATGAAGCAACTTGAAGATGATCCATGGCTCCAGGTTAAGGAGAAGTTTAATGTTGATGATAAAGTAAAAGGTGTTGTAACTAACGTCACTGATTATGGAATTTTTATTGAAATTGAAAATGGAGTTGAAGGCCTATGTCATAAAGATATGCTAACATGGAGTCAGAGGCAAAACTCTAAGCCAGGAAACCTTTATGCTAGATCGCAAGCCGTTGATTGTCAGATCTTAGAAATTGATCACGAAAAAAGAAGATTAAGCCTTGGGATTAAACAATTGTCACCAAATCCTTGGCAGAAATTCAATGAGTCTAACCCTATCGGAAGTATAATTGAAACGAATATTACAAATATTAAAGACAATATTATATTCTGCAATCTTGAAGGTGAAATTGATGGAGCGATATTTAGTAAAGATCTCTCATGGGATTTAGATCCTAAAGAAGAAATTAAAAAATATAAAGTAGGCGATAAGATTAAAGCAAAAATCATTACCAATGATAATGATAAAGTATCTCTGTCTGTTAGAGAAGTTGATGGCAATCCATTTGACGAATTAGAAGATAAAGTAAAGGGAGATATAGTCACCTGTAATGTAATAGAAACAGGTGATTTTGGACTAAAAGTGCGTGTTGGAGAAAAAGGTCCAGTATCTATAATTAAAAGAAATGAATTGGCCCTTCGTAAATCTGATGCACGTCCTGAAAGATGGGCAAAGAATGATAAGTTGGATGCTGCGATAACAAATATAGATCAAGCAAGTTATAAAATTAGTTTATCCGTTCGTGTAATGGAAGAAACTACGGAACGCGAAGCTATGGAAAAGTATGGCTCAAAGGATAGTGGAGCTAGTCTTGGCGCTATCTTAGGCAAAGCTCTTGGTAGAGACAAAAAAGAAGACTAAATATTCTTTACATTCAATTATTTACAATAAGTCTCAATATCATATAATTATTATATGAGCTTAATTAAATCCAAACTTATACAAAATATTACCGAAGCTAATCCTCATTTATTTGTCAGAGACGTAGAAAGAATAGTTAATACGATATTTAACGAAATCACACATTCCTTAGCTGAGGGCAAAAGAGTAGAATTAAGAGGCTTTGGGGCATTTTCAGTTCAGCACAGGAAAGAAAGAACAGGAAGGAATCCAAGGACTGGAGAAGCTGTTCAAGTAGACGAGAAGTTTATTCCAAGATTTAAAACTGGAAAAGAATTGAGACTTAAATTAAATTCAAAAAACAATATCTCTATTTCACAAGAAGAAGGCGATTAACCTATAATTTTGTTTTGACTAATAATCCTATTTTTTGCGCTATCGATACAAGTGATATTGATAAAGCAATAGCATTAGTTGACCAAATTTCTCCACATATAGGGGGGATTAAATTAGGCTTAGAATTTTTTATGTCATGTGGTCTTTTAGGACTGGAAAAAATAAAAAAATTAGAAATCCCAATTTTTATAGATCTAAAATTGTACGACATTCCCAATACAGTAAAACAAGCACTTCGTAATATTTTACAATTCGAACCAAAATTTACTACTTTGCATCTTTCAGGAGGCTCAGAAATGCTTATTGAGTGTGTAAACGTAAAAAAAGAACTTAATAGTAGAACTAAATTGATCGGTGTAACTATGCTGACCAGCTTTAATGATACACTCATTTCAGAAATCGGTATTGAAAAACCAGTCAATGAGAATGTGAAACTTCTAACTCAACTTGCTGTCAATTGTGGCATGGATGGCATTGTTTGCAGTCCACTGGAGATTTCAGAAGTAAAAAATACTCATAAAAGAAAACTACAGATTATTTCTCCAGGAATTAGGGGTAAAGAGAATGCAATAAATGATCAGAGAAGAACACTTTCAGCAAAGGAAGCTATTGATGCAGGGGCTGATATTTTAGTTGTAGGCAGGCCAATAACAGGTGCTAAAGATCCTGCTAAAGCAGCTAAAAATATTTATTCAGAAATAACGTGAGTGATATCCAAATTAAAATTTGTGGCGTAAGAAATCAAGAAATTGCACAGCATGCAATTGGTGCTGGCGCAAACTTTATAGGATTTATTTTTTATGAAAAATCTCATAGAAACATTACTATTGAGAATTGCGAGCAAATTTTATCTCAGATAAAAGATCTAGCCATA
>QBZD01000041.1 GCA_003282485.1 Pelagibacteraceae bacterium AG-333-C14
TAAAGCTACAGAAACTATAAATTTTGCTCAGGGTGATATTTTAATGCTTGGAGCATTTGTTGCATTCTCATTAATTGGCGTTTTAGGCATGGATTATGTATTAGGATTCGCTCTTACTGTCGTCATCATAGCAGTTTTTGGTTTCTTTTTAGACGCTGTAGTCGTCAGGCAAATTATTGGCCAACCTCCATTTGCAACTGTAATGTTAACCATTGGCATAGGTTTTATTTTAAGAGGCTTTGCATCAATTTTTTGGGGAACAGATATCTTCTCATTCAGCACTCCCTTTTCAGGAAAAATAACTGAATTTAATGGTCTGATTATTTCATATGTAAACTTATCCATTATCATCGGAACAGTTATTTTGGTTTCAGTTCTTTATTTATTTTTCACATTTTCAAGAATTGGTGTTGCCATGCGCGCTTCCTCAGAAAATCAACTGGCCGCGTATTATATGGGAATACCAGTTAAATTTATTTTCTCGTTAATATGGTCAATATCAGCAGCAACAGCTGCGATTGCAGGTGTATTACTTGCACCGATAACACTGGTAGATACGTCTATCTCACTTATTGGTCTAAAAGCTTTTGCGGCCGCAGTACTTGGAGGATTTGGATCTATTCCTGGTGCAATTGTTGGTGGGATAATTATTGGTATAGTTGAGCAATTGTGTGGAACATATGAGAATTATTTATTTGGAGGCATAAGGGAAATTTCTGCTTACTTAGTTCTTATCTTAACGTTAATTATTTATCCTCGTGGGTTATTTTCAGATAAAGCTGAGGTTAAAAAAGTTTAATGAGATTCATTTTTAAAACAAATTACGCTCAAGATATTAACATTGCACGGCACGGCGGTGACAAATTTTGGTATTCATTGCTAATTATATTAATGCTTTCGATGCCACTAATCATTGATGATTTTTATTTAGGTGAGATCTCTTATGTTTGTATTTTGGCTATCGCAGGAATTGGATTAATGATTTTATCGGGATACACTGGACTTGCCTCTCTCGGTCATGCTGCATTCCTAGGCATAGGGGCCTATACGCACGCATTTTTACTTACGAATGGAATTCCATTTATTGGATTGGAAGCAAATGCATTTTTTAATTACTAGTGATATCTTATTTTTTGCCTCCATTTTAATCGTTGTTATAGTTTCATTTATGGTGGGAGCACTCATAGGCATACCTATTCTACGTTTAACGGGCATGTACTTAGCAATTGCAACACTTGCTTTGTGTTTTATTGCTGAACACGTCTTCATTAAATGGGAACATTTTACTGGAGGAAACCGAGGAATGCACGTGCCCCAGCCTGAAATAAAGGGAATGAGTTTCTATGATAGTGCTCAATTCTATTATGTATGCTTAGCCTTTTTAATTCTCTCCATGTTTGCAGCTATTAATATATTAAGATCGCCAACAGGTAGAGCTTTCGTGGCAATTAGAGACAGTGAAATTGCCGCCCAAAGTCTTGGGGTAAATTTAGGTTTATACAAAGCTTTATCGTTTGCAATTTCAGGAGCTTTTACTGGTCTAGCTGGAGCTTTGCTCGCACACTACATTGGATATCTTGCGCCAGACATTTTCAATATATTCTTATCATTAACATTGCTTCTTTTGATTGTTGTAGGTGGAATGGGAAGTCTGCATGGAACTGTATTTGGAGCAATTTTTGTAGGATACCTACCTCAATTAATTGCGATATGCAGAGATTATTTGCCAAATTCTATAGGATCACAGCCAGGACTAGAGCCTATGCTTTTCGGACTTATACTTGTTCTCTTCATTCTTTATGAACCGCTAGGTATTTATGGTCGTTGGGTAAAAATAAAATTATTCTTTCAGTTGTTTCCTACTTACAAGAAACAAACGTTCAAGAAACAAAAAGTATTTACTAAATCGGATAGGGTTTAATGAGTTTATTTGAAGTAAAGAATATCACTGTATCCTTTGGTGGAGTAAAAGCATTGAATGATGTCTCTTTCACAGTTGATACAGGTGAAATATTTACAATCATTGGGC
Organism: Pelagibacteraceae bacterium AG-333-C14; assembly: GCA_003282485.1. Taxonomy (GTDB): domain Bacteria; phylum Pseudomonadota; class Alphaproteobacteria; order Pelagibacterales; family AG-422-B15; genus CACNXQ01. The sequence goes on from QBZD01000041.1 coordinate 2,030, forward strand.
CAAATGGGGCAGGCAAATCTACTCTCTTTAATGTAATCAGCCGGATATATGAACCAAGTAATGGAGAAATATTCTTTGATAGTAAGAATATTTCAAAGATTAAACCGCATAATATTGCTTCCCTTGGTATCGCTCGTACATTTCAAAATTTAGAGTTATTTGAAAATGCAACTGTTCTTCAAAATATGTTGTTAGGACGTCATATTTATAAAAAATCAAATATTATATCAGAAATATTGTTTACAAATAAAACGAGGCAACAAGAACGTGAGCACAGATTAAAG
>QBZD01000042.1 GCA_003282485.1 Pelagibacteraceae bacterium AG-333-C14
ATGGAGCCAAGTCTTTTCCAAACCATTGCATAGAAATTTTGGAAATAGTTCCATCGGCAGCTGCATCAGCAATAGCTTTATCAAACATTGCTTTTAAATCTGCATCACCTTGTCTGATACCAGCTCCTACACCTTCACCGAGTAACCCTCCAAATACATTTGGACCAAAAGTTACTACATCTGAACCACCAGCTGTTTCCATAAATGCTTCAGCTGTACCTACGTCACATAACATTGCATCGATTCTTCCAGCTGCTAGATCAAGGTTCATTTCATCTTGAGTTGGATAAACTTTAAGATTTGAATCAAGGTATTTATTTGCAAAATCCTCATGGATTGTTGCAACTGTAACACCAACATTCATACCTTTCATTGCATTATTTAGAGCACTAATAGTTCCAGAAGTTGAGTCCCCATCATCATCCAAATTCAAATTTTTTGCCGATGAAAACGTGCTCAATGGCGAGCTATTTAATGCAAAAAACCTCGCTGGCTCAGTCATATAAGCTTTAGAAAAGCTTATTGTTTTTTTACGCTCTTCAGTAACAGACATACCAGCCATGATTACATCATACTTCCCATTTACCAATGCAGGAATGATTCCATCCCAGTCTTGTTGTACAAATTCACATTCAGCGTTCATGCGAGCACATAAGTCTCTTGCAAGATCTAATTCAGCTCCAACTAGGTTGCCATCTGAATCTGTAAAGTTCCATGGTTCATAAGCGCCCTCGGTGCCAATTTTTATTGTAGACCAGTGACCGTCAGCAAATGCAACTGTCGATAAAGCTGATATCATTAGCCCTATCATTATTGATTTTAAATTTCTCACTTAAATACCTCCAAATTGTAATAATAGATTGCTAGGTTCTAATAAAAAAATGAAATGAGCAAGAAAAATGTTAGTTTTTCGGTATTATTTCTGCAGTCTGTTCCAAAGATAAATTATTATTGCAACAGATATAATCCCGACAACGCCCTCACTCCCAAGTCTGTTAAATAACCCAACTAAGTTGTCAGTAATACCTTTACCTAAAAATGGAGATGAAGGGCCAAAAAGTACTTCCAAAATTATTGCTATAGCTATCAATAATAGACCAAAGTCTATGATTTCTCTCAATATTTGCTTAATTCTGGATATCATTCGTTACCTTAAATTCACTTCCCTGCTAATGCAAGGAAGTGAAAGTTTAATTAGTCTCGAAACAACCAAAGAATAACGCCAACTGCAATCAACCCGACTACACCTGCATTACCTAATTGGCTTACAAGAGAAACTATATTGCTGGCAATATTTCCTACAAATGGCAGACTACCGCCACTTAATAGACCTATTACTATTCCCAGTGCTAATAATGAAAGCCCAAGACTCGTTAAGGCTTTTATTGCGTTTTGTGCGTTTCTAATCATAACTCCCCCTTATTTGTTATGTTTTTAAATACTACATATAGTATTTATACAGACTTTAACTTCAAAATATAGCTAAACAAGGTTCTTGTAATCTTTAAGATATTGATTTTACTTGATTATTCACATGATCTGAAAAATTGTGATATTTATGCCACTCATTTTTAAGTGTATTTTAAACATTTGATTCTAACTGATTTGGCTCAATAAATCCTGGCACATTTGCTCAATAGTTAATTTCTCCGAAGATACGCCAAATATTTTCATATCAGGCCTTACAATAATATCTCCCGATGTCAAAATCTCTGTGAGATTTAGGTCTGACTCAATTTCTTGAATATTACATAGAAATTTACAATCAAGTTCTTTTAATTTACTAACAGTGTCATCTTCAAGGTGATCGAATATATTATTTTTCGAAATTATAGAAAAATTAAAACCTATGCTTTTATCTATATCTATAAGGGTATTATTTTTATCTCTTAAGTTTTTTGCTAAACGTTGGCCTGTATAGATATCGTGAGCTATAGAATTGTAAATGCCTGGCTCATTTATATCATCACTAAATTTACTCATCTTACCAAATGCCTGCTCTCTTGCTTCAGGCGCTATAGCTTCTTCTAGAGGAGTATTATTTTGAAGAGCAACAGAAATAGAATCGATTAGCTGTCCTAGTACAATAGATGACTTGATTGTTTGCCTAATTTTTGCATTTCGTTCGACATTATAAGAATAAATAATCTTATCTTTAGCTTTGTAATTTGTTATTAAATTTATTTTCCAAATTAGGTTTACTAAATCTCTTATTCCACTATTTAAACTTTGCGCTGCGTATGGCGGAATC